>JAFMHN010000005.1 GCA_017854485.1 Aquiluna sp. | reverse complement strand
CATACCGGATCACCTTCGGGCTCGTGAACCTAGGGGACAACAAGAAGGTCAAGGCCAGGCGAGCTCTGGATCAGCGCATCAACGTGGACCTTGAGGGCGAAACAAGATTTGTGCCAGTGCTAACCCGCAAGGGTGGCGTTGGTAAAACAACCATCACCGCCCTGATTGGGATGGCGCTGGCGAGGGTTCGAGAGGACCGAATTCTTGCCATTGATGCCAACCCGGACCGCGGAACTTTGGCCGAGAGAGTTAGAAAAGACACAGAAAAGACCGTTCGCGACGTTGTAAATCGTGCCGGAGGCATCACCAGCTTCAAGGTCTTCAGCGACTTTGTTTCTAGGGACAAGTCCCGGCTTGACGTTTTGGCATCTGACACTGATCCAATGGTGTCAGAAGCCTTCAACGAGGGCGATTACAACGTGGTTGCCGACATTGCCGCCCGCTACTACAGCGTCTGCTTGACCGACTGCGGAACCGGAATTGTTCACAGCGTTATGCGAGCAATTTTAATGCGCGCCAACGGTCTTGTGATTGTTTCAGGTGGCTCTATCGATGAGGCCAAGCTCGCCTCGGAGACATTGACCTGGTTGGAATCAAATGGCTACAGCGACCTAGTTAGAAAAAGCGTCGTCGCACTAAACACCGCCACTTTCGGAACTGAGCTGGTCAAGCTCGATGAAATCGAGTCACACTTCCAGTCACGAGTCAGGGCTGTTGTCAGGGTTCCCTATGACCCTCAACTAGCTGCGGGAGCCGTAGTTGATTTTGATCAACTGCACCCAGCTACCAGGCAGGCAGCAAGAGACCTAGCGGCACTTGTTGCCGATGGTTTGGTTAGTTGAGCGTTCGCGAAATTCGCCTCTTTGGCGATCCGATTCTGAAATCCCCAACGGTTGAGGTTGCCGACTTTGGTTCGGTTACATCCTTAGTTCATGACTTACTCGATACCACATCGCTTTCTGGCAGAGCAGGGGTGGCAGCGACTCAAATTGGCGTTGGGCTGAGCGCCTTCGCATACAACGTTGAGGGGGAGTTGGGCTATCTGATAAACCCCAAGCTCACAGCATTAGCCGGGAACGTGGAGCTGATGGAAGAAGGATGCCTTTCGGTTCCAGGGCTCTGGCATAAGACCCCTAGACATACTGAAGCCACCGCTGTTGGTTACCAGTTGGATGGCTCAATAATCGAAATCACCGGCTCCGGGCTTATGGCACAGGCGCTGCAACACGAAATCGATCACCTGGCCGGACTTCTTTACCTGGATCGACTAGCAAAAGACGAGCGCAAGCTAGCCTTCAAGGCTCTTCGCGAGCAGCCCTGGTTTATGCGTTGACGTAAATCCGCTCTACCTGCAACTGGAAGTCATTCATCACCTTGGCGCGCTTGATCTTCAACGAAGGTGTCAAGTGACCTGAAGCCTCAGTTAGTTCAACGTCAAGGATCTCGAAGGCTCGCATCTGTTCTGCCTGCGAGAACTTCTTATTAACCTCATCGACAGCCGACTGGATCTCGGCGACGATGGCCGGGTGCTTGGTTGCTTCAGCAAGCGTCAACTTCTCCTCGATGCCGTTATTGGCCGCCCAAACTGGAACCATTTCTGGGTCGAGTGAGATCAGCGCTGAAATAAATGGCTTGGCGTCTCCAATGACCACAACCTGCCCCACCAGTGGGTGTGCGCGAAGTGGATCTTCAATTGGGGCTGGCGCAACATTCTTCCCACCCGCGGTTACAAGAATCTCCTTCTTGCGGCCGGTGATAGTTAGGAAGCCGTCCTCATCCAACTCGCCAATGTCGCCGGTTCTAAACCAGTCCTCGACGAAAGCTTCTCTGGTTGCTGATTCATTGCGCCAGTAGCCGCGCATGCAGTTGATTCCGCGCAACCAAATTTCGCCGTCATCTGCAATCTTGATTCCAGTTCCAGGAAGCGCCCTTCCAACCTTGCCAATTTTCTGCCAGGCAACTCGGCCAATCACGGCCGCAGCAGCAGTCTCGGTTAGGCCGTAACCCTCAAGCACAATCAGTCCAATACCGCGGAAGAAGTGACCTAGGCGCTCACCTAACGGCGCACCGCCGGAAATTGCATACTTCACGTTGCCACCCATGGCCGCGCGAAGCTTTCCATAGACCAGACGGTCAAACAGCTTGTGCTTGATTTTCAGCGACAGCGATGGGCCTGACTTGGAGTCCAGGGCTCTGGAGTATTCAATGGCCGCTTCTGCTGCAGCTCGGAAAATCTTGCCCTTGCCGCCGGTCTCAGCTTTGAGTTCAGCTCCGTTGTAGACCTTCTCAAAAACGCGTGGAACGGCCAATAGGAAGGTTGGCTTGTAGGTTGGCAAAACCGCGCCAACCTGCTTTGAGTCAGCTAGGTGGCCAACCCGAATACCAGCGTGCACGCAAAGCACCGATACGTAGCGAGCAAGAATGTGGGCCAGCGGCAAGAAGATCAGCGATGACTGCTTGTCGTTGGCAACCTCAGGTAGCTCTAGCGCCGCGTTTTTACAGTGGTCAACAAAGCTCTTGTGGGTAAGTTCACAGCCCTTAGGGTTTCCGGTTGTTCCAGATGTGTAAACGATGGTTGCAAGGTCTGTCAGCTCGGCATTCGAGCGAGCCTTCTCGAGCTGGTCATCTCCAACCTTCTCGGCTGCCTTGTGCAGGTCAGAGAAGTCTGATGAGTCAATTCGCCAAACCTGCTTTACCTTGGGTACGTTTGCCTTGATCTGGTTGAAGCGCTCCATGTGCTCGTCGTCTTCGATGAAGAATGCCACGGCGTCAGAGTCGGAAAGAATCCACTCCATCTGGCTTGGCGCGCTGCTTTCGTAGATCGGCACGCTAATGGCTCCGGCAAACCAAATTGCGAAGTCAATCATGGTCCACTCGTAGCGGGTCCTGGACATGATGGCAATCGCATCGCCAGGCTTTATGCCGGCGTTGATAAGGCCCTTGGCTAGGCTCTTGACTTCCTCTAGGAACTCGTCTGAGGATACGTTTCGCCACGATTTATCAGGATTTTCTCTACTGAAAAGAGCGTGACCTGGGGCGAGAGCAACTCTCTCAAGTAGCAGGTCGGTCGCGTTTAGGCTTGGATCTGAGGTCACCTTGATGGGCACATCGTAGAACGTCATTGTTTCTCCCTGTGTCGAGTTACCCATTACTTTAACCTGAAAAAAGGTGGGAGATGGTCCCAAAAATAAACTCGCTACTAATTACTGACTTCATCGCAGGCAAGAATGCCTCTAAAATTTAGGCTTCAGCATCTGCGAAAGAAGTTTCTTGCTAAGCATCGGCATTGACATAGGTGGCACCAAGGTCCTCGGGGCCCTAGTTGACGCATCCGGCACAGTTACCCTCGAGAAGAGGGTCCCCAGTCCCGCGCAAGACCCGGATCAAATGGTTGAGGTTGTCGCCTCGCTAATCACTGAGCTTGCCGACTCAGCTGGCCAGGAATTGGAAGCGGTTGGCGTGGCGGCGGCAGGGTTCATTGACGCAACTGGGTCAACCGTTCTTTATGCACCGAACCTAAAGTGGCGCAACGAGCCGCTCAGACAAAGACTTGAACAGCGAACAAAGCTTGCTGTTGTTATCGAGAACGATGCCAATGCGGCTGGCTGGGCCGAGTTCCGATTCGGAGCGGGCCAGGGCACCAGGGACATGGTCATGCTCACCCTCGGCACCGGAGTTGGTGGAGCAATCATCTCTGACGGGCAGCTTCGACGCGGTGGATTTGGTATTGCCGGTGAACTTGGCCACATTCGTGTGGTCCGCGATGGAAGACCCTGTGGCTGCGGCCGAAAGGGCTGCGTTGAGCAGTATGCCTCTGGCACGGCACTGTTGAATGCTGCCAAGGCGCTAGTTGCAAGCAACGATCCAGCGGCAGCAATGCTGGCTGAGCTTTCGCCATCAGCAGAACAACTAACCGGGCAGCACATCGCCCAAGCACTCTCGGCTGGAGACAGCGGAGCTCGTGCTCTCATTGAAGATTTGGGACAGTATCTGGGCGAGGCCATGGGCAGCATCACCGCAGCGCTTGACCCGGAGGTTTATGTAATTGGGGGCGGCCTTTCCGAGGCCGGTGAGTTGGTTCTAGAACCGATTAGAAGAAGTTTTGAAGCTGAGGTTCCTGCCAACGGCTTTAGGCCGGTTGCAAAAGTTGTTGGGGCAACCTTTTCTAACCAGGCCGGAGTAATCGGGGCCGCTGATCTGGCCAGGCAATCGCTTCGGTAAGCTTTAGGGGTTGACTGGAGAGACATGACCTATTTCTTTTTGAAGAATTTTGTGCTTGGGCCGATTCTGTCGATTTTGTTCCGGCCTTGGGTTCGGGGTGCAGAAAACATCCCAAAGCAGGGCGGGGCAATTATCGCTTCCAACCACCTTTCCTTCGTTGACTCAATTTTTCTACCTCTCAAAATAAGACGGCCAGTAACTTTTTTGGCAAAGAGCGACTACTTCACGGGCAAGGGCGTCAAAGGCGCCCTGATCCGTTGGTTCTTCAAATCAACCGGACAGCTGCCAATCGACCGCTCCGGCGGCAAGGCGTCTGAAGATTCCCTAAACACCGGTTTGGGAGTTCTGGAGCGAGGTCTGCTGCTCGGAATTTATCCGGAGGGCACCAGATCTCCAACCGCCAAGCTCTACCGAGGACGAACCGGAATTGCCCGAATGGCGCTCGAGGCACAGGTTCCAGTGATTCCAGTTGCAATGATTGACACGGAGAAGGTGCAGCCGATTGGCTCGAAGTACCCAAAAATCCATCGCGTCGGCGTTGTCATTGGTGAGCCGTTAGACTTTTCTAGGTTCGCCGGCATGGAAGGCGAACGAGCAGTTTTGCGGGCCGTGGCAGATCAGATCATCTACAGCATCCATCGATTGAGCAATCAGGATTACGAGGATGTTTATGCCTCGACCGTAAGAAACAGACTTGCAAGGTCAGAATAGGGAAGCGTGAAAGAGTTCGGATTAGACAACTACCTCAACCTTGAGGCGAAGCAGCAACCAACTTGGGACAGCGAGATTCTGCTTGAGCAGGTAAAGCAGGAGCTTTCCGCGCAGCCACCGTTGGTTTTTGCCGGCGAAGTTGACACGCTAAAAAAGCGCATTGCTGACGCTGCAAAGGGCGAGGGTTTCATCTTGCAGGGCGGGGACTGTGCCGAGACTTTCGCAGACGCCACCGCAGACCGCATCCGCAACCGCATCAAGACCGTCCTGCAAATGGCAGTCGTGCTTATGTATGGATCGTCACTGCCAGTTGTCAAGATGGGCCGCATGGCCGGGCAGTTCGCTAAGCCACGATCTTCAGACACTGAAACCAGGGGAGACCTAACGCTTCCTGCCTACCGCGGCGACGCGGTCAATGGTTACGAATTCACCCCAGAGTCGCGCGTGAACGACCCATACCGTTTGATGCAGGCCTACAACACTTCCGCCAGCACCCTGAACCTAATTCGCGCCTTCACCACCGGCGGCTTCGCAGACCTTCGCGAAGTTCACTCCTGGAACAAGGGCTTTACTGATAACCCAGCGAACAAGCGCTACGAAAGTATTGCCCAGGACATTGACCGAGCGATGTGCTTTATGGAGGCCTGCGGCATTGATGCCAACGAGCTGAAATCAACTGAGTTTTTCGTTTCGCACGAGGGTCTGCTTTTTGATTACGAGGTTCCTCTGACAAGGCTTGATTCCAGATCGGGCGCCCCGTATGTCACCAGCGGTCACTTTATTTGGATTGGTGAGCGCACCAGGCAGCTAGATGGCGCACACGTCGATTACTTCTCACGAGTGAAAAACCCGCTTGGAGTGAAGCTTGGGCCAACTTCAACTAAAGAAGATGTGCTGCAGCTAATTGACAAGCTAGACCCAAACCGCGAGCCAGGACGACTGACTTTCATCAGCCGCATGGGTGCTGGAAAGATTAGAGACGAGCTACCTCGCCTTATCGAAGCAGCTCAGGAGTCCGGTGCAAACCCACTCTGGATTACTGACCCGATGCACGGCAACGGCATGACCACCAAGAACGGCTACAAGTCAAGAAGGTTCGACGATGTCATGGATGAGGTCATGGGCTTTTTCGAGGTTCACCGCGAACTTGGCACCCACCCCGGTGGTCTGCACGTTGAGCTGACCGGCGACGATGTCGCCGAGTGCCTCGGCGGCTCTGAGCAAATTGATGAGAAGACGCTGGAAGAGCGCTACGAGTCGGTTTGTGACCCAAGACTGAACCACAAGCAGTCATTGGAGCTAGCATTTTTGGTAGCTGAGCAACTTGTGGAAACTGCAAGGAATTAGGAATTGATAACTGACAAAGTTGATGCGTGGCTAACCATTGATGAGGTTGCCGACCTTCTAGGTATTTCTTCTGGGAAAGTTCGCCGATTGATTGACGAGCACATTCTTTTTTCATACAAAGTCGAAAAAGAACCAATGGTGCCGGCGAATCTGATTGTTGATGGTGAGCCACTTAGCAGCATCAGGGGAACCATGATTCTGCTGCTGGATTTGGGCCTAAGTCTTCAAGAGGCAATCACCTGGCTGTACGAAGTGAACGATGAACTCGGCACTGAGCCGATTTCAGCGCTACTGGCAGGTCACAAAGCCCCAGTTCGCAGGGCCGCCCAGGGGCTTGGCTAACTACTTCGCTCGATTAATTACTTGGTCAGCAAGTTTTGCAAGGGCGTTTCTTCCCTGATCTGAAATTTCCAGTGCGGCAAGAGCCTCAATCGACCTGTAGGAATGCTCGGAGATCAGCCGCTCAGTCTTTTCAAGAGCCTTTGAGTCTTCGATTGTCTGGCGCATGAAATCCAACTGCTCGGCATCGATGTCGCCGGAGATCAACAGCTCCTCGAAGATCTTGGCCACGGATTTCGGCAATGTCTCAAGTGTCAGCGCAATCAAAACGGTTCTTTTTCCCTCACGCAGGTCATCACCTGCAGGCTTTCCGGTAATTTCCGGGTCGCCAAAGACCCCAAGAACGTCATCTCGGAGTTGGAATGCCAGACCAAGGGGGATGCCAAAATCACTTAGCTGCTGGAGTGAATCTTCTTTTGCTCCGGCAAGTGCTGCACCAATCAGCAATGGTGCCTCGAGGCTGTACTTGGCTGTCTTGTAGAGCATGATGCGGTTTGCCCTTGCAACTGCAGCTCCGTCGGTTCGGGTTGGCGCAGCGTTTTCTTCTAGAACATCCAGGTACTGCCCTGCCATCACTTCGAAGCGCATTTTGCCGAATTCATGACGGCAGCTTGCCTCGGCGGACTCCTTGACTCCATGAAGAAGTGCTTCGCCGAAAATCTCGGAACTCCAGGCAAGCATCAAGTCTCCGACAAGGACAGAGCCTGCAACTCCGAATCGCTCGCTTGAGCCCACGTATTGATTTTGTTTGTGGAGAGTCTCGAAGCGCTTGTGAATGGCGGGGGAGCCTCTTCTAGTGTCACTTTGGTCCAAAAGGTCATCATGAACAAGCGCTGCAGCATGAAACATTTCTAGGGCTGCGGCAACCCCAACAATCGGGCTGTCGATTGAAAGTTGATCCTCTGTCACTGGGCTAGTGTGCTGGGCGGCGAATGACCAGTAGCAGAACAGCGCCCGGAATCGCTTGCCCCCAGACAGTAGGGCTTGCGTGTAATCGATGAGGGGAATTAGGTCCTCAGAAATGCTCGTCAGCTCTTCGCGTTTTTGATCGCAGAAGTCATCGAGCTTGGATTGAACAAGTTCTAACAAAAAATCTTGAGCCACGCGGGATAGCCTAGCGGCTCACAGTTGTTTACAATTGACAAGGAACGGAGATTACCAATGGCCCTATCAGAGCGTGAGCGCAAACTTCTCGAGGAGATGGAGCGCAACCTCATCGAAGAGGACGCCAGCTTCGCTAATCGCGTTCGAGAGGTTGGCTCGTCCAACAAGAACGGCCGCAAGCTGGTGCTTGGGGTGGTTGTCACCCTAATCGGCCTTGGCCTTTTAGTGTTCGCTGTAATCCTGCAGGTGGCGTTTTTCGGGGTCGCGGCATTCATGGTGATGGTGATTGGCTTGGTTACCGCTAGCAGTAATTTCCGGCTCCCGACAGCACCGCGTTCTGCCAAAGAGCCTGGCGGGCCCTCGTTTTTCGAAGATCGCTGGAACCAGCGCTTCAATAACGACTAGATAAGTCTTCCAAACCCCCGCTTCGGCGGGGGTTTTTTATTACCCAAATTATTCAAAAATCTTGCAATAAATGCTTGCAAAACAAAGCAAAGTGGAGGAAAGTGGAGTAAAGTGGAGAATAACTAGAGCGAAAGGGGGCTGCATGTTATTAGGCACGCACACTCCAAAGCTCGATGACAAGGGCAGAATCATCCTTCCGGCCAAGTTCCGCGATGAGCTTGCAGACGGTGTTGTCATCACCCGCGGCCAAGAGCGCTGCCTCTATGTCTTTTCCGCCAAGGAGTTCCAGGATGTTCACGACAAGGTCCGCCAGGCGCCTGTCACCTCCGAAGAGGCTCGTCGCTACTTGAGAGTTTTTCTATCCGGAGCATCTGATGAAACTCCTGACAAGCAGGGCCGAGTCTTGGTACCAGCACTGCTTCGCGAATACGCAGACCTCACCAAAGAATTGGTAATCATTGGAGTTGGTTCCAGAGCTGAAATTTGGGATGCCGCCGCATGGCAGACATATCTAGCTAGCAACGAAGAAACATTCGCCTCGCAAGCTCAGGAGGTGATTCCTGGGTTGTTCTAATCCTGCACTTTGATCCTTGGCCGTCCCGGCTTACTTCCCCTAAGTCGGACCTATGAAAAACCAAGCTCATAGACGGACAAGGTTCAAGGTGCAGGGCAGGGCCCAAAAGCTTATGACTCAATCAACTGCAGATCTTCATCTTCCAGTAATGCTGGAACGCTGCCTCGAGCTTTTGCGTCCAGGGCTCGAAAACGAATCACCCGTTGTAATTGACTGCACCTTGGGCATGGGCGGTCACACTGAGGCGCTGCTGGCACAGCACTCTAGGTTGCGAGTTATAGGAATCGATAGAGACCCACAGGCACTCGAGTTGGCTTCCGAGCGCCTTGCCAAATTTGGCGATCGGTTCATTCCAGTAGCCGGAACCTATGACCAAATCGCTGAGATCTTGGAAGAGCTCCAGATTGACCAGGTTGATGGCGTATTGATGGATCTTGGGGTCAGTTCGCTGCAGTTGGATTATGCCGACCGGGGCTTTTCTTATGCTCAGGATGCTGCTCTGGACATGAGAATGAATCAGTCCGAGGGTCTGACCGCTGCCGAGCTGCTGGCGCGCGAGTCAGAAGCTGAACTTACAAGGATTTTCCGCGAATACGGAGAAGAGCGCTATGCGACAGCAGTAGCCAAGCGCATAGTGCAAATTCGTCGTGATCAGCCAATTGCAACCAGCGCAGAGTTGAATCAGATTGTCACGTCAGTAATTCCGGCAGCACCGGGAAAGACCTCCGGACATCCTGCAAAACGGATTTATCAGGCTCTAAGAATCGCAGTGAACGATGAACTGGGCGGCCTGGAAAGGGCCATTCCACAGGCTATCGAGTCCTTGCGGGTCGGTGGTCGGTTAGTGGTGATGTCCTACCACTCACTCGAAGACGGCATCGTCAAGCGCGCAATGCAAGCCGCCGCAGTTTCTTCAACTCCCGTAGAGATGCCAATTCAGCTTCCTGGCACGTCACCTGCGCTATCGGTGATCACTCGCGGAGTGGAGCGAGCAACCGAAATTGAACTTTCACAAAATCCAAGAGCGGCTTCGGCCAGGCTGCGTGCAGCGGAGAAACTAGAGGTTATCTAATGAGCATTTTCATGGTCTCGGCTAATGAAGCAAAGAAGCTTCGTCCCAGCCTCATGGCAGCCGCGGTGTTGATTATCGGCCTGGTTGCAGTGCTGGTCGGACAAATCGGCCTGAACATGGTGCTCACACATGATGCCTACGAGCTTCGCTCACTCAAGCTTGAAAAGCGAGACCTAGCCACCGAAGTCCAAATCATTCAGGAAGAAGTCTCATCACTTTCCTCGCCCCAGAACCTGGCTGATGCTGCAAACCGACTTGGCATGGTTGCCAACCCAGCTTCGGTTTTGTTGGATATCGAAAGCAACAAGATTTACGGAAAGCCAAGCCCAGCAAAGGCAGAGGGACAGCAGGTTGCTAGCGCTAACCTGGTTGCCAACTCAGCCCTTGGTGCAATCTCCGAGTTCTCACTGGCCACGGTGTCTTCCGGCGAGGTTCAAGTGAGTGTTGAAACCTCGAATAACAGCGACACTGGTCTAGTTTTGCAATCAGGGTTTATCCCCGCATCACCAACTAGATAGGCACCTAATGGGAACACACGCGAAGCTGAATCGCCGCCTCGGCGCCTTCGCGGTGGTGCTGTTCCTAATTGTGGCCGCCCTGGGTGTGCGACTGGTCGATTTCCAAGTGGTAAAGGCAGCTGAAATCCAAGAGAAGTCACTGGCATCAAGGTCCATGACTCAAACCCTGCAGGCGCTACGCGGCGATATCCTCGACTCTTCTGGGCAGGTCTTGGCCAAAACCGTCTTCAGGTACGACGTGAATGCCGCGCCGAAGAATGTGGGGCCGGTTTTTCAGACAATAGACGGCGTCCGCACCGAGCGATCCGTTGATGAAATTGCTCTGGAGTTGTCACAGTTGTTGGGCGTTGACTATGGCGAGATCATGATTCGTCTCGAGGGCGACTCGGAGTATTCAAACCTTGCCAAGACTGTCAATGCTGAAACCTATAACGCGATTCGCGACCTAGACATCCCGTGGATATTCTTTGACCAGTTTGAGGACCGGCTCTACCCAATGGGTGCGGTTGCCGGGAATGTCCTCGGCTTCGTCGGCAGCGACGGCACCCCGCTGGCTGGCCTTGAGCGCCAATACAACACCTGCCTGGCTGGTGTGGACGGGCAAGAGACCTTCGAACGATCTGCCGAGGGCGTTAGAATCCCAACCTCGAATCAAACCACCCAGCCAACCGAAGACGGCGGGCAGCTGAACCTTTCGATCGATGCCAATCTCCAGTTCTTCGCTCAGCAGGTGCTGGCGGACACCGTCAACGAGCTATCTGCAAGGTGGGCATCGGCGATAGTGGTTGAAGTTGAAACAGGCAGAATTTTGGCGGCCGCCGAGGCCCCAACGGTGGATCCAAACGATCCGGCGGCGGTTCCTGCTGCAGACCGAGGCTCAAGAATCTTCCAGGCCGCTTTTGAGCCGGGCAGCATCATGAAGGCTGTCAGCTCATCGATGGTCCTGGACACCGGCACAGCCGATGAGTACGACACCGTCTCGGCTCCGGACCGCATGAACCTTGATTTCGACAATGAATATATCAAGGACAGCTTTTCGCACGAGGATTTCACCCTGAGTCTGGCGGGCGTACTGCGTTACTCCTCAAATACCGGAATGACGAACTTTGCAAGTCAAATACCGAGGGAAACCCGCTACGAGTATTTGAAGAAATTTGGCTTTGGGTCGGTGAGCCCATTGCGGTTTGAGGGTGAAAGCTCTGGAATTTTGCACCCTGCCAGCCAGTGGGACGAGATGACAAATTTGGTTACCACATTTGGCCAGGGCATCTCGGTTACCAGCTTGCAGATGGCCTATGCCTATCAGGCAATCGCCAATGGCGGAGTTCGACTTGACCCCATCCTGGTTGACAGTTGCCTGGCTGCCGATGGCTCCATTGCCTATGCGCCAAACCAGGGATCAACCAGAGTCTTGTCTACTGCCTCGGCAAATGTGAATCTTGAGCTGATGGAAAAAGTTGTTGAATTTGGTGGTGTCGGAAAGACCGCCGCAATTCCTGGTTATCGTGTCGGCGGTAAGACTGGTACGGCCGAGATCAAGTCAGGCAGCGGCTATGGCGATGAGTACGCAATTTCTTTCTACGGAATTGCCCCAGCCGAGAACCCCAAGTTCGTGGTCGGTGTGACTATTTATCGCCCTGAGGGAGTTTCCAACTCATCCAAGGCGACACCTCCTTTCAAGGCGATCATGCAGCAGGCTCTCAAGCACTACCGAATTCCGCCCTCCACCACCGAATCCAGAAGCATTCCATCTGACAAGTACGGCCAAATCGATGAAAACGACTAGCGAGCTTGCCAGCAAATTCAACCTCGAGCTGACCGGTAGTCCGGAAGTTGAAATTGTCTCGGTTGCAATGGATTCCGGTCAGGTCACTCCCGGTTGCCTGTTCATAGCGGTCCAGGGAGCAAAAAGCCACGGGCTGGATTATCTAGATCAGGCAGTTGTCAACGGTGCGGTAGCAGTTTTGTCGGACCGAGTTGTTGCAACCAACCTGCCGAATCTTTGCCACAGCGATCCCAGGATTATTGCCGGACAAGTGGCTGCCGAGGTCTTCGGTACCGCAGATTTAGGGCTTCGGGTATTTGGGGTAACCGGCACCAATGGAAAGACGTCAACTTCGTTTTATTTGCAGCAGCTACTTCAGGGTCTGGGAGTTCGCACTGGGCTATCAACCTCGGCAAGCACCAATTTTGAAGACCACCAATTTGAGTCACACCTAACGACTCCGGAAGCTCCAAGGCTTCACTGGCTAGCCGCAGAGACCGCCAAGCTGGGCGCCAAGGCACTGGTAATAGAGGTTTCCGCACAGGCATTAGCAAGGCACCGCGTGGATGGAATGCACTTTGAAGTGGCTGGTTTCACAAACTTAAGTCGCGACCACCTTGACGATTTCAGCACCATGGATGACTACCTGCGCGCCAAGCGCGAACTGTTTACAAACAAGTTCAGCGGCATGGGTGTTATTAGTGTTGAAGATGAATACGCAAAGCAATTGCTAGAAAGCCTGGAGATAGCCGGCGTCGGCATTGGTAACGGCCTGCAATACCAGCTTCAAAAAATGGACCATGGGTTGAAAATCACAGGCAAGCAGAACCTAGAGCTGAACCTTGAAATAGGACCACTGATGGCCAAAAACCTGGCGCTGGCAGTCGTTATGCTGCTTGAGGCTGGCTTTGATGCGCGGGAGCTAACAAGAGCTGCTGAGGCTATTGAAATACAGGTTCCAGGACGGCTCGAGCTGGTGGTGCCAGGGTTGCCACACGTTTATGTTGACTACGCTCACACCCCCGCTGCTATTGATGCAGCTGGCAGAGAACTCAAGAGCAAATACCCGGAACTCACCATAGTTTTTGGAGCTTCCGGAGATCGGGACCCCGGCAAGCGAGCAGAAATGGCAGCTGCAGCCGCGAATTACGGCGACATCTTGGTAGTAACTGACCAGCATCCAAGGAGTGAGGATCCGGCACTAATTCGCAAAACTCTGCTGGATGCAGCGCTGAAACAAACCAACTCGGAGCGAGTATTTGAGGTTGCAGACCCAGCTGAGGCGATAGCTAAAGCTGTGAATATCACCGCCAGCGGTGGGGCAATTCTGTGGTGTGGTCCAGGTCACCTAACCTATCGCGAGGTAATGGGGCAGAAGCTGCCCTTTGATGCGATTATGGTTGCAAGAAAGGCTCTAGAGCGTTGATTGAACTTAGCCTGGCCGAGATTGCTGAAGCAGTTTCTGGAACAATTTTTAGGGGAGCCGAAACCGACCTGGTTTCTGGGGTTTCCACCACCGATTCCAGGTCGGTAGAGCAAGGCGGAATCTTTTTTGCAAAGGTAGGCGCGAACGACGATGGTCACCGTCATCTTGCTCAAGCGGTTCAGGCCGGCGCCGTATTGACAATTCTCCAGCAGCCAGACGAAGCCGCAGCGATTAATCAAATAGTTGTGGCGGACTCAGTCGCAGCTCTTTCAGATCTGGCCCAGCTGGTCTTGTCGAGAGTTCGGTCAAAGGGCAATTTGACGGTAATCGGCATAACCGGATCGAACGGCAAGACCTCTACCAAGAACATGCTTCGAGAAATTCTTTCTCCGCTGGCACCAACCGTTGCCCCAATTGGCTCTTATAACAACCTGGTGGGCTTGCCCACAACCGTGTTGCGAATCGACCACGAAACCCGCTACTTGATTCTTGAGTACGGGGCTGCCGGGCTTGGGTCCATTGCCAAACTGGCAGCCTGGACTTTGCCCGATATCGCGGTGGTGCTGAAGGTCGGGCTCGCCCACGCCGGTGCCTTTGGAGGCATTGAAGTAACCGCCAAAATCAAGGCTGAGCTAGTCGAATTTGCCACCCAGCAGGTTGTCTTGAACTTTGATGACCCCGTGGTTAGAGCAATGGAAACCGGGGTCAGTGTCGCGGTCTCCGGATTTGGCTATGACGTAAACGCTAGCACCAGAATCACCGCAACCGACTTGAGCCTAGATGGCACAAGAGTCAGCCTACGAATCGGCGAGACTGACAGTGAGCTCAGTATGCGAATTTTGGGCGAACACCAGGCTATGAACGCTGCGGCGGCATTGGAAGTTTCAAGGCTTCTCGGTATTGAGACAGGTCACTGCCTGAAAGTGCTTTCCGAGATGCAGATGGCCGAGCGCTGGCGAATGCAGCTTCTTCAATCAGAACAGGGTTTTCACGTGATCAACGATGCCTACAATGCATCGCCAGACTCCATGAAAGCCGCGCTTCAAAGCCTTGCTGTAATAGGTCGCTCGGGCCACAGGACCGTTGCGGTTCTGGGTGCCATGGCCGAACTAGGAGAAATTTCAGACCAAGAGCATCATGCCATTGGGCTGCTGGTTGTCAGGTACAACATTGACAAGCTATTCGTGGTCGGACAGGACGCCAAGGTGTTGCACCTGGCAGCAACAGCAGAGGGCAGCTGGGACGGTGAATCTGAGTTTTTCGGGTCTGTCTCAGAGGCATTTGAGCCAATCCATGCCAGTCTTGATCCAAACGATGTGGTCTTGGTTAAATCCAGCAATGCGGCCGGATTGAGATTTCTAGGAGACCAGTTGGCGGGTGTTAAATGAGAGCGCTGTTAGTGGCCGGTGGCATCTCGCTATTTATTTCCCTGTTTGCAACACCGGGCTTTATCGCAATTTTTAGATCACTAAATTGGGGTCAGTTCATCAGGGACGATGGCCCCGAAGCTCACCACACCAAACGTGGCACCCCGACCATGGGTGGCATCGTAATCTTGGCTGCTGCGGTGATTGGCTATTTTGCTGCGAAGCTAATCAACGGCGAGAGCCCTTCAGCCTCAGCGCTCCTGGTGCTGTTTATGATGGTCGGGCTTGGACTGATCGGCTTTATTGATGACCTGCTCAAAGTTCGCAACCAAAGAAGTTTGGGCTTAGGTGGTTGGGCAAAGATTGCGGGGCAGGGAATTGTGGCCGTGGTCTTCGCGGTGCTTGCGCTGCAGTTCCCAGACGAGCAGGGTCTAACTCCCGCCTCCACTGCGATTTCGCTGTTCCGGGACACTCCCGTTGACCTATTTTTCTGGGGAACCTTTATCGGCATGGCCCTGTTTATTGGCTGGGTGTATTTGCTTGTGGCCTCAGCCTCGAATGGAGTCAACATTGCCGATGGCCTTGACGGGCTGGCCTCTGGATCTCTAGTTATTGCCATCGGCGCATACGTTGTAATTGGCTTTTGGCAATTCAACCAGAGCTGCGCGAATGTCACTGAGAACTTGACCTCCTGCTATGAGGTGCGTGATCCACTTGATCTTGCCGTGGTGGCAACCGCTATAGTCGGCGCCTGCCTTGGATTCCTGTGGTGGAACACGTCCCCAGCGCAAATCTTCATGGGTGACACCGGTTCACTGGGTCTTGGAGGGGCACTGGCGGCACTGGCGATTGTTTCCAGAACCGAATTGCTGTTGATTTTGATTGGCGGAATCTTCGTGATTGTCACCGGCTCCGTCGTAATTCAAAGAGTCTTTTTCAAAATCACCAAGCGCAGGACCGGGGTCGGCAAACGCGTCTTCCTAATGTCTCCGCTGCATCACCACTTTGAACTAAAGGGCTGGGCTGAAATCACCATTGTGGTCAGGTTCTGGATCATCGCGGCCCTGTGTGCGGTAGCTGGAGTCGGTTTGTTCTATGTCGAATGGATCTATGGAATATGACCCTTCCAGTAAGTTGGCATGGATCCTGGTCCGGTAAAAAGGCCCTCGTTCTGGGACTGGGCAAGTCTGGTTTTTCGGCCTGTGACACCCTGGTCGAGCTAGGGCTCGAGGTTGCTGCTGTAGGTGGAAGTGCAGCAACGGAACTGATCGATCTAGTAGATGTAATCGGCGCCAAATTCTTTGCATCGGAAGAGCCAGCTGTCCTAGACCAGCTTGGATTCGAGCCAGACATGGTCATCGTTTCCCCTGGCTTTAGTCCAGAGCATCCATTGGTGCAGGAAGTCCAGCTAAGAGGCTGGGAGCTCTTGACGGACGTCGATCTGGCCTGGCGGCTTCGGGATAAGACGCGGAAAACTGCAAAGTGGATTTCGATTACCGGCACCAACGGAAAAACCACCACCTGCGAGATGGTTCAAGCCATGATCAATCACTCAGGTCAAACCGCCATCAGTTGCGGCAACATTGGAACTCCGATCTTGGATGCGATTAGAGATCCAAATGGCTTTGATTACCTCGTTATCGAGCTCTCAAGTTTCCAGCTCCACTACCTGGGAGCAATCGAACCGGTCGTGAGTGCATTTTTGAACATGGCCGAGGATCACCTGGATTGGCATGGTGATTTTGACCAGTACCTTGAGGCGAAATCAAAGGTTTATCAAAACACCACCGAAGTGATTGTTTTTAATGAGCAAGACCCGAACACGCTCGCCGCTGCCGAGCAGGCCGAGGTTGCCGAAGGCGCCAGAGCAGTGAGTTTCAGTCTCGGGTCTCCAGCGATGTCAATGGTCGGCTATGTGGATGACTTCTTGGTTGACCGAGCGTTTTTGGAAGACCGTAAAAACACGGCGCTGGAAATTGCGAGCTTTGAGGACATTTCAAACATCTCACGAATTTCAAAGCAGTTGCTGGCCAACTGTGCTGCAGCTACCACGATTGCCAGGGCTGTTGGAATTGAACCGGCTGTGATTCGTGAGGCAATTCGCGAGTTTGTGATTGCGCCGCACCGAATCCAGTACTGCGGCGAATTTGGCGGCGTTGAATTTATAAACGACTCAAAAGCCACCAACGCACACGCTGCCGACAGCTCACTTTCATCCTTTGATTCGATCGTCTGGATTCTTGGGGGCCTACTCAAGGGAGTGGATCCAGAACCGGTGATCCTCAAGCACGCCTCAAAAATCAGGGCCGCAGTTTTGATTGGCAAGGACACCACTGTGCTTCAGGAGCTCTTCGCAAAGCATCTGCCGGATCTGGAGCTGGCCGTTGCTGACCAAGACCGGGTAATGGCATCGGCTGTCGAGCTTGCCGCTGGATTTGCCAACCCCGGAGACACTGTCTTGCTCGCACCGCTTGCCGCCTCCATGGATCAGTTTGTTGATTATGCCGACCGGGGCAATCAATTTGCCCGGGCAGTCCGGGGATTGGGTGCAAAGTGACCGAACTCAAGGGCGTACTAAGGCCCACCTTCCGCGCACAGTCAAAGCAGTTCTACCTGCTGCTTGCTCTGACCACATTGACAGTCCTGATCGGGCTGGCGATGGTTGCAAGTGCCTCCACGGTAGATAGCTTCAAGCAAAGCGCTAACGCCGGTGCAACCTTTTTGCGGCAGGGCGGCTTTGCCATAATCGGCGTGACCGCACTAGCGATTAGTTCTAACTTGCCGCTCGGGTTCTTGCGTCGGATTGGAGCTATCGCCCTCTACATCACACTCGGGCTGCAGTTGGCAACCGTAATCTTCGGTGTTGAGATTAATGGAAACAGAAACTGGCTGGATCTAGGTTTCACTTCCATCCAGCCATCTGAGTTCCTGAAGCTGGGGCTAATCCTGGCCTTCTCCCACCAATTAGCTCAGCTTTCCGACGACGCAATTCGAAACCGTCAAATCTGGCTCAGGATTTTCGGGGCATCGGTGGCTGCACTGTTCTTAGTTGTAGCGCTTGGTAAGGACATGGGTACCGGCGTTGTGATGGTGGTCATGTTGATGGGGCTGTTTATCATCGCTGGCATGCCGTGGTCCTACACAATGGGCATCAGCCTGCTGGGTGTTGGGGCGGCAGCATTATTGGTGATTGGTTCACCATCCCGACTCACCAGATTCGACGCTTGGCTCAACCCGGAGGCTGCAGACCCAATGGGTGTTCGGTGGCAATACGAGCACGGCACCTGGGCGCTAGCGTCCGGAGGCATCTGGGGGACTGGGCTTGGCAGATCAAAGCTCAAGTGGAGTTGGATCCCGGAGGTTGAAAACGACTTCATTTTCGCCGTGATAGGCGAAGAGCTTGGGCTGATTGGGGCGATGGTTGTGATTTTGCTGTTCTTGGCACTGGGGTTGACCATGTTCTCGATTGCCAAGAATCAGACCAACTCATTCAGCCGCAATCTAGTTGTTGGAGTAATGCTCTGGGTGGTTTTCCAGGGTCTAATTAATATTTCCGTAGTGCTCGGTCTGCTGCCGGTACTCGGGGTGCCACTGCCGCTTATTTCTGCTGGTGGCTCATCGCTGATTTCTACGCTGGCTGCAATCGGGGTGGTCTTAGCTGTTGAGCGAGACCGAGTAAAGAGCCTGGGTAGGGTGACCAGATGAGTAGATTTTTGCTTGCCGGTGGCGGCACCGGTGGCCATGTAAACCCGCTGCTAGCACTCGGGCAGCACCTAAGAGACTCTGGCCACGAGGCGATTGCCCTGGGCACCAAAGAGGGACTCGAATCAAGGCTCGTTCCAAACCGCGGGTTTGAGCTTCTCACCATCCCAAGGTTGCCGCTTCCTAGAAAGCTCTCTTTTGCCCTTTTTGGTTTCCCGTTTAGGTTGCTGGCGGCATCGCTAAAGGTTGCCAGAATCATCAGGGCCCGTGAGATCGATTGCGTGGTTGGGTTCGGAGGCTACGCTTCGGCGCCTGCTTACATTGCCGCCAAGCTAACCCGGACCCCACTGGTGGTGCATGAGGCCAATGCTCTGGCCGGTTTTGCCAATAAGTTGGGGGCCAGGCTAACTAGCTTTGTTGGGGTTTCGTTCTCGAATAGCGATTTGAAGCAGGCGACCCTTACCGGAATGCCAATCCGGGCCGAGATTGTGAAGTCTGCTTCTGGCTACGATCAGCAACAGGCCCGAGTCGAGCTCGGCCTGGATCCAATGTTGCCAACGCTGTTGGTGACCGGCGGCTCACTTGGAGCCAAGAGCATCAACGACACCGTGATTCAGAGTCTGGAGCAGCTAAATGCCGCGGGCATTCAAGTGCTGCACATTGTTGGTGACAAGGCGGACTTGGACGAGATTACCCGGCCTGGTTATCGACGCATGGGTTACTGCCAAGTCATGGATGTTGCTATCGCAGCCAGTAATTTTGCCGTGTCGAGAGCTGGATCGTCCACGGTCTCGGAATTCACCGCCACTGGGCTACCTGCACTATACGTTCCTTACCCGGTAGGTAATGGCGAGCAGCGACTAAACGCCCTTACAGTGGTTGACGCCGGTGGCGGCCTGCTGGTAGCGGACAGAGACTTCACTCCAGAGTTTGTTCAGTCTTCGCTGATTCCAGTGATTTCGCATGCCAAGGGGCTCAAGACCATGTCCAAAAATGCAAAATCACTTGGAATTGTCGATGCCACCGAGCGCCTTGGCGCATTAGTTTTGACAGCACTGGATACTAATACTCGTGATTAAGCCAGATTATTCTCAACCGATTCCTAAGAACTTGGGCAAAGTGCACTTTATCGGCATTGGTGGATCTGGGATGTCGGGCATAGCCCGAATGCTGCTCCAGATGGGGTATCAGATAACGGGCTCTGATGTCAGAGACAGCCCGAATATCACAGCCCTTGAGGCGCTTGGCGCGAAAATTACCATTGGTCATGATGCCAAGAACCTGGGCGACGCAGACACCGTGGTTGTTACCTCAGCACTCTGGGAAACTAACCCGGAGCTATTGCTTGCAATTGAGAACGGGCTTCCGGTGCTTCACCGCTCTGCTTTGCTGGCACACCTTGGCTCCCAGCGCAAACTCCTTGCGGTTGCCGGAGCCCATGGAAAAACCACCTCGACAGGCATGGTCGTAACAGGATTATCCAAACTCGGTGCCGATCCTTCGTTTGTCAACGGCGGTGTCATTCAGGAATATGGAGCCTCCAGTGGGTTTGGCAAGGGCGAGCATTTTGTAATTGAAGCCGATGAGTCAGATAGCAGCTTCCTGCACTACGACACAGCGGTAGCTCTAATAACAAACGTTGACCCTGACCACTTAGATCACTTCGGTTCGCTCGAGGCATTTCAGGGTGAATTTGCAAAATTTGCGGATGCCGCCAGTGACTTGGTTGTGATCTCCAGTGACGACCCGGGCGCAATAGCTGTTAGGCAGCGGCTCAGCCACGACCGAGTAATCACCTTTGGCAAAGATGCCACTGCAACCCTCAGACTCTCGAGCATTGATTCAACTGGCCCTCAGGTAAGCGCGAGGATCGAATACCAGGGTCAGAGCGAGCTGTTGAGTCTCTCGATTCCGGGGGAGCACAACGCGATCAATGCCGCCGGTGCAATTGCAGTCTTGGTTGGACTCGGGTTTGACTTTTCTAAGAGCGTGGCAGCGGTGGCGGCATTTAGCGGAACCGACCGACGCTTTCAGTTGCACGGAAGTCATCGGGGAGTTTGTGTCTATGACGACTTCGCTCACCACCCCACTGAAGTAGCGGCGGCACTCAGGGCAGCGCGGGCGGCCTGTGGTTCAGGTCGACTAATCACTGTGTTTCAGCCGCACCTTTTCAGCCGCACGAGAATTTTCTACAGGGAGTTTGCTGAGGCACTCGCGCTTAGCGACATCAGTATCGTGACCTCAATCTACGCGGCCCGTGAGGATCCAGAGCCCGGTGTTACCGCTCATCTGATTACCGATGCCTATGGCGACCAAGGTGTTGTAAAACTGGTTCCCGAATGGGACGATGTCCCAGCAGTTGCCGCCGCATTGGCAAAGCCTGGTGATTTCATTATCACGATGGGCTGCGGCGACATCTACAAGATGGTTCCAGCCCTGCTAAGCGCGCTGGAGGAGTAGTTGAAAAAGGCAGAACGCCAATTACTTGTGCAGGAGCGCAGGCGAATCCGAGGCACGAAGGTCCGCTCAGAGCGCTCCAGGGCAAAACTTGGACCATTCGCACTGTGGGGGCGCATCCTCGGGATATCTGGGCCACTGATTCTGATTTTGGTTGTGTTGGCAAGTTTTTTCACTCCGATGTTGGCAGTTCAGAGCATCACGATCACCGGTAATGACCGAATTGCTTCCTCGGAAATCGAAACAGCTTTGTCCAGCCTTTACGACCGCCCAATGACCACAATCAGCGAAAACGAGGTTGCAGAGCTACTGGGGGATTTCAGTTTGATCGAAACCTTCACATTTCAGGCCGAGCCCCCAAATACGCTGCGTCTGACAATTCGAGAGCGGCAGCCACTGCTGGTGCTGGTTCGTTCTGGCATGAACTACCTTTACGACGCCGCGGGTGTTCAAATTGCACAAACCGACGAAATCGGCCTCTATCCGTTTTTCGCTTTTACCGGCAATCCGGTCGGCAATCCCACCTACGAAACCGCGGTTGAGCTGCTGCTGTCACTGCCCCTTAATACCTATCAGCAGATTTTCTCGGTAGAAGTCAGCCAAGCGCTGACCATAAAACTGGTGTTGCGGGACACTAACCTCGGGGTCTTTTGGGGATCAACCGACCAGGCATTACTGAAGGCAAAAGTGCTGGATTCGCTGATTGCAACGGGTCTCGATCGAGCACTGACGGTTGATGTGAGTTCGCCAAACTCTCCCGTGGTGCAGTACCCCGATTCCTAGGCCCCAAAGTGTTTCCGACACGCCCAAGCGCTTGGCCCTATTTGCTTGCAACAAGGCCTAATTTCTACGCGCAAATTGAAAACTCGATGAAAAGCTAAGCCTCAGCCTTAGCTTTAGGGTTTTCGCTAGGAGGCAAAAGTGTCACACAGCCCTAATTACCAGGCCGTCATCAAAGTTGTTGGAGTCGGCGGCGGCGGAGTAAACGCTCTGAACCGAATGGTTCAGTCGGGTCTTCGCGGAGTCGAGTTTGTCGCGGTCAACACAGACGCTCAGGCGCTATTAATGAGCGATGCCGACGTGAAGCTAGACATTGGGCGTGACATTACCCGTGGTCTTGGAGCTGGGGCAGACCCAGAGGTGGGTCGCAGGGCTGCTGAGGAGCACGAGAGCGAGATCGAGTCGGCCCTCAAGGGTGCAGACATGGTGTTTGTCACCGCTGGCGAGGGCGGCGGAACTGGAACTGGTGGTGCACCGGTGGTTGCTCGCATTGCCAAGCGTCTTGGGGCACTGACCGTTGGGGTTGTGACCAGGCCATTTAATTTTGAGGGAAAGCGTCGAGCAGTTCAGGCCGATGAGGGCATTCAGGCTCTTCGCGAAGAAGTAGACACCCTAATCGTAGTTCCGAACCAGCGACTGCTTGAAATGTCCAACAAGAAGGTTTCCGCTCTTGAGGCATTCATGACAGCTGACGATGTTCTAAGAGCCGGTGTTCAGGGAATTAGCGACTTGATCGTGGTTCCGGGACTGATCAACCTTGACTTCAACGACGTCAAGTCGGTGATGCAGGGAGCTGGCAGTGCACTGATGGGTATCGGCACCGCCAAGGGTGAGGACCGTGCGGTGCGTGCCGCTGAGATTGCTGTGTCTTCTCCTCTGTTGGAGGCAACCATCGAGGGCGCTCACGGAGTATTGCTTTTGGTTCAGGGGGCTTCCGATCTTGGGCTGCATGAAATTGATGACGCTGCCAGGTTGGTTCAGGAAGCCGTCCACCCGGAGGCGAACATTATCTTCGGTGCAACCATTGAGGACACCTTGGGTGACGAAGTTCGAATCACCGTTATTGCCGCCGGCTTTGATGGCGGCGAGCCAACTCACCGTAAGTTCGAGGCTTCTGCGCTAGGCGTTGCGGCTCTTGCTGCGGCCTCCGAGACAGCCAACGAAGCGCAGATTCTAGATGCGGATGCGGTTGATGCTCCGGAGCCAGAGGTAATTGCTGCTCCAAGTTTTGAATTCGAAGAGGATGCCCAGGAGGCCACTGAGGTAAAAGAGAAGGTCTCAACTCCGGGCTACTTTGGCGACGACCTGGACTTGCCTGAATTCTTCCGTTGATTGAACTTTCGCTTCGTTACGACAAGGTTCAAGCTCGCATTTCGGATGCGGCCAGTAAATCTGGTCGCGCTCGCGCTGAAATCGAACTGATCGTTGTCACAAAGACTCATCCAGCCTCTCTCGTAGCTGAACTAGTAGACCTAGGCCAGCTGGCGTTTGGTGAAAACAAAGATCAAGAGGCAAAGCCCAAGGCTGAGCTCTTGAGACAGTTGCGTCCAGATGCTGCGGCCAGCTGGCACTTTGTGGGGCAACTGCAGTCCAACAAGGTCAAGAGCGTCCTGAGCTATGCAGATGTTATTCACTCTTTGGACCGGGGCTCCTTGCTAAAAGAGCTGGCAAAGCAGCTTGCCAATTCCGGGAAACAGGTTTCCGCATTCATTGAGCTAAACCTGACCGACGACCCGAACCGGGGAGGGCTCGCACCTGATTCAATCAGGCAGTTCGCGGAACGGGCTGCAGAGGTTGAGAATCTTGAGATTCTGGGGCTAATGGCGGTTGCTGGGTTGGGAGTCGATCCCAGGGTTGACTTTGAGCGCGTTCAGAAGCACAGCCAAAAGCTGCAGGAGGTAATCGCTTCGGCCAACAAGCTATCGCTTGGCATGAGTGCCGATTTTGAGCAGGCCATCGAATTTGGTGCGACACACTTGAGAGTTGGCAGTGAAATTACCGGCCCACGAGGAAACAACACATAGTCTTGACCCAACACAAGGAGTATTAAATGGGCATTTTTAGTTCTGCAATGAATTATTTCGGTTTTGGAAGTTCAGAGACAACCAAGCCTGACGCCAGCAAGCCCCGCGCTAGTGCGCCAAGAACGAGCGCTCCTAGACCGAGAAAAGCTTCGGACATGTCGGAGATCATCACTTTGGAGCCCCAAACCTATGCTGACGCCAAAGAGGTTGCGGCTCACTACCGAACCGGTGTTCCTGTGATTGTGAACATCGGCGGCATGAGCGAGGCCGACGCCAAGCAAATGCGCGATTTCATGCTGGGCCTAAAAGAGGGCCTTGAGGGCCACTTGCGCCGCGTGACACCAAAGGTTTTCCTGCTTAGCCCAAGTCACGTTTCAGTTTCAGACGCTGACCCCGAGGTTGAGCCAGTCGATTCCGAAGACTTCCTAGCGTAGGCATGTCAATAATCGGCCTAACTCTTTACTGGGTTCTTCAGCTTTTTTTCTACGCAATGATCGTTAGGTTCATTGCCGAATTAGTGATGAGCGTAAACAGAGGCTGGCGCCCGAAAGGGTTGCTGTTGCCCGTATTTGACTTGTGCTACACCGTAACCGACCCGCCATTGAAGTTTTTCAGAAGGCTAATTCCACCTTTTCGACTGGGGCCGATAGCTCTGGATTTGGCTTGGACGGTGCTACTAATAATCGTGCTTATTTTGCAGAGCTTTGCAAGAGGCCTGTAACTGCCAATAACATAGTGACCAGCTCACTGAGCAAAACTTAGAAGAGGTAGAAGATGGCGATGTCGCCCGAGGACATTCTCAGCAAGAGATTTCTGACCACCAAGTTCCGCGAAGGTTACGACCAAGACGAGGTCGATGACTTCCTGGACGAGGTTGTTGTTGAGTTCCGCCGAGTCCTTTCTGAAAACCAGGACCTAAAGGCTGACTCCGGCTCGTCTTCGGACGTATTAGCCGCACCAGCAGCGGCAGAGGCGTTCCCGCAGGCCTCAGCAGTTGTTGACGACGGCTCTCTCGAGGGCACAGATTCTTCCAAGAGCATTATTGAGTTGGCCCAAAAGCTTCACGAAGATCACGTCCGCGATGGTCAGGTAAAGCGCGATCAGTTGGTTCGCGACGGTCAAGAGCAGGCAGCGCGTCTAATTCGGGATGCCGAGGCCGAATCTCGTGAGGTCATCGGCAAGCTTGAGCTAGAGCGCAAGAAGATAATCGAAAGCATCGAAGAGCTGAAGCTGTTTGAGGCCGACTACCGCGAGCAGCTCCGCAGATATATCGAAGACCAGCTGGAAAACCTTATTCAGGAGGAAGCTTCCGTGGCGGTAGCTGCAGCTGAGCCTGAGGTTGCCGAAGTGGCCACTGAGCCTGTAGAAGACGACCTGTCTGGTGAAGGTAATTAACTCAGGCGCTAAGCGAATAACGCTATTCCTTGGCACCGCAGCACTGGTAACTGCCGTTGACCAGGCCACCAAGTTTTGGGCCGAGGCGAACCTAACCGGTGTTTCGGTTCCGGTAATTGGTGAGCTTCTAAAATTCCGCCTTGCCTATAACGATGCCGCCGCTTTTTCGCTTGGGGTTGGCGCAACTTGGGTTTTGGCACTTATTTCAACAATCGCGGTGATCGCGATGTTGATCTACGGACCGCGCGTCAAAACTGGGTACTGGGCGCTGATTGCTGGTTTCGTTTTGGGCGGTGCAGCCGGCAACTGGATTGACCGCGTCTTCAAGGCTCCAGAGTTCTTCAACGGTCATGTCGTGGACTTCATTCAAATCCCATTCAACTTTCCAATTTTCAACCTCGCCGACAGTTTCCTGGTGGTCGGGGTGATTCTGGTTGTTATTCAGACCATGCGTGGAGACGAGATCGGTGGCGGGCGTGCAGCCTAGATTGCTGCCAGTTCCGCCAGATTTCGATGGTCAGCGTGCCGACGCGGGCCTTGCAAAAATGCTTGGCATGTCTAGATCTCAAGCGGCTGAGCTATTGCTGGCGGGGGCGGTGACTCAGGATGGAAAACCGATTGGAAAATCTGACCGGCTGGTGGCCGATTCACTCCTAGAGGTGACCCTTCCGGAAGTTAGGTCCACAGTCGAAGTGCAGGCGGAGGACGTGCCAGAACTTGAGATTGTGTTCCAAGACGACCACATAATCGTGATCAACAAACCTGCGGGAGTTGTTTCTCACCCTTCTCAGGGCTTTGTAGGGCCAAGCGTGCCTGGCGTGCTACTGGCACGAGGTATTCAGCTGACAACTTCTGGCGCCCAAGAGCGCCAAGGGATCGTGCAGCGGCTCGATGTTGGCACCAGCGGTTTGATGGTCCTGGCTAAGTCCGAAGCGGCCTATTCGGTGTTGAAGCAGGCCTTTAGGGATCGAGTTGTCAGTAAGACCTACCATGCGCTGGTGCAGGGGCACCCTGATCCGACCACAGGGACCATTGACACGCCAATTGCCCGCAGCACCAAGCACGACTACAAGTTCACCATTTCGGCCGCTGGTAAGCCTGCTGTGACCCATTACGAGACTATTGAGCTCTTACCTGGTGCTGCCCTGATGAAAATTGGCCTAGAAACAGGTCGAACCCACCAAATTAGAGTGCACTTTGCTCATTTTCGACACCCTTTGGTAGGTGATCCGGTGTACGGGTCAGACCCAAAGCTTGCAGGTGCCCTTGATCTCACCAGGCAGTGGCTGCATGCAAAAAAGCTGGGGTTTTCACATCCAATCTCGGGCGAACAGGTCGAATTCGAGACCGAATATCCAGCTGATTTGAAAATCGCCCTCGATCGCCTGCGCGATGTTGAATTTCGGTTCTAACATAGGGTCTCTAGGAAAGGTGGAAGATGTCTGATAAGTCATTTGTCCACCTCCACAATCACACGGAATATTCGATGCTGGACGGTGCGGCACGAATAAAGCAACTTGTAGCCAAGGCGGCTGAGCTAGAAATGCCGGCAATAGCCATCACCGACCATGGAAACAGCCACGGCGCATATGAATTTTGGAAACAGGCAAATGCCCACGGCGTGAAGCCAGTTATTGGCATCGAGGCCTATCTAGCTCCCGGCAGCAGAACTGACAAGACCAGAGTCCGCTGGGGTGATGGCGGAGGCGACGACGTCTCTGGCGGCGGTGCCTACAGCCACCTGACAATGTGGTCGACCGATAATGCCTCGATGCAGAACCTGTTCAGGCTCTCATCAGAGGCGTATCTGTCTGGTTACTACTTCAAGCCCAGAATGGATCGCGAACTGCTTTCCAAATACGGAAAAGGGCTGATTGCAACAACCGGGTGCCCTGGTGGCGAGGTCCAAACCAGATTGCGCCTGGGTCAATATCAGGAAGCACTGGACACCGCTTCAGAGTTCAGGGACATTTTCGGTGCCGGTAACTACTTTGTCGAGGTAATGGATCACGGTCTGGAAATCGAGAAGCGAGTGCGTGATGATCTACTTCGCTTGGCCAAAGATCTGCAGCTTCCCTTGGTTGGCACAAACGACCTCCACTACACAGAAAAGCAGGATTCTGTTGCCCATGATGCTCTGTTGTGTGTGCAGGTCGGTTCAACATTGGATGACCCAAACCGGTTCAAGTTTGAGTCCCAGGAGTACTACCTAAAATCCGCAAAGCAGATGCGAGATCTGTTCTCTGAACTTCCAGAGGCAGCCGATAATACGCTGCTGATAGCCGAGCGCAGCGAGGTTGATTTTGCTAAGCGCGACCTGATGCCTAGGTTCCCTGTTCCTGAGGGGGAAACCGAGTCGGGCTTGCTCGAAAAACAAGTTTGGGCCGGAATGGCAACTCGTTTTCCGAACGGGTTCTCAGAAGAACACAGGCGCCAAGCCGCCTACGAGATTGACGTCATCAAATCGATGGGCTTCCCCGGCTACTTCTTAGTGGTTGCAGACTTTATTCGCTGGGCTAGAGAGCAGGGGATCCGCGTGGGGCCGGGTAGAGGTTCGGCGGCCGGTTCGCTTGCTTCCTACGCACTTGGCATCACCGAGCTGGATCCGCTGAAGCACGATTTGATTTTTGAGCGCTTTTTGAACCCAGAGCGCCTGTCGATGCCGGATATTGATGTGGACTTCGATGATCGCCGTCGATCTGAGGTAATTCGCTACGTCACTCAAAAGTATGGCGATGACCGGGTTGCGCAAATTGTCACCTTTGGAACAATCAAGGCGAAACAGGCCCTCAAGGATGCCTCAAGAGTGATGGCTCTGCCATATGCGGTGGGGGAGAAGTTGACCAAAGCAATGCCGCCGATGGTGCTCGGTCGAGACATTTCACTTGGCGACTTGGTGGACGAGAATTCAGAGCGGTACTCGGAAGCTGCTGAGTTCCGGGAAATTATTGAAACAGACCCGCAGAGCGACGACGTGTTCAAGCTGGCCCGAGGGCTGGAATCTCTGAAGCGTCAGTGGGGTGTGCACGCAGCCGGTGTAATTATGTCGGCTGAACCATTGATGGACGTCATTCCAATCATGAAGCGCGAAGAAGACGGCGCGATTATCACGCAGTTCGACCAGCCGCCCTGTGAGGATCTAGGTCTTCTGAAAATGGACTTCTTGGGCCTTCGGAACCTGACTGTCCTAGATGATGCGCTCCAAAATATCCGCGAGAACCGAGATCAGGAGGTGGTTCTCGAAGAGCTGGAACTTGACGAAGATAAAAACACCTTCGAGCTACTTTCTAGGGGTGACACGCTCGGTGTGTTCCAGCTAGACAGCGACAACATGCGCTCGCTGCTAAGACTTCTAAAGCCAACCGAGTTTGAGCACATCTCTGCTGTTATCGCCCTTTATCGACCGGGTCCGATGGGCATGAACTCCCACACCAACTACGCGCAGCGTAAAAATGGACTTCAAGAAATTGATGGGGTTCACCCCGAGCTGGCCGAACCGCTCAAGGAAATTCTTGGACCCACCTATGGCCTAATTGTTTATCAGGAGCAGGTAATGGCTGCGGCACAGAAGGTCGCCGGCTACACCCTGGGTCAAGCTGACCTGTTGCGACGAGCAATGGGAAAGAAAAAGCCCGAGGAGCTAGACAAGCAGTTCGAAATCTTCAGCGAGGGAATGAAGGCCAACGGGTATTCTCCGGCGGCGGTCAAAGCCCTCTGGGACACATTGCTGCCATTTGCTGATTATGCCTTCAATAAGGCGCACTCAGCTGGCTATGGAGTTCTCTCGTATTGGACCGGCTACCTGAAGGCAAATTTCCCCGCGGAATACATGGCGGCCCTGTTAACTTCGGTTGGGGACTCCAAAGACAAGTTGGCCATTTATCTCAATGAGTGTCGCCGCATGGGCATCAAAGTGCTGCCGCCAGACGTGAATGAATCAATTGGGGTCTTTGCCGCTGTTGGCGATGACATTCGATTCGGCCTCGAGGCCGTTAGAAACGTCGGTCACAATGTGGTCGAGGCGATCATCGCTGCAAGGAAAGCCGAACCGTTCACGTCATTCGACGACTTCTTGACCCGAGTGGGGCAACAGGCCAGCACGAAGCGAGTGGTTGAGTCTTTGATTAAGGCTGGAGCCTTTGATGGATTGGGTAACACGCGTCGATCGCTAGTGGCTGTGTTTGAGGAGGCAATCGAGTCCGCTGCAGTCAAACGTAAGCAAAGTGCCAATGGTCAGGTGGACCTGTTCGGCGGAATCCTCGACGAAGACCCCTCTGTGATCAAGATTCCAGATCTCCCGGAGTGGACCAAGCGCGATCTCTTGGCGCATGAGCGAGAGATGCTCGGACTCTACGTTTCAGACCACCCGCTTGCAGGTCAAGAAGCCATGCTCATGCAGCACAGCGACATGGGGACCATAGCTCTGAAGCAAAGCGATATTCAAGACGGTGAGACCGTCAGTTTGGCTGGCTTGATCACTCAGGTTCAGCACAAGGTGGCCAGGACCAGCGGAAACCAATATGCACAGGTCACCCTGGAAGATTTCTCAGGGGAAATAAGCATCATGTTTATGGGCAAGACCTACCTGCAAAACCGGGAGTTCTTAGTTGCTGATCAAACTGTTGCTGTCCGCGGTCGAGTCTCGAGAAGAGATGAAGAAATGACCATGCAGGCCTACTCAATCGATGTGCTGGAAGCCGGTCGCGAACAGGGCGGGGTGCTGAAGCTCAAAATTCAAGAGAACCTTGCCACCAAGGAGCGCCTAGTCAAGCTAGGGGCAATCCTGGATGCTCATCCCGGCCCCTGTGAGGTTCAGGTTCGCTTGGTAGGTTCGGCCGATCGTCACTTCATTCTGCCTCAGCGGGTATCGGTGGGCCATGACTTATTCGGTGAACTCAAGGCCCTGCTCGGAACAGATTCCGTTAGTTAGAAGTTGTCCTGCAGTCTGGCTCCGATGGTGTGGTAGCCGCGTTGGAAGTAAACCAGCGGAGTCTCGCAGGATCTATTCAAGTGAGCAGTCTCCGCCGACAACACCACGACTGCGTTTGACGCAACTTCGAATTTATTGATGACCCGTGCCAGCAAAACTGAGGACGCATCGGTGAAAATCGGTGCCCCCTCCGGGCCTTGACTGAAGTTATTGTCAGTGAATCGCTGCTCTTTCGGCCCAGCCAATCGAATCGCAAGTTCGAGGCTCTCAGCATCCAGGGTGTGAATGGCCATCAGTTTGCCCGGTACTACCTCGGGATAGGTAGAGGAACCCTGAGCTATGTTTAGGGACACCAGCGGCGGGTTGGATCCGAGCGAAGTAACAGAAGATGCGGTGAAACCGATTGGATTGCCGGACTGATCAGCAGCTGTCACCAGCGATATACCGGTTGCGTGGTTTCGGAATACGGTTTTGAGTGCGTCTGGACCCGAAAGGTCGAAGTAGTCTGATTCAATAGTCATGTCCCGATAAGGTTAGGGCATTCGGATTTATAAAGCGGGGTAGCGCGTGCGGAAGATTGAAATTACTTCTCCAGTAAACCCTGCCATGGTCACAGAATTACTGCCTCGAGCAGTTGTAACTATTGATTCGGTTCAAGAGGTGGTTTCGCAGATAATCGCCGAAGTCAAGGACCAGTCAATTGCTGCCCTGACAAGTCACGCCGAGAAGTTTGACGGCCTTGTCAACATCGACTTCCGGGTCCCAAAAACTGAGCTGGTTGCCGCTCTTCAGGAAATGGATCCGGAGCTAAGAGCTGCCATTGAGGTCGCGATTTCCAGGGTGCGGAAGGTCTCCGAAGCAACTGTGCCCACCGAGCTCACCGTTGAACTGGATTCCGGGGCGCAAGTCACTCAAAGGTTTGTTCCGGTTGATTCGGTGGGTCTCTATGTGCCGGGCGGCAAAGCCGTATACCCCTCAAGTGTTGTCATGAACGTGGTTCCGGCCCAGGTTGCAAAAGTGCCAAGAATTGCGGTTACTTCACCGGCTCAGAAAGACGGATTGCCAAGTCGTAGTGTGCTCGCGACCTGTGAATTACTTGGCATAGATGAGGTTTATGCAATGGGAGGAGCAACTGCAGTTGCCGCCTTTGCCTATGGCATACCCGAGATTGACTTGGAGCCTGTAGCGATGGTCACTGGCCCCGGGAACATCTTTGTGGCGGCAGCCAAGCGGCAACTGCGAGGAGTGATCGGAATCGATTCCGAGGCAGGCCCAACTGAAATTTTGATCATCGCAGATCAAACGGCAAACCCGGAGTTCGTGGCTGCAGACTTGATTTCGCAGGCTGAGCACGATCCAAATGCCGCCGCCGTGCTGGTCACAAATAGCCCCGCATTGATTGTGGCTGTGGAGCAGGCGCTTGACAAGCAAATTCCACTGGCTGCCAATTACTCAAGGATTAGTCAGGCCCTGGCCGGGGTTCAGTCGGCATTGGTTCTGGTGGAAAGTATTGAGTCCGCGATTCAAGTTGCAAACGCCTACGCCACCGAGCACTTAGAGATCCACTGTGCAGATAGCCAGGCGGTTGCATCGCAAATTACCAATGCCGGTGCTGTGTTTATTGGTGAATACTCTCCGGTGAGCCTGGGGGATTACTTGGCTGGCTCAAATCACGTCCTACCAACCGGGGAGCAGGCAAAATTCTCCTCTGGATTGGGCGTGGCAACTTTTCTGAGATCCCAGCAGCACATCAACTACTCGAAGCAGGGGTTGAAGAGCGTTGTTGACAGCCTGGTGAGATTCTCTGAAGCTGAGTCTCTATCAGCTCACGGCAGGGCCGGGGCGATCCGATTTGAGGAGCAATAATGCACTGTCCATTTTGCAGGAACTCTGATTCCAGAGTGGTTGATTCTCGAACCAGCGATGACGGGTCTGCTATCAGAAGGCGTCGGCAGTGCCCGGAGTGCCAAAAGCGTTTCACCACCATTGAAACAGCCAGCGTCATGGTCACTAAGCGCAGCGGAGTGACAGAAGCATTCTCGAGAGACAAGATCGTCTCTGGAGTTAGAAAGGCCTGCCAGGGCAGGCCAGTTACTGATGCGGACCTAGCATTGCTTGCCCAGCAAGTGGAGGAAGCTCTAAGGGCAACCGGCGCTGCCTCAATTGAGGCGCAGGACATTGGGCTTGCGATCCTTGAGCCATTGCGTAATTTGGATCACGTTGCTTTTATGCGATTTGCCAGCGTCTACCAAGCTTGGGACTCACTTGATGACTTTGAAGCTGCAATCGAGAGTCTGAGGGGCTAAAAAGTTGTTCTATCGGTTCATCTTTCGGGCCTTCTTTCAGAAGCTTGATCCAGAGTTCGCCCACGAATTGGTTGTAGCCGGCCTAAAAGCAGCCCGAATCCTGGGTCTGCTTCGAGCACCAAAAGCTACAAACAGCTACTCGGTAATGGGCTTGAATTTCGAAAACCTTCTGGGGATGGCTGCCGGCTTTGACAAAAACGGGCAGTTGATCAGGGAGCTGCACGCTCTTGGCTTTGGACATGTTGAAATCGGAACCGTTACTCCTAGGGCCCAGCCTGGAAACCCAAAGCCCAGATTATTTCGCCTGCCAAAAAACAGAGCCTTGATAAACCGAATGGGTTTCAATAACGAGGGCGCTGATGTTGTGGCCGAGCGAATCAGAACCCTTCGCAACTCGGGTGTTCCACTGCCGGTTATTGGCATAAATATCGGCAAGAACAAGGACACCAGCGCTCAAGATGCTGCCTCGGACTATGAGCTGGCCGCAACCAAGCTGGCCCCACTTGCCGACTACCTGGTGATCAATGTTTCTTCCCCTAACACTGCAGGACTTCGGGACTTGCAGCAGGTAGACGCATTGCGACCAATTTTGACCGCCGTCTTGAAGGTTTCGGGTTCCACTCCGGTATTACTAAAGATTGCCCCGGATCTTGCCACTTCAGACATCGAAGCCGTCACCGCGCTTGTAAATGAACTGAATTTGGCCGGAATGGTGGCCACCAACACCACTCTTTCAAGGTCGAATTTGATTGCTGAGGCTAACACGGGGGAGTCAGGCGGACTCAGTGGGCCAATGCTTCAGGAGCGCGCGCTGGAAGTGCTTGGGTTGATTAGAGCAGGGCTGGATACAGATAAGACGGTCATCTCTGTCGGTGGAGTGTTTACCAGGTCAGACCTTCAGCAGCGAATCGATCTAGGCGCAGACCTAGTCCAGGGCTACACCGGTTTTGTCTATGGCGGCCCAGCCTGGGCCAAGTCTCTTACTGGCTAGGGCCTAGTTTCTGGGCTCTTAGTTAGTTCCGGATCTCTCACAATTGAGTCCCCAAGAATGTCATCGGCCTGCTTCATTAGTTCGGCCGGGATCTCCACGCCAGAGGCCTTGATGTTCGAGGCGATTTGCTCAGGCTTCGAGGCACCCACGATTGCGGCAGCGATGTTCTTGTTCTGAAGCACCCAAGCAATCGAGAACTGCGCCAAGCTCAGCTCAAGCTGCTCGGCCAGGGGAATTAGCTTCTGAATCTTTGTAAGCAGGTCATCACCCAGGAACTTCTCCATGAAGCCGCCGATTTCTGAGTTGGCAGCTCTTGAATCTGCGGGCAGCTCGGCACCAGGAAGGTATTTACCGGTAAGCACGCCCTGGGCCAGGGGAGACCAAACAATTTGGCTCAGACCCAGCTCCTGGCTGGTTGGCACAACCTTCTCTTCGATCACGCGCCACAGCATCGAGTATTGCGGCTGGTTGGAGATTAGTCGGTAGCCCATCTGAGAAGCCAGCGCTTGACCCTCGCGAATTTGCTCGGCATTCCATTCAGAAACGCCCACGTAGAGGACCTTCCCCATTCTGACCAAGTCGCCAAAAGCCTGCATGGTTTCTTCAAGAGGGGTCTCATAGTCGAACCGGTGCGCCTGATATAGATCGACGTAGTCGGTCTGGAGTCGCTTGAGAGAGCCATCGATCGACTCCATAATGTGTTTACGGCTTAGCCCGACGTCGTTTGGACCCTTTTCGGCAACTGGCCAGTAAACCTTTGTCAGTATTTCAAGCCCCTCGCGTCGCTGGCCCTTGAGGGCATCACCCATCACCTTTTCGGCAGCAAGGTTGGCATAGACATCGGCGGTGTCGAAAGTGGTGATTCCGCCATCAAGGGCTGCGTGAACGGTCTTGATGGCTTGCTGGTCCTCAACCTGGGAGCCGTGGGTCAGCCAGTTTCCGTAAATAATTTCAGAAATCTTTAGGCCAGAATTTCCTAGGTACCTGTGCTGCATGGCGACTCCTTCGTCTTTAGTTTTTGTTATTAGTCTTCAAATTTGGTGAATCGTGCAACCTGTGGCTTTGGAATTCTCAGTCCACGCATTTGGATCGAGCGCATCGCTCCGTACCAAGCTAGACCGCCCTCGAGATTTTCGGAACCGTGCCTCTTGGCCACCTTTTTCTTGACGGCGCGGCCAACAAAAAATGCGTCAACAGCCACAACCAGGAAAAGACCCCACATTGCAAATAGGGCAATGAGTTGGAGCTGGACTGAATCAATAAAAGTCAGCATTACCACCAGGAACAACATCGGAAGCACTAGCTCACCGGCAGTGAATCTGGCATCAACCACATCTCTGGCTAGTCGACGCTGAACACCCTTGTCTCTGGCGCCGAGATAGCGCTCTTCACCAGCCATCATGCCCTGCCTGGCCTTCTGTCTTTCAGCGCGCACTTTTTCCTTGTCTGCGTGCTGAGCTGCTTTGCTTCGATCGCCTACCAGTGGCCTCTTACGAGCCTGCTCGCGCTCCTTGCGGGCTGGTGTTGGGCGACCTTTGCCGACTCCGGGGTTTTGCTCATCAGTCATCTTCAACCTCTTGTCCTATATGCCCTAGATTACAGCCATGGCATTTACATTCACTCCCTTGAACCAAAGTTGGATTGAACCAGCATCTGAATTCGTGAATTCGCAATTCCCAGAAGCTGTCGCGACCCTGGGAAAGCTGGTCAAAATTCCTGGAATAGCTTGGGAAAGCTTTGATCCGAACAACCTCGATCGATCGGCAGCTGCAGTTGCCGCAGAGCTTGAGGCGCTTCAGGTCTTTGACACAGTTGAAATTCGCAGGTCAGCTAAGCCAGACGGCGAGCTTGGCGCGCCGGCAATTGTTGCCAGGCGAGCGGGGGCATCCGATGCCCCGCATGTGTTGCTCTACGCGCACCACGACGTTCAGCCTCCGGGTGCCAGGGAGCTTTGGAAGACCGAGCCCTTTGAGGCGACACTGGTTGGGGACCGCTTATTTGGCAGGGGAGCATCGGATGACAAGTCCGGCATCATCACGCACCTGTATTCGCTCAAAACTCTGAAGCAGCTAGCTCCAAACCTCCGGCTTGGCATCACCGTTTTCATAGAGGGTGAGGAGGAAGCCGGCTCTGAGTCTTTCCCGAACTTTCTCCGAGAGAACCAGGCTGACCTAGAAGCGGACTTAATCATCGTTGCCGACAGCGGCAACTGGAGCGAAGATGTTCCGGCGCTGACCACTTCCTTGCGAGCGATGGTGTCGCAGACCTTCACTATTCGCACCCTTGACCACGCGGTTCACTCAGGCATGTATGGCGGGCCCCTGCCCGACGCGACTGGCGCCATGATCAAGCTTTTGGCCACGCTCACCGATGACCAGGGCAACGTCGCAATAGCGGGCCTTGATTCAATACCCGTGGATGGCCCCGATCTAAGCGATGCGGAGTTCGGTGTTGCCGCCGGCTTGCTGCCGGGCGTGAAGCGACTTGGGACCAAATCTGCAACCCAGCAAATCTGGGGCGAGCCTGCGGTGACCGTCATTGGAATGGACATTCCGCAGGTGGACGTGTCATCAAACACCGCTCAGCCTGAGTCCAGGGCGCGCATTTCGTTGCGGTTGGCTCCGAGCCAAGATCCTGACACTGGGCTGGAATTGCTTCGCCAGCACATCTCAGCACATGCTCCGGAGGGAGCCGTTGTCGAGTTTGGTAGAAGTGAAAAGGGACCTGGTTATCTGGCAAAGAATGGCTGGGCCGCCCCAATGGCCCATGAGGCCTTTGGAATTGCCTGGCCAAACCCAAGCGTCAATATCGGAATTGGTGGCTCGATTCCCTTTATTTCAGAATTTGCTGAGCGGTTCCCGAATGCCGAAATTCTTGTTACTGGGGTTGAAGAGCCTGATTCGCGCGCTCATTCTCCGAATGAGTCACAGCACCTTCCAACGCTGCGCCGAGCCATACTTGCCCAGGCCTTGATGTTGTTAAACGGGAATGACATGACCCGATAGCGGTTAAACTAGTGGACGGAGGAAAACAATGACACAGGTAGCAACTCACGGTGTAAAGCTCACCGACACAGCCGTATCAAAGGTTCGCTCGCTGCTAGCGGGAGAGGGCCGAGACGACTTGCGCCTTAGGGTTTCGGTTCAGCCTGGTGGCTGTTCCGGTCTGATTTACCAATTGTTCTTCGATGAGCAGCTAGAAGAAATCGACGCAGTCGTTGATTTTGATGGCGTTCAGGTAGTCGTAGACCCAATGAGTGTTCCATATCTCGACGGTGCCTCAATTGATTTTGAGGACACAATCCAAAAACAGGGGTTTACAATCGACAATCCCAACGCAGAAGGTAGCTGCGCCTGCGGAGATTCATTTAGCTAATCCCGAGTTTTTGGCTCGTTTGATGCCCTTGGTCGGTTAGAATTGGCACGTCTGAAGCGACTTTAGAAGGATGTTCGATTGAGTAAAAACCGTTCTCGTATAGCTGCAATCGCAGCTATTTCCGGCATATCTTTACTTCTGGCTGGATGTAGCCCAGAGGCCCAGCGCGGCTTTTTGCCGGACGCCTCCGGGGTTACCAACCACACCGACCGAATTATCGGCCTTTGGACCACATCTTGGATCGTGCTACTGGCTGTTGGAGTAGTTTCCTGGGGCCTAATGGCCTGGGCTCTAATCGTTTACCGTCGCCGCAAGGGCGAGACCGGAATGCCTGCTCAGCTTCGCTACAACCTCCCAATCGAGACTTTGTTCACAGTAGTTCCACTGATTTTGGTGCTTGGCTTCTTCGCCTTTACCGCCAGAGACATGACTGCAATCGAGGCCAAAACTGAGAATCCCGATGTCCACATCGAAGTAATTGCGAAACAGTGGAGCTGGGACTTCAACTACGTTGACGAGAACACCTTTGACAGCGGCATCCAAGCCCAGTTCACCGGCACTGAAGAGAATGTCTTCGACACCTTGCCAACTTTGTACTTGCCGGTAAACAAGTCGGTCCAGATCGACTTGAGTTCTCGCGATGTTATTCACTCATTCTGGGTAGTTGATTTCCTATACAAAAAGGACATGTTTCCAGGAGTGACCAACAAGATGTATTTCACTCCAATGAAGGAGGGCACCTATGTTGGCAAGTGTGCGGAGCTTTGCGGTGAATACCACTCGATGATGCTGTTCAACGTCAAGGTGGTCTCTCAGGCTGAATACGATTCCGAGATGGCTTCCTTGGCAGCCCGTGGCAATGTTGGCCAGCTGTCAACCGAGTATGACCGAAATCAAAATCTTCCTGGTGGAGACCCATCGATTAGGAGCGAAGGCTAATGGCAACAATTACCGAGACAGTCAAGAACCCAAGCTCATTCGTGCCAAAGCGCACAAAGGGTCAGATTCTTGTTGACTGGCTGACTACAACCGACCACAAGAAGATTGGGTATCTGTATCTAATCACTTCGTTCCTATACTTCCTGCTAGGTGGCGTCATGGCTCTGGTCATCAGGGCGCAGCTAGCGCTTCCTGGACTTGAGATTGTTGCAACCAAGGAGCAGTACAACCAGCTGTTCACCATGCACGGAACCATCATGCTTTTGATGTTCGCAACTCCTTTGTTTGCTGGCTTTGCCAACGTCTTGATGCCGGTCCAAATTGGAGCACCGGACGTTGCATTCCCAAGACTGAACGCAATTGCCTACTGGTTCTTCAGCTTTGGCAGCTTGATTGCCGTTTCTGGATTCTTCACGCCACAGGGCGCTGCAAGCTTCGGCTGGTTCGCCTATGCTCCGCTTTCGAACACCACTTTCTCTCCGGGAATCGGTGGTGACCTCTGGGTCTTTGGTCTGGCCCTGTCTGGTTTTGGAACGATTCTTGGTGGAGTGAACTTCATCACCACCATCATCACCATGCGAGCACCAGGCATGACCATGTGGCGCATGCCGATTTTCACCTGGAACACACTTGTCACATCAATTCTTATCATCATGTGCTTCCCGCCACTTGCGGCGGCCTTGTTTGCCCTCGGCGCGGACCGGCAGTTTGGTGCGCACATTTTTGACCCTGAAAATGGCGGAGCGATGCTGTGGCAACACCTGTTCTGGTTCTTTGGGCACCCAGAGGTTTACATCATTGCGCTGCCGTTCTTCGGAATTGTCTCGGAGATCTTCCCGGTCTTTAGCCGTAAGCCAATCTTTGGCTACAAGACCTTGGTTTACGCAACTATCGCCATCGCCGCGCTGTCAATGACAGTTTGGGCTCACCACATGTACGTGACTGGTCAGGTTCTGTTGCCATTCTTCGCGTTCACCACAATGTTGATCGCCGTCCCTACGGGCGTGAAGATCTTCAACTGGATTGGTACGCTCTGGCGCGGGTCGATAACCTACGAAACCCCGATGCTTTGGAGCCTAGGGTTCCTAGTCAGCTTCGTATTTGGAGGATTGACCGGGGTTATTCTTGCTTCTCCTGCCTTGGACTTCCACATCTCCGACAGTTACTTTGTGGTGGCTCACTTCCACTACGTGGTCTTTGGAACCGTTGTGTTTGCCATGTTCGCCGGTTTCTACTTCTGGTGGCCAAAGTTCACCGGCAAGATGCTGAACGAGCGCCTTGGAAAGATTCACTTCTGGGTTCTTTTCATTGGCTTCCACACAACCTTCTTGATCCAGCACTGGCTGGGAGTGGTCGGCATGCCTAGGCGATACGCCACATACCTCCCAGAAGATGGATTCACCGAAATGAACCTGATTTCGACTGCTGGAGCAGCGCTCCTGGCGCTGTCGATGATCCCATTCTTCTTCAATGTCTGGATCACTGCGCGCAAAGGCAAAATGGTGGAGCTGAAGGACCCTTGGGGCTACGGAAGGTCCTTGGAATGGGCAACCGAGTCTCCTCTACCTCGACACAACTTCCACTCAATTCCAAGAATTCGATCAGAGTCGCCTGCTTTTGACCTGAACTACCCAGAGCACGCCGCACCTGAAGCTAAGGCTTCCTACTCAAAGGAAGGCATCAGCTAATGCGCTCCAACATAATTCTGCTTCTGGTTATGGCTGCCTACTTCACGGTTGCAGACATCGGATACGGCATTTGGTCGCACTTGTACTTCGGTGCCGTGGAGCCTATTGGAACAGCTGCCATCGGATTGTTGGTGATTCTGTCACTATTCATCGCCTTCTACCTTTACAGCGGAATGCGACGTAGTGCTGAGCTGCCTGAAGATCGACTTGACGGTGATATTGCTGACGAATCAGGTGAGGTTGGGTTCTTCAGCCCTTGGAGCTGGTGGCCACTGATGTTGGGTCTGTCTAGCGCCGTAGCGTTCGCATCACTTGCTGTGGGCTGGTGGCTGACCTTTATCGCGCTGCCATTCGCGGTGGTTGCAGTGGTTGGGTTCGTATTTGAATACAGCCGCGGCGCTCACGCCCACTAAATGAGTAAAACCCCAGTACTGCTTGTCATAGACACCCAGGAGGGCTTTTCCGACTCTGATTATTGGGGGAGTGGTGCTAACCCTAAGGCTCTGGAAAACATCAAGGCCCTGGTTGAAGCATGGCGAGAAAAGGACCTGCCAATTGTGGTAGTCAAGCACAATTCCAAGGATCCAGATTCACCGCTGTTTCCTGGAAACGGCGGAAACAGGCTTGTTGACTTCCTTCATGACAAGGGCCACCCAGTAATCCAGAAAAGCGTGAATTCAGCCTTTTACGGGACACCAGATCTAAGGCTCTTACTCGATCGTCACAACCACCGCGAGCTCGTGATCTGCGGAATAACCACTAACTTTTGCTGTGAGACAACGGCGCGCATGGCCGGAAACCTGGGGTTTCAGACAAACTTCGTAATTGATGCCACAGATGCATTTGACCTGGTGACCAAGGATGGCTCAGTTATTCCAGGAGCCGAGGTAATGAGGATGACGGCAGCAAACCTTGATGGAGAGTTTGCCCGCGTCCTAACCACCTCGGAACAGCTCGCGCAGATCAGCTAGCACTGCAAGCAGCATCTGTAACCCCTGTGGTAAATATCCAATTGATCAGCTCGAGAAAATCCTTGGAGCACACAAAGCGCTACAAATAGAAAACCGGCCCGAGAAAACTTCTCGCAGGCCGGTTTCTAACTTCTCTAATAAATTACTTGGTCAGAGCCTTTTGCTTCCGCTTTGACTTTGGCTTGTCCTCGATCGCTGGAGCGTGATCGGCGTGTGCAAGTTCATACTCAGCCTTGGACACCGGCGCGATGCGGTCCTCGAAGTAAAGGCGTGAGACAGCGGAGCGCAGTCTGTTGCCAACTGTGATCTTTCCGCGAGCGTCAGGCCTTGGAAGAACCGGTTCGTACTCCTTGAAGTCAACCAGCTTCCACAATTCGTACTTGTCTACTGGCTCATGGACCTCGATGTATTCACCATGAGGCAAGCGAACAACTCGACCGGTTTCGCGGCCGTGAAGCACCATCTCGCGGTCCTTGCGCTGAAGTGACAGACAGGCACGCTTTGTTACCCAGTAGGCAATGACTGGCCCGAGAATCAGAAGAATCTGCATGGCTGTCAGAACCTGGTTCAGTGACATCTGGAAGTTGGTGGCGATCAAGTCCGTAGATGCACCGGCCCAGAGTACGCCGTAGAAGGTCACGCCAGCTGCACCGATTGCGGTGCGAGTTGGTGCATTTCTTGGGCGGTCTAGAACGTGGTGCTCACGCTTGTCCTTGGTCACCCAGTTCTCGATGAACGGGTAGGCGGCAACAAGGGCCAAGAAGACCAGTGAAACTACCAGCGGAACCATGACACCCATCGGAATCACGAATCCTGCGATTACGACATCCCAACCAGATGGAGCTAGGCGTAGCGCGCCATCGAGCCATCCGATGTACCAGTCAGGCTGAGTTCCTGCGGAAACAGGGGATGGGTCATAGGGTCCGTAGTTCCAGATCGGGTTGATAGTGAAGGTCGCGGCAATGGCAGCAATCACTCCGAATACTAGGAAGAAGAATCCACCCGCCTTAGCAACATAAACAGGCATCAGTGGGTAGCCAACAACGTTGTCGTCCCGACGACCAGGGCCTGAGTAGTGGGTGTGCTTGTGAATAACAACCATCATCAGGTGGACACCCATTAGAACGATGATCAGTGCCGGGACAATCATGATGTGGAGGCTGTAGAGCCTTGCAACAACTTCAGTGCCCGGGAACTCGCCGCCGAAGAAGCCAGAGCTAACAGCCGGTCCAATAACCGGGATTCCCTTGATCATGCCATCGATGATTCGAAGACCGTTTCCAGAAAGAAGGTCGTCTGGAAGTGAGTAGCCGGTAAAGCCAGCTGCCATTCCCATAAGGAACAGCAGGAATCCGACAACCCAGTTCAGCTCACGAGGCTTGCGGAAAGCACCGGTGAAGAACACGCGCAACATGTGAAGGCCGGCTGCAGCTACAAACAAGAGGGCAGCCCAGTGGTGCACCTGACGCATGATTAGGCCGCCACGGATGTCGAAGCTGATGTCCAAGCTCGAGGCGTAGGCAATTGACATCTGCGCACCCTTTAGAGGTGCGTAGCTGCCGTCATAGTGAACCTCAGCCATTGATGGCTGGTAGAAGAAAGTCAGGAAGGTTCCGGAAAGGACCAAAATGACAAAGCTGTACATGGCAACTTCACCGAGCATGAAGCTCCAGTGATCAGGGAAGATCTTTCTTCCAAAGCCCTTGACTACTGCGCCAAGACCTAGACGTTCGTCAAGGTAATTCGCGGTGCCGCCAACAAAACCCTGCTTTTGCTCAGTTGTGTTTGTCATTATTTCCTCATGTCCCAGAATGATGGTCCTACAGGCTCTAAGAAGTCGCTCTGAGCTACTAGGTAGCCCTCTGCGTCAACGGTGATCGGAAGTTGTGGAAGCGGCCTGGAAGCAGGTCCGAATACAACCTCACAGTGGTTTGCCAAGTCGAATGTTGACTGGTGGCAAGGGCAAAGTAGGTGGTGGGTGTGCTGCTCGTAGAGGGCAACAGGGCATCCAACGTGGGTGCAAATCTTTGAGTAAGCAACGATCCCCTGGTAGCTCCAGTCTGCCTTGGCAGGATCTTCATTTAGATCTTCAGGGTTCACGCGCACTAGCAGCACTGCTGCCTTAGCCTTCTCCTCTAGTTTGTGCTCCTCGAGGTCTTCCAGGCCTTCAGGGATCACGTGGAAAACAGAGCCGATTGTGACATCAGAAGCCTTGATTGGAATACCAGTTGGATCCTTAGCAAGCCTGGTGCCTGACTTCCACATGGTGTGGCGAAGACTGTCACCTACAACTGGCCCAAGGTCACCAAAAATGATGATTCCTGGGATTGGGAAGAATGCAAGTGCTCCGTACATCGTGCGACGAATCAGTTTCCTGCGAGTAAAACCAGATTCACCATCGGCAAGCTTCACAACCTCAAGCGCCTGCGCACGAGTTTCCTCGGATGAGCGGGCTTGGTGCCTCAGTTCAGAAACCTCGTTGTCAGGCATCAGTGTTTTTGCCCAGTGCACGGCTCCGAAGCCGATTCCAAGCATCGATAGGGCCATACCTAGGCCCATCCAAAGTGAGTTGTTTCTGGTTGCAGATAGGTCGCCATCGACAATCGGGAACGCAAAGAAGCCCCAGATGGCAATGATCGCACCGATGACACTGACGCCGAACATCGCTGCAATCTGCCTTTCGGCAGTGCGAGCGTGCTTTTCGCTCTTGTCGGTCATGCGGACCCGGTGTGGCTCGATACCCGGATCTTCGATTGGCCTCTTGGTTTGCGCGGCCAAGCCAGGGGAGTAGCGCTTTTCTAGTTCACTCATTGCTATTTCCTAATTCGACTTTGCCCCGAGCCATACGGTGATGGCGATGATGAAACCTAACCCGAAGATCCAGGTAAATAATCCCTCGGCTACCGGACCGATTGAACCAAGTTCAAATCCGCCCACGGAATCATTGTCCTCAACGTACTTCAGGTAGGTGATGATGTCCTTCTTGTCCTCAGGAGTGAGGTTTGTGTCGTTGAATACCGGCATATTCTGTGGGCCTGTGACCATAGCCTCGTAGGTGTGCTTGGCGCTAACGCCAGCCAATGAAGGGGCAAACTTTCCCTCGGTAAGCGCTCCTCCGGCACCCACAGCGTTGTGGCACATTGCACAGTTGATGCGGAACAGCTCGCCACCGTGAGTTGGGTCACCATCTCCTCTTAGATATTCCTCATCCGGGATAGCCGGTCCAGGCGCCAGTGAAGCAACGTAGGCAGCCATAGCCGCAATCTGCTCGTCCGTGAACTGGACTGGCTTCTTGTAAAGCTGTGGGCCAGAAGCCTGGCCAGGCATACGACCGGTTCCAACCTGGAAATCTACTGATGCTGCGCCAACGCCAATCAGGCTCGGGCCACCAATGGCGCCTTCACCGTTGGTGCCGTGACAAGAAGCACAGTTGGCCAAAAACAGCTTGCGGCCCTCGTCGATTTGCTCAGCTGAGCCGATGTCTGACTGCACCACGTTCGTAGCTGCTGCGTAACCACCACCTGATAGGACTAGTCCAAAAAAGACGACCAGGCCTGCGGCCCATGGTCTGCGGCGCATTGGTTTAGCTGAGTTCAACTGATTCTCCATTATTTGCTATTTCAGGATGTAGACAACGACGAAGAGGCCGATCCAAACGACGTCAACGAAGTGCCAGTAGTAAGAAACGACGATTGCGCTGGTCGCTTCCTTGTGGCCAAAGTTCTTGGCTGCGTAGGCGCGGCCAATGATCAACATGAATGCAATCAGTCCGCCCGTTACGTGTAGGGCGTGAAAGCCAGTGGTGATGTAGAAGGCGGACCCATAGGAGTTGGAGCTAAGTGTCACACCCTCCGAAACCAGCGTCGCGTACTCCCAAACCTGACCCGCTACGAAGATTGCGCCCATTACGTAGGTTAGGAAGAACCACTCAACCATTCCCCACTTGGCAGGGGAGTTGCCGGTCCTGCGAGGCTGTAGTCGCTCGGCAGCGAACACACCGAACTGAGCCGTAAACGAGCTGGCAACCAAAATCAGGGTGTTAATCAGAGCAAACGGGACGTTCAGAATCTGAGTGTCATTGGCCCAAAGGTCCGGGGCTCCCGCCCTGAGGCTGAAGTACATTGCGAAAAGGCCAGCGAAGAACATAACCTCGCTACCTAGCCAAACGATTGTTCCCACCGAGGTTGAATTCGGCCTATTAATTGCCATCGGGGGCATAGGGGTAGAGGTAGCAGTCATGAGCCTAAGTTTACCCGACCGAGTTGGTTCAGGGTCCCAAAAACCCCAAGGTTTGCCAACTTTTTTCCGAGTCGGTGGCTCTTTGGGCTGACTAGACTCATCGGATGACAAATTTCAGTTGGCCTCAAGTGCTTTCGGTCCTTGTCGCGGGGCAGAATCTCACTCAGGGGCAAGCCACTTGGGCAATGAACGAAATGATGAATGGTGGTGCCTCATTGGCTCAAATGGGCGCCTTTATGATGGCGTTGCGCACAAAGCGCGAGACGGTCCAGGAGCTCACTGGGCTCGTAAATGTGATGCTGGACAACGCAGTCAAGCTTGAAACCGGTAGCGATGCGCTAGATATCGTTGGCACCGGGGGAGACCTGGTCGGAACCGTGAACATCAGTTCGATGGCATCGATTGTTGCCGCAGCTGCAGGTGTGCCTGTTTTGAAGCATGGATCCCGGAGTGCGTCCGGGAAAACTGGATCGTCAGAAATGCTTGAGGAGCTGGGCATTAGATTGGACCTTTCGCCAGACCAGGTGGCGAAGGTCTTTGCAAAAGAGGGGATCACATTCTTCTTTGCCCCAGTATTTCATCCAGCCATGCGTCACGTGGCGCCTGCCAGGAAAGAACTTGGCGTGCCAACCACCTTCAACTTCTTAGGTCCTTTGGCTAACCCGGCGCAACCAATTGCTACGGCACTAGGGGTAGCTGATGCCGAAATCGCACCGTTGATGGCTGCTGAGTTGGCAACCAGAGGCAGGACCGCAATTGTTTTTAGGTCGAATGACGGCTTGGATGAACTCAGCACAACCTCCGATAATGCCATTTGGCAGGTTTCTGAGGGCAAAATAGCCACTCTGGACTTTGATGCCAGAGAGATCGGCATCGAACGGGCCTCAGTTGAACAGTTGCTCGGTGGCGATGCCCGCCACAACGCTCAAATTGCCAAAAAGTTGTTTTCGGGAGAGGAGTTTCAAAATTCCAAGGCGATCTCGGACATTGTCTGCCTAAATGCCGCCGTGGGGATTACTGCTTATGACCTGGCAAAGGACTCAAAGGCGTCTGAAACAGAAATCAATCAGCGACTCAGCGTTGCGTTTGCTAAGGCGCAGACGGCGCTGACTTCTGGTGCGGCGTTAGCGAAAATCAAACACTGGTCGCTTCTTACCCAAACCATCTAAGCCAAAGAACCACAGGGCCGGGGAGATCCGGATTCCTATTACTTGACATAATGTTTATTATCGGCGTTGTGTGCATTCTCCTGTGTGGCCTTCAGGCCACTGGTCCCTAGACCCGACCTGATTTGTCAGCTAAACCGAACAACCGCATCGCCAGCTGGTTCAAATACCCAATTGATAGTGCAAAAATCAGGGTTCCCTCACGTACTTGTCCGCCAAGCAGGAAGCCAATTGTCACAACGATGATTTCAACGCTGGTTCTGGTTATCCAGAATGGTTGATTGAACTTTTGCGCCAGCCCCATCATCAGACCGTCTCGCGGTCCTTTACCGAAACCGCAGGAGATATAGAGTCCGGTGGCAAAGGAAATTACCAGGAGTCCGCCGATAAACAGCAGCAAATTTTGCCAGTAAAGGTCAAAATCTGGCAGCAGTGGCATTGTGATGTCGGCGAACAGTCCAACCAGGATCGCGTTCAACACCGAGCCAATACCTGGTCTAACCCGCAGTGGAATCCAAAACAGCATCACAATCAGGCTCACGGCAATTGTTGCCTGCCCAAAACTAAGGCTGGTTTGCAGGGAAAGCCCCTGAGCTAAAACATCCCAGGGCGGGATGCCAATTCCGGCATGAACCATCATTCCCAGTCCGGCGCCGTAAATGGCCAGACCAAAATTCAGCTTAAGAAAGCGATAGATGAACCTAGACTTGACCACGAGCCAACAGTAGAGCATTCGAGGAGGATTACGTGGCCAAAACAGACTACTTTTCCTCCCCCAAACCGCGGGTTTTTGCCCATCGAGGATTCAGCTTCAATGAGGCCAGTTTGGATGAGAACACAATCGAGGCCTTTCGCGCAGCACTGGCCCTTGGTGCTGGTTTTATTGAAACCGACGCTCAAGCAACCGCTGACCAAGTGGCGGTGCTATTTCACGACACTGACCTGAAGCGGCTGTGCCAAATAGACGCAAAGGTCTCTGAGCTTACATTTGCTGAAATTCAGGAAGTAAGCCTTGAAAACGGCGGCAAAATACCTTCGCTTAGAGAAGTTTTGGTGGAGCTTGATGGTGCCAAGCTAAATATCGACATCAAGGCAAAAAACGCAATCCTGCCCACTGTGCGGGCAATCGAAGAAACTCGCGCCCATGATCGTGTGCTGGTTTCGAGTTTTTCCAATCGCAGACGCACTGCCGCTCTGTCAGCTTTGTCAAAGCCGGTCGCAACTAGCGGCTCAATGGCAAATGTTCTCCAAATTTGGTCTTCCTACAGATTCTTTGGTGGACTCGGCCTGAAATCACTGACCAAGGACATCGATGCCCTGCAACTCCCGCTGCGCTACGGATCAATAACTTTTCGAGATAAAGGGTTCATCCAAGCGATGGCCAAGCATGATGTTGAGGTTCATTTTTGGACCGTGAATGACCAGCCTCAAATGAGAGAGCTGCTTGCAATTGGAGCCAGCGGGATTGTCACCGACAGGACCGATCTAAGTTCCATTCTGTGACCAAGCTGTGAGAAACCCGCTAGGGGGAATTAGTTCCCTGCTCCAGGGTTGAACCCCTCCAACGGAGGAATAAATGTCAGAATCGATGCGCGGAATGCGACTGGGGTCCCAGTCTCTTGAAAGCGATGTTGGAATTGAGCTGTCTGCCAGGCAACTGGTCAGCTTCCGTTGCCCAAATCAGCACCAGTTCAACTTGTTCTTCGCTGAGAATGTTGAACTTCCTGAACTCTGGCAGTGCCAACAGTGTCAGGCGCTAGCGACTCGCATGGTTGATGGCGAGATCATGGTGCGCGAACAGGAAGAAGAAGACGGCGTTCGATCTCACTATGACATGGTGAAGGAACGCAGAACCGAAGAGGAACTTGAAGAGCTGCTCCAGGAGATGCTAACCAGCATGAGAAGGCGTCGCTCCGAAGGCCAACTCAGCGCCTAAACGCCCATTTTGTGCAGAGCCAAAATGCCTCAAAGATAATTTTGTAGGTCATCTTGCTGACCCCTGATTCTCGCTCTACGAATGTAATGGGCACTTCTTCCACCACTACCCCACTGTCTTGGGCAAGCTTTGTCATCTCAATTTGAAATCCATAGCCTTGCGCTCGAACCTGTTCTAGCTCGAGACCGGTTAGGAAGCTAACCGGATAGCAGCGAAAGCCAGCTGTAATGTCTTTTACGTGGCTTCTGAGAGTCAATCTCGCATATAGATTTCCGGCGCGAGAGATCCACTGCCTATACCAAGGCCAATTCAGCACCGCGCCCTCGGGGACCCAGCGCGACCCAATTACCAGGCGGTTCTCCGCTGCGGCTCCCACCACAAGCTGCAGATCATCAGGCCGATGACTACCGTCGGCATCCATCTGCACAATGTAGTCATAACCGTTCTCAATAGCCCATTCAAAGCCGGCTATGTAGGCCCTGCCAAGGCCCTGCTTCACTTGGCGATGCAGGACACGCAGCTGCGGATGCTTATTGGCAAGCAGGTCCGCGAGGTTCCCGGTTCCATCGGGCGAATTGTCATCGATAATCAATATATCTAGGTTTGGGGCAACTTGAACCACGGCCTCAACGGTCTGTGTTAGCGGACCCATTTCGTTGTAGGTGGGCATCAGCACACAGACTCTCAACGTCTTGTCTTCCTGATCCTGAACAGGGCAACGAGCCCGATGACCACCGCTCCATTTAGGTAGTCAAAACCTGCTCCGACAACCATGGCTGGAGTGGTGTGATCAAACAGTGGCACTTGTTCAACCATGGCGCCCGGTTGATACCACTCAAGTTCGCTCAGTACTTCTCCGGTTGGCAGGTAAATCGCAGAGAGCCCAACGGTGGAAATGTTTACCACTGCCCGACCGGTTTCGATGGCCCTAAGCTGCGCAATTCCTGCTTGCTGGAAGGTTTCGTCAGAGTAACCAAAATCAGCATTGTTCGTCTGCGAAAGAATCAGTTGCGCTCCCCCAGCAACCAGGTCGCGCTGGATTGAATCTTCGGCAATCTCAAAGCAAATAAGTGAACCTGCTACGAAATCCTCGGACACCTCATAAATTCCGTCTCTAACACCGAAGCTGAAGCCGCGGGGCACCAGATCAATCAACTCCGGGGCGAAGAATCTCCAGAAAGCTCGGTCTGGAACGTACTCTGCAAAAGGGACCGGCTGGGTCTTGTCATAGTAGTCGACGGCTCCAATGCCTGGCCGCCACAACAGCGTTGAGTTGTAACTTTCTCCGCCGCGACTGGTGATGGTGCCAAATACGAACGGAGCACCGACTCGTGCCGCTAAATCATCCACCTTTTTGGCGGCGGCTTCATCTCGAAGCGGATCAACATCGGAAGCATTCTCTGGCCACACCAGAAGGTCAATTTCTCCACTCAGCGGTGACTCAAACACCAGCTCCGAGGCGCTTAGGTGATTATCGAGAATCGTGCCTCGACTTAGATTTGAAAATAGCCCGGCATTGGCATTTCCTTGAACCGCTGCAATCGTCTTTTGACCAACTGGGGTTGGGTTGTTCACTATCAGGATAATCAGCGGCACTACTACTACAGACCCGAGTGCGACTAGGGCAGGGAGCTTAGAAAGGGCATTTCGGCCGCGCCTGTGAAGAAACCAGAGCGCCAGCACCGAACCAAAAAAGGCAATCATGAAGCTAAGTAGCGACAGGCCACCCAGATAGACCCACTGGTGCATGAAGCTTCCAGGCTGCGTCATTGCAAGTCTTGACCAGGGAAAACCTCCGTAGGGAAAGTTGTTTGCCAGAAATTCGCGGAAGGTCCAGATTGATGCGCTTGCTAGCGCAAAGGTCAGGAGCTGGAGTTTCTTGGGACGCCATTTTTTGTAGACCCAGGCAGTGAGACCAACGCCAAGGGCAAAGTAAAAAGACATTAGAGTGCTCAAGGCGATCAATGGCACCGGCCCCAGGTAGAGGGCTATCCACTCGATATGTGAGATGTAAAAAGCTTGAGAAGCAATGAACCCGACAAAACTTGCTTGCCAGAATCCAAGCCCAAGTGTTGCCAGCAGAATAATTGCTGGCACCAGCGGTGCCAGAATCCAGATTGATTCGGTGGGAAATGCGTAAAGCGCAACCAGTCCGCCGACAATTGCCAGCGGTATTCGCCAAATCAGTTCCTTGAATCTCACAGCAATAGCCTAAGAGCTACATGTAGTAGCTGTATGCCACAATTCCTCGTTTAACCTGATCCATTGCCTTATACGCGGTCTCTGCCACGACCGGGTCGGCTCCCTGAGCAAGTTGGTCCAATAGGTCAATGAGTTGCTTGGACCATCTAATAAAATCGCCAGCCAAAAGGCCCGATGATTTCAGGACGTCGTCGAGCCTCGCTCCGGTTGCCCAGCGGTACATCGAATAGGACAGGCCAAGGTCCAGCGGTGTTTCTTCGGGAAGTTGATACTTGTCCTGAAGCTCCGCCAAGTCCAGCTGAATCGCCTCAGTGGCATCCAGCGCATCTCTGAAATTTCCTTTGGGGAGCTTTGGCTCGTAATCACCGTCGTCACGACGGTTTTCATAAACAAGCGCGGCAGCCATTGCGGCAAGGGATGCAGGGTCCAGGTCTTTCCAGGTGCCCTGATTTACGCACTGCGCGATCAATAGATCACGTTCCCCGTAGATCTTTGCCAATCGCTGCCCCGACTCGGTGATTTCTAAGTCATCTCCGTCCGCCTGCATGTAGTCAAGATCCTGAAGCAGGTCACAGATCCTCGTGAAGATCTTCGACACCTGATTGGTTCGAGACTCGATTTGGGCAACCGCGCCATCGATCTCTTTCCTAAGTTTTTGGTATCGCTCACCCCACCTGGCGTGCGCTTCGCGCTCGCTGCATGCGTGGCAGGGGTGAGAACGCAGCGTCCGCTTTAAATCGGCAATCTTCGACTCGTGCTGCCGCATGCCCTTTGTTTGGCGAATGTCCTTACCGCCCCGCTGCCTGAGAGTCGCTCCCCTTCGCTCCAGGTCGGATATCTGTCGCCTGAGGCCTGAGTACTCGATGAAGTCTCCAAGGTGGCAGGCCATTGCCTCCTCATAGCCCACCAGAGAGGCCTGTTTCTCCGAGATAACCTGCGCTAAACCAACTACCGAGCGATCTGCTTGAAACTGCGCGAATGAGCGCTCCAGCACCTTGCTCGCTCGCTGCGCACCAAAAGCACTAGTCAGGTTTACGGCCATGTTGTAGGTGGGCCTGAAAGAGCTATTGAGCGGGTAGGTTCGCTTTGAGGCCAGCCCCGCCACCATGTTCGGGTCAAGCTGCTGCCCCCAAAGAATCACCGAGTGCCCCTCGGTGTCAATTCCTCGACGGCCTGCTCGCCCGGTCAGCTGGGTGTACTCCCCTGCCGTGATTGACACCCTTGACTCTCCGTTGAATTTATCTAATCGCTCCAAGACAACGGTTCTGGCAGGCATGTTGATTCCCAGTGCCAGGGTTTCTGTTGCAAACACCACCCGCACCAGTTTCCTCAGGAACAACTCTTCAACTACTTCCTTGAATGCCGGCAGCATGCCCGCATGGTGCGCGGCGTAGCCACGCTCTAATGAGGACAGCCAGTCAAAGTAGCCCAAAGTGTCAAGGTCTTCGTCCGCAATCGAGCTGCATCTAGCCTCAGCGATTCTGCGGATTTCTAGTGCTTCCTCGCGACTGGTCAGCCGAACCCCGGCTCGGCGGCATGCCGTTACTGATGCCTCGCAACCAACCCTTGAGAAAATGAAAAATATGGCTGGTAGCAGGTCAGCCCGATCCAAGGTCTCCACCACGTCAGGCTTTTCAAGCCTTGGAAAGCGTCGGTCCTGACCGCGGTAGTTGGACTTCGGTTGGTGTTTTGAGCCTCGATGCGGGGCTCGCTGCCGTGCCTGATGCTTTTGTGCCAACTCTGGATTGACCCGCATCTGATTGCTGCCGGTTTCAAACAACTCCAGAAGTTCATCGCCGAACATCACGTGTTGGTGAAGTGGGACCGGTCTGATTTCAGAGACGATCACCTGCGTGTTTCCACGCACCTCGCCAAGCCATGCCCCAAATTCCTCGGCGTTCGAAACCGTCGCGCTCAGTGAAACCACCTTGACGTCCTTTGGAAGGTGGAGAATGACCTCCTCCCACACCGCTCCCCTGAACCGATCGGCCAGGTAGTGAACTTCATCCATCACCACATAACCCAGCGACATAAGCGTCGTGCTATTGGCATAGATCATGTTGCGAAGCACTTCGGTGGTCATGACAACAATCTCAGCCTCAGAGTTGCTGTTCGTGTCCCCGGTCAGTAGCCCAACGCGCTCTTTGCCATACCTGGCAACTAGCTCAGCAAATTTCTGGTTGCTCAGGGCCTTAATTGGTGTTGTGTAGAAGACCTTCTGGCTCTTTGATAGAGCTAAATGAATCGCAAACTCACCGACGACCGTTTTGCCAGCACCGGTCGGCGCCGCAACCAACACGCCGTAATCAGCCTCTAGCGCCAGGCAGGCTCGTTCTTGGAAGTCATCCAGCGGAAAGCGCAGCTCGTGGGTGAAAAGTTCAAACTCGGGGTTCCCGGCCTTTGATTTTGCGCGTTTATAGCGCTCAGCCGGGGAGGCCTCATTCGACTTCGAGGTCATCATCGACAAACTTTGCCAGCTTGCGGGCTCTTCGCTTGTCATTTGTCATTGCAACAGCAACTGCTGTGAAGAACAGCGCTGTTAGTGGGGCCATCAGCAGGAACATTGACATTGGTTCTGCCGTGGGGGTGGCAAGGGCCGAAACAGTTGCAATGATAAAGACCGCCAACCTCCAGGACTTGAGAATGCCACGTCCTGATACCAGGCCTGCGAAGTTCATCAGAACCAGCACAACCGGCATCACAAAGGCAAGTCCAAAAATAAGCAGGATGCGAATTGCGAACAGGATGTATTCGGCGGCGTTAATAACGTTCGAGCTGCCCTCGGGGGTGAATCCAATCAGGACCACCACGAATCCAGGCAGCGCAGTCCAAGCCAGGTAGGTTCCAAGCAAGAACAACGGAAGCGCCGAAACCACAAAGCCGATCGTGTACTTGCGCTCCTTAGCTTTGAGTCCTGGGGCCACAAACGCCCACAGGTTCCACAGCCAAACCGGCGCGGTCATAATCACGCCCAAGAAAATGGAAATTTGAATTCTCAGGTCAAAGGCAGAAACCACGGTTCCAAAGTTCACGATGGCTTCGATGCCACGCTCCTGGGTAACCTGCAATAGCGGTGCCTGAAGAATCTTGAATACTGGGTCGAATAAGAACCAGCCGATAACGGTGCCGGCGATTATGAACCCCGCCGACCATGAGATACGAACCCTGAACTCTCTCAGGTGAGAGGAAAGGCTCATTCGGCGCTCTTTGTTTTTGCGCCGGAACATTAGTCTTTGTTCTTCTCGCTCTCGCCAGGCGCCTTCGCCTTTGCGCTCTCAGCTTCAGGGGCCTCAGCCTCAGCAGCACCTGCTGGTGCTTCGCCGTTCTTGTTGATTTCCTTCTTGAAAATCCTCATGGATTGCGCTGCGCTCTTCGCCAAAGCAGGAAGCTTCGGTGCTCCCCATAGCAGAAGCACGATCGCAAGAATGATGATCCATTCCCAGCCCTGAAGTCTCATACCTACCTCTTATCTATTTCGATTTCACTAATTCTGTGGATGAGTCTACGCCTTCTTTGCTCGGCGCGCTTTTCCCTGTCGGTTTTGATTCTATGCCTCTGGCGAAGCAGTTTTAGCAAATCCGCGCCTGAGTTTGCAACAGGCTCGATAAGTTCAATCTCATCAAAATCCTGTGCCTGAGCAATCAGTGCCTGACTGCGCTGAACTTCTTGGCGCAGGCTCTTTAGCGACAACATCAACCGGTATCCGCGCAGCAGCAAAAAATAGCTTCCAGCTGCGCAAGCCACTGTCACTAGCCAAATAGAAAATCCCATTTAGTCCTCATCCCCAGGTCCGTCGTATCCAGTCATTGCAAGCTTTGCAAACTCGCTCACAGCTTCTCTAGCGCTCTGAGGCGCCAACACCACCACTTCCCCACCATATCTACTCACGTGCCGACCCAGAGCCTGCAGGTTTCCAACCTGAATTTTGCCGGTGGTGCTGCCGTTGGCGTCCTTCTTTAGGTCAAAAGACGGGAAGTTCCAGAAAATCTCACTGGCCTCTGAGCTCGCAGTGATCTCAACTGTGAGTTCAGTAGACAGCGCTCCGAAGACTTCTTCGGGGATGGTGGCAGAACTGCCTTGCTTGGTAATTTCCTGGTCAGTGACTTCTATGTCAATGATTCGATCTAGCCGAAACGAGCGCAATTCCTGTTTCAGGTGGCACCAGCCCCTGAGGTAGTGACGGCGACCTATGAAGTCGATTCTCAGCGGGTCAATAGCCCTGGATGACTTCTGGCCCAGTTGATTCACATATTGAGCCACGATTTGCTGTTTGTTCAGAATCGCACTCCGTAATGGTTCCAGCCGCTGCTGGTCTTCGTTGAGACCCAGATCGGTGATTGGCTCGGTTCCAGAACCAATGATTTCCCTGACTTGAGCCAGCGCTGAATTTTGCGAAAACTGTGGCAGTGCGGCCAAAAAATCCAAGCCAGCAGCCAGCGAGGTGGTCTGGCGCTTCGAGAGCACCGGTGGCTCTGAAAGCGCGGACCTGCCAGCCGAGAAGTCAACTTCTCCCTCGTCAAGCAGTTCCTCGTCCACATAAAAGTGAGTCTCAAATCGGCCAATGTCTTCGCTGTTGGCAATGGTCTTGACCGCTTTGACGATCGTCTTTTCTGAAAAACCAAAGTGTTCGGAGAGCTCCTTCACCTGCATTGGTCCGTCTCGCAGCACTAGGCCAACGATGGATAGCGCGAGGTTAAATAGCTCCTCTGAATCCAGTTCCTGCTTAGGCATGGACTTGAACCACCTTTTCTAAACCGGAGCGAATTCGCGTTGCCAAGGATTCGGGCGAGACCACCCGAACCTCTGAACCAAACTCCATCAGGTCTTCTGCCAGCAGGGCCTCGTCCATGAAATGAATCTCCACCTGAGAGCCTTCCGGTCCTCCAAAATGCCACCAGGCCTCAGTGTCTTGTTCGACTTCTAAAACCGCCTTGTTGTTTGAAACGAAGTCGGCAAGCTCTGCCTCGGCTTGCGCCACTTCCTCGTCCGAAACAGGTTTCGAAGCGTTATCGAGGGATGTGACCTTGGAAATGATTCTTCTGAGCAGAAAATTCTTGATCTGGGTGCCCTGTTTAGCCAGCAACACCCATTGGCCCTCGATGAAACGAAGCTTCAGAGGACTCACCTCTCTAACGGCCTGCTCCGAGTCTGGCTTCCGGTATTCGAAGGCAACCATGTTTGAGTTCGCGATAGCGTCAGCCAATGGTGCGAAGCTGTCGTGCTGAGCCAGCAACCTTGGGGTGAAGATGGAGAGCTCCCTGGAGGTCTGCATAACGCCAAGAGACTTGAGTCTGGTGAGGCCAGAGTGTGCGGATTTGGAGAGCAGTTGGTTATTCCAAGCTTTAGCGGCAAGCTCTAAAAGCGCCAAGTGCTCTGCATTGATCACGAAGTCTTTAGGCCACGAAAATGAGCCACGTGCAATTCGATATCTTGCGGTGTCGCCCTCTTCAAAACTCAGCGAGTCCAGCACCTCGAGCGCCACACCCATGTCCCTCAGGGCAGTCTTGTCGCGGTCGAACATTTTCTCTTTTGCCATTTCCGATGCCTGTTGGGCATATGAGGACACCGAGGCAAAAATGTCTCGTTTGCTAAGACCAATTACCGGCGCGGCCATCAGGCAGCAGGTCAGGGTGAACAATCGCTCTGCAGCGCTTTGCTTGCTCACCGCCTGAGTCATCAGCTATTTGCCTAAAACGTCGATTACAAAGATCAGGGTTGATCCAGGAGCAATGCTGCCCTGCGAGCTATCTCCATAGCCCAAGTCAGGCGGGATAACGGCAATCACCTGAGATCCGACCGTCACCTGGTCCAGCGCCATCACAAACCCTTCAATCAGGCCGTCATAGGTGATCGGGAAGGTTGCGGGTGCCATGCGCTCCCAAGAGCTGTCGAACTGCTCCCCTGCCCAAGTCCATCCGGTGTAGTGCAGAACTACGCTGTCGCCAATCTCGATGGCTTCTCCGCCACCTTCGACCAGAACGGTTCGCTGAAATTCAGCAGGAGGATCGCTGGCTGGGATTTGAATCCCTGGCTGGCCATCCGGAGCCGTGATGACAGTTGGCATTCCAGCTTCCGCCGCCTGCTTGTCTCCATTTGCTTTTGGAAGGTAGGCGTCCATGATGTCAAATACGAAGATCACGCCGTCTGTTTCTGAAATCGCAAGGCTTGGGATGCCAACTCCACCGTGGGCGTTAGCGGCGTCTAGCAAAATTGCAACCCTCGACCCCACCTGCACTCCGCTCAGCGCGTGACAGAAGTCTGGTACTGACCCTGGGTACAGATCCTGAGGGATGTAGTCGGTGCCGGTGAAGTCACTGGCCTGCAGTTCGTCGCCAGTTGTTGCGTTGAACCCCATGAAGTGAAGCAGCACCTGCTGGCCACCAACAATTGGACCGCCGTCGCCCTCGATTACAAGGTTTGTTTCAATTCCGGAACCGCTGAGTGGAACTGGGAAGGTCACCACGGGCTGCTCGCCAATAGCGCCCTCTACCGAGATCTGATCAGCCCCTGCTCCGGTTTGATACGGGTCACACTTGCTGTCTATGCCAACAATGAGTTCGGCGTAGCTCAGTGGTTCGGCTGGACCCTGGGCGCATCCGGCTAGAACCATTACGGGTAGGACAAGCGCTGCTAGTTTTCGCAATCTAGATCTCATTTCTTTTCGATGCTAATTCTGCCTTGGTTTTGTCTCGCCAGTAACCTTGCGCACAGTCTTTCTCAGCTTTTTCTCACTGATAGGACGCTGTCCCATGGCCTGAGGAAGCCAAATGTCCATGTCCTGGTCGGTGTGCTCGGTTTTGTTGCCGCGACGGGTCTTGAAGCTGGGCAGGATGGTGTCAGGTGCAAGGCGCCTAGCTGACAAAAGGAATCCCGTGTGGGAAATCATTCGGTGCTCGGGTCTAACTGCTAGCCCGTCTAGGTGCCAGGGTCTAACCATTGACTCCCACGAGTGTGGGTCAGTGAACCCCCCATGCTCCTTAATCTCTTCTGCCGTTCGGCTCAGCTGTGTGACCGTTGCCACATAGACAATGATCAGGCCACCGGGTCGCATTGCCGTTGCAACCTCTGAAATGCACTCCCATGGAGCAAGCATGTCGAGAACCACCCGGTCTGCTGTTCCAGCAGGCACCTGCTCGCCAACCTTTTGTTGAAGATCTCCGTCTACTACTTCCCAATTGGTTGGGGCGTATCCGAGGAAATTGGCAACGTTCGCCTTTGCGATTTCCGCGAATTCCGGGCGACGTTCAAAAGAGGTGAGCTTGCCCTCTGGCCCAATAGCGCGGATGAGGTAGCTCGAGAGCGCACCTGACCCCACACCGGCCTCAATCACCGTTGCCCCAGGAAAGATGTCTCCCTCAACAATGATCTGCCCGGCATCCTTTGGGTAAACAATTGCGGCGCCTCTTGGCATTGACAAAACATAATCACTTAGCAGTGGCTTGAGAGCTAGATACTGGTCGCCATTGTGATTGGCAATCACCGAGCCGGAGGGCTTGCCGATAATGTCATCGTGCAAAATCTCACCCTTGTGAGAGCCAAATCTTGCCCCTGCCTCCAAGGTAATGGTGTTCAGAATGCCCTTGGGGCCGGTCAGCTGGACCCTGTCGCCCGCGGAGAATATTTCAGTCATCGTTCCTCAACTTCGCCTACCTGTTTCCGATTCTTAGCGAAGAGAGCTCTTCGACATTTATATCCAATAGCGATGGCACAATCCTGCGCCCTGGCCCATCGGGTAAATTCACAATGTTGGGAATTCCAATCGTGTGGCAGCCGGCTGCCACGGCCGATGCTAGTCCGGTCGGAGAGTCCTCAAAAGCCAAGCAATCGGAAGTGGCAACACCCAAGAGATCGGCGGCCTTCTGATAGGGCTCAGGGTCAGGCTTGCCATTGACGACATCATCGCCGGCTACTACAACATCAAATGCCTGGAAGTCGATCTGCTCAACAACGGCCATGGCCATTTTTCGCATTGACATTGTTACCAGGGCTGTTTTGATGCCGGCGCGCTTCAGGCAAATCAGCAGCTCGAGAGCCCCTGGCCGCCAAGGCAGCTTTTGTCGCAGTTGTGCCACTACCTCGTCAGTGAGCTGGTCGATAACATCCTGTGTTGATTTGTCTTCAATTCCAAATTTTGCGCGCAGGAAATCAGAAGCGTCAAAAAGGTTGTTCCCAATCAGCTGTTCTCCGTCGGCTTGGGACCAGGTGCCACCGTATTGCTGGGCCAGCCTAGATTCGCTGAGGAGCCAGTATGGCTCCGAGTCGATAAGGGTGCCGTCCATGTCCCAGAGCACAGCCTTAGGAAAAGAGTTAGTAGACATTGGTCACAGTCTAGTTCGGTCGTGAATTAGAGTTTATTGGTACAAAAGGAGTTCACTTGCTAACTGGCCGCATACTCATTGTTGCCTTCGAGGGCTGGAATGATGCCACCGAAGCTGCTACTGGAGCACTCAAGGCACTGTCGGAGCAAATCTCGGCATCGATACTTGAAGCGGTTGACCCTGAGGATTACTACGACTTCCAGTTCTCTAGGCCGGTGGCCGAATTTGACGATGAGGGGAACCGGATCCTGTCTTGGCCAGCAACAGAATTGCTTCAGGCAAGCAGTGAGGCCATTAGGGCACAGCCAGGACTACAAGATATCTACTTGCTGCTAGGGACAGAGCCTTCCAGGCGCTGGCTAACCTTTGCAGCAGAGGTGATGGAGATGGTGCAGGACCGTGAGATTGATCACGTGATAATGCTTGGGGCCATGCTTGCCGATGTTCCCCACAGTCGGCCAGTGCCGTTTTTCAAAAGCTCTCAAAACAAGCAACTGCGAGAGCTCCACAACTTGGATGCCTCCAGCTACGAGGGACCAGTCGGAATTCTTGCCGTGCTAGCGCAGGCGTTTGAGGCCGAGAACATACCGGTGATGTCAGTTTGGGCCTCAGTCCCCCACTACGTGCACAACAGTTCAAACCCCAAGGCAGCACTCGGGTTCCTGAACCAGCTGGAAGCACTAACGGGCATGACATTTTCTGGTGCAGCGCTCGCAGATCAGGCTTTTGAATGGGAGCGCTCAATTGATGAGGTCGCTGAGGCCGATGAAGAGCTAGCTGCCTACGTTCAGCAGCTGGAGTCAAGTCGAGACGCGCTGGACTCCGAGGATGTTTCTGGCGACTCACTTGCTAGAGAGCTGGAAAAATACCTAAAGAATCGACCGGAATCGCCAGAGGCAGGCAAAGCCTAAATAGCGCCTAGTCCCAAAGCGACCAGCAGCGCTGTTCCAACACCAACTCGCCAAATCACAAACGGCAGGTAAGAACCCTTCACCAAATATCGCAACAGCCACGCAATCACCGCGTACCCAACCACGAAGCTGACTACAGTCGCGGCAACAGTCGCGGCAAGCAGGTCAGCCGGTAAATCGCCGAAGGATTTAGCAAACTGATAACCGCCGGCTCCAAGCACTGCCGGAATTGCCAGCAAAAAGCTGTAGCGCGCGGCGGTCTCACGATTAAAGCCAAGCAAAAGTCCAACGGTGATGCTGCCGCCGGATCTAGAGACCCCCGGAATCAGTGCCAGCGCTTGGCCTAGACCAAACAGGACACCGGAGCGAAGATTTAGGTCTTGAATCCCCTTGGTTTGTTTTCCTAGTCTGTCTGCCAGACCCAGCAATAAACCGAAGACGATCAGAGTGACGCCGATGATCCAGAGCTGCCTGAGGTCCGTCTCAATAAAATCTTGGAAAATCAGACCCAGAATCACAATCGGAAAGCTGCCAATGATCACAAGCCAACCAAGCTTGGCGTTAGCTTCCTGGTGTTCCCATTTCTGAAAGCCTGTCCTCAGCCAGGCCTTGACGATTTCAATGATGGTTTTGGCAAAGTAACTAACCACCGCAAGCTCCGTTCCAATTTGAATGGTGGCAATGAAAGCGGTTAGTTGCGCTTTGGTGAGATCGCCGAAACCAAAGATCTCCTGCGCAATTTGGACGTGCGCACTCGAAGAAATCGGCAGGAATTCGGTTAGGCCCTGGATCAGACCCAGGACAATTGCTTCAAACGGGGTCATTCTTCTTCGGCTAGTTCAATCGGAAGGTACTCGTCAAAACTGGCCGAAAGTGCTTCTTCGTAGCTCAAAAAGGCGTCTTCCACCTGAAAATATGCTTGCTCGACCCCAGGGTCTTCGCCCTCGCGTTTGGTCAAAATGGCATCGAGATGCCGCTCTAGGGCTCCAATGAGCTTTTGAAGTGCTGCTGCCGGCTCCTGATGCATACTCATAAGCTAGCGCTTAGTAGCCAGCAATCCAAGTATGTTGGCCAATTTGGGATTTGTGTTCGTGGTAGATTGATGCCTCGTTGCTCACAAAATGCAACCACCTGTCCGGGTGGCGGAATGGCAGACGCGCTAGCTTGAGGTGCTAGTCCTCTTATTGAGGGTGGGGGTTCAAGTCCCCTCTCGGACACCAAGAGTTTTGATGTAGTTCGCTGCTTTAGAATTGGATGATTATGGCAGCCCTAGACCCAGTAGTTGAGTACGGGATTGCCCGCACCCAGGAGCTATTTGCTGACCTTCGGGTTCTTGCCATAACCGGCGCGGGCGTTTCGACCGACAGTGGCATCCCAGACTATCGAGGTCAGGGGCGCGTAGTCAGGCATCCTCTGACCTTTGATCAATTCATGGCCTCTAGAGACAACCGCTCCAAATACTGGGCCCGCAGTTATGTTGGCTGGAATCGAGTTGCTGCTGCTAAACCAAACCAATCGCATCTTGCTCTGGCAGCGGCAGAGAGATCGGGAGTTCTTGGCCAGATCATCACGCAGAACGTTGATGGCCTACATCAAAAAGCGGGTTCAGAAAAGGTGCTAGAGCTTCATGGGCGCCTTGACCAGGTTGTCTGCACTGCCTGCAGTGCTTTTGTGACCAGGGCCCAAATGGATTCAATGATCAGCGCATTGAACACTGGCCTGATCCAAGATACCGACATCGAATTCACTCCAGACGGTGACGCTGAAATTGAGGTGCCAGCAGATTTTCAGGTGCCAACATGCATTACTTGTGGCGGAGACTACAAGCCCGATGTTGTATTTTTTGGAGAGCAAATCCCCCTCGAGCGCGTCTCTCAGGCAAAACTTGCGGTTGAAGATGCTCAGGCTTTACTTGTCGCAGGAAGTTCGCTCGCGGTTAATTCTGGACTCCGGTTGGTCAAGCAAGCTAAGACCCTCGGTCACAAGATAGTGATCATTAACCGCGGTGAAACCAAGGCAGACGAGATCGCCGACTTGAAACTCAACGCCTCCACCTCTGAAGTTTTGGGAGCCCTGTATTTATGAGTGAAACCACGCTTGGGCTGTTTCGTCACGGCCAGACCGATTGGAATATTGACTTCAGGCTTCAGGGCACTGCCGAGGTTCCATTGAATGAGTTTGGCATCGGTCAAGTTCAGCGGGCCGCAGCTGTCCTGAGCCAGGGAGATTGGGATGTGCTGTTGACCTCTCCCCTGGGCCGGGCAAAAGCTAGCGCTGAAATAATTCAGCGCGAGCTGGGAATTGCCGAGCTAATTGTTGACTCAATGCTGCTGGAGCGCTCGTTCGGAATTGGTGAGGGCATGCTCTACAGTCAGTGGCAAGAGCAATACAGCCAGTTGGAAGAGATTCCAGGAGCTGAGTCCACTGCGTCAATAATCGAACGCTCGCGGGAGCTGCTTGCCTCAGTAGTTCTTAAGTACGCTGGCGCGCGGGTTCTGGCCGTCTCCCACGGCGCACTCATTCGCTACGTTCTTTCAGAGGTGAGTCAGGGGCAGGTGCCACCACCGGGCCAGCGACTTCAGAATGCCTCACTACACACCCTGCGTCATTCTGGTCAGTGGACACTTGATTCCTGGGCTCCGGAGCCGTTAGGACAGTGAGCTAAGTAGCTCGTGGAGCTTCTTTGCACTTGCTGCCCAAGAGAAATTCTTTGCCCTAGCGAGTCCTCGCTTGGACTGCTGCAACCAAACCGATTCGTCTTCTAGCTGCAAAACCCGAGCTGCAAACTCTTCCTTGTTGCTGTTATCAAAATAGAGTCCCGCATCCCCAGCGATCTCTTCGAAGATGTCGATCTTTGATAGGACAAGGGGTAACCCCTGTGACATGCCCTCCACCAACGGAATGCCAAAACCTTCGTCCTTTGAAGCGCTGACCAGGGCTCGAGCGCTGGTCAGCCAAGCAATATATTGCTCCTGGTCAACACCGTTCTCGAAACGCACGTCAGAGCCATAATCGCTAGCTAGCTTCGTCAAGGCCTTGCGCCGCCTTGGATCTATGCGCGACAGGAGTACTAGCTGGTAATCAGGCAGCAGTGACATGGCTTGAATCAGGAACTCCACATTTTTGTAATCGATGAAGCTGCCCATGTAGACAAGGGTCTTGGGTCGCAAGCTTTCTGTCGGTACCTGCGGCTCGAGGTCAGTGGAATTGTAAACAACCTGGATTTCTCGTTTTGTCAGGTTTGCTTCTTGAATCTCGCGCTTCGAGGTTTCTGAAACGGTCACTACCAAGTCAGCCCGATTGAGAACCAAACGTTGCGGAAGGTAACTCAGGTGAAACAGCAGCCAACTAAGCCTGACCAGTGGATTGAATTCCCTAGGGGGCGTTTTGTGACGGTAGTAGATCAAGTCGTGCAGTGTCAGCACCAATTTGAACCTTTTCCCAAAGGATGAAGTTGTTTGCATTGGACTAAAAACAACCTTGGCGTTTTCTCTGTTGAGCTTTCTGGCAAGCAGCAACTCACTTAGTGACGTTGGCGCATTCACTATTTTGGTTCTGGTCCCTGCTGGGAGAAACCCAACTTGATCGGAATTACATACCAATACCGTCAGCTCTGACAGCTTTGAAAGTTCGTTGATTAGGCCGATGCTAAAGCGGGTAATGCCATCGGGGCTGGTGGTATTGATGAAGCGACCGTCAAAAAATAAGTCGATCATTTGTCTGCCAAAAACCTGGATATCGAATGCGCAACCTCCTCAGCGCATTCATAGTGAGTGAGGTGTCCAACCTTGGCAAGCACCACAAGTTCTGCTTCCGGCAGAGCTGCCTCAAGTTCATACTGGGCCGAAATCGGAGCCACCAGGTCCTGCTCGCCGGCAATCAGGAGCGTTTTTGAATTCAGGAACTGCACGTAATCCATGACGCTTCCGGTGCTGGCGGCATGAAAACCCTGGGTCACGGACTCTGCTGAGGAGAAGCTGGAAAAGTACTTGGCGTGCTGGTCATGCACGAATCGCCTCACACCAAGTTTCTTGGACTTGACAAGCCCAATCGACATTGCTCGAGTTACGAGCCCGGAGGACAGCAACCAGTTGCCGATAATTCGGTTTTGGCCAGCCCGGTAATAGGCAGTTGCTAGCTTGTTCGCGAGTGATTTTTGGCTGGATGCCCTGGTTGTAATTGGGTTGATCAGCACAACTGGCACCTGGTTTAGACCCTGAGAAACAGCGCTTGCTACAACCAGGGTCCCAAAGCTGTGGCCAATAATTGCGTCGTAAGGGCCGGTTTCCGTGGCAAACTCATGCAGCCAACGGCCATAGCTGGCAAGATCATGGGTTGCCATAGGTCCGGTAGATCCAAAGCCAGGCAGGTCTGGGGCCACGCAGGTGTGGTCAGGCAGCGCGCCAATGATTGCCTGCAGGCCATGGTGATCGCCCCTAAAGCCATGGACAAACAGAATGCGTGATTTTGAGCCAGGAAAGAACCAGGTAGCAGTGTTTGAGACATCGATTCGCTGCTGCCTTGAGGCAGCCAATTTGAATAACTGGCTTGGAGGAGTTTTCAACACTGTCACCTAACCAGTCTAGGTTGGTTCGACCGGCAGTATCGTGTTAGCAGGGAGCTGATTTGTTAGATTTTGATTTTGAACCAGAAGCGCCGACTTGGTCCAAGCGCATTGCCGCCTTCGATCTAGAGACCACGGGTCTAGACCTAGCCACCGCGAGAATCGTCACCGCGTGCGTTGCTGTTCTTGACAGTGCCGGTGAGGTGGAAGTGCTCCACGAGTTTTTAGTGAATCCAGGCATTGACATTCCGCAGTCTGCATCCGACGTCCACGGCGTCACAACAGAAATGGCCAGCCTGAACGGCATGGCGCCGGAGATTGCGATAGTGCAAATCACCGCAATTCTCCGTGAACTGCAGGCGGCGATGCCGCTGGTTGCCTTCAATGCCCCTTACGACTTCACAATCCTGGTGAACGAGGCCAAGAGATATCAGATCGAGCCATTGCAGCCACTTCCCGTGATTGACCCGCTGGTGCTGGATAGACGTGTGGATAAATACCGCAAGGGAAAGCGCAATCTGGTGGTGATGTCAGAGCACTACGGCGTGGAATTGACCGATGCCCATAATTCAACCGCAGATGCAGTTGCAGCTGGCCGACTGGCACAGCAATTGGCTAAGAAATATCCAGAACTTGATTTACCTATTGCCGACCTCCACGCCGCTCAGGCTAAATGGAGCGACGAGCAGGCGGAGAGTTTTGCCGAATTCATGAGAAAGCAAAACCGCCCGGATTTCCGGGCGGAGTTGGGTTGGCCAGTTAGGTTCTAGCCGAAGTTTGCGTAACGCTCCTTGAAGCGCTCTACTCGACCAGCAGAGTCCATGATGCGCTGCTTGCCAGTGTAGAAAGGGTGGCTCTCTGAGCTGATTTCAACATCGTAGACAGGGTAGGTGTTACCGTCTTCCCACTCGATGGTCTTGTCGCTAGTGATGGTTGCGCGAGTCAGAAAGGAAACTCCTGAAGCTAGATCGCGAAAAACGATTGGCTCGTAGCTTGGGTGAATTTCAGCCTGCATGATGTCCTCTTAGTTCAAGTCTTAGTTGCAAATGGCAACAGCGGTTTATCCTAGCAAGTTTTCAGTCGGTCGTCTAGGAGGCAACCGCTGAATATCGACCATTTTCAAAACTTAGCGTGAGCGGGAACCTAAAAGCCTCGGAGATGCTTTCTGAGGTGAGAGTAGACCTAATCTCCCCCCGGGCCATAATCTTGCCGTCTTGGAGAATCATGGCGTGGGTGAAGCCCTCAGGAATCTCTTCCAGGTGGTGGGTAACCATCACCATGGCTGGCGCCTGGGGCGATTTGGCATAACCAGAAAGGAGCTGAATTGTTAGCTCTCTGGCAGCCAGGTCAAGACTGGCGACCGGCTCGTCTAGCAGCAGTAGTTCTGGGTCGGTCATGATCGACCTGGCAATCTGAACCCGCTTGCGCTCTCCGTCGCTTAGGGTCCCAAAAGGACGATCCTCAAAATCCAAGAGCTCCCATTCCCTCAAAACGCGTCGTGCTCGACGCTCATCAATCTCGTCATATTGTTCATTCCAGCGACCAGTCACTCCGTAGCTGGCGGTCATGACGGCATTGAGAACAGTTTCTGAGTTAGGAATCTGCGCTGCCAAGGCACTGGAAGCAAATCCAATTCGCGTTCTGAGTTCAAAAACGTTGACGCGACCAAGTCGCTGGCCGAGCAGTGTGGCAAGACCGCTAGAGGGCTGAATCTGACCGGCACACAGCTTCAGCAGTGTTGTTTTTCCGGCACCGTTTGCTCCGATTATCACCCAGCGTTCGTTGGCATTAACATGAAAAGTGACGGAATCAATGATTGTCTCGCCGCCGCGAACGACACACACGTTTTCTAGCTCTATTACCTCTGACACGCGCTTTAGCCTAGCTGCTCAGTGCGCTTTGGTAGACCTCCAGAGTGCGAGTCGCAATGGTTTTCCAGCTGAATTCATCGACCGCACGTTGCCTGCCAGCCTGACCGAATTCCTCCAGGCTCCCCGATTTCAGGGCGAGGTTCATGGTCTCTGCCCAGCGGGATATAAATTCGCCGGGGTTATTAGGAGTTCCGCTACCATCCTTCACTTGATCTATGGGCACTAACCATCCCGTTGAACCATGTGCTACAACTTCGGGAATGCCCCCGGTTTGAGTCGCGACCACGGCCGTTCCACAGGCCATCGCCTCAAGATTCACGATACCCAGCGGTTCGTAAATAGACGGGCAGGCAAAGAGGTCGGCAAAGGTAAGCAGAGCGGCAAGTTTGTGTTGAGGCAGATGCTCTGCAATCCAGATGACTCCGGTTCTTCTATTCATTAGAGTGTCCACCAGGGCCTCTACTTCGGCCAACAGTTCTGGCGTGTCGGGAGCACCGGCAGCCAAAATGATTTGAACATCCTCCGGTAGTTCTCTGACCGCTTGAAGGAAATAGGTCAGCCCCTTCTGGCGAGTGATTCGACCGACAAAAATAATTGATCGTCGCGAGGGGTCAATGCCAAACTCCTTGAGCACCTGCGGGTCATTAGTCGGGGACCATTTATCTGAGTCAACCCCATTGTGGACAACTGTGACCTTGGCTGGATTCAGTTCTGGATAGGAAGCAAGGATGTCGTCTCGCATTCCAGAGGAAACCGCGATAATACGACTTGCCTGAAGGTACGCAGACTTCTCAATAAACGAAGAGACCTCGTAGCCACCGCCAAGCTGTTCCTTTTTCCAGGGGCGCAAGGGCTCAAGTGAGTGCGCTGTAATCACATGTGGTGTTGCATACAGCATGGAGGCTACCTGACCTGCAAAATTGGCATACCAGGTGTGGCTGTGGACGATATCGGCGCCCTGAATGGCTGGCACCATTTCCAGATCGGTTGCCAGAGTTTGGAGTGCAGGGTTTGCCTCGCTGAAACTCTTCGGTGTTTGGTAAGACCTAACTCCGACTTGGTCTCGCTCAGGTCCAAAGGCATGAACTCTGGTGTCGACCAAATCAGCCAGAGCTGAAACCAGTTCCGTGACATGAACACCGGCTCCCCCATAGATTTGAGGAGGAAACTCTTTGGTAACGAAATCTACGCGCATACTCAAATGCTAGCTCCTTGAGCCTGGATACCAACTAACATTCATTCATGGGACGAACAAGAGTTTTTGGCATGGTACTCGCTGGGGGCGAAGGAAAGCGACTAATGCCGCTGACTGCGGACCGAGCAAAACCAGCTGTGCCATTCGCAGGCTCCTACAGATTGGTTGACTTTGCTCTCTCGAATTTGATTAATTCGGGCTTGCGGAGAATTGTGGTTCTTACTCAATACAAGTCGCACAGCATGGACCGACACATTTCCCAAACTTGGCGCATGTCACCGTTGATTGGAGGCTACGTGACCTCCGTTCCGGCTCAGCAACGCCTCGGAAAGCGCTGGTACACCGGTAGCGCAGACGCAATTTTGCAATCCATGAACGCCCTCAGCGATGAGCGCCCCGATTACGTTGTTGTGGTGGGCGCCGATCACGTTTACCGGATGGATTTTGATCAAATGCTGCAATCACACATAGCGTCCGGCATGGAAGCCACTGTTGCCGCCATCCGCCAGCCGCTGTCTTTGGCAACCCAGTTCGGAGTGATTGAAGTTGATCAAAATCAGCCAACAAAGATTGCTGAGTTCCGCGAGAAACCAAGTGACCCAAAGCCAGTACCAGGTGACAAGACCCAGGCCCTGGTTTCAATGGGTAACTATATTTTTAATGCTCAAGCACTTATCGATGCAATCGAGCGCGACGCTGTAGATGAGACATCAACCCACGACATGGGAGGCGACATTATCCCGTATTTCGTTGAGCAAGGCACAGCTGGCGCATATGACTTCACATTCAACGAAATCCCGGGAGCGACAGAGCGAGACAAGTCCTATTGGAGAGATGTTGGGACAATCGACTCATACTATGACGCTCACATGGATTTGATTTCGACGATGCCAATTTTCAACCTCTACAACGACGAGTGGCCGGTATTTAATCAGCAAATAAACATGGCCCCGGCCAAGTTCATCCATGATTCGGAGGGAAATCAGGGTCGGACAAACGACTCGATAGTCTCGCTGGGGGTGGTGGTCTCTGGCTCAGTGATCGAGCGAAGCGTGCTCTCACCAAAGGTCAGAGTGTTCTCCCGGTCGCTTGTCACAGATTCGGTCATCCTGGATAACGTTGAAATTGGTCGCGACTGCACGATTCGAAAGGCCATCCTGGATAAGGATGTGGCCGTTGCTGACGGGGCGAGTGTTGGTGTCAATAGAGAGCGCGATCTAGAGCGTGGCTTCACTGTGACTGATAGTGGCATAACAGTTGTGACCAAGGGGCTGTTGGTTAAACCTTGACTTCCGTGTTTGTTGTTTTTGATGTTGACTCAACCCTGATTGATCAAGAGGCTATTGAGTTACTTGCCGAACACTCCGGCACCAGAGAACAGGTTGTGGAAATAACCGAGCGCGCAATGGCCGGTGAAATAGATTTCAGTCAGTCACTAGTAGAGCGCGTGGCCCTACTTAAAGGGGTCAAGGAAAGCACTCTCGAAGCCATTAGTAACAACCTAACTCCTACAAAAGGCGCCAAAGAGCTCATTCAATCCATTCACGCCTCCGGCGGCATGGTTGCTGCCGTCTCCGGAGGCTTCATTCAATTGCTGAATCCGTTGAAGTCGGCCCTCAACCTAGATTTTGTTAGGGCGAACACGCTGGAAATCCAGAACGGTGAACTAACGGGCCGGGTCAGCGGAGGAATTGTAGACGCCCAGGCAAAAGCCGACATTCTTGTCGAGTTGGCAGCCGAGTTGGGCGTACCTCTGTCCAACACAGTGGCTATTGGCGATGGTGCAAACGATTTAAAGATGATGGAAATTGCTGGCTTGTCAATTGCTTTTTGCGCGAAACCTATCGTCACTCAGACAGCCGACGTTGCACTTTCCACCAGAGATTTAGCTCAGGTTATTTCGCTGCTCCCCTAGGCGCCAGTCGAGTGCAGCCCGCCGTCAACGTGCACCATTTCACCGGTTGTGGCCGGGA
>JAFMHN010000016.1 GCA_017854485.1 Aquiluna sp. | reverse complement strand
AGGCGCATTGCCCATGACGGGACTCTGAAAAATGTCGGCCTTTTCAGAGCCTTGCCAAGTGCCACAACCATCTCTTTGCAAGTTGCAGGCTCTGGAGCCGTGAGGTTATATGCCCCGGTTGTTTCGTCGTTGTTTATCAGGTGAATGATCGCTCTTGCTTCATCCTCAAGGCTGATCCAGGCCCACCACTGATTTCCTGAACCCAAGGGTCCTCCGATTCCAGCTTTGATAAGAGGCAGCAATCTGCCCAGTGCTCCGAGTTTCTTGCTCATCACCAAGGTCGTTCTTGCCAGCACAACGCGAGTGTTGGCCTTTTGTGCCTCTGCTTCCCAGGCCGATGCAAGGTCGGAGAGAAACCCCTCACCTTTTCCTGCAGTCTCGTCCAGCAGCTCATCGCCGCGGTCACCATAGATCCCAGAGGCCGAGCCACTGACTAAGACTTTGGGCTGGTTCTTGGAAGCATTGATTGCTTCCACCAGGGTCTTGGTCGTCTCGATCCTGGAGGAAATGAGGGTCTGCATGTAATTCTTGGTCCAGGGGATTCTGCCTGTGGTTGCGCCGCCGAGGTTCACAACGGCATCGATTGACTCCATGATTTCTGGGTCGAGTCTTTCGACCCCTGGTTTCCAGCTAATTTCATGATCGCCCGCAACTTTGCGGCGCACCAGGGCTATTGGCTCGTGTCCTGAGGCCTTTAACTGCTTAATCAGTTCGGTGCCGACAAGGCCACCGGCACCAGAAATCAATACCCTCATGCAAAAACCTTCCGACTCCAGAAAGAGTATCTACAATTGCAGGATGTCGTTTATTCCAACGGCAAAGAATTGAAGGCAATGAACGTAGAGACCTGGGTCTGGCTGGTTACAATCGCCGCGTTTTCGGTGGTGATAATTGGGGATCTGGTATACCAGGTGAGACATCCGCATGAGCCTGGCTATCGCGAGTCAGCTATCCAAAGCGTGATCTACATTTCCTTGGCGCTCCTTTTCGCATTGGTTATAGCAGCAGTCTGGCCGGGTCAGTATGCGGGCGAATATCTCGGTGGATTTATCACCGAGAAGGCGCTTTCGGTAGACAACCTGTTCGTGTTCTTGGTGATTTTCACCCAATTCAAAGTGCCCCGCAAGCTCCAGTCGGAGGCTCTGCTTATTGGAATCGTTATTGCCTTGATTATGCGCGGTATCTTCATTGCTGCCGGCGCTGCCTTCATTGAGAATTTCAGCTGGGCCTTTTACGTTTTTGGTGTCTTCCTGCTGCTGACTGCCATCAAGCTAGTCAAAGACACCAGGCACGACCTCAGCGATGACGACAATATCGATGAGTTCGAAGATGGTCGTCTCATTGGCTTTATAAAAAAGCGTTTTCACTCAACAGACGAATACCACGGCACGAAGCTCACAATTGTTCAAAATGGCAAGCGCCTAATGACACCGCTGCTGCTGGTTATGGTCGCCATCGGTTTTACGGACCTGCTGTTTGCGTTGGACAGCATCCCCGCGGTTTACGGTCTCACCAATGAGCCCTATATAGTCTTTGTCGCAAACGCGTTTGCGCTCCTGGGCCTGCGCCAGCTTTACTTCTTGCTCAGTGGTCTGATGCAACGTTTGCGCTATCTCGGGTTTGGCTTGAGCTTGATCTTGGCATGGATTGGAATCAAGCTCGTTATTCACGCGCTGCATAAGAACGAACTTCCGTTTTTCAACGGCGGGGAGGCAGTCAAGGTGATTCCTGAAATCTCAACAGAAGTCTCGCTAATTGTGATTTTGGTGACGCTGGTGACAACAACAATTTGGTCGCTTATGGCTACCAGGTCGGACAGCAAGAAGTTGGACTAAACCCAGAACGGAAACAGCATTTGCAGTTGCCACATTAGGTGCGGCACCGGCAGCGCGGTCCATATCGACATGAAGTAGATTGCGACAAACACTGTTGCAAATACCACCAGGGCAATCGCGCCATTTCGAGAGCGCAATTTCCTGGCCACACCCTTTCGCCAGTAGGAGTGGAGGGCGAAGGCAAGTGCAATTGCTAGGTATGGCGCGTATGCGACTGCGTAGAACTGGAAAGCTGTTCGGTCTAGGAAAAATACCCAGGGGAGCCACCCGGCCACAAAACCGCTGATGATGGCCAGTGCTGCAGGGTCAAACTTGTGACGAAGCTGGAGTGCCATCCAGATGATTGCCATTAGTCCGCCACTCCAAATGACAAGATTAGGAATTGCGGTCAGGGCAACTGTGCAGTTGCTGAGTACTCCGCAGGCACTGTCGCCTTCGTAGCGCTCAAAAAAGAACGCAGTGGGTCTCAGGCTAATAAGCCACCCAAAAGCGTTTGACTGGTACGGGTGAGGGCTGTTCAGGCCAGTGTGGAAACTGTAGGCATTTACGTGATAAGCCCATAGTGATTCATACCAGGTGGCTTTTGCATTCCTGCCCCAGCCATTTGAGCCCAAGATCCAGCCAAGCCAGGTCAAAAGGTAGCTAACCAGTGCCGGGACCAGCAGCGTAATTGCATTGAGAGCACCCTGACCAACGGCCAGAATTCTGGGTATTCCAATCCGACCCCGCTGCCACAAATCAACCACGAAGGTGTAGAGGCCAAACACTGTCAGAAAGTAGAGCCCAGACCACTTAATGCCGGTCGCCAGCCCCAAGCTGATGCCGGCCAGTAACAACCAGGGCCTAAATCTCAAGGCGCTCGATTTAGTTTTCTGCAGCCGGCTTGACCAGGTCTGAGTGTCTAGCAGTATGAAGTAAAAACCGAGCAGTGCAAAGAAGGCAAGGTTGCTGTCCAAGATCGCCGTTCTAGCCAGAGTTATTGATAGGCCCTCTAGGGCCATGAATAGTCCAGCGATGGCGGCAAAAAAGTTGGATCCGATTAGCCTTCTGGCGATAAGGATTACTAGCGGCACCATCAGCACCCCAAGCACCGCGGTGGCTATTCTCCAGCCAAATGATGAATCTGCCCCAAAGAGTTCCAATCCCGACCAAATGATCCACTTGCCAAAGGGCGGATGAACCACGTAGGCGGCTCCCTCCAGGTAGCCGCTGAGGATTCCGCTTTCAAAATCAGGGTTCGGGTTGTCCTGCCAATTTCGCTCCGACCCGAAAAGACCAAGGGTGTAGGCGTCCTTGACGTAGTAGGTCTCGTCAAATACCAGCAAGCGCGGATTGGCTAGATTCGCAATCCGGATTATTGCCGCTAGGGCAGTGATCAGCAAAGTGGAGATTGGGGCGAACCAACGGTGGCTCGCCATCACCTGGGCTGATCGAATTGCTGCTGTTATCACGCTTAGATGCTAGTTTGCTTAGCGTGTTGATACTCGCGGCCACACCTATTGGAAACCTATCTGACGCATCCGGGCGTTTGATTGAAACGCTTACCGATGCCAGTTTTATAGCAGCAGAGGACACCAGAGAGCTACTTAGACTCTGCAAGGGCCTAGGGGTTAGCACGAAAGCAAAGCTAATTAGCTTGCACGACCACAATGAGCGAGACCGAGTTTCGGAATTGGTTGCGTTGGCAGCAGACAGCGATCTGGTGCTGGTTAGCGATGCCGGGATGCCAACAATTTCTGATCCGGGTTACCACCTGGTGAAAGCATGTGCGGACAGCGGTGTCGAGGTAATAATAATTCCAGGGCCATCGGCTGTAGTGTCGGCGCTCGCAGTTTCGGGCCTCGCCACTGACAGATTCTCATTCGAGGGGTTCTTGCCCAGAAAATCTGGAGAGCGGGTGCGGGTGTTTGAGTCGCTGGCAACTGAAAAGCGAACCATGGTGTTCTTTGAAGCCCCGCACCGAATCCTGGACTCGTTGGTTGACGCCAGCCAAGTTTTCTCTGGCCAGCGACAGGCAAGTGTTTCCAGAGAGCTGACCAAGAAATTTGAGGAAACAAAGCGCGGGCCACTTGCCGAGCTTATTGAGTGGGCGAAAACTAGCCCGAAGGGCGAGATGGTTTTGGTGATCTCGGGTGCGGGGGAGCAGGACGTTGACTACCAAGTGCTTGGCAAGAAGGCGCTCGAACTCTCTGGATCCGGGATGGGTCTAAAGCAGGCATCGGGCGAGGTGGCAGATCAATTTGGGGCTTCCAAATCCGTGGTGTATCAGCACGCACTGCAGGCGAAAGCCTAAGATATCTCAAGTGTCTAAGTCTTTTTATGTAACCACGCCCATCTTCTATGTGAATGATGCGCCGCACATTGGCCATGCCTACACCGAGGTGGCATGTGACGTGCTCACCAGGTGGCACCGCCAGCGCGGGGAAGATGCTTTTTTGCTCACGGGAACCGATGAGCATGGCGAGAAGGTGCTCAGGACTGCCCTTGGCAATCACACTGACCCAAAGAGCTGGACCGATAAGTTGGTCACCGAATCTTGGCTGCCGCTGCTGGAGACCATCGACATTGACAACCAAGACTTCATTCGAACCACTGAGCCAAGGCATGAGGTCGCGGTACAGAAGTTCCTGCAGGATCTTTATGACAAGGACTTCATCTATCAGGGGTCATTTGAGGGCAACTATTGCGTTGGCTGCGAAGAGTATAAAAACGACGGCGATCTGATTGATGGCCAGGGCGAGTTTGATGGGCAGCGAGTTTGTGCGATTCACTCCAAGCCGGTCGAGCAGCTCAATGAAACCAATTACTTTTTCAAGCTGAGTGAATTTCAGGACCGGCTTCTAAAGCACTACGAGGACAACCCAACCTTTGTCCAGCCTGCCTCAGCTAAGAACGAGGTGGTGTCGTTTGTGAAGCAGGGACTAAGCGACCTTTCGATTTCCAGGTCCAAAGAGCGATTCGACTGGGGAATTGATATTCCTTGGGACTCAGATCACATCACCTATGTTTGGTTTGACGCGCTTCTGAACTACATCACTGCTATCGGTTATGGCAGTGACCAGGAAAAACTGGATTCGCTCTGGCCGGCAGATGTTCAGGTGGTTGGAAAAGACATCCTTCGTTTTCATGCGGTGATTTGGCCCGCGATGCTGATGGCAGCAGGACTGCAACCTCCTAAGCAGGTGTTTGGGCACGGCTGGCTACTGGTTGGTGGCGAAAAGATGTCTAAATCCAAGCTCACTGGAATATCCCCAAATCAAATCACAGACATCTTTGGCTCTGATGCCTTCCGCTACTACTTCATGAAGGCCATTGGCTTTGGTTCGGACGGTTCATTTAGCTGGGAGGACCTAAGCGCCAGATACAACGCTGAGCTTGCCAACGGCTTCGGAAATCTTTCCTCGAGAACAGTTGCGATGGTCACCAGGTATTTTGACGGAGTTATTCCAGAACCGGGGGACTACCTCGATGCTGATAACCAGGTCATGGCCGTAGCCAAAAAGGCCACCGAAGAGGCCGACAAAGCCATCGACGCGATTGCCCCACATGAAGCAATTGCCAAGATTTGGACCCTGGTCGACGAGCTCAACAACTACATCACCACCCAAGAGCCCTGGGTGTTGGCGAAAGAGCCAGCAGATCGAGCAAGGCTCGCAACTGTCCTGTACACAAGTCTTGAAGGCCTTAGGTGCTTGGCAGTGCTTTTGGCACCTGTCATGCCAAAGGCGACCACGAGGCTCTGGGATGCCATCGGAACCGATTTAGGCAGCATAGCTAGCCAACCGCTGGCCTCAGCGGCCCAGTGGGGCCTTCTGAACCCAGGACAGGGTCTTTCTGAACTCGAGGCACTGTTCCCAAGAGTCGAAGAGAGCGCATGAGCGAGTTCGTTCGTTCTAGAAACAGCTACGACGGCAAAAAGGACGCCAAGCGGCTCTACCCAGATTTACCGGAGCCCTTAGAAATCGGAACCTACGATAACCACACCCATTTGGAAATCGAGGACACTGATTTTCCGATGGGAATTCAGGATCACCTTGCCAAGATGCTTCAGGTGAACATGCTTGGGGCGGTTCAGGTTGGGGTGACTTTGGAAAGTTCCAAGTACTCCGCCGAAGTAGCCAAGAGCGAGCCGATGCTGTTGGCAGCAGTGGCTATCCACCCGAACGAAGCCCCGCTTTACGGGTCCCTCTCGTCACTAAATGCGGCTATCGACGAAATTGCGGAACTTGCAAAACAGCCGCGCGTGAGGGCCATTGGGGAAACCGGACTGGATTATTTTCGAACAGACGGAGCTGATGCGCTGGGGCTGCAGCACCACTCCTTTGAGCGCCACATCGAGATAGCGAAACAGAATAATCTCGCGCTACAAATTCATGATCGAGATGCTCACGAGGACGTTGTCGAGACCCTGCTTCGGGTTGGAGCGCCAGCAAAGACCGTATTTCACTGCTACTCAGGCGATCTTTACCTGGCGAAAATCTGCCTCGAGCAGGGCTGGTATCTATCGTTTGCCGGGAACATTACCTTCAAGAAGAATCAGCACCTCAGAGATTCACTGCTTGCGGTTAAGCCTTCACAAATCTTGATTGAAACCGACGCCCCGTTCCTTACTCCGGAGCCACTTCGCGGTCGGGCAAATGCCCCATACCTGGTTCCCCACACGCTTCGATTTATGGCAGAGCTTATGGAGATAACCCCAAATGAGCTCGCCACCCAGTTGAACCAGAACACCGAAGCTGTTTATGGGCTTTGGTCAGAAGGTTTGTCCTGATGCTCGGGGCTGCAGAGATAAGAGAACTCGCCGGAAAGTTGGAGATTCGACCAACCAAGAAGCTCGGCCAAAACTTTGTGATCGACCCCAACACCATCCATCGAATTGTGACGGCCTCGCAAATTTCGGCCGAGGATACGGTCGTTGAAATTGGGCCGGGGCTTGGTTCTCTAACGCTGGGATTGCTTGAGGCCGCCGACAAGGTGGTAGCGGTGGAGATTGACCCTAAATTGGCTGCGGAGCTTCCGGAAACAGTTGCCCGGCACCTGCCCGAAAAGAAGCTGGAGCTTGTTTTAGCCGATGCGCTTCAGATCAAATCACTTCCCTTGAGTCCGACTGCCCTGGTAGCAAATCTTCCATACAACATCTCGGTGCCGGTGCTGCTTCACTTTCTAGCCTCCTTCCCGAGCATCAAAAAGGGTTTGGTTATGGTTCAGGCTGAGGTAGCTCATCGACTTGCGGCCTTGCCCGGCGGCAAGGAGTATGGCTCACCAAGCTTGAAGCTTGCCTGGTATGGGCCAGCCAGACTGGCCGGCAATGTTGGGCGAAATGTCTTTTGGCCCGCTCCAAATGTGGATTCGGCATTGGTTTATTTCGAAACTGGTGCGGAGCGAACAGCCGACCGCAAAGAGGTGTTTGCAGTGATTGACGCAGCCTTCGCACAGCGCAGAAAGACACTGCGGCAGGCCCTTTCTGGTTGGGCTGGTTCAGCAATAAAGTCGGAAGAAATTTTGGTTCGGGCCGGCATCGACCCCAGAACCCGGGGCGAAGAGCTCAGAATTGATCAATTCATTTCAATTGCGGAGGCTAAATGATTAGCGCAATAGCCCCAGCCAAGATCAACTTGACGTTTTTGTGCGGACCAGTGAGAGCTGATGGTTACCACGAGGTTGCCAGTATTTATCAGGCACTGGACTTTTTTGAGCAGGTCGGCGTTGAACCGACCGACAGCTGGCACATTGATCTGATCAGCGACGGTATTCAAGAATCAGCCAGCGTCCCGACCGACAGCTCAAATCTTGTGATTCGAGCGGCTAAGGAGCTGGCAAAATTTGCTGGCCTGGCAAATCCGCAGCCGATGCGCTTTGAAATCAGGAAGCAGGTTCCACCTGCGGGTGGGATGGCCGGCGGTTCAGCCGACGCAGCGGCAGCACTTCTTGCACTCAACAGCGCCTGGGGTCTGGAGCTGGCTCTGCCTGAAATGATGAAGGTGGCGGCCAATGTCGGAGCCGACGTTCCGTTTTCACTGCTTGGCGGAACTGCGATTGGCACCGGTACCGGCGCAAACCTTGAGCCACTTCCAGCCTTGCCACAGCAGCAGGTCTTGCTAGTTTTCAGCACCCCTGGCCTCAGCACCGCGGCCGTTTTCAAGGAATTTGACCGCCTTATGCCTGACGGCGATCTCACCATGAGCCCCAAGAGTCTGCAGGAGGCATTCGGGACCAATTTGGAAAGCATTCTTGGGCGAAACTCACTTGCAACTGCCGCGTTTTCGCTTCGGCCAGATTTGGCAAGATTGGCCGGCCTGGTTCCGGGAAAGGCCGCCTATGTTTCAGGGTCTGGGCCGACCCTTTTCATGATCAGCGAAGATATGTCGGAAATTGAAGCGTGGCAACAGGTATTTGCAGGCCACGGCCTAAAGACCCTGGTTACGCAGACTACAGATCGAGGCTCGGAGTTGATCTCCTAGTGGCTCACCTAATGGGTGGCGAGAAAATCAGCCACGAGTTCCCAACGAAGCAGGTTTTCTCAGAGATCACAGTCGGCATAAACGATGGCGATCGGGTCGGCATCGTCGGACGAAATGGTGATGGAAAATCAACCCTGCTGAAGGTCCTGACTAAACAGCTTGCTCCAGATTCCGGGAGAGTGACTTGGCGCGGTGACCTGAGGGTGGGATTTTTGACCCAGGTCGACTCAATCCCAGAGGATTCGACAATTGCGCAGGCTGTGGTTGGCGATCGTCCCGAGTTTGAATGGGCCTCCGACCCTAAAATTCGCGAGGTTTTATCTGGCCTGCTAGCTGACCTTGAGTGGAGTCAGTTGGTTGGTGAACTCTCTGGAGGGCAGCGTCGTCGGGTGGCGCTGGCTGCTTTGCTGGCCGGCGAATACGACGTGATTTTTCTGGATGAGCCAACCAACCACTTGGATGTTGACGGCGTTGCCTGGCTTGCCGAGCACCTCAAGACCAGGTGGCCAAAAAACGTCGGGGGACTAGTCGTAATCACTCACGACCGATGGTTTTTGGATGCTGTTTGCAACCTCACCTGGGAGGTCTACGGAGGTCAGATTGAACCGTTTGAGGGTGGCTACGCGGCCTATGTTCAGCAGCGAGCAGAGCGCTCAAGGCAGGCTGCAGCAATCGAATCCAGGAGACAAAACCTGCTTCGGAAAGAGCTTGCCTGGCTGGGCCGTGGCGCACCGGCCCGAACCGCTAAACCTAAGTTCAGGATAGATGCGGCACTTGAGCTGATTGCAAATGAGCCACCCCCGCGCAACTCTGTAGAGCTGGCTCAATTGGCAACCACCCGACTTGGGAAAGACGTGGTTGATTTTGAGGATGTTAGCTACAGCACCCCTGACAGTCAGGTAATTCTGGATGACTTGACTTGGCGATTGGGACCAGGAGATAGGGTCGGATTGATTGGAGCAAACGGTGTGGGTAAGACCACGCTGGTCCGGCTTCTAACCGGTCAGTTGCAGGCAGCCAGCGGAAGAATCAAAATCGGCAAGACCGTCAAATTTGCAACACTGTCTCAGGACGTTCACGAACTGGACAGCCACGCCAATGAGCGCATCTTTGACCTGATTAAGCGCGAAAAGACAACATTTGTGGTTGGCAAGAAAGAAGTAGGAACCGGTCAGCTGTTGGAGCAGCTGGGCTTCGATCAGCAGCAGCTGCAGACTCCAATCAAGGACCTTTCCGGAGGTCAGCGGCGCCGGCTCCAGCTGCTTCGACTTTTGTTCCAAGAGCCGAATGTTTTGATTCTGGACGAGCCAACAAATGACCTCGATACTGACATGCTCGCGGCTATCGAAGACTTGCTCGATAGCTGGCCCGGTACCTTGATTGTGGTAAGTCACGACCGCTACCTGCTGGAGCGTGTAACGGACAACCAATATGCGCTTCTGGGTGACGGCAGGCTTCGCCACCTGACTCGCGGAGTTGAGCAATACCTAGAGCTAAGAAAAGGTCAGGTTGCCAAGCCGGCAACTGCTACGGCCCAGCCAGCCAGAGTCTCGGGGGCCGAAAAGCGGGCTTTGGAAAAGGACTTGGCAAGGCTTGAGCGACAGGTTGCTAAGAATCAAAGTGCAATTGAAGCTTTGCGGAAGCAGCTAAACGAGCACGATCCGCTGGATTACGAAGGCCTGACAACTCTTGGGAATCAACTAACCGGACAGCTGGCCGAGTTGGACAAAAATGAGTCTGAGTGGCTGGATGTTGCTCAAAAACTGCAAGGTGGCTGAACTTCTGGCAGACTTGTGCCCGAGACAAAGTCTCTTTCCGCTCTAGTGTAACGGCAGCACGGCGCTCTTTGGAGGCGTCCGGTCTAGGTTCGAATCCTAGGGGCGGAGCTAGGTAAAAATAGGAGGGCCATGGTTCAGTTAGCAGTTATCGTGCTGGCAGCTGGCGAGGGCGTCAGGATGCGCTCCCAGGTTCCCAAGGTTCTGCATGAAATCGCTGGGCTTCCGCTCATTGGCCATGTTCTCTCAACTGCCACCGCAATCGCTGCCGACCACGTGGTGACGGTGGTTCGCCACGAAAAGGAAAGAATTTCGGCCTACCTGGCGGAGCATTTCCCAAACACTCTGATTGCAGAACAGGGCGCCACTCCCGGCACTGGGGCAGCGGTCGAGGCAGGGCTTAGCGTTCTGCCAGAAAGCTTCCAGGGCGATGTCTTGGTGCTTTCGGGAGATGTTCCACTGCTAGACGTTTCGAGTATCTCGGAGCTGCTTGAACTTCATCGATCCGCAGCCAACTCTGGAACGCTTGTCAGCACAGTCCTTTCAAATCCGAACGGCTACGGTCGGATTCTTCGCTCTCGAGAGTCTCTGATGGGAATCATTGAGCAGAAGGACGCGACCAGCGATCAGTTAGAAATTACTGAGGTAAATGCCGGGGTTTATGTTTTTGCATCCGACCACCTAGTTCCAGCCCTAGAAAAACTAACCACGGCCAATGCCCAGAATGAGAAGTATCTAACCGACGTGGCGACGATCATGCTGTCCGAGGGTCAGTCTGTTGTTGCGCATCCAATCAACGATCATTGGCTCGTAGCCGGCATCAACGATCGCGCTCAACTGACTGCGGTTGCGAGCGAGCTTAATCGTCGGATCGTAAACGCATGGCAGCTGGCCGGGGTAAGCGTCCAGGAACCAGCCTCCACCTGGATCGATGTCACCTGCCAGCTGGGCCAGGACGTAACCCTGCTGCCAAGCACCAGACTCAAGGGGTTAACTGCCGTTGGGGCCGGCGCGACAATTGGCCCAGACACAACCTTGACCGACACCACCGTTGGTGCAGGGGCAACTGTTCTCAGATCCGAAGTTCAGTCTTCACATATTCAAGACGGCGCAACCGTCGGGCCATTTGCTTTCTTGCGCCCCGGCACTGACCTGGGTCAGGACGGAAAGATCGGCGCATTTGTAGAAACCAAGAACGCAAAGATCGGACCGGGCGCCAAGGTGCCTCACCTAAGTTACGTCGGCGACGCCGTCATTGGTGAAGGTGCAAACATCGGCGCTGGAACCATTTTTGCCAACTATGACGGTGTGAATAAGCACCAGAGCACGGTGGGCGCCTTCGCGAGAACCGGAAGCGCCAACACCTTTGTTGCTCCGGTGTCAATCGGTGCCGGTGCTTATACCGCAGCAGGTTCGACCATTAGGCGGAACGTGGAGCCGGGCGCGCTAGCATTGAACCCAGCGGCTCAAAAAAATCTCGCAGGCTGGGTTTTGGAGAATCGACCTGGGTCACCATCGGCAAAAGCAGTAAACCAAGATACGGAGTAGCAATGGCAATCGAAAAACCCGCGAGCAAACAGATGGTAATTGCCTCTGGTAGAGCCCATCAAGCACTTGCTCAGGAGGTTGCCGACATCCTGAACACCGAACTCGTGCCTGTTACCGCCTATGACTTTGCAAACGGTGAAACTTTTGTCCGTTACGAGCGCAGCGTCCGCGGCGTCGACGCCTTCATTATTCAGGCACACCCTGCACCAATAAACCACTGGGTCATGGAGCAGCTATTGATGGTTGATGCCATGAAGCGCGCTTCGGCAAAGCGAATTACTGTCGTTGCCCCATTTTTCCCCTATGCCAGGCAGGACAAGAAGCATAAGGGACGCGAGCCAATTTCTGCGCGACTAGTGACCGATCTTTATCAAACCGCTGGTGCCGACAGGCTCATGTCCGTTGACCTCCACGCGCCACAGATTCAAGGTTTCTTCAATGGGCCGGTGGACCACCTCTGGGCACTGCCGTTGCTAGCAGACCACATCGCGGACACCTTTGGAACCGACAACTTGACTATCGTCTCACCGGACTCAGGAAGAGTTCGAGTTGCCGACATTTGGGCAGACCGACTGGGCACCCCGTTGGCGATTGTTCACAAGCGCCGGGATCCAGACAAGCCAAACGAAGTTCAGGTCAATGAGATTGTCGGTGAGGTCGCTGGCAGAGATTGCCTGTTGGTAGACGACATGATTGACACCGGAGGCACCATTCTGGCGGCCGCAAAAGCGCTCAAAGCAAATGGTGCAGCCAGGGTAATCGTTGCTGCCACTCACGCGGTGTTCTCCTCCCCAGCGGTAGAGCGACTGAGCAATGAGGTCATCGATTCGGTTGTTGTCACCAACACCTTGCCGATCACTCCCGAGAAGGAATTCAAGACACTAACGGTGCTTTCGATTGCCCCGTTGATTGCGAAGGCAATCGCTGCCGTGTTCTACGACGATTCCGTGAACTCACTGTTTCCTGGTCACGCTTAGTCTCAGGCCTTGGCTGCGCGCCTAAAGACACTCGATGCTGCCAGCATCGGAGTTGCTTCGATGCTTGGAGCGGGCGTATTTGGAGTTTTCGGGCCGGTAGCGGCAATAACTGGATCACTCCTCCCAGCGGCAATCTTGCTGGCCGGTTTTGTTGCCTATCTAAACGCCGGCTCAATCTCGCAACTAGCGGCTAAAGTTCCCAGATCCGGCGGCGCCTACGCCTACGCCAGACATTATTTGAACCCGACTTGGGGGTTTCTCGCTGGCTCTAGCTTCTTAGTTGGAAAAATTGGTTCTGCTGCCGCAATTGCTCTAACCGTTTCTTATCACGTCGTGCCCGGACGAGAGGTTCCGGTAGCACTTGGCGCCGTGGCTGTGATGACGATCATCAACATCGCAGGAATCAATCGCACTGCCATGGGTGCCAAAGTGCTGGCCAGCATCACAGTAGTTTTTCTCATTGTGCTGGTGGGCGCAGCATTACTTCTGCCCACCGCTTCCGAGCCGCTGTCGCAGGGCTCAGTTAGCAGTGTTCCTGCTGGGGCAGCAATCGTCTTCTTTGCGTTTGCTGGCTATGCCCGGGTTGCCACTTTGGGAGGGGAGCTAGTAAACCCCCGCAGGGCCGTCCCCAGGGCAATTGCTATTGCGTTGGCAGTGGTGCTGGTCATCTATCTGGTGCTTGGGCTGGTGTTGCCGGCAAAACTTGGCTCGGCATTGGCCGGTTCACCGACCGCGCTCGGTGATTTGGCCGCAGTTGCAATTCCAGGTTTTTCGGCCAGCGCTGTTTCGGTCATCGTCGCTCTAGCATGCCTGGGTTCGCTGTTGGCGCTGCTTACGGGCATGAGCAGGACAGCTGCAGTGATGGCGGCCGACGGTGAGCTTCCGAGAGTCTTGAACTTTCAGTTCAAGAACAAAGTACCTATCGTGGCAGAGCTGGGTGTGGCTGCATTGGTTGCCTTGTTGGTGCTATCGGGGAGTTTCCTATTGACACTGGGGCTCTCTTCCTTTGCTGTGCTCACGTACTACGCGGTTGCAAATCTGGCAGCCTATCGGCAGCCAAAAACAGAGACCAGGAGATCTAAGTGGCTCAATTTTGTGGGGCTTGCAAGCTGCCTACTGTTGGCCCTCAGTGTTACCGTTTCGGGGCTTCTGCTCGGGCTAGCTGTAATCAGCGCGATGCTCTTTATCAGGTGGGCTCTGGCGCGACGGCCGTAACTGGGCTAGGCTGTGACAAGTTCAGCGGCGAGGGATACAAAAGTATCCGTAATCGACGGGGTCCCTTTCCTCGCCTGTAATTTGAAGAGGAAACGATGTCTGAGAGCAAACTAGCGGCAGAGACCCGCGAATCATTCGGCAAGGGCGCAGCCCGCAAGCTACGTGCCGCCGGCCGAACCCCAGCAGTAATTTACGGCCACGGTCACGACACCCGCCACATCCACCTACCAGCCCACGAGGTTGCATTGGCGTTGCGTATTAAGAACGCACTGCTAGAGCTAACTATCGGTGGCAAGTCAGAGTTGGTGCTTGTAAAGAGCGCATCTAAGGACCCAGTAACTCAGATCATCGAGCACGTTGACCTGGTTGAGGTTAAGAAGGGCGAGAAGGTTCACGTTGAGGTTCCTGTTCACGTGATTGGCGAGCCTATGGGTGGAACCGTTGTGGACCTCGAGCACAAGACCGTAAAGGTTGAGGCTGAGGCAACCCACATCCCAACCTTCCTCGAGCTTCCAATCTCCAAGGAGAATGCAGCTGGACACCACTACCTAGTAAGTGACTTGGTAATTCCAGATGGCGTCATCATGGAGCTTGAGGCGAGCGAGCTAGTTGCTTCCGTAGTTGAAACCCGAGCCGGAGTTGCAGATGAAGAGTCTGGTGCAGAGACTGCAGCAGAGGGCGAAGCCACTGAGGCAGCCGCCGAAGCTGACTCAGAATAAAACTTGGTTAGTGGTCGGGCTCGGTAACCCCGGGCCCGGCTACCAAGCCAATCGCCACAACGTCGGTCAGATGACCTTGGACGTTCTGGCAAGCCGTCTGGGTGTCCAATTTCGAACCCACAAATCAGTCGCCGTAATCGCGAAGACCAAGGCCAGCGGTGGCGAAGATCTGATTTTGGCCAAGAGCGCTGGCTTCATGAACCAATCTGGCGCGCCGGTTTCCCAATTGGCAAAATACTTTTCTGTCCCAACCGAGAACATCATCGTGGTTCACGATGAGCTCGATATTGAGTTTGGTGACATTCGATCAAAATTTGATGGTGGCCACGCAGGGCACAATGGCCTCAGGGACATAAGTGCAAAGTGTGGAACAAATTATCATCGAATCCGTTTTGGAATTGGCCGGCCACCGGGTCAAATGGCTGTTGCTGACTTTGTGCTGCAAAACTTCGCAACCGTTGAGCGTAAAGAGGTTCCGGCGCTATTGGAGCTGGCCGCTGATCGAGTAATGGAAGTCCTGGCCTCGGATTCCAAATAGACTGTAGCGGTGACCCTGGGCCCTTTACTGCAAGTGGCGGGTCAGTCGCACCCTCTGGCATCTTTCCTCGGGAAAAAATCCAATTCTTTTTACGCTCCCAATCAAACCAACTACTTGGCTCTGGCGCTGCTTGTTCAGGAATCCAGTAAGCCTGTGGCCATCATCACCTCCACCGCTAGACAGGCTGAAGAAATTGCCGATGCACTTCGCGAGCTTGTTGCCGACATTCGGGTAATTGATTTCCCCGCCTGGGAAACTCTTCCGCATGAGCGACTCTCGCCCTCGCCGGAAACGGTTGGAAAACGGCTGCAGAGCCTGCACTTGATTCACGAAATTGCAAGAGGCAAGTCGGCCAAGAAGACCGTAATCATGCTCTCGATCCGTGCTGCTCTGCAGCCCGTGATCGGAGATGCCAACGATCACCCGCCTTTTCAGATGAAAAAAGGCAATGAGTATTTGCTCCCAGAGCTTGCGCTAAAACTGATCGGGATTGCCTATGAGCGCGTTGACATGGTCACTAGGCGCGGGGAGTTTGCCATTCGCGGCGGCATCTTGGATGTGTTCCCGACAACCTCCGAACACGCTTTACGCCTGGAGTTTTTCGGAGATGAGCTCGAAGACATCAGGGAGTTTCAGGTCGCCGATCAAAGGTCAATTCCCGGGTCCATCGAGCGCATTGACCTATATCCGGCCAGGGAAATGTTGATAACGCCAGCCGTTGCCTCAAAGGCTAGGGAGATGTCCCACGAGTTCCCGAACCTCACCGAGATGCTCACCAAGATTTCCGAGGGAATACCGGTGGCTGGCATGGAGTCTCTTGCCCCAGTGCTGTCGCCAAACTTGGGGCCTATTACCAGATTCTTGCCCACTGCGCGGTTTGTGATCGTTGATCCCGAGGCAGTTTCGGCCAGGGCTGGCGGTCTGGTAGAAACCAATGAGGAGTTCTTGCATGCAGCATGGGATGCAGCAATTAGTGGGGGCGATGCTCCAATCGACCTTTCTAAGGGAGGTTTTTTGGAGTATGACCAGCTAACAGCTGCCATAAAAACCGGCAACGAACTCATCGAAATTAGTTCCCTCCCGAATGAAAAAACAGTTGATCTCGGCCTCAGGGAAATTCCGAAGTTCCAGGGTGCCACTGGTTCAGTGGATTGGATTTTGGATCAGCTTGGACAAAAGCAGGCGGTAGTAATTGCCGCCAAGGGTCACGGACTGGCAGAGCGCGTCGTTGAAGTTTTGGATGCGGCAGCCGTTCCGGTTTCACTGGTTGAGGTTCTCAAGGCTCCCAAGCCAGCAGAGGTCATAGTTGTCACGGCCAGCTTGCCGCATGGCTTCTTTGTGGCGGATGCGAATTTGATCGTGCTCACTGACAGTGAGTTCTTCTCAGTTAGCAGCGGTTACCAGCCACCTGCCACCAGGCGGCTCGCAAAACGTCGCGGAGCTCAGGTGGATCCGCTTACCCTCAAGCAGGGTGACTACGTAGTTCATGAGATTCATGGAATTGGCCGCTTCAAGGAGCTGGTGCAGAGGCAAAACCTTTCACAAACCAGGGAATATCTGGTGGTTGAGTATGCCCCTAGCAAGCGAGGCTATCCAGGTGACACCTTGTTTGTGCCAACTGACCAGTTGGACTTTCTGTCCAGATATGTCGGGGGCGAGGCGCCAGTGCTTTCAAAGATGGGCGGCACCGACTGGGCAAGAGCAAAGGGAAATGCCAGGAAAGCGGTTCGAAAGATCGCAATCGATCTTGTGAAGCTTTATTCGGCTCGCATGAAATCAAAGGGGCATGCCTTCGGCCCAGATACTCCATGGCAACACGAATTAGAGCAGGCATTCACGTTCCAAGAGACCCCGGACCAGTTGACCACGATCGACGAGGTCAAGGCCGATATGGAGAAACCCGTGCCAATGGATCGACTCTTGGCAGGCGATGTCGGTTACGGAAAAACTGAGGTGGCGATTCGGGCCGCCTTCAAGGCAATTCAAGACGGCAAACAGGTTGCAATGTTGGTGCCAACGACCCTGCTGGTCCGCCAACACCTCGAAACTTTCGCACAGCGCTACGGAGGTTTCCCGGTAAACATTCGAGCGCTGTCGCGGTTTCAGACTGCCAAGGAGGTCAAGCAAACCCTAGAGGGCATCAAAACCGGATCTGTTGACCTCGTTATCGGAACGCACCGCTTGCTGTCCACAGGTGTTAACTTCAGGAACCTAGGGCTTGTGATCATCGATGAAGAGCAGCGCTTTGGTGTTGAACACAAGGAGAAGCTAAAGGAGCTGAAGACCAACGTTGATGTTTTGGCGATGAGTGCTACGCCGATTCCTCGAACCTTGGAAATGGCCGTTACCGGCATCCGGGAGATGTCAACGCTTGCCACTCCACCGGAAGAGCGGCATCCGATTCTGACTTTTGTTGGCGGCTACTCCGAGAAACAGGTTGCTGCCGCGATAAGAAGAGAGCTGATTCGAGAGGGTCAAGTTTTCTTTGTTCACAATCGGGTCGCAACTATTGAGAAAACCGCCAATGATCTAAAGAAGTTAGTTCCTGAGGCCCGGATTGCCATTGCTCACGGTCAAATGCCGGAGGCGCAGTTGGAGCAAGTGGTGATTGATTTTTGGCAGGGTCTCTACGACGTGCTGGTTTCAACCACCATCATTGAGACAGGCATCGACATCCCGAATGCAAACACCCTGATTGTGGACCGGGCAGAAACCTTTGGTCTTAGCCAGTTGCACCAAATTCGAGGCAGGGTCGGTCGTTCCAGAGAGCGCGCATATGCCTACTTCTTTTATGATCCAACGAAGACCCTGTCCGAAACTGCTCATGACCGGCTTGCAACCATTGCCACTAACAACGAGCTCGGCAGTGGCATGCAGGTTGCCATGAAGGACCTTGAAATTCGCGGGGCCGGAAACATGCTTGGGGGTGAGCAGTCAGGACACATTGCTGGGGTTGGTTTCGATCTATACCTCAGAATGATTTCAGAGGCGGTGAGCGAGTTTCGTGGTGAGCCGGTTAGTTCACCGGCAGAGCTAAAGCTTGAGATTCCTGTTGATGCCCGCATTCCGCCGGAGTATCTAGATAGCGAGCGGCTTCGGTTGGAGGCCTACCATAAGCTTTCTGCGGCAAGTTCGGAAGCGAGCACCAAGCTAGATCTTCAAGAAATCTTGAACGAACTGCAGGATCGCTTCGGTAAGGCGCCGGCGCCGGTGCTGCAACTGATTGAGGTGACGGCACTTCGACAAGAAGCCAATCGCCTGGGACTAAAGGATGTGAATCTGCTTGGCGTGCAGGCGAAGCTCTCTCCGGTTCAGCTTTCAGACGGTGAGCTAGTGGCTCTCAGCCACAAATTGCCAGGTGTTAGGTATCTCCAGAGCTCGAAGTTGCTCAGCGTCCCAATGCCGACAGCTGGTGTTGCGGACAAGCTATCTGACACAGAGGTGATTGACTGGCTCTGGAAATTGTTCGCGATCGTGTTTGGGGATTCCCTTGGAAAAACTACAGAGCCTAATTAACACCGCAAAGCTACTCAGGGCAGAAGGTGGTTGCCCCTGGGATGCCGAGCAAACTCACGAGTCTTTGGTTCAGTACCTTTTGGAAGAAACCTATGAGCTGATCGAGGCTATCGAAAAGGGCTCGCGCGACGAAGTTCTTGAGGAGCTGGGCGACGTTTTGTATCAGGTGTTGTTTCACTCAGACATCGCCTCGGGCGGGAGCCTGGGCGAGCCATTTGATTTAGAGGATGTCGCCCAGTACATGGAGAACAAAATGATTTCGCGACACCCTCACGTGTTTGGAACCGAGGCCGAAAAGGAGAAATTCCAGGCTGACACCGGTCAGGATGTTGCCAAAAACTGGGACGCACACAAGAAGCTTGAGAAGCCCACTCGAAACAGCATCCTCGATGGAGTTCCACAGGCAATGCCCGCACTTGCCCTAGCAAACAAGGTAATGGGCAAGGCTGAAAAGGCAGGGATTCTGGAGGAGAGCGAAACTCCCGCAATTCCGATGGAGAACGAGGACCAGCTGGGCAAATTGCTGTTGGCGGTAGTAGCAAGCGCAAGGTCAGCTGGGCTGGATCCGGAACGCGCCCTACGGGAGGCAACCAGGGAGCTTCAAACCGAGATTAGGGCAACAGAGCTAGACAATGACTTTGATGCAGGCGTCGTTGGTCTTGGCGACTAGCTAAACAGAGCCTCAAAGTCCGAGAACCCCTCGTCGAGGGCTTCTGCAGCAGTTCTCGCATCATCGGTTTCGGCCCACCAAATCAAAATCGCCATCGAGGCCGACACGATCGCTGCCGAAACTGCTTTGGCTCGCATTGGCGGTGCACCATGTTTCAAGACCGCATTTTCCAGCACTGCACGAGCTTCTTCGAGCTGCGCATGCCCCCATCCATAAACTTCGGGGCTAGAGCCGATCAGCCGAAGTCGGAGTCGGACCGTTTCGACGGACCCGTCGGCGATGTGCATGGCCTGAACCCAAGAAGAGTGCAACAGCTGGACAATGCCGCCAGCATCGGTGTTTGTTTCAAGATTCTTTGCTAGTTCCCTGGTGAAACTATGCATTCCGCCCCAAACTACCGCGGCCTTGGAGGGAAAGACTCGAAATAGGTTTGACCTGGAAATTCCAGCTTCCGCGGCGACCTGCTCCATCGTCACCATGTCGATTCCGTGCTGCTCGAATAAGGTCAGCGCAGTTAGTCCAACCGCAGCCGGATCTGTGGTTACCGGTCTGCCGCGTTTGAGTTTCTGGGCCTCTGGAGTCATTGAACAAAAGATTACCAACATCAAGACAGGCCAGGATTTTATTTTTGATTTAGGCCGAGGCTTCTGCACCACAGTCCGGGTTGTGACAAACTTTGTAAGTGGCCAATCAAGTGAATCCCCCCAGAGGCATGCGCGACATCTTGCCTGCGGAAAAGTCATTCCGCGAGCAACTTCTAGCGATTGTTCGTGCCAACTACATTTCACGCGGATTTCAGGAGATTGAAACCCCGGCACTCGAGGATCTTTCAAAGCTCACATCAGGGCAGGGCGGGGACAACGAAAAGTTGGTCTTCCAGGTTCTAAAGCGCGGTGAGGAGCTCGAGCAGGCTCAAGCTGCCGGGGCCTCGCTAGCCGACCTGGGGCTCCGATTTGATCTAACCGTTCCTTTGACTCGCTACTACGCCTCTAACCACTCGAAGTTGCCCAGGGTCCTAAAGGCACTTCAGGTCGGGCCGGTATGGCGTGCAGAGCGTCCTCAAAAAGGACGCTATCGACAGTTTTTGCAGTGCGACATTGACATAATCGGTGACTCAACAATGCTCGCGGAGGCTGAGCTACTCTCGGCATCACTGAGTGCTTTGGAGGCCGTTGGTCTAGAAGATGCAACCATCAGGTTGAACCACCGGCAGTTACTTTCTGAAAACATTGCCGGACTTGGAGTGGCATCCGAGGACGCCTTAAAGGCCATGATCATCATCGACAAGCTCGACAAAATTGGCGTAGCTGGGGTTCGAACTGAACTGGAGGAGGCATTCGGGCCTGAGGTTGCCGCAGCCGGACACAGTTGGCTTAGTTCACTGGATCAAACCGAGTTCCCAGAAGCGCTAAAACCGCTAGTTGAAGCACTAAGCGACCTGGGCCCAAGGCTTCGTTATGACGCTAGCCTGGTGCGGGGCATGGGTTATTACACCGGCGCTATTTTCGAAATCGAGCACCCTGCCGCAACTTCGTCAATCGGTGGCGGCGGTCGATATGACTCTATGGTTGGAAAGTGGCTAGGGACTGAAGTCCCAGCTGTCGGCATTTCGCTGGGAATTGAAAGAATCATTGAACTAGCTAAATTGCCAGAGATTGAGACTTCGAACACGGTCTTGCTAATCGAATCCGAGGCGCACGCGGTTCTCGCTCTCAAGCTTCAGGCCGAACTAATTGAGTCCGGAAGCAGCTGCCGAATCGAGATTCGGCAGAAAAACATCAAGGCTCAGCTTTCCAATTTGGCAACCCAGGGCTTTGACTCTTTCGCCAGTGTTGGGGATGGAATCAAGAGTGTCAGCGAACTAGACATTCGCAAACTTGACTAACTCACTAAACTTTGTTGCTGAAGCCAGCGTCGTTTTCGCATTTTCTTTTTCAGACCACGCAATTAGCTAAGGAGACATCTTGTCTATCATCACCGCCATTGGTGCACGTGAAATTCTTGATTCAAGGGGAAACCCAACCGTAGAGGTAGAGGTTCTACTTTCCGACAATTCGTTTGGTAGGGCTGCTGTTCCATCGGGTGCTTCCACCGGTGCCTTTGAGGCACACGAATCTCGCGACGGAGACAAGGCTCGCTATTTGGGCAAGGGCGTTCAGAATGCGGTCAAGGCCGTAATCGAAACCATTGACACCGCGCTTTTGGACGTTGATGCGACCGATCAGCGCTTGGTGGACCAGGAGCTGATGAGGCTTGATGGAACCAGCAACAAATCCAACCTTGGGGCAAATGCAATTTTGGGTGTATCGCTTGCTGCCTCTAGAGCGGCAGCGGAGTCGGTTGACCTGCCGCTGTACCGTTACCTTGGCGGATCAAACGCCTGTGTCTTGCCAGTGCCACTTATGAACATCATCAATGGTGGCGCCCACGCTGATAATGGCGTGGACATCCAGGAATTCATGATCGTTCCACTTGGAGCGGAGTCCTTCTCCGAGGCCCTGCGCTGGGGCGCAGAGGTTTACCACACTCTAAAGAAGCTTCTTTCAGACAAGGGTCTTGCCACCGGACTGGGCGATGAGGGTGGATTTGCCCCTGATCTTCCAACCAACCGTGCAGCACTTGATCTGATTGTTGAGGCCATCTCTTTGGCTGGCTACACAGTTGGAACACAGATTGCCCTTGCACTAGATGTTGCCTCAACCGAGTTCTTCGATGAGAAAACTGGCAGCTACAACTTCGAAGGTAGCCAGAAATCGGCAGCAGACATGGTCGCGTACTACTCAGAGCTTTTGGCCAACTACCCACTGGTTTCAATCGAGGACCCACTGGCAGAGGATGACTGGTCCGGCTGGGCCCAGATGACCGCTGAACTTGGCGACAAAGTGCAGATTGTTGGAGACGACCTCTACGTCACAAACCCTGAGCGCCTTCAAAAGGGCATCGACATGGCAGCGGGAAACTCCATTCTCGTGAAGGTGAATCAAATTGGCACCCTCACTGAAACCATGGATGCGGTTTCACTAGCCCAGCGTCACGGAATGAAGGCAATCATTTCTCACCGTTCCGGTGAGACCGAGGACACCTACATCGCCGACCTTGCAGTTGCAACCAATGCCGGCCAGATCAAAACTGGTGCACCAGCCAGGTCAGAGCGCGTTGCAAAGTACAACCAGCTGCTGAGGATTGAAGAAGAACTAGGCGACTCAGCTGTTTATGCTGGCCGCCAGGCTTTTCCTCGATACCGAGACTAACCCCGTGGCCTGAACTGCTTTGCCAGCTTTGACTCGTAAACTCAATTAGCTATGGCTAGCAAGGATCGCGAACCAAAAATCCCCGTCTCGTTGAGTCAGGGGAAGATTTTGCAGCGAATGCTGAGACTCAATAGCGTCTCAGTGAGCGTCATTTTGGTTATCGTCTTGGGGACATATTTAATTTCCCCTGACGTGCAGAGCTATTTGAATCAAAGACGCCAAATTGTTGAAATGCAGGAGAGCATTCAGCAAGCCAAAGACGAGGTTCAAGACATGCAGGCCGAGCGTGATCGCTGGCAGGACCCGGTTTATATCAGGTCTCAAGCAAGAGACAGGCTCTACTACGTTCTACCCGGCGAAGTTTCCTATCTGGTTATGGACGCCGAGGGCTTAGACCTCAGCGATAAGTCTGCAACCCTTGGAGCGCTGTTGGCGCAGCAGCGGAATGCGGATGAAATAAGTCTTGAGGTTTCGGCGGCGAAGGAAAACTGGGTTGAATCGGTCCTAGAAGTGCTACTCCGCGCTGCGGTAGAAGTCCCGGCGGAGGATGCAAAATGAGCGTGACCGAGAACGACATCGCGGAAGTTTCAAGGCAGCTGGGCAGACCGGCTCGTGGAATTCTGGAAGTTGCAAGCAGATGTGCTTGCCAGCGGCCGTTGGTCGTCAAAACAGCGCCGCGGCTTGATGATGGCACTCCGTTCCCGACTCTTTATTACCTGACTCAGCCTGCGGCAACCGCAGCTATTTCAGGGCTAGAGGCCACCGGTTTTATGGTTGCAATGCAGGAATTGTTGGCCAGCGACGATGAAGTCCTGGCCGAGTATCAAGCGGCTCACCGGTCCTACCTGGCTGAGCGTGATGCGATAGAAGAAGTTCCTGAGTTGGTTGATTTTTCCGCAGGAGGCATGCCGGTGAGGGTGAAGTGCCTGCACGCGCTAGTGGCGCACTCGCTTGCCAAAGGCAAGGGCATCAATCCAATTGGAGATCGGGCCCTGGCCTCTCTTGAATGGTCTCCAGCAGTCTGCACATGCGTCTGATTGCAATGCTTACGGCTGGCTCACTGCTAGCGGCGACCATTAGCCCCGATCAGCAATGGTGGCTCCAGGCGCTTGGACCAGAGGCAGGGCAGGCGACAGGTGGCGAATCAGTCGTCGTCGCGGTCATCGACACTGGAATCGACACCACCCACCCAGATCTTGATTCGGTGGTGATTGGCGGGGCAGATTTCTCTTCCGTTGGCACCCCCGATGGCCGAACTCCCGTTGGCGATAGCTCGTTTCACGGCACCATGGTTGCCTCACTGATCGCCGGTCAGGGGCTAGTTACCGGTGGTGTGATTGGCGTTGCCCCGGCCGCGAAACTCCTGTCAGTTTCGGTCGGTCTCGGAGTTCCCGGAAGCGATACTGATGCTCAAATAGCCGCGGCCGTTACCTGGGCAGTTGATGCAGGGGCGGACATTATCAACCTCTCACTCAGTAGAAATGCTCAGACTTGGCCGGCAAGCTGGGACGCTGCATTTTTGCATGCTTTTGAAAATGACGTGGTGATTGTTGCGGCCAGCGGAAACGAACTTACGGGAAATGCACTTCCTGGCGCACCAGCAACCATTCCCGGAGTCATATCGGTCACCGGCGTCGATCAAGATTTTGTTTCACAACCAGCCTCTGGCGCCAGTGGCTATGAAGTTTCTATTAGCGCACCGGGAAAGAACATGTTTGGAAGTTACCCGGGTGATGAAATTGCCGGCTGGTCTGGGTCTTCAGCTGCCGCTCCGATTGTCACGGGCGTGATAGCCCTGATGATGCAAAAGGATCCGGAGGCAACTGCCAATGACATCATTTTCAGATTGATTTCAACAGCCAGGGACATGGGGCAGCAGGGCTTTGACGCCGAATATGGGTTCGGACTGATTGACGCCTCTCTCGCTCTGGACTCTTCACTGACATCCAGCACCAATCCACTTGGGTCATTGGAGTATTGGGTGAGCCTATATCGGGCATCGAGTTTGGATGAACTAGCGGCCGTGGACCTAGTTTCGCCAGAGTCTCCGGAGCCGCTGAGGCCCCAGTCTGCTCCTGCGGATCCGCCTGAATCTTTCGATGTTCAAGCGCCCTGGTACATAAATCCGCTACTCTATTTTTTGTTATCCCTTGTGGCACTATCTTTCTGGTTTGCCTTGCGTTACAAACGCAAAGTTGACTAGAGCGAAAAATACGAAAGTAATCAGCGCGAAATCATGACAATTGAGACAACAAACTCAAAAACACCAGCGGCCGTAGCCGAAGCAATCCTGAATCCAAAGCCGAAGCAGCGGATTTTGATCATTGGCGGTGGATATGCCGGCTTCTACACAGCTTGGAAACTAGAGAAGCTGCTTTCGAAAAACGAAGCTGAGGTCACTCTGGTTGACCCTCTTCCATACATGACCTATCAGCCATTCTTGCCTGAGGTTGCCGCCGGATCTATCGAGCCAAGACACGTTATTGTTTCTCACCGCCAGCACCTAAAGAAGACCACGCTGGTCTCGGGTCGCATGAGTAAGGTCAACCACAAGGCCAAAAAGGCAACGATTTCCATTCAGGGTGGCAAGAGCCGGGTCATCGAGTATGACCAGATCGTGATGACTGCCGGTGCGGTCACCAGGACTTTCCCAATCAAGGGCATTGCCGAGCAAGCAATCGGTATGAAGACCGTTGAAGAGGCCGTTGAGGTTAGGAACCGCTTGATTGGTAATTTCGAGCGAGCTGCAGCTCTCCCCAAAAGCTCGAAGCTTCGCAAGAGGCTTTTGACAACCGTCGTGGTTGGTGGCGGATTTGCCGGCATCGAGGCTTTTGCTGAACTGAGAAGTGCGGCCACAAAGCTAGTTGGCTACTACCCAGAGATTGACTTTGAAGAGGTTGAGTTCCACCTGATTGAGGCCATGGGTCGAATTATGCCTGAGGTGTCTCTAAAGACCTCGCTCTGGGTCATCGACAACCTTGCCAAGCGCAATGCGATTGTTCACCTAGACACTCAACTAACTTCTGCTGACAACGGCGTTGTGAAGCTCTCCACTGGTGAAACCATGGAGTCAGACCTAATCATCTGGACTGCTGGTGTTGCAGCAGCCCCAGTTGCTAAGAACTGTGACTTCCCACTGGATGCAAGGTTCCGGGTCATGGCTAACGCCAAGCTTCAAATTGTTGATGGCGAGAAGGTGATCGCTGGGGCATGGACAGCAGGAGACGTCTCTGCAGTGCCAGACCTTTCTGGTGGCGGAGTCGGTGGCTTCTGCGTTCCAAACGCTCAGCATGCAGTGCGCCAGGCAAAGCTTCTTGCTAAGAACCTGGTTGCCGGCATTCGTGGAGAGGCTCCCAAGGAGTACTTCCACAAGAACCTAGGAGCGGTTGCGGGTCTAGGAATCGGTGTTGGTGCGTTCCAGTCTGGCAAGATCGGCCTAACCGGTTTCGTTGCATGGATTTTCCACCGCGGTTACCACGGTTTGGCTATGCCAACCTGGGAGCGCAAGATCAGGGTTGTTTCGGGCTGGGCTTGGAACTTCATTCTTGGTCGCGACCTGTCCTCAGTGGAGGCAATGCGAGACCCCCGATTATTCTTTGAGACTTGGGCAACCAAGGCTGGCAAATAGCCTTAGTAGCTGAATGGGGCAGTTGCTCCGTTTTCTTGGAAGCCGCCCCGATAGCCCAATGGCAGAGGCAGACGACTTAAAATCGTCACAGTGTGGGTTCGAGTCCCACTCGGGGCACAATTTCTCAGTACACGCACAGCAAATTCCAATAGTCTGAAGGTTGTTGATTTACAAAGGAGAAACGTGGATATCGGTATCTGGGTTTTAATCGGAATCATTGCAGTTGTTGGTTTGTACCTATGGGTGACTTACAACGCCCTGGTTGCGCTAAAGGTTCGCGTCGATGAAGCGTGGAGCGACATCACTGTCCAGCTCAAGCGCCGTGCGGACCTAATCCCGAACTTGATTGAGACGGTTCGTGGCTATGCATCTCACGAAAAAGAGGTTTTCGAGAGCGTCACAAGAGCTCGTGCCGCCACAATCTCCCCGCAAGCACTCGAGCACCCCGCTCAGGCCGCAAAGGCCGAGGGTGAGCTTCAAGGAGCCCTAAAGAGCCTATTTGCCGTCTCCGAGGCTTACCCGGCTCTGGTTGCGTCCACCAACTTCTTGGAGCTTCAAAGAGAACTTACCGACACCGAGGACAAAGTCATGGCTGCCAGGCGCTTCTTCAACGGCGGCGTGCGCGAACTAAACACCAAGATTTTGCAGTTCCCAAACAACGTCTTTGCCAAGAACCTTGGATTCGCAGAGCGCGAATTCTTTGAGGTTGAGGATCCAGGCTCGATTGCAGAGCCACCAAGCGTTAAGTTCTAAGGCCCTAAATGTATTCGGCAATTGCCGCCAATAAGCGAAACACCTTCATCATCATCGCCGGCTTCATAGCGCTGCTAGGGGTTTTGGCATGGCTCTGGGGTCAATACAGCGGGAACGGATCAAGTGCTATCTGGATAATCGCTCTGGTAATTGGCTATGCGCTGATTCAGTACTACGCCGGTTCCAGATTGGCTGTGGCAATCAGTGGCGCCAAGGAGATCCAGAAGCGAGATAACCCACGACTGTGGAACATTGTTGAGAATTTGAGCATTTCCCAGGGGATGCCAATGCCCAAGGTCTACGTTATCGAGGACGCAGCTCCGAACGCATTTGCAACCGGCAGAAAGCCTGAGAACTCAATCGTTGCTGCAACCACTGGTTTGCTAGAAATCATGGACGACAACGAACTTGAGGGAGTGATGGCGCACGAGCTCTCACACATCAAGAACTACGATGTTCGAGTTTCCATGATCGTGTTCGGCTTAGTTTCTGCGATTGGAATTCTGGCCGACATGGCGATTCGAATGTCCTTTTACTCGCGAATGGGTCGCGATCGAAACAGCGGCCAGCTCGGTGCCGTGCTGGTGATAGCAGGCATCGTCGGAATGATCATTGCCTGGCTGATTGGGCCACTGGTTTCGGCTGCAGTGTCTAGGCAGCGTGAGTACCTTGCCGATGCCTCCGGGGTGCAGATGACGCGCTATCCCGATGGCTTAGCTTCTGCGCTTGAAAAGCTTGGCCAGTATGGCAAACCTATGAAGCGCGCCAATTCAGCTATGGCTCACATGTACATAAACGACCCGCTAAAACCAGGTCTGGTTGAACGCTCATTTTCCACTCACCCGCCAATTCCAAAACGAGTCGAGCGGCTAAAGCAGATTGGCAGCGG
>JAFMHN010000004.1 GCA_017854485.1 Aquiluna sp. | reverse complement strand
TAACCAACCTCCCCGACCCTAGGTTTGCAGGAGAGGCATCAGCAAAGGTCTCAAACCTTGAAATACCGCTTAGTCCTGAAGGCGCCGCTCCACCTCTTGTCTAGTCGGAGGTTGGCAACCAGCACGTTCGCAAACAATTGCAGCAGCAGCGGTTGCGTAATTAAGCGCATAAACCAACTGGTCCGAGCTCAGTGACTCCAGCTTTGCTCTCGGGTTACTGCCAAGAGCGCCAAAGTCATCGAGCTTAATAAGGAAGTTTGCCATGAAGGTGTCTCCAGCGCCGACCGTGTCAACCAGCATGACTTTCTGAGCAGCAACTTCTAGGCGCCCACCGTTGTGATGCACCTGAACTCCATCGGAGCCTCTAGTGATGATCAGCAACTGACCCTGGTTGGTCCAGTTGTTCGCAATTTCATCTAGGTTCGCGCCCGGAGCCAAATCAAACAACCATTCGATGTCAGCATCTGAGGCCTTGATGATGTGACTGATGCTGTTTAGCTTCGTTACTCGATCAAGTTCGGTGGCGCGGTCAAACCCAAGAGAAGGTCGAATGTTCAAATCATGCGAGAGCGTGATGTCACCAAAGTTAGCTAGTTCTGTCAGCCAATTGGCCAACACGGTGCTTCCCGGTTCAATTGCTGCTGTTAGGCAACCGAATTGAACGGCCTTTGCTCCCAGCCCGGTGATCGCCTCTACACCAGGAAGTTCTGCAGAATCCCAGGCCCAGTCGGCAGTGCCGTTGATGTAGAACGAGTAGCTAGCAACTCCGGAGGAGTCAATTGTTGCGATGGCAAGCGTTGTTTGTTCAGCTGCGTCAACTGCCAGCGACAGGTCAACGTTGTATGACTGAAGGTGGCTCCTAATATTTTGGCCGAATGAATCGCTCGAGAGCCGTGCTAAAAACCGGTGGGGAACATCGGCTTTGGCAAGGGCCATAGCGACGTTTGCATTTGCTCCACCAACAACCGGCAGATACCCGCCATCGTCAACTTCGTGCCCGATCAAATCAATTAGTGCTTCGCCTGCTACAAGAATCATGTGACAAGTCTAGGCTTTAGACATGAAACGCATTGGAACGGTAAAGACAGCTATCAAGTTGCCGCTGATTGGTCTTAGCGCAGCCTGGCTGCTGTTTATGATTGCCGACTACGTGCAGTCGCTAGTGCCCCGCGGCACCTATGAAAAAAACGGTGACTACATTTATCCGGACCCCCGGTTTACCGTTGAGATCTATCTCTTCTTTGCCGGCATCACCGCATTCGCAATCTTTGCGCTGGCTGGACAAAAACTGGCCCTTCGACTTCGAACCGAAGAGGATTCGGCGCTCGCGATAAGCGCACACCGCCTAAACAACCTGGCGGTCGTGCTCTCTCTTGTTGCTGGAGCAGTGTTTGCCATTGGTAATTTCCTGGGAGCTTGGAACTCCTACGCACCGAGCAGTGAACCACTTGGACTAAGACTTCTAAACGTCTATTTGCCAATTGTGTTAGCAACCGCATTGGTTGTGTTTGTGATCCTGAGCGCCTTTGTCTTTAGAAAGGATGCCCCAGATTTGCCTGCGGGTCAGGGCGATGAGGAACGAGCGCGCCTGCAGAGGGCCGTTGGTCTTGCATATGCCTCGCCAATCATCGGCACTGCGATCGCTATCATTTTCGGCCTGACTGTCTACGACATCACTAAGACAACCTTGGACGTTTGGATCTGGGTCATCATCCAAGCAATCATTGCCATTTCGATAATTATTGGAACCAGGTTTGCGGCTCAGGCCAGATCTTCGAAGCCGCTTCCTGTCAAGCCAAGACGAACCGGTTTGGCCGCAACCAACCTGAACCTGGTCCTAGCTATTGTGTTCGGCGTGGTAGTCAGCATCATGGCTTTCACCATGGGCTTCAGCGCTATTTCGAACCTTGAGGTTTGGCCGGAGTGGCGAGAGAACATGACGGCACTGGAGCAGCAATCAACCATGCTTAGACCAACCCTTCGCTGGTTTATTGAGGACATGTTGCCAGCACTGGTGCTCCTGCTGCTTGCGGACTTCGGCATTTACCGAACCACGCTTACTCGAAACTCCAGCAAGGACCAAAGAACTAAATGAAGAAAGAGCTAACTGGGCTGCTGTTCGACAACGACGGGGTCCTGATTGATTCAATGCCCGGTGCCCTGAGGGCTTGGGTGAAGTGGGGAGAGGTTTACCACCCAGGGTTTGAACTCACCCCAGAATTTCATGGTCGTCGCGCCAGTGACATTGTGAAGGAGATGGTCACACCGGAAGAATTTCAAGCGTCCTATGACTACATCAACCTGCTAGAGATTGCGGAGTCTGCCTCAACTCGACCCTTGCCCGGAACGATCGAGTTTCTTGCCCAGCTGCCGGTAGGCAACTGGAACATAGTGACCGGAGCCAATCCTGAGCTTGCCAAGGTCCGGCTGGATGCAGCCGGAATCCAGATACCAGAAACACTCGTTACTGCCTACGATGCAAAAAACGGCAAGCCTGACCCGGAGCCATATTTGCTTGGTGCGGCAAAGATTGGAATTGATATCAGCAAGTGTGCGGTCTTTGAGGATGCGCCAGCAGGGCTGATCGCCGGGCAGCGTGCCGGCGCGGCACTGCTTGTTGGGATCGGTGAACAAACCCTAGAATCTGTTGCAGATGTGGTTATTGAATCCCTTGCGGGATTGAAATACCAAGACAACGTGTTGGAGATTCCAGAGAAACTGAGATTGAGGTAATCGTGGCTGAAGTAGAAATGTATGGCGCAATGTGGTGCGGAGATTGCCGCAGGTCAAAGTCGCTTCTGGACACACTGAAAGTTGATTACGACAACTTTGATGTAGAGGAAAGCAAGGAGCTTGCCGACAAGGCTCAGGCCATTTCTGGAAGAACTAACATTCCGGTAATCAAGTTTGCAGACGGCAAACACCTGGTTGAGCCAAGCGATGCGGTTTTGTATGCGGAGCTGAAGCTTAGAGGACTTGCGGAGTAGCTCTATCTTTTTTTGACTCCGAGCCGTAGGCTAGTTGTATTGTGAGCTCGGTCTTATCCGGTTTCACCAGATAAGGAAATTCCCAACGATGCCAAATAATAACTATTCGCCTGCGCCGACCAAATCAAATGGTCGCAAAGGCTACGCCTCAAAAAAGGGCGACTATCAACCAAATGATGGAGCCAGAAAAGCCCGTCATTCACAGCGCCCAGATCGGGTTCAGCGTGAAACCTCACGCGACAAGGACTTTTCAAACGCCAGAGCAAAAACCGGAAAGACCTTCCAAGGTGACAAGAAGCTAGAAAAGCTTGAAGCAACAGAGGTTGGAACAACCTTCAACACTTTCCAGGAAATGGACCTTCCAGACCGCTTGGTCCAGGAGCTCGCCAAGATGGGCGCTGCCACTCCGTTCCCGATTCAGGCTGCAACTATTCCAGCTGCGCTCGAGGGTCGTCACGTTCTAGGTCGCGGTAAGACCGGATCCGGTAAGACCATTGCTTTCGGTGTGCCACTTGTTGCCTTCATTGCAAAGGGTGGCAACCAGCCACGCACTCCTTTGAAGCCAAAGGCGCTAGTTCTTGCGCCAACTCGTGAACTTGCCGATCAGATTGATCGCACTTTGTCACAGCTTGCTAAGTCAGTTGGCGTTTACACCACCACAATTTACGGAGGTGTTCCTCAGCACCGTCAGGCTCAGGCGCTAAAGCGCGGAGTTGACATCGCAATTGCAACCCCTGGTCGCCTGGAAGACCTAATGGCCCAGGGTCTAGTAGATCTTTCTGATTGCCAGACCGTTGTTGTGGACGAGGCCGACCACATGTGTGAGCTTGGCTTTGTTGAGCCAGTGAACCGTATTTTGGAAGCAGCTGGCGACAGTCAGAAGCTGCTGTTCTCGGCAACCCTCGACCAAGAGGTAGCTCAGCTGGTCAAGAAGTTCATGCCATCACCATTTGTGTATGAAGTTCCAGGCGAGGTAAACGAATCCTCAGACATCGACCACCGAGTACTGGTCATGGACCCGAAGGACCGCTCCGCAATCTTCCACCGTTTGGTGCAGGGTTCTGGCAAGTCAATCGTGTTTGTGCGCACCAAGGTCACCGCCGAAGCACTGGCTGCGAGCCTAAACGACGCCGGCGTTCCAACCGCAAGGTTGCACGGAGACCTAAACCAGGCCCAGCGTTCACGCAACCTGGAGCGTTTCATCAAGGGCTCTGCCCGTGTCATGGTCGCAACCGATGTTGCTGCCCGCGGTATTCACGTTGATGACGTGAAGCTGGTTATTCAGCTTGACCTTCCTGAGGAATACAAGACTTACCTGCACCGTGCCGGCCGCACTGGCCGTGCCGGTCGCAGTGGAACTGTGATTTCAATGGTTCCAGCAGGCAGAACAAGAAAAGTTGAAGGCCTGTTGCAGCGTGCCGACCGCGAGGCCACCTACAACAACGTTGAGCCAGGAAACCCGCTAATTGAAGAACTAGCTGGTCCAATCGCTCCACCACCGGTGATGGACTCACTGGACTTTGGTGATTCAAGATTCGACTCCGTTAACAAGAACAAGGTGAAAAAGGACTTGCGTGCACGCCACGCTCCCAATAAGCTTTACGGAGCCAAAGACCGCCGGTATCGGTCGCGCTAAAACCTAAAACGAAAGTTTTAGTTCCAACGCGACTGACGAAGGTTCACTAAAAGTGATCGCCAGCGCAGGTGTATGAAGAAAGTCTCATTCGAGACCGCTCCGTGCGCCTAGCGCCGGAGCATTTTTTGTTTTCCTTTGTCACCGGCGCCAAATAAAACAAGGAGCGCCATGGCAGACAAGCAGACTAAGGTCGCTGAGCTAACCGAAAGGTTCACAAGCTCTAACACCGTCGTTCTGACTGAATACCGCGGACTCAGTGTGACGGCGCTTAAAGAGCTTCGTCGCTCAATGGCTAATGACGCAACATACGTGGTTGCAAAGAACACCCTTCTGAGCATTGCTGCAAAAAATGCCGGAGTCACCGCATTCGACGACCAGCTGGTTGGACCATCAGCCCTGGCCTTCGTTCACGGAGACCCTGTCACAACAGCAAAGGCCCTAAAGGATTTCGCAAAGGCAAACCCTCTACTGATCATCAAGTCAGCCGTCATGGACGGTGTTTCACTTGATGCTGCAGAGATCAACAAGCTCGCTGACCTAGAGAGTCGTGAAGTACTACTGGCCAAGGCCGCTGGTGCTATCAAGGCAACTATGTTCAAGGCTGCCTACACCTTCAACGCACTACCTTCCGGGGCAGTACGCGTTGTCGACGCGCTGCGTCAAAAGCAAGAGTCCAACTAATTACCAAACCAACTAGGAGAACAAAATGGCAAAGATGACTGCCGACCAGCTCATTGAAGCATTCAAGGAGCTAACCCTTATTGAGCTTTCAGACTTCGTAAAGAAGTTCGAAGAAGTATTCGAAGTATCAGCAGCAGCACCAGTTGCTGTTGCAGCAGCCGGTGGCGCTGCCGCTGAAGCAGTTGAAGAGAAGGACGAGTTTGACATTGTTCTTGAGGCTGCAGGCGACCAGAAGATCCAGGTTATCAAGGAGGTTCGTGCTATCACTAACCTAGGCCTAGGCGAAGCTAAGGCACTTGTAGACGCAGCTCCTTCAACCCTTTTGGAGGGTGCGAAGAAGGAAGTTGCTGAAGACGCCAAGGCAAAGATTGAAGCCGCTGGTGGCAAGGTTACCCTTAAGTAATTTTGTTTCAGCAGAAAAACCCCATCGGAGAAATCCGGTGGGGTTTTTTCATAACCTAAGCAGCACCAGGCTGGCAGCCATAACGGCCATGCCTGCCATCAGTCCATAAACTGTCAGGTGACCTCGGGCTGAGTTTTTAGCAGTTGGCAGCAAGGTGTCAATAGCTAGGAACACCATGACGCCGGCAACCATGGAAAAGACGAATCCCAGAGAGAAATCGGTGAGGAACGGCCTCAGGATCAAGTAACCAATCACGGCACCTGCTGGTTCTGCAAGGCCAGAAAGAAAACTCAACCGGAACGCCTTGGTTCTTGACTTAGTCGCGTAATACACCGGAACCGAAACCGCGATGCCCTCCGGGATGTTGTGCATTGCGACCGCGATCGCCAATGCGATACCGATTTCTGGGTCATCGAGGACCAACAGAAATGTTGCAAGCCCCTCTGGGAAGTTGTGGATCGCAATTGCAAGGGCCACAAACAAGCCCATGCGAAGCAGCTTCTTGTTCTCCGCTAGCTCTAGCTGGCTCTGATTGTCACCAATAAGTTCGATCTGGGTGTTTTCATGCGGGTTCGCTCCGGAGGGCACCAGGGCGTCAATAATCGCCATTAGCACCATCCCTAGGATCAGGGCACCGGCTGCAATTGCGGTTGCCTCTAGTTCGGGGACTGAGGCGGATAGGTAGGCGGTGGACTTGGGCAGAATCTCAACAAAGCTCAGGTAGATCATTACCCCGGCCGAGAATCCCATGGAAACTGCAAAGAAAGCTTTGTTGGTGGTTTTAGTGAAGAAGGCAAGCGCTGAGCCAATGCCGGTGGAGAGGCCGGCGCCAAGAGTGACGGCAAAAGCCAGTAGCACCGCGCCGTCCATTTTCTCTCCTTAGTTTTGGGGGCGAAAAAGCCGGGCCACAGATTTAGGGGCCCGGCTCAATCGAATTAGTTAGTGGCTACCGCCACAGCCACAGCTGTCTTTACCGCAGTTGCATCCCATTTTCGCCTCCTTAGAAGTCCCAGTCATCATCGGTGGTTGATTCGTGCTTACCGATTACGTATGAAGATCCAGACCCAGAGAAGAAGTCGTGGTTCTCATCTGCGTTTGGTGACAGCGCGGACAGAATTGCCGGGTTCACATCGCACTCGTCCTTCGGGAACAGTGCGTCATAACCCAGGTTCATCAGCGCTTTGTTGCCGTTGTAGTGAAGGAACTTCTTCACGTCAGCTGTCAGGCCCATCTCGTCATAGAGGTCTGCTGTGTACTTGACCTCATTTTCGTAGAGTTCAAGCAGCAGGTCGTAGGTGTAGCTCTTCATTTCCTCTTGACGTGCTGCCGACTCTTCGGCAAGTGCCAGCTGGTACTTGTAGCCAATGTAGTAACCGTGGATCGCCTCGTCACGAATGATGAGTCGAATTAGGTCTGCAGTGTTGGTTAGCTTTGCGCGGCTTGACCAATACATAGGCAGGTAGAAGCCCGAGTAGAACAGGAAGCTTTCCAATAGCGTCGAGGCAACCTTTCGCTTTAGCGGGTCGTCTCCGTTGTAGTAGCCAAGCACGATCTCAGCCTTTTTCTGCAGGTGAGGGTTGTCCTCAGACCAGCGGAAAGCCTCATCGATGTCTGCTGTCGAACACAGGGTTGAGAACACCGAGGAGTAGCTCTTGGCGTGAACAGACTCCATGAAGGCAATGTTTGTTATCACTGCCTCTTCGTGCTGAGTCCTAGCATCCGGAAGTAACGCAGCGGCACCGATGGTGCCCTGAATTGTGTCCAGCATGGTCAGCCCTGTGAAGACGTGCATGGTGAGCTTCTTCTCGTGCGGCCTTAGAGTCTCCCAGGACTGAATGTCGTTTGAGATGGGCACCTTCTCTGGCAACCAGAAGTTAGATGTCAGCCTGTTCCAAACATCAAGGTCAATCGGGTCCTCAATCTTGTTCCAGTTAACTGGGCGGCTAATTAGCTTTAGTTTGTCCATGATTATGTCCCTGATCTCTAGAGCATGCAGCTTACGCAAGAGTCAACCTCGGTGCCCGAGAGTGCCTGCTGGCGAATACGGATGTAGTAAATGGTCTTGATGCCCTTGCGCCATGCAAGAATCTGTGCGCGGTTCACGTCTCTGGTGGTTGCAGTGTCCTTGAAGAACAGGGTCAGTGATAGACCCTGGTCCACGTGCTGGGTTGCAACCGCGTAGGTGTCGATGATCTTGTCAGGACCAACGTCATAAGCATCGTCGTAGTAGTCCCAGGTGTCTTCCGATAGGAATGGGGCTGGGTAGTAAACGCGGCCGAGCTTTCCTTCCTTGCGAATCTCGATGCGAGATGCAATTGGGTGGATGGAGCTGGTCGAGTTGTTGATGTAGGAGATTGATCCGGTTGGTGGAACAGCCTGCAGGTTCTGGTTGTAAATACCGTGCTCCATGACCGACTTCTTGAGCTTCTTCCAGTCATCCTGAGTCGGAATCTTCGCACCAGACTTGGCAAAGAGTTCCTTGACCTTCTCGGTGGCTGGCTCCCAAACCTGGGTGGTGTACTTCTCGAAGTACTCGCCAGATGCGTAGGTTGAGTTCTCGAAGTTGTCGAAAGTTGTCCCACGCTCAATGGCAATCTTGTTCGATGCCTTGATTGCGTTGTAGACGACGGTGTAGAAGTAAATGTTGGTGAAGTCCAACGCCTCTTCGCTGCCGTAGTGGATGTGCTCGCGGGCTAGGTAGCCGTGCAGGTTCATTTGACCTAGGCCAATTGCGTGGCTCTTGTGGTTGCCATCTGAAATCGATCGAACGCTTACGATGTCGGACTGGTCGCTCACCGCGGTAAGCGCCCTAATCGAGGTCTCGATTGTCTTTTCTAGGTCCGGACCATCCATCGCCATTGCAATGTTTAGTGAACCTAGGTTGCAGGAGATGTCCTTGCCGATTTGGTCGTAAGAGAGGTCTGCGTTGTAAGTGGTCGGTGTGTTCACCTGCAGAATCTCGGAACAAAGGTTTGACATGTTGATGCGACCCTGAATTGGGTTGGCTCTGTTCACGGTGTCCTCATACATCACGTATGGGTAGCCGGACTCGAACTGAAGCTCAGCAATGCGCTCGAACAATGTTCTAGCCTTGATCTTCTGCTTCTTGATGCGTGGGTCATCAACCATTTCCTGGTACTTCTCGGTGACTGAGATGTCTCCAAATGGAACGCCATAGACCTTCTCGACATCATATGGTGAGAACAGGTACATGTCCTCGTTGTCTTTTGCCAGGTGCATTGTGATATCTGGAACAACAACACCGATTGACAGAGTCTTGATTCTGGTCTTCTCGTCTGCGTTTTCACGCTTGGTATCTAGAAAGCGCAGGATGTCTGGGTGGTGGGCGTTTAGATAGACCGCACCGGCACCCTGACGGGCGCCTAGCTGGTTTGCGTAGGAGAAGCTGTCTTCTAGAAGCTTCATCACCGGGATGATTCCGGATGACTGGCCTTCAATCTTCTTGATGGGAGCGCCGTACTCACGAACGTTGGAAAGGTTCAGGGCTACACCGCCACCACGCTTTGAAAGCTGCAGGGCAGAGTTGATACCGCGAGAGATTGACTCCATGTTGTCTTCGATGCGAAGCAAGAAACAGGAGACAAACTCGCCGCGCTGCTTCTTTCCGCAGTTTAGGAAGGTTGGAGTGGCTGGCTGAAAGCGACCGGAGATAATCTCCTCGACCATAGAGATTGCGATGTCTTCCTTGCCCTCGGCAAGAGCAAGAGCAACCATCACAACGCGGTCTTCAAAGCGCTCCAGGTAGCGCTCACCATCGAAAGTCTTTAGTGCATAGCCGGTATAGAACTTATAGGCGCCCATGAAGGCGTCGAAGCGGAACTTCTTGGAGTAGGCAAGCTTCTCTAGTTCCTCGATGAACTCGAAGCGGTACTGGTCAAGGATTTCCTTCTCGTAGTACTCGTTCTCAACCAGGTAGTCCAGACGCTCCTTTAGAGAGTGAAAGAAAACGGTGTTCTGGTTTACGTGGTCAAGGAAGTACTTGCGAACAGCAAGCTTGTCTTTCTCAAGCTGCATCTTGCCCTCGGTGTCCCAAAGGTTGATCATTGCGTTCAGCTCGTGATAGCTCATGGCATTATCAATGCCAGTCTTTCCGGTCTCAACTCCGTTGTCGTCTAGTTCTACTACCTGGTTAGCCATAGCTGCTCCAGCCTTTCTCTCACTTGCTCGATGTCGTCTGGTGTGCCCAGCAGTTCTGCCTTATAAAGAAGCGGAACTCCGAGCTTGGCGGCTACCAGGTCTCCGGCTAGCCCATAGGAAGAGCCGAAGTTGGTGTTTCCAGTTGCAATCACGGCACGCACGTGTTTGCGATTTGCAGGATTATTCAAAAACTTGATGACCTGTTTTGGAACTGTGCTCTTGTCATCGCCGGAACCATAGGTTGGGACAACTAGAACGCTTTCGCCCTCATGGATGAAGCTTGCTGCTTCATCGGATTTGAGGGGGATTCGGATGCTTTCGTATCCGAGCTTCTCGACAAATCGCTTTGTGTTCTCCGAAACTGAGGAGAAGTAAACGACGTCGAACACTTCACACCTGACTTAGGCGCTTAGAGACTGAATGCGATCCATGCGGAAACCACTCCAGTGGTCCTCGCCTGATACAACTACCGGTGCTGCGGTGTAACCCAAGGTCTTCACCATCTCTAGAGCCACTGGATCCTGGCTCATATCAACTTCGGCGTATTCGATTTCGTTGCGCTGAAGCATGCGCTTGGTGCTATCGCACTGCACGCAGGCTGGAAGTGTGTAAACGGTAACCGCCATCGGTTGCCTCCTTGGGTCCCCAAAGGCCATCTTTGGCCTTTTTTGTCAAAATTTGAGTGAATTTCGTACGAATTTCAGAATTGCAATAGTAGCACTTAACCACTACATGTAGTGCTGAAACACAAAAAACTTCACTTATTTAGTTATTTCTTGAACATTAACCCACAACTTGAACTTTAGGCCGTTTGATTTGCCCGCGTGTCGCAGGAAGTTTCAAAAAGTTGTCCCTTTTTTAGTTCTACGTTGTGTAGAATAGAGCTAGAAGCGTCTCCGAAAAGTATGAAGTGGGACTCCGACATTTAGGAAATTATGCGCAAGTTTTCGATATTGGTTGCAGCAGTTCTTGTTCTGGCTGGCTGCTCAGCAGAACCTGAAGTGGCAGCAACAGACCTCTGGGTCAAGTCATCAGAGTCCTCTCTGGCTGGCGGTATGACTGCCGTCTATGGCACGCTCACTAACAACACCAGCGCAGACATCGTGCTCACCGGGGGCAAAACAGATGCCGCCGGTGTGACAGAAGTCCACGAGATGGCAATGATTAATGGTCAGATGAAGATGCAGGAAATAGACGGTGGACTCACGATTCCTGCCGGGCAAAGCATTGAGCTTGAGCCTGGTGGAAACCACTTGATGTTGATGCAGCTAACTGCGGACTTGCTGGCTGGGGATGAAATCTCAGTCACTTTTAGTTTTACTGGAGCAGCCGACCTATTAGTAGACGGCATTGTTGCCAAACCGGCCGAGGGTGGCGACGAGGAGTACCACTCGACCGAAATGGATATGGACAACTAGTTGGTAACACGCAGAGGTTTTCTGGGAACCGGAGCCGCAGCCGCGGCATCTGGCCTGGTGGGAGTTGCAGCTGGCGCAGGCGCCACCAATGCAAGTGCCAGCCAGAATCTCGAAACCTTTGTTGCCAAACGCGAGCTCAGCTTCCATGGCGAGCATCAGATGGGGATCGAAGCAGACCTTCAGGCGGTTACTAACTTCATTGCCCTGGACATCAAGCCGGGGACCAACAAAGCTTCCATGCTGCGCTTTATGAGCCTGATAACCGATGACATTCAGCGCCTTACCAGGGGCGAACCAGTCCTCGCTGATCCCGCCCCGGAGCTCGCAATTGGAGCAGCCAGGTTTTCTGCATACGTTGGCTTTGGACCATCGCTATTTTCGAAGCTGGGGCTTCAGGCTATGCAGCCGGAGGGCTTTCATGAGCTTCCGGCGTTCAAGGTAGACAAGCTTCAGGAGCAGTTCTCCGGGGGCGATGTGCTGATTCACGTTGCCGCGGATGATCCAATTGTGCTTGCTCACGGCACCCGCGGCCTGGTTCGAGACTCCATGCCATTTGCGAGCGTTCGCTATGTTCAGTCCGGATTTGCTCACACGCCAGGCATGGTTCCAGCAGGGATAACTCACCGCAACCTGATGGGGCAGGTTGACGGCACTGCCAACCCGAAGTTTGGAACAAAAGACTTCGACAGCGTGGTTTGGATTGACGAGGGCCCTACTTGGATCCAAGGCGGCACGCTGCTTACCTTCCGAAGAATTGCAATGCAGCTGGACACCTGGGATCAGCTTGGCACCCCGAGCAAAGAAGAGGTGATTGGTCGCAAGCTCTCAAATGGCGCCCCGTTGACCGGCGATAACGAAAGCGACACTCCAGACCTAGCCGCTAGGCACCCAAATGGCCTGACTGTAATTCCAGACTTTGCTCACATCAGACGCGCGGCTCCGGCCAAAGACGGCGAGCGAATTTTCCGCAGGCCATTTTCTTATGACGCTGGGATCTCCTCCTCGGGATCCGTGGATGTTGGACTGCTTTGGACTGCCTATCAGAGGAATATGGACGAGCAATTTATTCCGATTCAAAAGCGGCTAGACGAGCTGGACCTACTAAATAGCTGGACTGTGCCGATAGGCTCGGCTGAGTTCGCAGTAGCAGGTGGGGTCGAGTCAGGCGAAGTTATCGCAGAAGCACTATTCTCATAGGGTGCCAGAGACTAAACCACATAAAATTCGCGGCCGGGTTATAGATTCTGGCGAGCAGCTTTCGAAGAAGCTATTGCTCAGCTACATCGTAATTTTGGCTCTGGCGATGAGCCTGATTCCCTACTCAATTGACCCCTACCTTCCAGCATTCCCTGAGGTGGCGGACTTCTTTGGCGTTCCCAATGGAACGGTTCAGGCCTCGTTGACTGGCGTCACCGTTGGTATTGCACTTGGCCAGCTGGTAATCGGGCCACTGTCGGACGCATTTGGTAGAAGGCCGTTGATTCTGGCTGCCACCGCCGGCTTTGGGCTGAGCGCAACCCTGGCATTCTTTGCACCGAACTTTGAAGTGTTCCTGTTCCTTCGCTTTGCAATGGGCTTCTTTGCAGCCGGTACCGACGTGGTGAGCAGGGCTATCGTTCGTGACCTGTTCAAGGGCCAGCCGATGCAGACCATGCTGGCAAGGGTGTTTTTGATCCAGTCGCTTTCGCCAATCATTGGACCCATCGTTGGGTCCCAGGTCACAGAAGTTGCCCCCTGGCAAACTGTGTTTCTGATTTTCGGCTTCACCGGCATCCTGCTGGCGCTGTTTGCCTACCGGTTGCTAATTGAAACCCTTCCGGTTGCCAAGCGGCGAAGCAGTACCCCGCTTGGTTTGGCAAGGGGCTACAAGGCGGTACTAAAGGACCGCGTCTATATCGGACTGATGATCTTTGGAGCCTTCCAGCTCTCGGCCCTGTTTGCATACCTGAACACGGTGCCGTTTTTGTTCCAGGATGGCTATGGCCTTTCGGCTTCAGACTTCGGCTACTGGGTGGCAGCGAACTCTTTCGCCTCCTACATCGGCGTTCAAGTGGGCGCCTATGCCGCCAGGGTGATTAAGGGGCAGTGGCTTCTTGCAATCTACTCTTCGCTTGGCATTCTGATTGGCCTGGGGCTATTTGCAACCTCTGGCTCCGGGCTGCTGGTGGCTGAAGCCTTCTTTATGCTGCAGCTGTTTATCTTTGGTGCTGGAATAACCACGATCCCAACCATCGCGCTTTATAACCACGGGTCTGAGGCCGGCACAGCGGCATCACTGCTGGGGGTTGTGAACTTCTCAACAACCAGCGTTGTCTCAGTTGTCTACGGCTACCTAAACACCGACACCAGCCACGACATTGGCATCCTGATCGCAGCCCTGTTCACGGTTTCTCTGGCAAGCCTGATCTTTATAACTAGACCCTGGAAAGTTCCAGATTTGAGAACTTCGAGTTAGCTTGCCGCGCGCTTGGTTTTTCTGCCCTGCGACAAATATGCACCGAGCAAAACAAAAAGCGCGCCGACTGGCTCGTACCAGTGCAGCTCCTCAGATAGCAGCAGCACTCCCCAGAAGGTTGCGATCACCGGGTTGGTGTAGGTGACTGTAGCGGCAACCGCACTGCCAGCCTTGGCAACAACCTGATGGAATAGCCAATAGGCAATTCCACTTCCAAAAACACCGAGCATGAAAAGCGCGCCAGCGCTCTGGATGGTTGGTGCGGCGATAAACAGTGGCCCGGTTAGGACATAAACCGGAAGCAAAATGATTGCACTCGTTAGCACCTGCACGCTTGCCGTGGCGGTTGGAGGCAACCCCATCGGTGTCACGTAGCGCCTTAGGTACGGGCCGCCAATTCCGTAGGATAGGGAGGCCAACAACAGGGCAATGATTGCAATTGGCTCACTTTGGCCAAACCCCTGCCAAATGCCAAGGGTGATGCCAACCCCAACCAGACCGATCAGCAGCCCTATAACTGCAGTCGCGCTTTGCTTCTGAGCGCGAAACAGAGTTGTCGTAGCTAGCAGAGTAAATAGCGGGGTGGTGGCATTCAAGATCGCGGCCAAGATGCTGGTGGTGTATTGCTGGGCAAATGCAAACATCGTGAACGGAAAAGCCGACATGAAAAAGCCGGCAACACTTAGATGAAGCCACTGACTGGCTTTGCTTGGAAGCCTGTGTCCCAGGCTGTAGGTGATGATGATCATTGCTGTGGCACCAAGCAGCACTCGCCAAAACGCCACACCAACAGCCGTAGTTAGTTCTAGTGAAAGCTCGATAAACAGAAAACTAGAGCCCCAAATCAGGGCCATTGGGATAAATCTAATTACCCAGCTATCTAGCACCAGGGGCCGCTTTAGTCAGTCCGAATTTCAGACTTATCGCCTGACCACAGGGTGTGGAAGGTGCCTGGCATGTCCACTCGCTTATAGGTGTGGGCGCCAAAGAAATCGCGCTGGCCTTGAACCAGTGCAGCAGGAAGCCTGGTGGCCCTGAGGCCATCAAAGTAACTCAGTGACGAAGCAAAGGCTGGAACTGGAATCCCGGCAAGGCTTGCTTTTGCAACAACCTCACGCCAGCTGGCTGCCGCGTCCTCAATTGCCTTGGTGAAGTAGTCATCAAACAGCAGTGAAACCAGCTGCTCGTTCTTGCCGTATGCATCGGAGATGCGGTTTAGGAACTGAGCCCTGATGATGCAGCCACCGCGCCAGATCTTGGCAACGGCACCCAGGTTGATTTCCCAGTTGTTCTCCGCTGCTCCGGCTCGAATGGCATCGAAGCCCTGAGCATAAGCGACGATTTTGGAGGCGTAAAGCGCCTTGCGAACGCTCTCAATGAAGGCAGCCTGGTCGGCAATGTCCCAGCTGGTGGTTCCGGCGCTAAAGGTCGGGGCAGCTTTGCGCTGGGCTGACTGTGAAGAAAGTGAGCGTGCGAACACGGCTTCTGCAATTCCAGACACCGGGGTGCCAAGATCCAGTGCGCTCTGCACGGTCCAGACTCCGGTTCCCTTGGAGCCGGCTGCATCCAGAATCACGTCAACCAAAGGCTTGCCGGTCTTAGCGTCAACCTGTGAAAGAACCTCGGCTGTGATCTCAATCAGGTAGCTTTCGAGCTCACCCTTGTTCCAGTTTTCCAGCACCCCGGAAACTTCCATGGGGCTCAGGCCGCCTGCCTGTCGCAGAATGTCATAGGCCTCAGCAATAAGCTGCATGTCCGCATATTCGATTCCGTTGTGAATCATTTTCACAAAGTGCCCAGCACCGTCGGTGCCAACGTGAGTCACACACGGTTCACCTTCGGCAACCGCTGCAATTGAAGCAAGGATCGGTCCGAGGGTTTCATAGGATTCCTTGGTGCCACCTGGCATGATCGAAGGTCCCTTTAGGGCACCCTCCTCACCACCGGAGATTCCGGCCCCAACGAAGTGGATTCCCTTTTGGGAAACCTCCTTCTCGCGCCTGATGGTGTCGGTGTAGAGGGCATTTCCGCCATCAACAATGATGTCGCCCTCTTCGAATCGTTCCGCAAGTGCGCTGATCACAGCGTCGGTTCCAGCACCGGCCTGAACCATGATGATTGCGGTTCTAGGGGTTGATAGCGACGCCACAAATTCATCAATGGTTTCGCTCGCAATGAAGTTAGCTTCTGGGTGCTGCGCAACAAGCGCTTCGGTTTTGTCGACTGAGCGGTTGTAGATAGCAACAGAGTTGCCTGCTCGCGAAGCTAGGTTTCTGGCAAGGTTTGAGCCCATGACGGCTAGACCCACGACACCAATGTTTGCCTTTGACATGTTAGGTTCCTGATTCTTTGTTGTTGAAATTTAGTCGCACACCGTCGGGCAGAAGATTTCCTTTAGGTTAGCGCAAATAAGGTCTTAGCTCTTGAGCGCTTCAGTGATGATGTCGACAAAGCGATCCACATCTTCGGTTGTGGTGTCAAAAGCACACATCCACCGAACCTCATGGATTTCTAGGTTCCAGTCGTAAAAGTGAACCTGTTTTCGGATAGTTTCAATCGCTTTCGGGTCCAAGGTTGCAAACACCGCATTGGCATCAGTTGGATTTGTGAATTCAAGCCCCTGGATCTCTCCGGCTGCAATGCGGGCCTCCAGCTTGCTCCTAAGCTCCTGCGCCATCTTGTTTGCGTGTTGTGCCGACCTGATTCCAAGCCCATCATCAAACAGGGCTAGCAGTTGAACTGAAGCAAAGCGCATCTTCGACATTAACTGCATCGACATTTTGCGCAGATAAATAAGTCCGTCCACTGCCTTGGGGTTTAGAACCACAACCGCCTCGGCGGCAATCAGGCCATTCTTGGTTCCGCCGAGGCTGAGCACATCAACACCTGCGTTGGTGGTGAAATCGGCAAAGTCACAGCCAAGCGCCGCAGCTGCATTCCATAACCGAGCCCCGTCCATGTGCAGCAGCAGGTTGTTTTGGTGGCAGTAGTCGGCAATTGCCTTGACCTCTGATGGCGTGTAGACGGTGCCGAGCTCACTGCTCTGAGTGATCGAGACCACCATTGGCTGAGCTCGGTGCTCAAACCCAATGTCATAAACCTGAGTTGCTATCGACTCCGGGGTGAGCTTGCCACTTTGGTGCTTCACGTTGAACAGCTTGAGGCCGCTGACGCGCTCCGGAGCACCGCCCTCATCGGTTTCGATATGAGCGAGGTTCGAGCAAATCACAGCACCCCAGCGCGGCATCATGGCAGTTAGCGCCACCACATTGGCGCCGGTGCCGTTGAAGACCACGAAGGTTTCGGCCTGCTCACCAAACACCTGCTTGATCTTGTCTTGAAGCGCTTTTGTGTACTGGTCATAGCCGTAGGCACTTTGGTGGCCTTCGTTTGCATCCTGCAGTGCAGCCAGCACCTCCGGGTGAACCCCGGCGTAATTATCGCTAGCGAAGCTGCGCCAGGTTTTGTCGTGAATCGCCAATCGGCACCCCAAATCTAAAGTTTGAACTACCTCCATCTTTGCACTAATCAAGCCGCGACTAACCTATAGATATTTCTCAAAGTATTTATGTGGCGTCAGTCGAAGGACACACTGCAAAGTCTGTTGTGGCCCTTGGGTTTTAGAGGCGCTCAAGCTGCGCCACAAGAAAATTGGGGTGTTTCGAGCGGTTGTGCCAATCCGTGAAACCCGTGATCGAGTGCTTGAACTTTTACTTGCAAACCTGCCCAATAAATTGGCTTACGAATCGGCGATCGGTGTTGGCTATCAGGAGCTTCACGACTCTCAAGACAAGGGTCTCGAGACAATTTCCAAGAGATATCAAAACCTGGCAGCCAACGGCGATGCGGTTTTGATACTTGGCTCTGACTACACCGATGTCGCAGCCCCTGCCGAACTGTCCTTCAATGCCAAGGTTGCAGCCAACTTAGGAGCGCAGGTGCTCTTGGTTGTCGACGGCAGACAGATCGATGGCAGCGATGAACACCTCGGACAGGCAGAGGAGCGGCCGGCCAAGAAGATCGCCCAAATCGCGGAGGTCGCAGCTCGCGAAGTGGGCGATTATCACGCAACCGTTCTAGGCGTTGTAGTAAATAGGGCCGAGCCTGAGAACCTGGAGCGCATCAGACAATTGGTTTCTAAGGCAACGAAGCGAGTCACCGTGTTTGTGGTTCCGGAAGACCAATTCCTAGTTGCCCCAAGGCTCAGCGAAATTCAAACCGCCATCTCTGGAAAGTTGATCTTCGGTTCCAAGCAGCGCCTGAGCTCGGTGGCGAGCTCTAAGTCTCAAGTGCTGGTAATTCCAACCAATGAGGAACTGGAAATAGCAACTCGTGTGGCCGAATTTCTCAGATGAAATGGGTCTAGTGTGGGGACATGGTTGAAATCAAGTCTGTTCCATTCATAATCGACGCTCCGGTTGCCGGCTACCTTTTCAAGGCCAAAAAGCCCAAAGCACAAATCCTGCTGCAGCACGGATATGGCGAATACACAAAGAGATATGTCACCCAGTACTCGAAGCTCATACCAAAGCTGGTTGAGCGTGGATTCGATGTCTATGCAATAGATCTTGAGGGCCATGGCAATACTGCTGGTGAGCGCGGTCTGATTGATGTTCAGCAAGCCGTTGAACACCACCTGCTGGCTCGAGCTGCGATGCCGAGCACGCCGCCAACATTTTTGTTCGGGCACTCACTCGGTGGCCTCGTGACCGCTGGCAGCATAACCAGAGATCAGTCCAACGTCGCTGCGGCAATCATTTCAAGCTCCGCCATGCAAACCCCGTCCAAGCTCTGGGAGCGTTCGCTGGCCAAGGTGATGACAGCAATTGCGCCAAGTGGCCCACTGCCGCTTCCTCGTCCGGGCATTGAGGCGCTGACTCGTGATGCCCAACTCCTGAAAGTCATTGAAGCCGATTCTGAAATGTTTAAGGGCAAGGCCAAGAACAAGGTCGCCAAGACCACCCTTGCTGTCTCGGATGGGGTTTGGGCCAATGCTTCTAATTGGCTGGTCCCAACCTTGTTTATTCATGGCGACCAGGACACCTCAACTAACTTTGAAAACTCTGTTTCGCTTCACAAGGCGATTGGCTCGAAAGACAAGACCCTAAAGGTTTATGAGGGCGGTTTCCATGAGCTTCTCAATGACACCATCGCCGCCCGGGTTGAAAAAGATCTCTTTGCCTGGCTTGATGCCAGAACACCAAAGTCGAAGTAACAATTCGAAAGAATTTGACTTTGGGGGAAACCTTGAACATAATTTTCCCCAATGAGTAATCGATCAGCACTAATGGCGCAGGACACCTGCGCTATGTTCTGCTGCTCGATGGCAATGTGCATGAGCGTGTGCCGCTAATTACCGCTAGTAATTAGTTTCTAGGCACCAGCACCCCGACAAACGCACGTGATTCGTGCAATTTATCGACAACCACTCTTGCCAAAGGACTCATAAAAATGACAACTCTAAAGACCCAAACATCCACAGTTGCAAAAGGATTCGCGCTCTACGTTGGAATCTCAGAAGAAGACGCCTTGGCCGCTGGAACCTCACTGTCTGAAATCGCGGCAGAACTAAAAAAGACGCTCGCGAATTTGATCCCAGAAAAAGCCAGTGAAACCTACGCTGCGCTAGCCCTTGCTCCAGTCAGTGCCACTGGCCGGAATTTGGACATAACCAGGATCGCACTCAGAGAACCCAAGGCCACCAATGCTCCGGTAGCACCTATCTCGCAAGAGCAAACAGCAGCAAAGGGGCTGGTGGTAGACCTGACTAGGCGGAAGCTCTTTGTTGACGGACGCAATGCGCAGCTGACCTGCAAAGAATTTGAGCTGTTCGCCTTCTTGATAGAGAACACCGGTGAGACCGTCAGCCGTCAACAGATCGCAAACATCTCAGAGCGCTGCGGAGAAGCAACCCCAAACGCAAGAACCATCGATGTTCACGTCCGCCGGCTTCGCTCGAAGATTGCCGGTTACGAGGATGTGATTAGGACCAGTCGTGGCATTGGCTATCGCTTCGACAAGCACCCGGACGTGTTGATCGAGCAGTTCTAGCCTGTTTTGGCAATTGGCTTGCGATAGAAAAAGCGCAGGCCAATTGCCAGCCAAGTCACTAGCAGTGCGCGGGTAATCCCCGGTAGCAGCCAATCGCGACAATGGGCAATTAGTAGCGGCGGACTCGCGGCGAAGCTAGCCTCAGCAACGCCGCTGCTAGCAGAACCACCAAGCTCAGAGCGCTCATAGCTTGTCAGATTAGCGCTTTACAACAACCATGGCAGCGCCAGTTACAACCAGCAGCACCCCAAGGAAGTTCACCGGAGCAAAGTTGATTGCGGAGATTGGAAGCAGTAGGTCCAAGATCAGCGCTGCAACCACCTGGCCAGCCAGTAGCGATAGCCCGAGTGCCAGAACACCGATTTGCCGCACTACCAGCACCTGCAAAAAGATAAACGCCCCGCCAACCACGCCACCGAGATAAAGCCACGGGTTTGTTGGCAGCGACTGGATAACTGGAATTCCCTGAACCAGAAGCAGTGTCACAAGAATAATCAGCGTGCCGGCAACGAAGTTGACGTAGGTGGAAAGCAGCACTGACCCGGTTTGTTTGGCAAGACGACCATTAATTGCCTGCTGGAACCCGGTGCCGAAGCCAGCCAAAAATGGCAATACAACCAGCGGACTTATCACCTGGAACCCCAGTCCAGCAAACAGCACCACCCCAATCAGTGCCAATAGGGCACCGACAAGCCTGGCCAGCGAAAGCACTCGCTTGGCCATTCCAATCAACCCGAAAGAATCCAGCATTAGCGCTGACAATGCTTGACCAGAAACTATGGCAAGCGTAAATAATGTGATTCCAAGACTTGGGGCAACCAAGCCCTGCATCATGACAAAAAAGCCTCCGGCGAAACCCCCGAAAAACAACCAGAGTGGAAGCCTGCCGCGGGCAAGTGCCTTCAGCATCTCCAGCAGTTTGTGTCGCTGAGGCCTCAGGCTAAACAGCGCGGCTGAAATCAAGATTGCTCCGATTCCGAAAGAGATCAGCGCGGCAATCAGTCCGTTTTCAAGCTCTAGCCCAAGTGCGCCATTTACTCTCGACTGCACGGCAATGAGAGCACCAGCAACAACGCTTAGGGAAATCGCCAACGGCTTTGGCAGCACTTGGTCGGTCCCCATGGTTGTTTCCTAGCTCTGATTACCTGACTGGTAACCATAAAAGGATAGCGACGGGTTTGTCTGATTAGTGCTCGGCCAACCCGGTTCTGGAATTGGGCTGGGAGACTAATCTAGGAAACTATGAACAAGCAATCAGAGGCATTCGCTCCAAAGCAACTCTTCTCGTACTTCGCAACCGGTGAGGCAATCACCTGGGGTCTGTTGATAGCAGGTCTAATTGCCAGGGCCCTGCTGCCCACCCCTGAAATGCTAATTACGGTGGTCGGGGCAACACACGGATTCATGTTCCTGAGCTATGCGGTTACTGCTGCGTTGGTTGGTGCGAATAACCGCTGGGGCCTCTACAAAACCTCAATTGGCGTGATTCTTGCCATCGTTCCTTTCGCAACTATCCCATTTGAAAAATGGCTGCTGAAGCGCAATTTGCTTGAGGGAAAGTGGCGCGTTCAAAAGTCGAAGGACAAGCGAGACGACACTTTGATTGACGGCCTATTCCGCTGGTTTATTAACCGTCCAGCTCTGCTGGTGCTGTCTCTTGCGGCCTTCGTGATTGTTCTGTTTTCAGTTCTTTTGATTCTTGGACCGCCTGATCAGTGGGGTAAATAAGGCGGCTTTTGGGTTGGCATGACTTCGTCAAAACACCCCCTAAGCTAGGAGCACACGAATCGGTCAGCAACTAGTTGATCGAACCCACAAGGAGTGATAACCGTGCCCGCGACGACGACGTCAAAGCATGATTCCGCCGGATGGCGAAACGTACCAAAACAATCCAAACCAGTTGACCAAAAGCGTGTTCAAGAGCTTTTGAAAAAAGAGTGGGAAAGGTTCGAAGCCTCCACTAAGGCATCTGGTGACCACAATAAAAAGGCAAGCAAGGTCCTCCCACTTGGAGTGACATCTAGCTTCCAGCACTGGGACCCCTACCCAATCTCGATAGTTTCGGCCAAGGGTGCTTACCTAACCGATGTTGACGGCAGAAAGCTACTGGATCTCTCCATGGGCTTTGGCGCCATGTTGGTTGGTCACCTGAATCCCAAGGTAATCAAGAAGGTCAAGAAGGCGATTCGCTCGACTGGAACGCTCTTTGTAACGCCGTCGCCAACCGCGACCGATGTTGCCGAGAAGTTCAAGAAGCGCTTTGACCTGGACATGCTTCGATTCACCAACTCCGGAACCGAGTCAACCATGTACGCGATCCGCACTGCTCGCGCAGTCAAGGGCAGAAACGGCGTAATCAAGGTTGAGGGTGGCTACCACGGTGGCTATGACCCATTGCAGGTTTCTGTGAAGCCAGCGCTGAATGAAATTGGTGATGCCAATTTGCCAACAGCCCAAGTTCCCCCCGAGGTTGAGGCGGGCGATGTTTATGTCGTGCCCTACAACAACCTTGAGAGCCTAGAAAAGATCATGAAGGATCACGGCAAGAAGATTGCCTGCTTCATGATTGAGCCGGTAATCGAGAACCTCTCAATCATCCTGCCGGATGAGGGTTACCTGAAGTCGGTTCGTGAACTGTGTGACAAGTACGACATCGCACTAATCTTTGACGAGGTAAAGACCGGTTTGACCGCTGGAGTGGCGGGAGCCGCCGCCAGGGTAGGCGTGAAGCCAGACCTGATCACTCTTGCCAAGAGCATTGGTGGTGGATTCCCACTGGCTGCCTTCGGTGGCAAGCAGGAGTACATGGATGCAGTTGTTGACAACCGCATGGCTCACTTTGGAACCTACAACGGAAACCCATTGGTGATGGCCGCAGCTGACGCCGTTGATGAAATCTGCACGCCAGCCGCATTGGCTAGTGCTGAGGCAATCAACAACGCAACCTTGGCCAAGCTAGATCAGATCATTGCTGAGTTTGAGCTTCCGGCACACACCATTGGTTTGGGTGTGAAGGGCGCAATGATTTGGTCGCCGGATCCAGTTCGGAACTATCGCGACTATAAGGCAACCGATTTTGAGACCGCTGAGCTTTCTTGGCTCTGGGGTGTCAACCGCGGCGTGCTGACCCCTCCGGGGCTTGATGAGCAGTGGTTGGTTTCACTTGCTCACACCCAGAAGGACATGGACAAGATGGTTGCAAGCACTAGGGAGCTAGCCGCGGCACTTCGCGCCTAAGAACAAAAAACAGGTACCTCTGATTTGCACGACATGGCCAAGGGTGCCAAGGGCTACACCGTCACCAGCGCTAATGGCCTGGGGCCAAGGAACCAGCGCGCAGGTGACCTTGAGGGCGGCAACGCCAAGTTGGAGACTGTGGTTCCGGAGGCCACTGCCGAGGCTTTGCTGGAGTTACTGAAGGAAAACTACTTCCCGCACTATGCCTGCAGTGCCTGGGTCAGTGACGTTGAGATTCTTAGGGACGACCGCTACTAACAGCCCCGGTAAATTAGCATTGAGCAAGTGAACTCGCTCAATTTCAATTACCCGGCCCAGCTGCCAGTAGTTGAGCGACGCCAAGAGATTCTTGATGCCATTGAAGCCAACCAGGTCATAGTGCTCGCCGGGGCCACCGGTTCCGGAAAAACCACACAGCTTCCCAAGATGTGTTTGGAGCTTGGCAGAAAAAGCATTGCCCACACGCAGCCCCGAAGAATTGCGGCCCGAAGTGTGGCCGAGCGGATTGCTGAAGAGCTTGAAGTTGAACTTGGGGGCCTGGTTGGTTACCAGGTCCGGTTCACGGATCAGGCGAGCAAGAACACAAAAATAAAGGTGATGACTGACGGCATCCTGCTGAATTCGCTTCAGCGAGATTTACTGCTCAAGCGCTACGACACCATCATCATTGACGAAGCTCACGAGCGCAGCCTGAACATTGACTTCCTGCTTGGTTACATCAAACAGCTTCTACCTAAACGCCCAGACCTCAAGGTGATAATCACCTCGGCCACAATCGACCCGGAATCCTTTTCTAGGCACTTCAACGATGCACCGATTATTGAGGTCAGCGGTCGAACCTATCCAATTGACATCTTCTACCGGCCGGTAACTACAAACATCGAGGACAACTCCGATGTTGATGATGGCTCAACAGCCAATGACTATCTGGATGGCGTTGTCAAGGCGCTGGTTGAGCTGCAGGACTATCCACAGGGCGACTCACTGGTGTTTCTGTCTGGCGAGTCAGAGATTCGCGACGCCCAGGACGTGATTGCGGGCAAGATCGCCAGCGGAATACTGGACAAAGCAACCGAGGTGTTGCCACTCTATGGACGCCTAAGTTCGGCAGAGCAGCATCGCGTCTTTGAGCCGTCAAAGGTTGCCGGCGTCAAACGAAGGGTGATTCTTGCAACTAACGTTGCCGAAACCAGCCTGACCATTCCCAACATCAAATACGTAATCGATGCTGGAACAGCCAGGATCTCGAGGTATAGCCCAAGGGCGAAGGTGCAGCGGCTCCCAATCGAGGCAATCTCTCAGGCCAGCGCTAATCAGCGATCGGGTCGAGCCGGACGAACCTCTGCTGGTATTGCTATTCGGCTGTATTCAAAGGAAGACTTCGAGGCAAGGCCTGAGTTCACAGACCCTGAAATCCTTCGCACCAATCTGGCAGCGGTGATTCTGCAGGCAGCAGCAAGCAAGCTGGGCGACATCAGAAAATTCCCATTTTTGCAGCCACCCGATGCCCGGGGCGTCAAAGATGGAGTTGGGCTCCTTAAGGAACTCGGTGGAATTGTCGAGACCGAAAACGGCCAAATCGAACTCACAGAAATCGGCAAGAACCTGGCGCTGATTCCAATTGAACCGCGGTTTGCCAGGATGCTGGTTGCTTCCAAAGAACACTCACTGACAAGAGAAGTGATGATCATCGTGGCGGGGCTAACTATTCAGGACCCAAGGGAGCGGCCGCTCGAGAAGCGAGAAGCAGCGGACCGACTTCACGCTAGATTTACCGACCAGACAAGTGACTTCCTGACGCTATTGAATCTCTGGAACCACATCGAGGACCAGCAGCAAAAGCTTTCCTCCTCTGCCTTTAGAAGGCTCTGCAAGCAGGAGTTTTTGAACTACTTGAGAGTGCGGGAGTGGCAGGATCTGGTTCGACAGCTGAAAGGTCTGACTAAACCGCTTGGCCTGGACTATGGCAAGCGCAAGAAGGACCCGGACGGAATTCATAAGGCCTTGCTGGCGGGACTCTTGAGTCAAATCGGTATTCAGCAGCTGCCTGACAAACCTAAGCCGAAGGCGGGCAAGCCGGTTCGGGCGCCGGTTGTCTACTTGGGAGCCAATAACAAGAAGTACTTCATCTTCCCAGGCTCCGCACTTGCCAGAAAGGCACCGGAGGCCATGATGAGCGCCGAACTGGTTGAAACCAGCAGGCTCTTTGCCAGGATGAATGCGGCCATTGATCCAGAGTGGGCGGAGCAGTTAGCCGGGGATCTTTGCAAGCGCAGTGTCTCGGAACCGCACTGGGAGAAGAAGCTCGGGGCTGTAATAGGGTTCGAACGAGTGAACCTGTTCGGCGTTCCAATTGTTCAGGGACGAAAAGTTCAATACTCAAAAATTGACCCGATGTTCTGCAGGGAGCTGTTTATTCGGCACGCTCTGGTTTATGGGCAGTGGGATTCAAAGCAGGTCTTTTTCGATCGGAATGCAGAGTTCCTTGCGGATTTGGAAAGTCAGGCCGAAGCCTCCAGAGCCCCGCAATTGGCCCCCAACGAAGATGACATTTTCCTGTTTTATAACAACCGGATTCCACTGGATGTGGTTTCCACCAGGAGCTTTGAGGGCTGGTGGAAGCAGGTTCGGGTCAGTGAACCAGAGTTTTTGACAATGACCCGTGATCAACTGCTCGGATCAACCAAGGCTGAACTGGACAAGGAGCAATACCCCGGGGAAATAACTGTTGACGGGCAAGACTTTTCTCTCAGTTACATTTTTGATCCAGGCAGTGAACACGATGGCATGTGCGTGGATGTGCCAATTGCGCTCTTGGCAAGCGTTTCCCCCGAGGGCTTCCAGTGGCTGATTCCGGCCCTGCGGCTGGAATTGATCACTGAACTAATTCGCAGCTTGCCCAAGCCGGTCCGGAAGCATGTGGTGCCCGCCAAAGACTGGGCGAAGAAGGTTCACGATGAGCTGCCAGCCAAGCCAACTGGCAGTGTCACTGAGGTGTTGGCTTCCCTGTTGCAGACACTAAGCGGTGCCAGGGTGGCGGCGACAGATTTCAACCTTCAGGCAATCCCCGCCTCCCTGCAGGTCTCCTATCGAGTGTTGGATGCCAACGCTAAGCAGTTAGCCATTGGCAACGACCTGAGGGCACTTCAAGATGAGCTGTCGAGTCATGCGGTTGATGCAGTGGCGGAGATTATCCAATTTGACGGCCCGTCAATCGAGGCAAACGATCTTCAGGTTTGGGATATGGACGACCTCCCAACTCAGCTTGTATCAAGTCATGGAACCAACAAGGTAAACGCGTATCCAGCGCTCGTGGTTGACCCAAAGAGTAGGCAGGTGAATTTGCGCCTGCTGTCATCCAGTGCCAAGCAGCACTTGGAACATCCACTCGGAGTCGCCGAACTGATTCAGAAGACCATAGCCTCACCGGTGAAATACATTGAGAGCCATCTGACTCAACCGGAAAAGCTAGCAATTGCCAGCCTGCCCTACCCAAGCTTGAATGCCTTCGTGCTTGATGTGATTCGAGCTGGGGCCCTCAAGCAGATTCAAGAAGTGGCAGAACAGGGACTGATCTTCACCAAAAAGGATTTTGATAGCGCAAGACAGCTAGTTGAGGCCATTTCTATTGAGTTGGTTTTCGATGTTGCCAAGCTCATTTCAAAAATCAGCAAGGCTGCCAGCGATGCCACAAAAGCAATCTCTGGAGCTAGAGCAATGGACTTCTTGACCGAGTTGGCCTCCGAAAAGCTACACATCCAAGAACTGCTTCAAGACAATATGGTGTCCTCGGTTGGGTTGGAGCGGCTCGGTCGAATCGAGGTCTACCTAAAGGCGATCACGCAAAGAGTCATCAAATTGCAGGAGCAGCCAGACAGAGACCGACTCCACTCACTTGAGGTGTCACGAGCCATTGAGGCCTATGAAGCGGCCGGAGGCAGAATCCCAGTTCCACATGCCTCGCCAAAGAACCTAGTTGCAGCGCGTTGGCTAATAGAGGAGCTCAGGGTAAGCCTGTTTGCCCAATCGCTTGGAACCAGTGAAACTGTTTCGCTAAAGCGAATCCAGAAGCAGCTGAGTTAGTTCTGAGGGAAGCCTAGGTTTAGGCCGCCGTGGCTGGGGTCCAGCCAGCGGGAGGTGACCACCTTGGTCTGCGTGAAGAAGCGGAAGCCTTCCTCGCCGTGTGCTCTGGAGTCTCCAAACAGCGAGTGCTTCCAGCCGCCGAAGGAGAAGTAAGCAACCGGCACCGGAATTGGAACGTTGATTCCGATCATGCCGACCTGAACCTCGTTCTGGAACCTCCTTGCGGCACCACCATCGTTGGTGAATACCGCGGTTCCGTTTCCAAATGCACCGCCATTGATGAGCTCAAGGCCCTCATCGAAGGATTTAACCCTGACAACGCTTAGCACAGGGCCAAAGATTTCTTCTTGGTAGACCTTGGAAGTCGTCGGCACCTGATCAATAAGGGTTGGTCCAAGCCAGAAACCAGCCTGATCGCCGTCTGGCTCAACGTTGCGGCCATCGACTACTACCTCTGCTCCGTCGGCGCTCGCGATTTCGATATAGCCAGCAACTTTGTCACGGTGTTCCTTGGTAACCAGCGGTCCCATGTCGCAGGAGCGGCGGCCGTCACCAACCTTGATTTGAGACATTTTTTCGACGATCTTTTCAATCATTTCGTCGGCTACCGGCTCAACTGCAACCACTACCGAGATTGCCATGCAGCGCTCTCCGGCAGAACCGAAGCCGGCATTTACAGCAGAGTCAGCAACAAGGTTTAGGTCGGCATCAGGAAGGACCAGCATGTGGTTCTTTGCGCCGCCGAGCGCCTGAACTCGCTTGCCCTTGCGAGCAGAGTTCTCGTAAATGTACTGGGCAATTGGAGTCGAGCCCACGAAGCTAATTGAGGCAACGTCATCGCTTTCGATCAGGCCGTCCACTGATTCCTTGTCGCCCTGCAGCACGTTGAACACTCCGGCAGGCAAGCCCGCTTCAGTCCAGAGTTCAGCCATCCAGATTGCAGCACTTGGGTCTTTTTCGCTCGGCTTTAAGATCACAGTGTTTCCGGCAGCAAGCGCCACTGGGAAGAACCACATCGGAACCATTGCTGGGAAGTTAAACGGGCTGATAATTCCAACCACTCCAAGTGGCTGCTTGATCGAATAAACATCAACGCTGGTGGAGGCATTTTCGGAGTACTCACCCTTGAGAAGGTGTGGCATGCCACAGGCAAACTCAACAACCTCTTGGCCTCTGGTAATTTCACCTAGGGCGTCCGAGAGCACCTTGCCGTGTTCGGCGGTGATGATTTCGGCAAGCTCATGCTTGCGCTGGTTCAGGAGCTCTCTGAACTTAAAAATAATTTGCTGACGCTTTGCCAGAGAGGTGTCTCGCCAGGCAGGAAAAGCTGCCTTAGCTGAAGCGATGGCGGCTGCGATGTCAGCTTGATTGGCAAGTGAGACTTCACTAACTGCCTTGCCGAGAGCGGGATCAAAAACAGGCGCTGTTCTGTTTGAACTGCCCTTGTGGTTTTCGCCATTTATGTAGTGCGCGATTTGCTTCATTTGGTTCCTAACCGATGTTTGAGATTACGAGATCTCCAGATAGCAAGCTAGCACTAATTGCCGCTGGAAGTTTTGCCTGGGCCTGCTCCTAAATAGCTTTCGATGTTAGCTCACGGCAAGCTTTATCAGCCTGATGATTTCCTTTTCCGTGGCGGCATCAATTTTGGTCAGTGCATAGGCGTTTGGCCACATCGGACCCTGGTCTAGATTGGCGTTCTCGCTGAAACCGAGAGTTGCGTAGCGAACCTTGAATTTTCCGGCCGACTGAAAGAACAAAATTGTTTTGCCATCTTTGGCATAGGCCGGCATCCCGTACCAAGTCTTGGCATCAAGATCTGGGGCATGACTCTTGACTAGCTCGTGAATCTTTTGAGCCATTGCCTTGTCGGTGCCGGACATTTCGGCAATCTTTGCCATTACGTCTGCCTCGGCAGCAGCCTTGTTGCTTTGGTTTTTGAGTTCTTTGGCTCGCTCCCGCATCGCTTTTCGCTCTTCTGGGGTAAAGCTCTGGTCGTTGCCTGCCACCGCAGCTCCTTGTCTCAGTTGCTAGTCAAAGGTTAGCGAAGCTGGGAATGATTGCGAGCCCAAACATGGTTGTCATAGAGCGCAACCTGAATCTCAGCTGGCACCCAGCGAGCTCTCGTAGCATTAGCAAAACTCTCACCTAGGCACGGCGTGCCACGATTTGAATTGGAACACATGGCCGAGCTGCTCTACCGCCTAGGAAAATTTTCTGCCCGAAAAGCACTTCTAGTTATCTCTATCTGGTTAATTGCGATTTTGGGCTCGGGGGCAGCCGCAGTATTTGCTGGCGGAAAACTCAGCTCGAGTGTGACCTTGGATGGCATCCCGTCACAGGACCTGGTCTATCAGCTGCAGGAAACTTTCCCAGATGCCGGGCGCGGCGTCGGTCAAGCGGTCTTCCACAAGGCGGACTCGGTCCCGTTCACAGATCAAGAAAGAGCTGAGATTGCCGCTCTGCTAGCTGCGGTTCAGCAGATTTCCGGTGTCAATCAAGCGCTTGATCCATTTGACGCCCAAGCATCTCTTGATAAGCAGCGAGCAGACCTAGCGCAAGGGGCCAAGGATTTAGCGCAAGGTCAGCTTGACCTGGTAGCTGGGCAGGACTCGATTGATGAAGCACTTGCTGAACTCGCCGACAACAAAGCATTCCTGGTTGAGCAGGAGCAAGCGGTTTTGGCTGGGATCGACCAAGTAAGCGCTGCCGGATTACCCGGGGTTGACCAATTGCAGGCAAACCTTTTTGAAGTTCAGGCAGGCCTTGCACAAATCCAGGTAGCCGAAGAACAGCTTGCAGCCGCTCAAGACGCGCTCGATGCCGGAAAAACTGAAGCGCTGCTTGCCCAGCGCTCTTTAGATTCCGGAGCCGCCCTGCTTGATGCCGCATCAGGTTTTGGAATCGTCTCCAGCGACGGGCTAACCGCGCTTGCAAATATCTACTTCGATGTTCAAATCAGTGAGATTGATGAGGCTCTTGCCGGCTCTCTGGTTTCACTAATCAAAGATCTAACCCCGAGCTCGGTCCAGGTTGAGTTTTCGCAGTCACTAGTTTTCTCGCTTGATGGCCTGCTGGGCATTGGCGAAGTAATCGGTTTGCTTGTTGCGGCACTGGTGTTGATTGTGATGCTACGAACCTTCATTGGTGCGGGTCTTCCGGTCATTGCTGCGATTGCCGGTGTTGCCATTTCAGCGGCAATCACCTTCGCGCTGTCTTCGGTCATTGAAATGACCAGCACCACACCGCTACTTGGCATCATGCTCGGGCTTGCCGTTGGGATTGACTATTCGCTGTTCATTCTCAATCGTCACCGTCGTCAGCTGAAGTCTGGGATCGAGCTTCACAAGTCGATTGGTCTTGCCAACGGAACCAGCGGAAACGCAGTGGTGTTTGCCGGAGTGACCGTAATAATTGCGCTGCTGGCGCTGAATCTAACCGGGGTGGGATTTCTGGGTCTGATGGGTAGTGCCGGTGCGCTGTCGATCGTGGTCGCGGTGCTGGTCGCACTGAGCCTGGTCCCGGCTGTACTGGGGCTGGCGGGTATGCGTGTGCTTACCAAGTCTGAACGCGCAAAGTTGCAGGAACTCGGGGCGAGCCAGGACGCTAGCCCGGTTGAAAACACTGCCTCAACCAGACCAGTGCTTGCAAATCGACACCCTATTTTGGTGATGGTTTCAGTCATCGCAGCACTTGGCATTTTGGCAATCCCGGCATCGAGTCTTCGACTTGCGCTGCCTGATGGTGGATCCGAGTCGCCAGATTCAACTGCCAACAAGTCCTACAACCTGATCGCCGACAGCTTTGGGGCTGGGGCTAACGGTAACCTGGTTGCTATCGCTCAGTTGCCAGAATCGCTTGAAGATCTAGAGCAGTTGGAGCTGCAAGCAACACTTGCCACAGAGCTTAGTTCGCTGGCATCGGTTGCCAGCGTGCTGCCTGCTGGAGTCAGTGAATCCGGAACTGAGTTGATGTTTGCTGTAATTCCCGAAGATGGACCAACCAGTGAATCAACCGAGCAGCTGGTGTTTGACATTCGCGACCTCGGTGCCGAGCTCGAGCAGAGCCTTTCGGTGAGCATGGAAGTCACCGGCATCGCGGCCATCAACATCGACATGTCCAAAAAACTTGCCGACGTTCTGCCGCTCTACCTGGGAACCGTAATTCTGCTGTCGCTGGTGCTGTTGATTGTCGTGTTCAGGTCTTTGCTGGTGCCACTGATTGCTACCGGCGGCTTTTTGCTAACCGTGTTTGCAACCCTTGGTGCAGTTGTCGCCGTTTATCAGTGGGGTTGGCTGGCTGACCTATTCGGTGTTTATCAAGCCGGTCCACTACTCAGCTTCCTTCCGACCATCCTGATCGGAATTACTTTTGGGTTGGCCATGGACTACCAGTTGTTCTTGGTCTCCGGAATGCGCGAAGCCTATGTGCACGGGAAGTCGGCAAACGAGTCCATCAACTACGGCATGCACCTAGGTCGCGCCGTGGTCGTGGCCGCAGCAATCATCATGATTGCTGTGTTCGGTGGCTTTGCCTTCTCGCACCTTGCGATCATGAAGCCAATGGGCTTTGGCCTAGCGATGGGCGTGCTAATTGATGCCTTCTTGGTGAGGTTGCTGCTGATGCCAGCGGTGATGACCCTGCTCGGAAAGTCCGCCTGGTGGATTCCGCAGTGGCTAGATCGACTCTTGCCGGATGTTGACGTTGAGGGTGCCAAGCTAGAGCGAAGTCACATTCAGGCCTAGGCTTTTAGTAATAAATCTGAAAGGGCTAATCATGGCCAAGAAAACCAGAACTCCAGATGAGTACATCGCAAGACTGAGGCGCTACAACGTAGTTGCCGGCTTCCTGCACCTAGTCCAGGCGATTGGGTTCTCATATGTTTTGACACTGCTCGACTACCAAATTTTGTTCCCAGTAAAAATTGAGTACCCAACCGGCCCTCCGGGAGTAAACAGCCCCGCGGACGTAGTAACCCTGTTTGATGTAAACATCGGTGCCGGAATCGTTGGATTCTTGGCGCTATCTGCGCTGTTCCACTTCATCATTTCTTCCCCAATGTTCTTCGAGCGCTATAAGGGGGGCCTGAAGCTCAACCACAACTACTTCCGTTGGGTTGAGTACTCACTGAGCTCATCAGTGATGATTTTCTGCATCGCCCTGCTAAACGGAATTACCGACATCGCGGCGCTAGTCGCAATTTTTGCCGTGAACGCGTCGATGATCCTGTTCGGTGCCCTTCAGGAGAAGTACGAAACTCCTGGTAACGGCAAGGGCCTTCCGTTTATTTTCGGTTCAATGACCGGAATCGTGCCTTGGTTGATTCTTGTTCTCTACATCTGGCAGCCAGGGGCGACCAACGCATCCGACATCCCAGGCTTTGTCTATGGAATTGTTGTTGCGCTGTTTCTGTTCTTCAACACCTTCGGTTTCAACCAGGCCTTCCAGTACAAGCAGATTGGGCCTTGGAAGAACTACCTATTTGGTGAGTCCACCTACATCACCCTTAGCCTGGTTGCTAAGACGGTTTTGGCATGGCAGGTATTCTCCGGAGCAATCATTCCGGCTTTGGTTAGCTAGAAAAGTCACACACACAAACACCCGGCAGGCAACTGCCGGGTGTTTTTGTTTTCACAGTCTTCTCCATGGTTTGTTCCAGTTCAGAAACTGCTTTGGTTGCTATCTTTGGGTTTTGTCAAAGCCGCAAAATAAGTGATTGGTTAGCAAGTTGGAAGAGTTCTTTTTGTATTTTGGCGATCTGCCACTGCATCCATTGGCAGTGCACTTTGCTGTTGTCCTGTTTCCGGTAACCGCACTCTTAGTTGCACTGGCAGCGATGTGGCCAAGCTTCCGCAAGCGCTACCTCGGCATTTCAACTTTGGGGCTGGTTCTGACTATCCCATTCGTCTTCATCGCTCAGCAGTCTGGTGAAGCGCTCGGTGAAGCAACCTATGAGCCGGATCTGCATGAGGAATTCGGAGAAAAGATGGTGCCTGTTGCTTTAGCAACAGCAGCCATTGCGGTCTTGTTTTGGTTTGCAATTCGCTCCGGTTGGTCCAAAAGGCTAACCGGTGTTATTGGGTTCCTCGCTGTAGCCGCTGCTATCGGCGCAAGCGCAATGACCTTCGTGGTTGGACACTCAGGAGCAGAAGCGGTTTGGAGCAATGCCAGCGCGGTCCAGGTTGATCAACACTCGAACATGAGAGAAATCTAATCTTCCTCTAACCGGCAACTCACCGGGTGTTGCTTAGCTTCTAGGTATAGAGGGGAAGATGATGACAAATAAGCGATACGAGTTTGATAACCGCAAGCCCAGTGCCATGTCCCGAATCGGGTCGACTGTAATTGCGGTTGGTTCCGTTGCAACCGCGATTTCCATTGCGATGCCTAGCGTTGGAGCCTTTGTCGTGCAGGAGACCGCAGCCGTTGGCTCTGCCTTTGGACTGGCGTCTACTCCCGCCGCAGATCAGACCCCGGCTAGCGCACCTAGTCAGACAGCTGCAGGTGCCGCTGCTCAGACTACTGACGCCACCGGCGTGAGCGTTCCAACTGTGACAAGCAATAGCGCTGCAGCTGGCCAGGCCGCTGGCACAGTAACAATCGAGACTCACGCACTGGGTGACCCATTGCCAACCGCGATTGCCGCTGCACCGGCTCCTACTAGCACTCCAGCGACCACGCCGTCCAGTTCTCCAGCTCCTACTAGCACTCCAGCGACCACGCCTTCCAGTTCTCCATCTCCTGCCAGCGCAAGCGTCCCACTGGAGCCAATTTCTTCCGCAGGTTCTGTCTCTAGCCCGACTCCTACTGCAGGATCGGGTGGCACGACCGCTGCCGCCACTGGTGGCTATGGAACCTCGGCAACGACTCCCGCCACCTCAAGCAGTGCCTCAGGCAACACTTCGAGCCCTACTCCCACCGCTTCTGGCTCTGGCGCGTCCTCGAAGAGCTACTCTGATGACCACGATGACGATCACTACGAGGACCACGATGACGACCACGACGATGATCACCACGACGACCACGACGAAGATCACGACGACGACTAAAGACTCAAACTAAGTGTTTAGCTACTCAGCCGAATGCATGGGAACGGTGTTCCTGTTTCAGGTCGATGACAACATTTCCGATGACGAGCTTTCTCGTTTTTGTGGTGGAGCCATGGATGTGCTGCGGGACGCTGATGAGACTTTCAGTCTTTATAAGCCGGAATCTGAAATCAGTCAGCTGAACTCAGGTGCTGCATCATGGGATTCGGCCAGCAGTGTTCAGCGCAAAATCCGGGCAGATGCAACGGACTGGAAAGCAATCACTGGCGGCTTCTTCGACCCCGTTTCACCTGATGGCACCTACGACCCATCCGGTCTAGTGAAATCCTGGGCAGCTAGAAATGCAGCTCAATATCTGGAAGCAAATGGCGTTCGTCAATTCACCTTGAATGCCGGTGGCGACATCTACTTGAGCCAGGATTTGACCTCACCGCTGTTGAACAAAGTGGGGTTATCCAACCTGCGTTCAGTGGCGGATGAAGCTGCCGGTTCAAACATGGTTTTGGATCTTGCCGGGTCTAAGTTTCGCGCCGTTGCCACCAGTGGTCGTTCGGAGCGCGGTGAACACATTTGGCGAGCTGCTGACAGTTCCGATTACATCCAGGCAACAGTGGTTGCCAAAGACCTAGTGGTTGCTGACATTTGGGCAACCGCCTTGATAAGTGGTGGTGCCGAAGCGCTAAAGCTGTTCGGTGAAAATGTTTCATCAGCTGATGCTGTTGCGTTGGTGACAGCCGCAGATCTGAGTTTTGTTGCGACCGCCGGCTTTGCCGCGGTGCTAGCTACTGTTTAGAACTTAGCCATAACGTTATCGACCGCTTTCTTGAAGGCGTCCACCGTGAACGTGGCTCCAGAAATGTTTCCGTAGTTTGTTCCCTGGTTTTGAATAGTCGCGTTTATCAGCGTTGCGTATGCCTCACCGCGTCCATTGGTTGCATCTCCCTGAAGCATCTTGATTTCAGTAATGGCGCCGTCAACGGTGGTCATTGAAATCTGGACTGTTCCGTACTTATAGGTAATCGGGTCCGAACTCTTTGTCGCCGTGACAGGCGCCGGAGGCGCTACCGGTGCTGCAGGCGTGGTGGGCGTCTTTGTTGGAGTCTGGGTGGGTGTGGCAGTGGGGGTCTGAGGTGCGCCTTGAGTTGGTGCCGGGTCGGTTGCTGCAGGGTCTGTTGCTGGTGCCGTGGGTTCAGCGGTGGCAGTTGCGCCGGGATCAGTCGTGGCTGCGTCGGTAACTGCAGGCGAAGCGTTGTCTGTGGGCAGTAGCAGAATCTCGTTATTCAGCGTTTGCTGGCCGGTGTTCCAGGCCACGGTAAGTGCACTGGCTGCAACCAGCGATGTAACCATCAGGGTTGATTTTCTCACCAGGCAAACTCCTCTACGTGAATGCTCGCTTTTGGCACATTGAGCTTTTTCAATGCCTGAACTGCGGCGTTGGACCAGGCACTAGGGCCACAAATGTAAATGTCAGACTCGGCTGCGAACGGAGCCAAGGCAAGCAGTCGTGCGTACTCAGGTGCTATTTGCTCCCCGGCCTGCTGCTTAGGAAGGAAGCCTGGGCCGTTAGGCCTGGGGCCATCCAGAACATGCAGCGCGTGGTTTCGCTCGCGACAGATTCTTTCGACCTCATCAAGGAGCGAGGCATCAGACCTGTCTGTTACTCGGTAGACCACTGTCACATCTCCCGGGTCGGAAGCCAGGCTCTCAGCCAGCGCGCGAATCGGAGCAACTCCAATTCCAGCAGCCAGCAGCAGCACATGCTGTTTGGTTCGCTTCGACTCACTGAAGACACCAAATGGTCCTTCCAGGACCACTCGGGTTCCGGGTTGAATTTCTTGAAGCAGGGAAGTGTCATCGCCACGGTTACCAACGGTGAATCTGATTGTGTTGCTCGGGAAGGCGCTGACCGAGAATGGGTGAGGACGCCACCACTGCTTAGCGGTTAGAACTCTCAGCATGAAGAATTGGCCGGCCTCAGCTCCCAGGCTCTCCACTCGCTTTCCTCCGATCACTATCGAAGTGGTTCGGTTTGCCTCCGGTCTCACGGATTCAACTCTCAAGGACAGGGCCAGCGACTGAACTACTGGAAACAGAAAGCGGAACCAAACAATGTTTAGGCCAACAAACACATATAGTGCGATGAAGTAGGTCGCCAGCAATGGCTCAGCCAACAACTCAGTCCCTAAAGAAAATTGGTGGGGGATTGCCACAAAGATTGAGATGTATGAGAGCAAGTGGATTAGATACCAGGCTTCATAGCTGAGCTTGCGCCTGGCGGCCCTGATTGACGACACAACTACCAAAATCATGAGCAGTAAGCCGATGAATGCCAGCAGCAAATCGGCGTAACCGCCGATCAGGTTCAGCAGCGTTGTTAGTACTCCCACACCATCTGAGATCGAGTAGCTAATTAGTGCTGTGATGGTGTGAACAATGAGCAGGTAGAGCAACGGCTTCCCAAGTTTTTTGTGAGCATGGGTGAGTTTGTCGAGCCCAAGTATTTTTTCAAGCCAAGGGACTCGGGCAACAAGGATCATGTGAATCAAAAGCAAAGAGGTTCCAACAAGTGCCGTCAGGCGATTGAAGGCATTGAACCAGCTGGCCAAATCGTTGGCCGCCGCCAGTCCACCATTGATCAAGAACGCGATGATGGGGATCAGGATCGCGAGTATGCCGAGCATCTCGACACCATCTTGTCTGCGTTGAAGGCCAAGCAGTTTGCCGGAGCCCAGAATCACAACTGAATCTGTATTTTTAGCCACGTGACTATTCTGGGGGAGCGGCCTGCTGCTTCGCTGGGAAAGGAGCCAATGTGAGAAAAATCTAATTTGCGGCTAACCTCAGCCTCATGACAGTTTTGTCCAATAGGAACATGAAAAGCCGAACATATAAGAGTGCGATCCTGTTAGCTTTTCTATTGGCCACGCTGACACTGAACGGCTGCTCAAGTGCTCCCGCCAAGGATTTTGAGAATTTCGATGCGATCAGTCTCGGTGATAACCCAGCTCCAGCACCAACCAAAACCTTTGATCCAGCTGGCCAGGAATATGCCAATGACCCAAGTGCCGAAGTGGACATTGAAGATCAAGAGGGTGACGGCACCTCGCTGGACATTGACGAGATCAAAGTAGGCCGCGCTAATGCCTTCCTGGTGATCTATGACACCTCCGGCTTGGTGATTGCAGAAACCCTTGTGACACCTCAAAGTCAGCCGGTAACCCTTCTTCTGGAGATTCCGTTAACTCGGAGCCAGGATTTGCAGGCTGCTCTTTACCTTGATGATGGGGATGGCGTTTTCGAGCTGGACCTGGACCTTCCGCTCCTTGGCGAAGAGGGGAAGCTTGTTCATGAAGACTTCTTCTACAAGGTGACCAACTGATGCTGAAAGATTTGCTTCAGTCAAGCCGGGTAAGGCTTTTAGCTTGGGTGCTGGTGCCGGTGGTGATGGTGCTGTCGCTAACCCTAGTTACTGCCTGGTCGATGCTAACCACCCAACAGAATCAGTCCATTGACGGGCACCTCGGGAGAGAGGCCGAAGAGCTGCAGGTGCTGGCCGAAAGAGCTATTGACCCGAACACGGACACGAACTTCACCTCAGCCAGGGGGCTGCTTGAGCTCTATATTCAAAGGACTGTTCCGGACCCAAATGAGACCATGTTTGTGATGGTCAATGGCGCGGTAATTTCTAGAACCACAGACACCCCGCCAGTCCGGTTAGATCAAGACCCGGAGTTTCTCGAGCTCGTTTCCAGAGTGACCAAAGCGGGCTTTGGAAACTATCCAACGGCTGTTGGTAATGCGCGATACATCGTCGTTCCGATAACTGGTCAAGCAGAGCGCGGAGCACTGATTGGAGTAATTTTCAGCGATGTTGAGTCGCAGCAAATCACCAATCTGCTTTACCGATTTGCTCTGATTGTGCTGCTGTCGCTAATTGCTGCTGCTGCAGTGGGCTGGTTGGTAGCTGGCAGAGTGCTCAGGCCAATCACAAACGTTCGACAGACTGCGCACGAAATCGGTGCCAGTGACCTCACCAAGCGAATAGCAGAAACCTCCGGAGGCACAGAGCTAAAGCAGTTGGCAGCAGAATTCAACTTAATGCTGGACCGAATTCAAGAGTCCTTTGAAATCAACAAGCAGTTTGTTGATGATGCTGGCCATGAGCTCAGAACTCCCTTGACCATCATCTCCGGTCACTTGGAGCTCATGGAGGCTGACCCAAGCCAAGCCGATAGTTCGATGCTGATCGTGAAAGACGAGCTGTCCCGGATGAGCCGGATCGTTCGGGATCTGCAAACCCTCACGAAGTCATCCCAGCCAGATTTCGTAAAGCGCACTGAGATCCGCTTGGTCGATTTGGGCGATGAGCTATTTGTTAAGGCAAGCCAGCTTGCAAATAGAGACTGGTCACTTGGAGAGATTCCCGATGCATCCTGGTCTCTTGATCGAGAGCGAATCACTCAAGCCACCCTGCAGATAAGCGAAAACGCTGTTCGGTTCACCTCTGACGGTGACCCAATCCGAATCGACATCCAGCTCGTGGGCAAGGGCGTTGAGGTTTCTGTTTCTGATTCTGGCCCGGGCATCCCGGAAGCCAGTCGCGACCGCATCACAGAGCGTTTCGTGAGGGGTGAAGCACAAGCTAATTCTGGGCAGGGCGCTGGCCTCGGTCTGGCGCTGGTAAGTGCGATTGCTGTAGGTCACGGTGGAAAGCTAGTGATTGGTGACTCTGAATTTGGTGGGGCCAAAGTAGCCTTGAGGCTACCGAGGTAACTTATGTCAAATATTCTGGTTGTTGAAGACTCTGAGCGGATTGCATCGTTCATAGTCAAGGGCTTGCAGTCCCATGGCTATCAGGTCACCTACACACCCAATGGCGAGGACGCCCTAAAACTCTCTGCCGCAGCAGAATTTGATCTGGTTATCTTGGACATTGGCCTGCCGGGCATTGACGGCTTTGCGGTGCTGGAGCAACTGCGGGGTTCTGGCAATGAGGTCCCGGTAATCGTCCTTACAGCCAGAGACAGCGTTGACAACACCGTTGCAAGCTTTGAGGGCGGCGCGGATGACTACATGTCAAAGCCATTTTCCTTTGAAGAGTTGTTGGCAAGGGTTCGCCGTCGGATTTCAACCCCTGGTGAAGTTGTGACCGAAACCACCCTTTCTCACAAAGACATTGTGCTTGACCTTAGAACCCGCCGGGTGAGCGCTGCCGGCATCGACCATGACCTAACGGCAAGAGAATTCACGATGCTCGAGTTCTTCCTGAGGCATGCTGGCCAAGTTTTGTCACGCGAGCAGATCCTCTCTAGGGTCTGGGGCTTTGACCACGATCCGGGTTCTAACGTTGTCGATGTTTACATCCGATACCTTCGCCAAAAGCTTGGCAATGACTCAATTCAAACTGTTCGCGGAATGGGCTATCGGCTTGGCTAACTGCTCTAGTGTTGCGGCATGAGCAATTTGGATGAAGTAGGCACCAAGGACAACTGGCGCTGTTGGCTATGTGATCAGCCGGTAGACCCTGATGCTTCGGTGAACTCAGACCTTGGACCAAGCGTTGACACCTACGCTGCCGCAAAGGCAAAAAAGGGAGCGGCAGCCCCAGAGCGGCTAGCTCACCGCTCTTGCAACACAATGAAGGGGAAGCACGCTCCAGTAATTGCCTGGCCGGCGGAGCTATTGGCGGGAGACCCTGCTCCAATTTTTGAAAGTGCCGAAAGACTTGCCCGCAAGGGTGGACGCGAAACAGTAGCCAGATTCTCTGATGAAGCTGATGCCAACCGGGCAGCTGACTGGCTAATTGATCGCCTTGGCAGGCTCTCTCCAGGAGTTGAATACTCGGCAAAGGTGATGCCGGGCGGTGGCCAATTCACGCTTGCTCTGTTCGCTGGTCGCTAGCGGCCTGGCCAACCTCGGCACTACGTCACCCAGCAGGCTTATACTCTAAAAAATGAGCATGCACGGTGGTGGACCAATGGGGCGGTTCTCAACCGACCCCGATCAAGTTCGAGCGAAGAATGCCGAAGCCCCCAAGATAGAGAACCTGCTTGGAAGAATCGCAGAGCTCTTCGCCCCCTATAAGCTCACCCTCATCGCGACGGTGATTCTGGTGATTGTTGGCTCTGGCCTTTCTGTGATTCCGCCACTTTTGATTCAAGGCGCCTTTAACGACGGACTCTTTCCAGCCTCGGGCGCTCCAAATCTTGAGATTTTGTCGGTATTCGTGCTCAGCATGATTGGGATTTGGTTGGTTGCAGCGGCTCTAGGCGTTTGGCAAACGTATCTAACATCCAGCGTTGGAAACAAGGTGATGGGTTCGCTTAGGGTTCGGATGTTTGCTCACCTGCAGTCGATGGAACTGGCATTTTTTACAAAGACCAAAACTGGCGCGATTCAGTCAAGACTTCAAAACGATGTCGGAGGCGTTGCCGGAGTTTTGAGCAACACCATCAGCAGTTTGTTGGGAAGCAGCGTCACGGTTCTGGCATCGATGGTTGCCATGCTGCTACTTAGTTGGAAGCTGACGATTGTGGCGCTGGTGATGTTGCCGTTCATGGTGATGCTGCAACGCAAGGTTGGTCAGGTTCGGGCAAAGATTGCCGGTAAAACTCAAGAGTCTTTGAGTCAGATGTCTGCCATCACGCAAGAGTCACTTGGGGTAAGCGGAATTTTGCTTGCCAAGAGCTTTGGCAGACAGGCAAGCGAGATCTCTCGCTATGAGACCGAGAATAAGAACCAAATTGCCTTGCAGGTCAGGCTGATCATGAGCGGCCAGGCGTTTTTTGCAATGGTTATGGTTTTCATGTCATCGATCCCGGCGGTCATCTACTTGGTGGCGGGAGTTTTGATTTTGGATCAAGACCCGATCACTGTTGGAACCATCGTCGCTTTCACGACGGCACAGTCCAGACTGCTGTTCCCGATGATGAATCTGTTGCAGGTGAGTTTGGACTTGCAAACCTCGCAGGCGCTGTTTGCAAGAATCTTTGAATACTTCGACTTGCGTCCAACCATCAAGGACCCAGTAACACCTAGCCCTATGGATCCCAAGCAGCTCGGGGTAATCGAGTTTGACGATGTCACCTTTACCTATCCAGGTTCAGAAGCAGAGACTGATCCAACCCTGAAATCCTTAAGTTTCATAGTTGAACCCGGGCAGTATGTGGCGCTGGTGGGGGCCTCGGGGTCCGGCAAGACAACGGTTAGTTATCTAATTCCGAGGTTCTTCGATGCCACCTCGGGTTCGGTCAAATTTGCCGGTGTTGACGTGAAGAACTTGAGCCAGGAGCAGCTCATCGACCAAATTGGGATCGTGAACCAAGAGACTTATTTGTTCTACGACACCATTCATGAAAACCTCGCCTACGCAAAGCCTGATGCAACCCAAGCTGAAATCGAAGTTGCAGCCAAGGCCGCCAACATTCACGATGTGATTATGAGCTTCCCAGACGGCTACCAGACCATGGTTGGGGAGCGCGGTTACCGACTTTCAGGTGGCGAGAAGCAGCGAATTGCAATTGCCAGGGTGCTACTGAAGGATCCACCGGTGGTGATTCTGGATGAGGCCACCAGTGCGATGGACACGAACTCTGAGCGAATTGTTCAGGCAACTCTCGATGCAGCAACTGCCAACAGAACAACCATCGCAATTGCTCACAGGCTGTCAACGGTTGTGAATGCCGACCTAATTCTGGTTTTAGACAAGGGCCAAATTGTGGAACGGGGAACCCACGATGAGCTAATTGCAGCCAAGGGTAAATTTGCAAAGCTGGTCAAGTCGCAAGCAGCACGGGTCGTCTAGTTCAAGCAGGCCTCACCAGCTCAAAGGTTGCTGATAGAAGCTGATGTAGAAGTCATTGACCTGAGATAATAGGCCCCAAGAACGGTTTGGTAGCGAATGGAAAAGATACAGAAGATCCTGTCTAATCTTCCTCACCCGGTGCGGTGGGTTCTTGTCATGCTGGTCGGTTTTACGCTGCTTGCCCTTGGGCTGATCATGATGGTTACCCCGGGACCGGGGTTGCTGTTTATCTTTTTCGGTTTATCAATCTTGGCCCTCGAAATTGAGTGGGCACGTGAGCTCAACAAGCAGGGCATGCAGGGCCTTGAAAAAATTGTCGCGAAGCTAAAGCAGATCTTCAAGCGCAAACCAAAGGGCTGACCGCTCGGAGTCGTCACCGCTCGGGAATAGTTTTTGTAAAGGGGTTCTTTACTTTCCTGATTGGAGATTCAAATGAGCGTAACCCCGCACGGCATCCACCACGTCACGGCTATTGCAAGAGACCCTCAGCAAAACGTTGATTTCTACACGAAGGTTTTCGGGCTCAGGCTTGTAAAGCAGACCGTGAATTTTGATGCCCCTCACATTTGGCATCTCTACTACGGTGATGAACACGGCTCACCGGCATCGATTTTGACATTCTTCCCATGGCCGGGTGTCTCCAAGGGGCGTCAAGGCTCAGGACTGACCACAGCCACCTCATTCTCGGTGCCAGAAGCATCTTTAGGTTTTTGGAGCAAGCATTTGGCTGGGCTCAAGATTGACTGGTCCTGGGGCAAGGACTCATCCGGGCACGACCTTATTGAGGTGCGTGATTACGATGGGATGCGCTTGCAACTGGTGGGAACCGTGGGTGATGCCAGAAGTGGTTGGGATGGGGTTGCAGATATCCCAGCCGAGCACGCGGTCCGAGGTCTTCACTCGGTTGAGCTCTCGGAAACCCATATCGATCCAACCGCAGGCATGCTACAAAACTTGCTGGGCATGAACCTGTCATCAGAATCTTCCGGAAAGGCCAACTTTCAGATGGCGACCGGTGAATCCGGTGCGAAAGTCGAGGTTCTTGGAGGCGTTGCTGATCGTGGCCTTCAAGCTGGCGGCACAGTCCATCACGTGGCCTTTCGGGCTCCGGATCTTCCGACCATGGAGCTGTGGCAGCAGGAGCTACTCAGCCGAGGTGTTGGCGTGACAGAGATTATGGACCGCCAGTATTTCAAGAGTATTTATTTCCGCGAGCCAGGAGGAGTGCTGTTTGAAATTGCAACCGATGATCCCGGCTTTGACATCGATGAGCCACTGTTAGAGCTCGGCAAGAAGCTGAAGCTGCCACCATGGTTAGAACCATCTCGGGAGCAGATTCAGCAGTCGCTGCCAGAAATTAGGAGCTAAGCATGGCAAATAATGACCTTTCCAGACCGCACCTTTTCCAGAAGGGCAACTCCGCCAGGACGCTTCTGCTCCTGCACGGCACCGGTGCTGACGAGCACGATCTGCTGGGGCTTGCTAAAGCGTTGGACCCGGATGCTTCTTATCTGTCACCTAGGGGAATGCACCTGGAGGCAGGCATGAATCGCTTCTTCGAGCGCTATCCGGATGGCACTTTCAATGAGGCATCTATAGACCAATCAGTTGCAGAGCTTGCTGAATTTCTTGAGGCAGCAATAATCGAGTATCAGCTTGATCCACAAGAAATCCTTGCCGCGGGTTTTAGTAACGGAGCGAATACTGCCGCTGCGCTAATCGTCAAGCATCCGGAGCTCCTGGTCGGTGCTGCTCTATTTGGTTCAACGAAGCCCTACCGTGATGTTGAGAAAGTGGACATGACCGGAAAGCGCATTTGGCTTGCAAATGGTGACATGGATCCCTATGCACCTGTTGCAGCAAGTGAAGCGTGGGTTGAAGAGCTAAAGGGTTTTGGTGCGGAAGTGAAGTGGCTCCGTTATCCAGGCGGCCACCAAATTTCTCATGCACATGTCAACCAGATTGCCAGCGAACTCTGATCTTCTCTCTCGTCTGACCTCAAAAGCGATAGCGTGTTTAGGAATTCTGAAAGAATCATGAGAGTTGTCTAAAGCAATTATCGAGGAAGATGCCATGTCAGTTATCGGAGTAGTGACGGAGCAGTCACAAGAATCTAGAGTTGCGGCAACACCAGAAACCGTAAAGAAGCTTGTCGCGCTTGGTTATGAAGTCGTAGTTGAAAAAGGGGCGGGCACCAAAGCTGCGTTCCCAGATTCCGCCTATAAAGATGCCGGTGCAAAGGTTTCTTCCGCCACTTCTGCCTGGAAGGCAAGCATTGTTCTGAAGGTGGACGCTCCCACCGATGCCGAAGTAAAGAAGCTTCAGCCGGGCACCGTGTTGGTTGGACTACTCAGCCCTGCATTCAAGCCAGAGCTCCTCGAAGCTCTTTCCAAGCGCAAGGTGACTGCGCTGGCCATGGATGCAGTGCCAAGAATTTCTAGGGCGCAGTCCATGGACGTTCTTAGTTCAATGGCCAACATCGCTGGCTACCGGGCGGTTGTTGAAGCTGCTCACGAATTTGGTCGGTTCTTTACCGGCCAGGTGACCGCGGCAGGAAAGGTGCCACCAGCCAAGGTTTTGGTGGCAGGCGCTGGCGTCGCAGGTCTTGCAGCAATTGGCTCAGCCTCAAGTCTTGGAGCCATTGTTCGGGCCACCGATCCGCGGCCCGAGGTCGCCGATCAGGTCAAGTCAATTGGTGGCGAGTATCTGCCGGTTGAGGTTGAAGAACAGATGGAGACTGGCGACGGCTATGCCAAGGCCACCAGCGATGCCTACAACAAACGCGCAGCGGAGATGTATACGGAGCAGGCGGCAGACGTTGACATCATCATCACCACGGCTCTGATTCCAGGAAGGCCGGCACCGAAGCTGATCACAGCCAAGGACGTAGCACTCATGAAGTCTGGAAGTGTGATTGTTGACATGGCAGCAGCGCAAGGCGGCAACGTTGATGGTTCAGTGGCGGGTAAAAAAGTAGTAACGAAAAATGGTGTGACCATTCTTGGTTACACCGATCTTCCAAGCAGGCTCCCGGCTCAGTCATCGCAGCTCTATGGCACCAACCTTGTAAATCTTCTCAAGCTTCTAACTCCAGCGTCCGATGGCAAGCTTGTGCTTGATTTTGACGATGTGGTGCAGCGTGCGGTTACCGTGGTCAAGGATGGCGAGATCACCTGGCCACCACCACCGATTCAAGTTTCTGCTGCCCCGCAGCAGGCAACACCGGAGCCGGTAGTTGTCGAGAAGAAGAAAATGTCAGCGGCAACAAAGAGTGCGTTGATCGGTGTCGGGTTTGCTGCCGCCTTCGCGGTGATATCAATTTCTCCACCGCTGTTGCAGCAGCACTTTTTGGTCTTGACCTTGGCAGTCGTTATTGGGTTCTATGTGATCGGCAAGGTGCATCACGCCCTTCACACGCCGCTGATGAGCGTTACGAACGCCATCTCTGGCATCGTGGTGGTTGCGGCGATCCTGCAGGTGACCGATTCCAGCAACCTGATCCAGATTCTTGCTGCAGTGGGCGTATTGCTTGCCAGCATCAACGTCTTTGGTGGATTCGCAGTTACCCGCCGAATGCTCAAGATGTTCACGAAAGGTGAGAGCCGATGAACGCCGTCGCAGTAGCAAACTCCGCTTACATCGCAGCGGCCCTGCTTTTCATCATGAGCCTTGCCGGGCTTAGCAAACATGAAACCGCACGAACCGGTGTTGTTTACGGAATCGCGGGTATGGCCATTGCCATGACAGCCACGATTTGGCTGACATTTTCCGGCCAGTGGGACAGCTCAACCAGCATGGGCTTCATTCTCTTGGTGGCAGCGCTGCTAGTCGGTGCGCTAATCGGGTTGTGGCGGGCCCGAGTGGTTGCCATGACTGGCATGCCGGAGTTGATCGCACTCTTCCACAGCTTTGTTGGACTGACAGCCGTGCTAGTTGGTTGGAACGGGGCGCTTCACTCGTCTGAGGTCGCAGCAGAAATGATCGGCGTTCACCGAGCAGAGGTGTTCATCGGAGTCTTTATTGGCGCGGTTACCTTCACCGGCTCGATTGTTGCCTACCTAAAGCTTTCGGCCAAGATCTCTTCCAAGCCATTGGTATTACCTGGAAAAAACCTCCTGAACCTTTCGGCACTGGTCGGATTCCTGGTGCTAACTGTTTGGTACGTCATCACTCCAGAATTGTGGCTGCTGATCGCAGTTACCGTCCTGGCTCTAGCACTCGGCTGGCACCTGGTTGCATCAATTGGCGGTGGAGACATGCCGGTGGTTGTTTCTATGCTCAACAGCTACTCCGGTTGGGCGGCAGCGGCAACGGGATTCCTGCTTAGCAACGACCTATTGATTGTCACCGGTGCTCTGGTTGGTTCCTCAGGTGCGTACCTGTCCTACATCATGTGCAAGGCCATGAACCGTTCCTTCATTTCGGTTATTGCCGGCGGCTTCGGTATCGAGGCTCCTTCCTCTGACGAGGAGGAGCAGGGCGTACACACTGAAATCGATGCGGCCTCTGTGGCAGAACTGCTGAACAGTGCCAGCAGTGTCGTAATCACTCCGGGCTACGGCATGGCAGTGGCGCAAGCGCAGTATCCGGTTGCAGATCTGGCTAAGCGGTTACGCGATAAGGGAGTGATCGTTCGATTCGGAATTCACCCGGTTGCCGGGCGACTGCCTGGGCACATGAACGTCCTTCTTGCAGAGGCAAAGGTTCCCTACGACATCGTGCTGGAAATGGACGAGATCAACGACGAGCTTTCTCAAACATCGGTGGTTCTAGTAATCGGCGCCAATGACACCGTGAACCCAGCTGCAACGGAAAACCCGGGCAGCCCAATCGCGGGCATGCCGGTGTTGAAGGTTTGGGAGGCCGAGAACGTAATTGTTTTCAAGCGTTCAATGGCTTCAGGCTATGCCGGTGTTGCAAACCCACTGTTCTACAAGGAGAACGCAAAGATGCTTTTCGGTGACGCCAAGGATCGGGTTGAGGACATCCTCAAGGCACTTTGATTTCAGGAAGCGGCTTGGGGCTACTGGTTGGGTTCTTTTCATGACCGAGAAACAGGGCATTGCTACTGAAACTGGTGGGTTATGCCGGTGATGCCAATGTTCCCGCTGGACTCAGTGCTGTTGCCAGGCATGCCGATGCCGCTTCGAATTTTCGAGGACCGCTACCTAAAGCTGCTTGGAGACCTGGTCACTCAAGAGAATCCTGAGTTTGGAGTAGTTCTGATTGAACGCGGCAGTCAAGTTGGCGGTGGCGATAAGCGCATGAACATCGGCACCATTGCCTCGGTTACGGACATTGGTACTAGCGAACAGTTCTACGGTCTTGAGTCAGTGGGAACTCAAAGATTTAGAGTGAACGCTTGGCTGCCAGATGACCCTTACCCAATTGCTGACATCGACTTCCTACCGGACTTGATTTGGGAAGAAACCTTGATGCCGGTGCGCATTCACCTTGAGACAAAGGTGAGGCAGCTATTGGCATTTGCAAGTGAGTTTGGGGACCTCCAATACGGCGCAGATGTTGTCCTGAGTGATGACCCGATCGATGCATGCTGGCAGCTTGCTGGCATTCTGCCGGTTGGCTCATTGGACCAGGCAGACCTTCTTGAATGCAGGTCCGCCGAGGAATTACTTTCAAGGACTTACGAAATAGTGAAATCCGCCGACGTTGCACTTAGGGCCATGATGGACCAAAAAGAAGGGCCAAGCTAGCTGCTGCCCGGGCGTTACCGCTGAACCAAAGGCACGTTATTAGTTCCATTCGTAAACCTAGTCCTGACCGGCAATCCATCAACTTCACAAGTGGTTATGACCAATAGACTCGTGATATGTCGGTGACTTATCGAACTAAGGTAATTGCCTCAGGAAACCATGCTTCCCTAGCTATACCGGACGAGATCCTAACCAAGCTCGGCAGCCACCGTCGAGCACCGCTAATTGTGACAATTAATGGCCACAGCTACCAATCAACCGCAACGGCGGTCAACGGCCAATGTTGGGTGGTATTTCCAATGGCAGAGCGACTCGCTGCCGGGGTTTCCGGAGGCGACTTGGTTACGGTCAAACTCGACTTAGATGGCGGTTACAGAAGAGTCGAACTGCACCCCAAGTTGATGGAGGCGTTGAGAATCACAAAACTTCGAAAAGAGTTTGACAATCTCTCCTATTCTGCGCGGAAAGAATTAGCTCGGTCAATCAGCGACGCAAAATCAGAGGCGACCCGCGAGCGAAGAATCAAAAAGGCGATCCAACAAATCAGTTCTAGCTAGAGGGATGATTCGAGAACGACTCAAGGCTGATTACTGGCGGAGAATAGGGGATTCGAACCCCTGAGGGCTTGCACCCAACACGCTTTCCAAGCGTGCGCCATAGGCCACTAGGCGAATTCTCCAAGGTCCATAAGTCTAGCTGCATCAGGCCCTGTCTGGAAACTTGGATGCTGCAGGGATTAGACTTGGGGCTGACTCCTCGTGTGGCGTCATCTTGGCTAATCCCCCAGGATCGAAAGATAGCAAGGGTAACTGGGCTCTGGCGGGTGCACGAGGGGTCCTTTTTATCCTGTACATGTGGTCATCTAGGTGTGGATTGTCAGTTGATGTAGGCCCACTCGGTTAGGCTTGCAAGGTGACCACAGCCCTCTACAGACGTTATCGACCGGAGAGTTTTGCCGAACTAATCGGCCAGACTCAGGTCACTGATCCTCTGCGGGCAGCCCTAAAAGCAGACCGGGTAAACCACGCCTACCTTTTCTCCGGCCCACGCGGTTGTGGCAAGACAACCAGCGCGCGAATTCTGGCTCGGTGCTTGAACTGTGCCGAAGGTCCAACTGATACCCCCTGCGGTAAATGCGACAGCTGCATCGAATTGTCCCGGGGTGGGTCTGGTTCCCTTGATGTAGTTGAAATAGATGCTGCCAGCCACAATGGCGTTGACGATGCCAGAGACCTGCGTGAGCGTGCAATCTTCGCACCAGCGCGAGACCGTTACAAGATTTTCATCCTGGATGAGGCGCACATGGTTACCCCGCAGGGCTTTAACGCTCTGCTAAAAATCGTGGAAGAGCCACCTGAGCACGTGAAGTTTATTTTTGCCACCACCGAGCCGGAAAAGGTAATCGGAACCATTCGTTCCAGAACGCATCACTACCCATTCAGATTGGTGCCCCCTGCAGAGCTGTTGGAATATCTAGCGACGGTTCTGGAAAGCGAGGGCTATAGCGCCGAGCCCGGCGTAATGCCGCTTGTAGTTAGAGCCTCGGGTGGCAGCGTGCGTGATGCTTTGTCGCTGCTTGATCAGTTGATTGCTGGCAGCGACGGCAAAGAGGTCGCTTACCAGCGAGCCGTGAACCTGCTGGGCTTTACTCACGATGAACTAATGGCTGAAGTAATCGGTGCATTTGCCGAGCTTGATGCCGCCAAAGCATTTAGCGCGGTGGACAAGGTGATTCAGTCAGGGCAGGACGCCAGACGTTTTCTGGAAGACCTCCTGGAGCGGCTAAGAGACTTGATGTTGATTACATCGCTTGGCAATGATGCCAAGGCCATCCTTAGGGGTATTGGGCCAGAGCAGTTTGATCTGCTGTCTGCTCAAGCGAATCGTTTTGGTCTTTCAGATTTGACTGCAGCAGCTGAGGCAACATCCAAAGCGCTGGCCGACACCAGTGCGGCTTCAAACCCAAGGCTTCAGCTGGAGCTGTTGTGCGCAAGGGTTCTTGCCCCTGTCAGCCAACCGGCGATCAGAACCATCCAGGAACAGCCTGCAGCAGTTGCTCCACAAGCGGCAGCCAAGGCTCCCGAGCCGGTCGCCACTGATGAGCCAAAGCCACCGGTTGTTACCGAGAGCGTTCAGGCTCCAGCGAGAGAAGCAGCAAAGGCTTCCAAGCAGGCTCCTGAGCCGACCAAGGCGACGCCGGAACCTGCTGCTCCCAAGGTCAAACGTGACCTTTCAACCAGCAGCCTGAAGGCTGCCTGGCCCGAGATTCTAGACATTCTTGCGAAGCAGTCGCGCTCGGCTTGGGCGGTGGCTTTCACGACCAAGGTGATTGACTACCAGGACGATGTCCTAACGCTTTTGTTCCAGAGCCAGAACGACGTCGATGCCTTCAAGGGTTCACAGGGTGCAGCCGAAGTACTTCGGCAGGTGATCAGTGAGCAATTTGGTGTTGTAGTGAAATATCGCGCCAAAGTAGCCGAAGCCCACGAAAAGCCGGCGACGGTGAACAAGGTTGAACCAACCGCACCAGAGGAGTTCACAACTCAAGAAGAAATTGAGGATCAAGATCCTCCCGAGTCACCGGCTCCGGTGGAACCTGAAAAAGCCGAACAGGCTGGCGAGTTCGTGCTTCGCGAGGTGCTCGGGGCAACACCAATTAAGGCCGATGAAAACTAATGTATGACGGCGTAATCCAAGAGCTGATTGATCAGCTCGGCAGACTTCCGGGGGTTGGACCAAAGTCAGCCCAGCGAATTGCTTTTCATCTAATCGAAACCGATAGCCAGGTTGCTCTGGAGCTGGCAGACGTATTGCGCGAAGCCAAGGAAAAGGTGCGCTTCTGCCAAACCTGCGGCAATGTCTCAGAGGCGGAGCAGTGCTCCATCTGCGTTGACCCAAAGCGGGAAACAGCTTCAATTTGCGTGGTCGAGGACTCTAAGGACATCAACTCGATTGAGCGAACCCGCGAATTCAGAGGCAAGTATCACGTGCTGGGTGGAGCCATTTCTCCGATTGCCGGAATTGGACCGGATCAGCTGCGGATTAAGGACTTGATGAAGCGGCTTGCGGACCCTGAAATCAAAGAAGTTATTATCGCCACTAACCCAAACCTTGAGGGTGAAGCAACCGCCACCTACCTAATCCGGCTGTTGGGTTCTATGGAAATCACCGTTTCCAAACTGGCCTCTGGCCTCCCGGTTGGCGGAGATCTTGAATATGCGGATGACATGACTTTGGGTCGAGCCTTTGAGGGTCGCAAAAGAGTCAACTAGAATGGCTCAGATGCCAACGGCGGCATACTTCCCCCCAATCTAGGAGCTGTAATTGCCAGTTATCGTTCAGAAATATGGAGGATCTTCCGTCTCGGACGCTGAGAAGATCAAACATATTGCTGCGCGCGTGCTGCAGACCCAGGCTCAGGGCAATCGGGTTTGTGTAGTTGTCTCAGCAATGGGAGACACCACCGACGACCTAATCGACTTGGCTAACTCGGTTTCCTCCGCGCCGGCTGGAGATCGTGAGATGGACGTTTTGCTCACTGCAGGTGAGCGCATTTCTATGTCGCTACTTGCAATGGCAATCAAGGAGCAGGGCGGCAAGGCAAAATCCTTCACCGGCTACCAGGCTGGAATTTCGACCGACTCCGAGCACGGCTCGGCCAGAATCTGGAAACTGGAGCCAACCAGAATCCAAGAGTCGCTTGCAAATAATGAGGTTGCTATTGTTGCCGGCTTCCAGGGCTTTAGCTTTGAAAATGGTGACACCACAACTCTTGGTAGAGGTGGTTCCGACACCACCGCGGTTGCGCTGGCTGCGGCGCTCAATGCGGACATGTGTGAAATCTACTCCGACGTTGATGGCGTCTACACTGCAGACCCAAGGATTGTTCCACGAGCACACAAGCTTGCCCAGATTGACATCGAGTCGATGCTCGAGCTTTCATCCTCTGGAGCGAAGATTCTCTATATTCGCGCGGTTGAATTTGCTAGAAGGCACAAGGTGCCGCTTCGGGTCAGGTCCTCATTCAGCACTGACCCCGGAACACTTATCTACACAGCTAAGGCAGGAGATGACATGGAAGAGCCAATCGTTTCTGGTGTTGCAACTGATGACACCCAATCAAAGGTGACAGTTATCGGGCTTCCCGATATTCCAGGAAAGGCTGCCGAGATCTTCCAGATCGTGGCAGAGGCCGGTGCCAACATCGACATGATCGTGCAGAACGTTGCCACCAATGAAACTAACCTGAGCGATATCTCAATGACGCTGCCCCACTCCGACCGCCACAAGGTAGTGCAGGCCCTGAAAGATCGTCAGGCTGATGTTGGCTTCCAATCAGTGACCTATGACGATGAAATCGGCAAGCTCTCGATTGTTGGGGCCGGCATGAAGACTTCTACGGGTGTTTCATCGAAGCTATTTGGTGCTCTGGCAAAGGCCGGCATCAACATCGAGATGATTTCAACTTCCGAGATCCGCATCTCTGTTGTGACCCGTGCTGATCAGCTAAAAGAAGCAACCAGAATTGTTCACTCGGCCTTCGAACTAGATGCAGCCGACACCGCAATCGTTTACTCAGGAACCGGTAGGTAATTATGTCTAAGCCAAATCTTGCCCTTGTTGGAGCAACCGGTGCCGTTGGCACCGTGATGATCGACATCATCAACTCTCGCGAGAACATCTGGGGAGAGATTCGCCTGATTGCCTCAGCTAGGAGTGCCGGTAAGAAGATTCAGGTTCACGGCCAGGACCTAACCGTGGTTGAACTTTCCGAGGACGCCTTCAACGGCATGGACATTGCAATGTTCGATGTCCCGGACGAGGTCTCTGAAATTTGGGCTCCGATCGCAGCAGCTAAGGGAGTGGTTGCGGTTGATAACTCAGCGGCATTCCGCATGAACCCGGAGGTCCCACTGGTGGTTCCAGAGGTGAACCCATTCGCTGCTAAGTCCAGGCCACTGGGGATCATTGCAAACCCCAACTGCACCACACTCACCATGATGGCTGCCCTTGGTGCCCTGCACAATAAGTGGAAGTTGACCGAGCTTGTGGTAGCCAGCTATCAGGCTGTTTCTGGCGCCGGCACTCCCGGTATTGACCGGCTAGCAGCAGAAATTGCTGCGGTTGCAACCAATGCTGAAGCAGGGCTGACCACTGACAGCGTGACAAACACGCTCGAGGCAAACTCGCTGCCGTTGTCTGACTCGCCATGGGCTAAGCCAATTGCTTTAAACGTGATTCCTGCCGCAGGCGGCTTCAAGGATGGCGGACACACCTCCGAGGAGCTAAAGGTCCGCAATGAATCTAGAAAGATTCTGGGAATCTCTGATTTGAAGGTGGCTGCAACCTGCGTGCGTGTGCCAGTTCAGGTCAGCCACAGCCTTGCAGTTCACGCAACCTTCGCCAATGCGTTGTCTGCGGCCGAAGTTCGAGAACTGCTTGAGGCACAGCCAACGGTTGTTGTGATGGACGATCCTGCAAACGATGTCTATCCAACCCCACAGCATGTTGCTGGCCAAGATCCAACCTTTGTTGGTCGAATCAGGCAGTCAGAGGACTTTCCAAACACAATTGATTTGTTTGTGGTTGGCGATAACTTGCGCAAGGGTGCGGCCCTCAACACCTACGAAATTGCCGAGCTTGTTGCTGCCGAACTTGGCTAACGAAGCGTAATTAGCGTTGCGCTCGGTGGGCAAAAAAGCCTAACCGGTTGGTAAATTGAGCAGCCAAGACCGTTCGAAACATGAAGCATTGATTCCTGCTGGTCGTTTGACCATGCCGATAGCCCGCTTGCAAATTCAGTTGGAAGGTCGCAGTTTGTAACCAGAGCCTTTTGGCCAGGAAGGCAAATCTGACCTCCATGAGTGTGACCGGCGAACATCAGCGCAGCTTGGTTTTCCAAGAAGGCGTCAATCACTTTCATGTAGGGCGCATGAGCAACACCGATTTTGAGGTCAGTATTTGCGACTTCGGCTGCCTGCTGTCCAAGCGATTCAAGGTCGTCTAGGTGGTCGTGCGGGTCATCAAGACCCATGAAGCCCAGCGATTTTCCTTTGATTTCGAGCCTGGCCGATTTGTTGTTGATATCCTGCCAGCCAGCCCCAACCAACTCCCTCATGAACCTGTCGGTGTCGAGGGCCTGGCCAGCCTGGACCTTTGATGGGCCAGTGAAGTAGCGAATTGGGTTCCTGGGCTTCGGTGCTCGGTAGTCATTGCTTCCGTTTACGAAAACTCCTGGGAAATCAAGAAGCGGTTCAAGTGCTCTGAGGGTTGGATTGATGGCGTCTTTGTGGCCGAGGTTGTCTCCGGTGTTGATGACTAGATCCGGCTTTAGTCCAGCCAGTTCCTTTAGAAACTGCGCCTTGTTCTTTTGGCCAGGGGCAAAGTGAAGATCGCTGACATGCAGGATTCTTATGCCGGCTGCACTCGGGCTCTCAATCTCTAACTCGTGCAACCGAAACGGTCCAGAGTTACCAGCTAGCCACATGCGTTTGGTTGAACAATAACGGCGCTTGCCAGGATAACTGCCTCGCCAGCGGCCGGAATGGTTGAATGAACCGAACCGGTGGGAAGCGCAGGGTTACAAAGGTTTAGCATCCAGGTTTGGCTTGGTTGTGGATAGGTAGGGAACAAGCCGGCGATCTCTAGTTTGGTATAGGCATCTTGCAGGCTTAGGCCAGAGACATCTGGCATAAGTAGCTGGCCACCAGAGGAGACATAAATTTCAATGATTGAACCTCTTGGCATACTCTCACCAAAAGCAGGGAAGGTGTAGGCAACGGTACCGATGGGTTGCGCAGAGGGAACGGGGGTTTCAACAACCTTCACGTTCAAGTCACCGGTAATTAGCTGCATCTTTGCGATGTCCAGCTCGAAGCCCTCAACCTGAGGGACAGTTCGAAGAGTTGGTTCAACGTAACGAGGGTTCGCCTTCGGGAATTGACTTTCCTCGTAGTGCTTATTTACTTCCAGCATCAAGTCGCGCCAGACTGCGTGACGGATTGTGGAGACCGCACGACCGTTTACTGACTTGCCAGTCTGAGGTGTAAGACCAACGACGTTTCCAACCCAAACTGCCGTTGCAACCTCGGTTGAGAACCCAGCCATCCAGGTGTGAATGCGATCGTCAGTGGTTCCAGTCTTGCCGGCAAGTGGCGTGCCGTCGTTGGTGTTCGCAGCAGCACCTGTTCCGCCGGAGACAACACCCTTCATGGCATCAATCATGGCGGCTGCAATCTCGGGTGCCACAGACTGGTTACATAGGCTCTCCGGAACAGCTAGTTCCTCGGAGCTCTTTCTGAGCACCACTCTGTCAATCGCGATCGGAGAGCAGTAAACCCCACCGTTTGAAATTCCGGCGTAGGCAGCCGCCATTGTCAAGGGCGCAATTTCGTTTGTCCCCAAGATTGCAGAAGGCACGTAGAGAAGCTCGTTGCCATCGGCCCGGTGAACGCCAAATGCAGCAGCAGTGTCTCTGATGGCACAGAGGTCAAGCTGCGATGCCATTGCCGCAAAGGCGGTGTTCTGAGAGGTTACAACCGCCTGACGAACACTGATGTCATCGATGGTTTGATCACCGGAGTTGTTGACTTCCCAAAGTCCTACTACGCCACCACAGCTTGCGCGGAAGTCTTTTGAGACATCCCAAATCTTTACCTTGTCTGGCTCGCCGTCAAGGTCCACATCTTCACCGGTAAACACTCGGCCATCAACATGGTCACCGAGGGTGTAGCCGTTCTTAAGCCATTCGGCCAGGGTGAATACCTTGTAGGTTGAGCCCGGCTGAAAGCCAGACGACCCACCATATGGCTTGTCGGAGTTGAAGTTCACGCTGGTGCCGCCCACGGCAGGGGAGTCACTTTGATCGAAGTATCTGTTTTGAGCCATCGCAACTATTCGGCCAGTACCAACTTCAACTGACACCGCTGCTGTTCCAAAGCCCCACTCATTTTCAGGAGGCAAGTTGGTCATTACCGCGTCCCAGGCCGCCTGCTGAATGTCAAGGTCAATGGTTGTGTAAATCTCTAGACCACCGCGACGAAGCAGCATTTCCCGCTCTTCTGAGGTGACTCCGAATTCAGGAGAGTTTCTGATGGTCCAAACGGTGTAGTCGCAGAAGAATGCTGTGGTCTGGTTTTCTTCACACCCCTGCTGGGTTCTTGTTATCTGAGTCTGGATCGGGCTGGCTTTGTAGCCTTCTGCCTGAACCTGGGTTATGTAGCCCTCGTCAGCCATGTTTTGAATGACATAGTTTCTTCGGCTTAGACCGCGCTCGAGGTTATCCGCTTCGTCTGGCTTGTAATCATTCGGGGACTTCAGCATTCCGGCCAGGTAGGCTGCCTGCGGCACGTTCAGCTTGCTCGAGGGCAGTCCAAAGTAGTACTGGGAGGCGGTTTCAACACCGTTGATCTGGTTGCCAAGGAACACCAGGTTTAGGTAACCGGCCAGGATGTCTTTTTTGGAGACTTCCTTCTCTAGAGCAATAGCAAGACGAATCTCTTTAAGTTTTCTCTCAACGCTAACTTCAGTGGCCGCTTGAATCGCCGCTGTGTCACCGGAGAGGTTGGCCGCCTCCACCATTGACTGTCTGACGTACTGCATGGTGATCGTGGAAGCACCTGGCCCATCGCCAAAGGTTGCAATGTTTGTCAGTGTTGCTCGAATCAAGGAGATGATATCAACGCCGCCATGCTCATAGAACCTGGGGTCCTCGGTCGCCACTACGGCATTGATCAAGTTTTCTGAGATCGATTCAAATGGAACCTCAACCCGGTTCTCATGGTAAAAAGTGGCAATCTTCTCTGGGTTGCCCTCACGCAGTGCGTAAATCGAAGATGACTGTGAGGCATTTACGGGCTTGATGTAGGCAGGAAGACCCTCAAACATCCCGATTGAGGTGGTGGTTACCACACCCGCCACCGCCACCGCGGGAGCCAACAGGGCCACCGACAAGAGCCCAGCCACAGCGCTCAACAGACCGAACTTTAGAAGGTTTGTGAACGTAGAGGATTTAGAACTGCCAGACATAGGCTCTAGGATACTCGCAATAGGCTGAATTGGAGCTGTGAAATGACCAAGTGGGAGTATGTAACTACGCCGCTATTGCTGCATAAGGAAACTCAAATCCTAAACACCTGGGGAACCCAAGGTTGGGAGCTGGTTCAGGTAATTACTGGGCCACAGGGTGGCCTAATCGCCTTCTTTAAACGTGAGGCAGCAGAGTGAGCAAAGTAGAAAGCCGCCTAGCAGAACTTGGTCACACTCTGCCGCAGGTTGCAACCCCTGCCGGCTCCTACCTGCCCGCAATGATTAGCGGCAATCTTGTCTTCACGGCAGGGCAAATCCCACTGATTGACGGCAAGCTCATGGCAACCGGGAAACTTGGTGCCGATATTGATACCGAGCAGGGCGCCCGAATCGCTGAGCGCTGTGCTCTGAATGCCCTTGCTGCTATCAAGTCGGTGCTTGGTGACCTGGACCGAGTGAAGCAGGTTGTCAAGGTTGTGGGCTTCGTGGCATCGGTACCTCAGTTCACGGCCCAGCCAAGTGTCATCAATGGCGCCTCTGAGTTTTTGCAGCAGGTCTTCGGTGATGCAGGCAAGCACGCTAGAAGCGCTGTCGGTGTGCCGGTGTTGCCGCTGGATGCTCCGGTCGAGGTTGAACTAATTGTCGAGTTTGAGTAGCTAAAGGGCTTTTCGCATCCAAACCGAGTCTTCTACCTCAAAGCCAAGGTTTTGATAAAGCTTTCTTGATTCTGGGTTTGATTGTTCGGTTTCTAAAAACACGGTCTTGGCATCAAGCTCTTTGGCTCTAGCCAGCGCGGCCTCCACTAGCTGGGCCCCAAGTCCTTGATTGCGATGAGGCTGACTTACGAAAACCTCGTCGATGAGAGCTTCTCTGCCGCCTGATTCAATTCCCCAACCCCAACCGATTACCAGATAGCCAATCAGGTTTTGTTCGTGCTCCAGAACCCAGATTTCTCCCAGCTCAGTGCCTCGCAAAAGTGGAGTCACCGCTGCCGTTAGGTGCTCGGTCGTAAGCGGAGCCAGGGCCTCCTGAGCAAAATCATTCAGCAGCCCAATCAGGGCAGTCTGGTCTGCCTGATTGGCCAGCCTGATCATTTAGTCGTTGGCTCCAGAATCAATCTTGGTGCTGATGGTGTCCATCACTGAGGTGTCGGCCAAGGTCGTGACATCACCAATGGGTCGATCCTCTGCGACATCCTTCAAGAGCCTTCTCATGATCTTTCCGGAGCGAGTCTTTGGCAGTTCTGGAACCACAAAGATGGTGCGTGGCTTGGCGATTGGACCAATCTCCTTGGCAACATGCTCACGTAACGTCCTGGAGGTGTCGGCTTCGCTACCTGAATGATCAAGCTGACTCTTGCGCAGGATTACGAATGCCACCACGGCCTGACCGGTGGTTTCATCACTAGCACCAACCACTGCCGCCTCAGCAACTAGCGGGTGAGACACAAGCGCGGATTCGATTTCAGTTGTGCTGAGGCGATGCCCTGAAATGTTCATGACATCATCGACCCTTCCGAGCAACCAGAGGTCACCATCGGCATCGAGCTTGGCGCCGTCTCCGGCAAAGTACTTGCCGGGGAACCTGGACCAGTAGGTTTCCTTGAATCGTTCCGGGTCGCCCCAAATGCCCCTGAGCATCGATGGCCAAGGCTCGGTGATTGCCAGATAGCCTCCGTGACCAGGACCAACTTCATGGCCCTGGTCGTCGAGCACCGCCATTTCAATGCCAGGAATTGGAACCTGCGCACTGCCCGGCTTGGCTGCGGTGATTCCTGGAAGTGGTGAAACCATGATGGCTCCAGTTTCGGTTTGCCACCAGGTGTCAACAATTGGAGCTTTATTGGAGCCGATTACCTCGCGGTACCACATCCAGGCCTCTGGGTTAATTGGCTCACCAACGGAACCAAGCACTCTGATTGAGCTCAGGTCGTAGTGGCTTACCACGGAACTTCCAAGCTTCATGAAAGACCTGATGGCTGTTGGTGCGGTGTAGAAGATGCTCACGTGGTACTTCTGAACTATGTCCCACCATCTGCCCCAGTCCGGGGTGTCCGGTGTTCCTTCATAAATAACCTGAGTTGCCCCGTTGGCTAGCGGACCGTAGGCAACATAGGAGTGACCGGTTATCCAGCCAACATCTGCTGTGCACCAGTAGACATCTTGACCCTCGTGCAGATCAAAGACGTTCTTGTGAGTGTAGCTAGCCTGAGTTAGATAACCACCAGTTGTGTGCAGGATACCCTTGGGCTTGCCGGTGGTGCCAGAGGTATACAGGATGAACAGCGGGTGCTCAGCGTTGAAGGCAACCGCAACATGGTCTGCATCCACGCTCTGCATCTGCTCTTCCCACCAAACATCAACCGAGTCGTCCCAGTCGACATCTTGCCCAGTGCGGTTCACAACCAAAACGTGCTCAACCGTTGGGCACTTGTGGTCAGCCAGCGCCTGGTCAACTGCAGGCTTGAGGGCTGTTGCCTTGCCTTTGCGGAAACCGCCATCGGCGGTGATTACAACCTTGGCCTCGGCATCTTGAATTCTTGTTGCAAGTGAGTCGGCACTAAAGCCACCGAAGACCACCGAGTGCACGGCACCGATTCTGGCAACCGCCTGCATTGCGATGATTGCCTCCGGAATCATTGGCATGTAAATAGCAACTCGATCACCAGGCTGAACACCCATGCGAATCAGAACGTTCGCCGCACGCTTGACTTGCTGCATTAGATCTAGATAGGTGTAAACCTTGGTGTCGCCGGGCTCACCCTCAAAAAATAGTGCCACCCGCTTACCCCAACCGGCCTCAACATGGCGATCGAGGCAGTTGTAGCTCACGTTTAGTTCGCCATCCGCAAACCATTTAGCGAATGGAGCATTGCTGAAATCCAGGGTTTCAGTAAAAGGCTTGTGCCAGTGAAGTTGCCTGGCCTGCTGTGCCCAAAACTCAAGGCGGTCCGCCTTCGCTCTGTCGTAGATCTCCTGCTTGGCGATTGAATTTGCCGCAAATTCTTCGCTTGGTTGAAACGAACGGGTTTCGTTCAGTAGGTTTTCAATCTCGTGCTGTTCAGACAACTTTGTCCTCCACTTACTTAGAGCTTCTGTGCCCTATCAACTTACAGGAATTACACATTGCCGAGATGCTGGCGCCCTGTTGCCGTTAGAGACGTAACGCCAGACTTCAGAATCCAAATTCAGGCAAATCTCAGTTTTTTGATATTTCCCCGTTTGGGGGACAAATTCATGAAAACCATCGTAGGATTATGGTACTGATTTAGATCAGTCGTGATGTCAGCGCCCCCCATTGCTGGCATCACCGGCGGCAGGTTTCCCCCAAACCTGCCGCCATCCCCTTTTTACACAGTTTTATTTTTTGCACTGAACTCTGTTTTCAGATGGCGAACCATGTGCTTGTGCGAAGTGAAACCAATGCCCTCTGGCAAATAATTCAGACACCCGGTATCACCGATTTGGTGATTGATGGCTCGAGTCTGACCAGAGCCGACTTCGGGTCTGGCTTTCAGGTCCTGGCACCAATCTATAAATCTGATCAAGAAATGGTTGCTGCAATTGTCGAGCTAGCGCTTGAGGCAGGCTCCCGAATTGATATCGCCAAGCCAGTAGCCGACTTTGTGATCCGTGGAGCAAGATTCCACGCCGTGTTGCCATTCGGGCTTTCAGAAAAGCCGCTTCTAAGCATTCGGGTGCACGCGCCAGAAACCAAGACCCTGGAGGTACTGCAATCATCCGGCATGCTGACCTTGAGTCAGCTGGCCTGGCTCAACGAGCAGGTCAGGGGCGGCAAATCCATGGTTGTGTGCGGCCCAACCGGTGTCGGAAAGACAACTTTGTTGCGGGCATTGCTGCAAGATTCGAACGAGCGAATTATCTGCATTGAGCAAACCCCCGAGCTTTTTCTGGATGCACCAGCTATTTCGCTCACTGAAAGACAGGCGAATCAGGAGGGCGCTGGACAAATCGAACTCGATGAATTGATTGTGCATGCGCTTCGAATGCGTCCTGATCGAATCGTGGTCGGAGAAGTTCGCTCTAAAGAGTTTCGAGTCTTGCTTCAGGCAATTAACAACGGGCATTCGGGAACCTTAACCACGTTGCATGCCACCAGCCTCGCATCCTCAGCAGAGCGATTCTTAGTGCTGGGCCTATTGGGCGGTTTCGCCACCGAGTTGACCGAGAGGCTGGTCTCCCAGTCAATTGACTTTGTTGTGCAACTGGGCAGGGTGAAAAGTCAGCGTCTAGTCACAGCAATTGGCAGGCCGGTCTTATCTGCAGCCGGCCTTCAAATTGAGCAGCTGGAGATCTGATGCGGCCAGCGATGCTCTCGGGGTTAATCTCGGCAGGCGTTCCATTCGCAACCGCTGTTGACCTGGCAGACCCGGAACAGCTCCCAGAGAAATTCAGGCAGTTCATAACGCTCGCCTTTGAGCTTGGGGCGCCGCTGGTTCCAACACTGTCGCAGCTCGAGTTGCAGCTTCGCCACGAGGAGCGCAGCGCTCAAGAGGTTTCTCAAGCCCAGGCTGTTCCGCAGGCGACTAGGACTCTGCTGTTGTGGCTGCCACTGGTTGCATTCCTGATGTCACAGATCATGGGGCTGGCAAGCTTCAAGGGGCTGTTGCACCCGGTCGGGATTATCGCGGGTCTGCTGGCAGCCGCACTCCTGGGACTCGGCCACAAGATTTCAGGAAAAATGCTGGCCACCTTCCACGAGCCACGACCAGATCCCACCCACTCGCTGATGGTGCTGCGAATTTGTCTGGCTGCAGGAGAACCACTGTCCAAAATCGAAACGCGGTTAGCAAAGCTTGATTCAAGTGAGACAACCAACCTGATTGAACTTTCTAAACAAACCGGAGCGAAGCTTGTCTCACTGATTGATTCGGAGCTCGAGCAGCTCAATCAAAAACTGCTGTCGGAGCGAATCGAAGGCGCTAGGCGACTATCAGTGAAATTACTGATTCCACTGTCCCTGACAACGCTGCCTGCATTCTTGCTGCTTACCCTGCCGCCGATAATCATCGGCTTCACCCAATAAGAAAGGAAACAAAATGCAACTACTCAAATCCGATCAAGGCGCAATCACCGCCGAATATGCAATCGCCACCCTGGCCGGGGTTGCCTTTGCCGGCCTGATGCTGCTGGTGCTAAAAAGCGAAGAGGTTAGGTCGCTGCTATTCAAGTTGATTGCCGGTGCAATTGGACTTGGCTAGCGACAGGGGCGCGGTAACGGCAGAGTTCATGCTGCTGTTACCGGCTCTGATCATGCTGTTTTCGGTTGTGCTTGGATCTGTTTCGCTGGCCGTGGAGCGCATTGCACTTGAATACAAGGCCTTTGAAATTGCCAGACAAAGCGCGATTGGCATTGATGTGCCGGTTGATCCGGCACTGAGAGTTGATTTCTCAAATGAAGGGAGGTTGGAGTGCTTCAGGGTTCAGAAACAGCTAGTGATCCCGATCTCAACAAAAATTTGCCTGCTGCCGATTGGAAGGTAGATTCGGGGTCTACTGCGGTGGTGTCAATAATCTTTATTGGCGCACTGATGTTGTTGTTGTTTGCTGTGTCGTCGGCGACCTCATTGTCCCATGGCACAACCCGATTGCAGGTGATAGCAGACTCCGCATCGCTTGCTGCAGCAGATACTATTCGAGGGTTGGCATCCGGTTTTCCATGTGAAAATGCGGAGCTGATTGCAGTTTCAAATGGAGTTTTTCTAGATTCATGTCGTATTGTCGGAACCGATGTGAGCATCGGGCTGACAAAGTTTGTTGGATTATCAGAGATTTCTGTTGATTCAGTAGCGGGGTCGCCATCTGATTAATTAGGAGCATTTTTGGCTAAGAAGCTAGTGATTGTTGAGTCGCCCGCCAAGGCGAAGACGATCTCTAAATATCTAGGTAGTGACTACGAGGTATTGGCCTCAGTTGGCCACATTCGTGATTTAGCTGAACCACGGGATGTTCCAGCGGATAAGAAAAAGGGTCCGCTAGGTAAGTTCTCCATAGATATAGACAACGACTTTGAACCTTTTTACGTAGTTTCACCCGGCAAGACCAAAACCGTCACGGATTTGAAGAAGGCGCTCAAGGGCGCCGAAGAGCTTTACCTGGCCACTGATGAGGACCGCGAGGGTGAGGCAATCGCCTGGCACCTCCTAGAAGTATTGAAGCCAAAGGTTCCAGTGCACCGAATGGTCTTCAATGAGATCACTAAGGATGCCATCGCTGCAGCTGCCAAGAACACTCGTGAGCTAAACGACAATCTGGTTGAGGCTCAGGAAACCAGGCGAGTAGTGGACCGACTAGTTGGTTATGAGATTTCACCGGTGCTCTGGCGCAAGATCAACCGAGGCCTGTCGGCTGGTCGCGTGCAGTCGCCGGCAATGCGCATGATTGTGCAGCGAGAGCGCGAACGAATTGCATTCGTGTCCGCTAGCTACTCATCGATCACAGCAACCTTGAACCACAATTCAATTCAGTTCGACGCAAAGCTGGCAAAACTTGCGAACGAAAAACTGGCTGGCTCCAAGAGTTTTGATGAGGGCGGAAAGCTGGTCCAGGAGGTACTGGTGCTCAGTCCCTCACAGGCCTCTGATCTTGCGAAAAAGCTTGAGGGTGCAGAGCTTGCGGTTACCTCGGTGGAGGCAAAGCCTTCAACCAGAAAGCCGTATGCACCTTTCACCACCTCTACCCTGCAGCAGGAGGCCTCTAGAAAACTCGGCATGAGCGCTAAGCAGGCCATGGACACTGCTCAAATGCTCTACCAAGACGGTCACATTACCTACATGCGAACCGACTCACCAGCTCTATCTGGACAGGCCATAAGCGCGGCGCTCGCGGCAGCTAAGCAACTTTTTGGAGATGACTCAGTCTCACCAAGCCCAAGAATCTATGGCGCAAAGTCTAAAAATGCCCAGGAAGCACACGAGGCAATTCGGCCTTCAGGTGAGACCTTTGCACATCCAAACGAACTCAAGAGTGTGTTGCATGGCAAATCACACCTTCTATATGAACTGATTTGGCGGAGGACTGTTGCGTCCCAGATGGCCGATGCCAAGCTCTCCACCACCACGGTCAAGTTTGAAACTCAAGTGGATGGCAAGCAAGCTGAGTTCTCAGCCTCTGGAACCACCGTTATCACCCCTGGCTTCCTGGCTGTATACCAGGACCCAGAGGAAGACAAGAAGGAAGACGCCAGTGCCAAGCTTCCAATTTTGGAAGTTGGTCAGTCTCTAAAAATTGATGAAATAGCATCAAAAGATCATTCGACTTCGCCGCCAGCCCGATACACGGAAGCGTCATTAGTGAAGGCGCTTGAGGAGCAGGGGATCGGAAGACCCTCCACCTATGCAGCAATCATCTCGACAATTATCTCCAAGGGCTATGTCGTAAAGCGCGGTAGCGCGCTGGTTCCAGAATGGATTGCATTCACTGTCACCAGGTTCCTAGAGGAAAACTTCGGCCACCTGGTCGACTATGCCTTCACTGCAAAAATGGAATCCGACCTAGACAAAATCGCCGTGGGTGAGCTCGACCGCTCCGGCTGGCTCAAGGAATTCTACTTTGGCGATGATGGACTCCAGGCAACAGTTGAAAGCCTCGGCGAAAGCGACCCGCGGCTCATCAACACCTTTGAGATTGCTGAGGGCATCAACCTAAGAACCGGTAAGTATGGCCCTTACATCGAGGTCATGGAAAACGACGAGCGTCGCATCGTGAACATCCCGGTCGACCTTAGCCCAGATGAACTGACCCACGAGAAGGCAATCGAATTAGTCAACGCACCTCCTGCTAGCGACCGGGTGCTTGGCCAAGAGCCAGAAACAGGGCTAGACATAATCGTGAAGGATGGCCGCTACGGTCCATACATCACCCTGGTTGACGAGGGAAATCCAAAGCCAAAGACCGCCTCACTGTTCAAAACCATGGCGGTTGACACCGTGAGCTACGAAGAGGCCCTGAAGCTACTCTCATTGCCACGAGTAATTGGAGTGGATCCAGAATCAGAGGCTGAGATCACGGCGCAGAATGGAAAGTTCGGTCCATACCTAAAGCGTGGCACCGACTCCAGGAGCCTTGAATCAGAGGAGCAAATTTTTGATCTGACGCTGGAGCAGGCGCTCGAGATTTACAAACAGCCTAAATACGGCGGCCGCAGGACAGCGGCAACACCCCTCAAGGAGTTCGGCGAGGACCCGGCATCCAAGGCGAACGTCGTTGCCAAATCAGGCCAGTTCGGTCTCTATGTTTCAGATGGCATTGTGAACGCCACAGTTCCTAAGGATGAACCGCTGGATGAGCTAACCAATGACCGCGCCTACGAGCTTTTGGCAATTAGGCGTGAAAAACTAGGGGTGGAGCCAGGCGAGGCTCCGAAGACTCAGAAAAAGACTAGAAAAAAGCGGTAGCCGTGTTTATAACCTTTGAGGGCATCGACGGAGTTGGCAAATCGACTCAGTTGGACCTACTAGAGGCATGGCTTATCAAGCAGGGCCATGAAGTTGTTAGAACCATGGAGCCAGGCGGCACGGAACTTGGCCAGGAAATCAGGCACCTGCTTTTGCACCGCAAGGGAAATGTCGCACCCAGGGCCGAAGCTTTACTCTATGCAGCAGATAGAGCACACCACGTGACCACCAAGATTGAGCCAGCTCTTGCCGCCGGCAAAGTGGTGCTCTCCGATCGTTATTTTGACTCCTCGGTCGCCTACCAGGGAGCCGCCAGGGAACTGTCGGTTGATGAAGTTAGAGACATTTCGTTGTGGGCGGTTGGCAACCTGGAGCCTGATTTGACGTTCTTGCTGGATATGCCAGCAGCACAGGCACTAACCCGTCGTGATGACACCGGTACCGAACCTGATCGCTTGGAAAGTGAAGAAGTTGGCTTTTTTGAAAGGGCCCGCGCGCAATACCTAGAAATGGCTTCGGCTGAGCGTTTTGAAGTAATTGATGCCACCATGACAATCGAATCCATCCACCAAGCGGTGATAGCAAGGGTCGAGTCATTTTGGGGTACGCCTTGACCAGCGGCATCTTCGATGAGCTGCTGGGTCAACCAGAAGCCATCGAACAGCTGCAACGAGCAATTGCATCAAAGGCCGAGGGCGTTCACCATGCCTGGCTGTTTACTGGTCCCGCAGGATCTGGAAGATCGCTTTTGGCAAAGTCATTCGCAGCTGCCCTGCAGTGCGAACAAAACGGCTGCGGTAACTGCCAGCAATGCTCATTAGCACTTGCTGATGCACATCCCGACATTCTCACCCTGGCAACCGAGCGAGTAACAATCAGCATCGATGAGGTTCGCTCTCTGGTGCAAAAGTCACAGATGTCCAGCACGGTGGGCGACTACCGGATTGTGATCATTGAAGACAGTGACCGGATGACCGAGCGCACCTCCAATGTTTTACTAAAGGCGCTTGAAGAACCTCAGGAAAAGACCATCTGGATCCTGTGTGCTCCCAGCGTTGCTGACTTATTGCCGACAATCAGATCACGGGCTAGGAACGTGCTGCTTCGGCTGCCAAGTGCAACAGAGGTTGCTGAGTTACTAATTAAGCGCGATGGCATCGACAAAGACTTAGCCCTGAAAAGCGCCAGGCAAGCTCAGAACCACGTGGGCATGGCAAGAAGACTTGCCGGCTCTCAGGATGCCAGGGCCAGAAGGGCAGAGACTCTTCGTGAAATTTCATCGATCACAAATCTGTCTCGAGCAATGCTTGCAGCTGAAAAGCTTTTGGGCGTGGCCAAGCGCGATGCCGAGGCTCTGGCCAAGGAGCGAGACACCGCTGAGAAAGAGCACTTGATGCGGGCATTCGGCTTGGCAGTTGACGAGCGGATTCCCCCAAATCTCCGACCTCAGTTCAAAGACCTTGAGGAAAACCAAAAGCGCAGAAACACCAGGGCACTCAGAGACGGCATCGACCGCATCTTCACAGATGCCGAGTCCTTTTTCCGCGATGTAATCTCGCTGCAGTTGCAAGCCAACGCGGAACTTACCAACGAGGACCTGATCGACGAGCTAAACCTAAGGGTTCATGGCACCACCGTGGATGACAACATCGCGGTTCTAGATGCAATTACCGAGGCTAGGAAGCGCCTAGCCTCAAACGTTAGAGACCTGTTGGTGCTCGAGTCGCTCTGCACACGCATGATTTTGAGGCAAGACGTTGCGGCTTAGAGCCGCTGCGATAGCAGCACTTATAACCCTGACCGGCTGCGCTGAGGTCACTCAGCCTGACCCGGTCCAGGGGGTAACAAGCGGCGCGGTCGACCTTTTTGAGCAGGAAATTGGCTGGTTGGATTGTGGTGACCAGTTCGAGTGCGCATCGGTTGCGGTTCCCTTGGATTGGAATGAGCCCGAAGAAAAGCTGATTTCAATCGCCCTGATGCGTAAAGCGGGCTCCGAGAACTTAGCCCCACTGTTTATAAACCCGGGTGGCCCGGGATCCGGTGCAATTAGTTGGATGCGGGATGGCTACGACAGCATGGGGAGCGCTTACCTCAGAGAAAATTTCCAAGTGATCGCCTTTGACCCGCGCGGTGTCGGAGACAGCACTGCAGTGACCTGCAGCGACATGGGGCTGAAGGACAAGCTGCTTTACAGTCCATCACCCTACGGATTTGGAACAGAAGAAGACCTTGCCTACCTGGCGGATGTGGCCGAGCGTTTTGGCCAGAGCTGCCAGGGGGAGATCAGCACCGGATATTTCAATACCCAGCAAACCGCAAAAGACCTGGACCTGTTGCGCGAACTGGTTGGCAGCGAGCTTTTGAACTACCTGGGTTATAGCTACGGTACCGAGCTGGGCGCCAACTATGCCGCACTGTTCCCAGGCAAGGTTGGTCTCTTTATTCTGGACGGGGCGGTTGACCCAACCCTTGGACCAGACGCCGCTCTGCTTGCCCAGATAGCGGGCTTTGACATGGCGATGGAAGCCTACCTCGAGGACTGCTTTGCTCAGGTCTCCTGTCCACTGCCACAAGACATAAACGAGGCCAAGGACACTATCGGCAGCATTCTGCGGAACCTCGAGCGCAACACCTTGCCAACTGATTACGACAGGGACCTCTCGCTGTCAGCGGCCATTGCGGGGATCATTGTGACTCTTTATTCCGAGGGTTCTTGGCCCTACCTATCAGCGGGAATCGAGGATGCCCTCAAGGGCGATGGCACCATGCTGCTACTGCTTGCTGATTTCTACAACGATCGAGATTCCGAGGGCGGCTACCTAACAAACCTGGTTGAAGCCAACAGCGCGATTGCTTGCGCGGATGAGAAAACTTACCCCGTAAACGGGGAAGATTTATCCGAGGCAATCGCTAATGCCAGCCCGGTGTTTGGCAAGTACTTTGCCTATGGCGATGGCTCCTGTTTTGGTTGGCCAGAGGGCGTCGGCAATACTGTTCTTGATTTCAATGTCACGCCCAGCACCAAGCCGCTGATCATTGGCACAACAGGAGACCCTGCCACCCCCTACCAGCACGCAATTGTGTTGAGTGGGCTACTCAAAGGGTCGGACCTGCTCACCTTTGAAGGCGAGGGACACACAGCCTATGGATCAAACCCTTGCGTTGATTCAGTCGTTGACAGCTATCTGGCCGGTGAACCTTTGGACAAGCTGCTCTGCAGCTCTCGCTAGAAATACAGGGCAATAATTAGCGCTGCAAAGATTGCAACGAAGATTGCCGGTGTCACAAACTTCACAACATTCAGCCAAGGCCTAAAGCTGATCACTCGGTTTCTAAGTGCTGAAGCACCTGGAAGGGTCCTCAAATCATCAATGACCGCCTGAGCTTGTGAGGCTGCCGAGAACTCAGCCAGAGCACCGAGGATTCCGGATGCCAAGAGAATTAGCGCGAACCCATGAATCACGGCCATTGGGTATTCAGAGATGGTCGGCGTTGCAAAAGCAGCAAATGCGAGCATGGCGGTCGGGGCAAGCTGTGCCAAGATGATGTGCAAACGATTTTTTTGGAACTCGCGGATTAGTTCGGCCTCTGTCATGGTTGCTTCCTTTGTTCGTATCTACAAGGTTAGGCAACACATTGGCAAACAACGCACTGCAAGAGAGCCTGTCGCGCAGATTCAGAAGACTCCTCTCAGGTGCTGCTGATGGAATTCCGCCATGGCTGGAGGTTGTTGCCGCAGGGGACGAGCCAGGCTTTTACACACCAGAGGATGCCCCATGGATAGTCCATGGCGACTTCTCCACTTTGGTTGGAGGAGTAAGGGCGCTTTTGATGCAGGCTCTCCACCCAGGGTCCCTGACAGGCGTTGCTCAGCACTCCCGGTATGAGCAAGATCCTCTTGGAAGACTTTCTGGAACCATTCGTTGGCTAACCGTCACCACTTTTGGCTCTCTTGAGGCCATCAAGGGTGAGGCTGCCAGGGTTAACCGCATGCACAAGACCGTTAGCGGCAGTTATGAAACGGCGGCAGGTGAAACAAAGGATTACCGAGCAGCAGACAAAGACCTGCTGCTCTGGGTGCACGTTGCATTCATGGATTCGTTTTTGCGAGCTCACCAGAACTATTCGAAGAAGCCAATCCCGGGCGGAGCAGACAGCTATGTAGAGCTCTGGTCGAAGTCAGTCGGCCCGCTTGGTCTAAAGACTGTTCCGATGAGCGAAGCTGAGCTGAAACAAACCCTGAGCGACTTCAGAGACAAAATAAGTGTGACCGATGAAACCAAAAACATCATTAACTGGATCAGGAAAGCCCCTCTACCGCCACTTGCAAAACCGGTCTATGCGCTCCTGTTCCATTCGGCACTTGCTTCCATGCCAAAGGAGTATCAAAAAATGATCGGGCTTAGGTCATACCCGCTTTGGTTGCTGCGTCCTGTGACAGCAAACCTGCTTAGGTTTATGCGGTTTGCGATCGGCCCAGATTCACCGATTGAGGATGCTGCCGTAGAAAGGCTCAAGCGCGCTGGAGTGATTAGCCGCTAAACTTTTTTACTTCGCCACCTTAGCTCAGTCGGTAGAGCAGCTCCCTCGTAAAGAGCAGGTCAGCGGTTCGATTCCGCTAGGTGGCTCAATTAGGCGGCGCTGTCAACTCAACAAAATTTCCCTGACCGATAGCATCCAGGACGGTGATTTTGAATCCTTTGTGAGTGACGGACTCGCCTGGCTTCAGGGGGGCATCAGGAACTATCAAGGGGATTCTGCGTTCAGCTACGCGACCTTCTGGCAAAATCAGTTTGGCACCATAGTGCTGCCTGACATCGGCAGTATTTACCTCGTAAACGAGAAGGCCCTCACTCTCGAAACCTAACTTGTAATTCAATCCAGTCGCACGAATCGACTCGGCGACTAGCACATGTTCATTATCTAAGGGCACAACCAAAATCTTCTTTTCCTGCGTCATTACGGAAGTTGCTTTTAGAGCGTGAGTACCAGAGGTGTCTGCACAAATGACCTGTTCGTCCCTCAGGAATCCCGTGATCCACCTGTTCCAGGCTGTCCGATCCGTCTTGCTAGTGGACTGAAGCCCCCAACCGCCCATACCGAGGTCATCCGGATCGCCTTCCTTTTCATTTTGGAAGTAATTCGAACCATTTGGATCGTCGAGCCCAGACCCCGCGTGACCCCACTCGTGGATAATTTCCATGGGCAAAATCATGGGAAAGTCTCTGACAAAGCGAGTACTAAAAGTGGCGGGAGGGACAGACATCACCGGAACAAATTTGCCATTCACTACGTAGCCTCCTAGGGCGCCTTGCTCTAACACCCCTCTCTTGGTCCCTGGGGTAGTAACAACTAGGACCCCATCAATATCAGCTAAATGGGGGCGAACATATCCCTCAAGGTATTTGCCGAAGTTTTTGGAGTTGGCGTCGGAGTAATGCGCCACCCCGAATGACTCAAGCTCAATGTCGAGCTTGATGTATTCATCATTGAACCTAACCTCAAAGTCATCTGAGAAGTCGTCCATGCCATTGACCCACTGCGCTATGAATTTCCCAAGGTAGGCATAATCGGACTCTGGACGCTGATTTGAGGGGAGCGAGTCAGTCCCAGCGACCCCAACAATTAGCAATCGTGCTCCAGGTCGCGGAAACATGTTTTGATACTGGAGAATCTGTGACCCGACAGGAAAAGCCCTGTTTTGTAATTCGGGACTATTTTGGATCTTGCAAAGCTCTATGGAAGATTCCTGTCCGGAGGGGTCCCAAGTGTTTGGCAACGGGGAGTCTTTTATTGCTTCGAACCAACCCGTTGGGCCTGTGCAAAAGCCTGTTTTTTTGGACCAGATTTCGAATTCCTCGGGCGCAAAATCATGCTCCCCAAAGTCGCATACAGACTCGTACCCATTTCTCGAAACCTCTAAGTCCGGTTCAATATCCTGATCGCTGGTCTGCCCTCCAGCCTCGTTAGCATCCTCGACAAAAGTCGTGATTTCGCACGCGATACCATCTTTGTCCTCATCGAGATTGACGTTTGCCTCATACAGAGTCTGGTCTTCTATCCACTCAACTAGAGGAAGTGAGCCGGTGTTCTTTGCACCGGATCGCGAGACTCCTCCTCGATATTCGAGATTAAGTTCGTCGCACGATTCAAATGCAGCTCCGAGTCTTGCTTCGCTGGAAGTCTCTTGCCTTACAGGCTGAGAACAGCCCGCAATTAAAAACGTGACAAGGACTATTGCGAGTACTTTTTTCATTGTTCCCCCAAGAGTGATTTTAGTTCAGTGGGGTTCATGACCTGCCTACTCTTGGTCCGATGGCGTGCAACCACAGCAGGAGCAGTGGCTCCGAGAGTTCATTTTTCGGGCCGTGGGAACTGCTTCGCCCAGGACCTGTGAAAGCGAGTTACCTAGCCCGCTCCGATTTACTGCCGAATTCAATGTTGCCCTGTTGGAGATTTCGATAAAGTCCTTGGAGCCACTTGAAGATAATTTGACTTCAACTCCTCCGTAACTAACCTTTTGCCCAGCCTTGATAATGAATTCTTCAAACCGGCAGGCATTCTCTACCCCTGCTTTCCCATCTGGAGCCAAGTAATAGGCCCACTTGTCAAAGTCTGGGCTGTTACCACAATCCACATTTCCCTCTCCAGTCCTGTCGTTCATGAGACTGAGGTCCAAGCGGTAAACGGTTATTCCAGAGTCAGATTTGGCCCAATCTGCAGAATACCCAGTTGGTCTTCTTGAGGTGACTACTAGTCCCGTGTGTTGACCTGTGCGGACTACTGCCATTTTGGTCTCACCTCCCGAGACTTCCATAGGAGTCAATAGTGTCCGAGCATCTGAAAAGTCCTCGCGACCATCGAGGCAAAAGACCTGTTCGTCGAAAATCCACCCTTTCTTGAAGGATTCCCAAGCGTTCATAGCACCTGAGAATTTGGCTTGATAGGTAGGGTACTGATTCTGACCCAAGCCAACTGCCCATCCGTTGCC
>JAFMHN010000001.1 GCA_017854485.1 Aquiluna sp. | reverse complement strand
CCAGGGAAGACTCATCCTCCAAGCACTACCTGTTGGTGCTGGGGGCGCTTAGGGCACTGAGCGCCAAGGAGCAGGCATCTGATCAAATTCTCGACTCCTACTTACTTCGAGCCCTAGCAATCTCCGGCTGGATCGCGAACCTGACGTCCTGCCAGGGGTGTGGTTCAGATCAGACGGTTTTGTTTTCGGTGCATTCAGGGTCGGTCAGCTGCGCTAACTGTGCGCTGCCTGGGTCGGTGCGGCTTGGACTTGAAGGCATTGCTCACCTTGGCTCACTTCTGGCTGGAGATTGGCAGGGCGTTTCGCAGGCAACTTCCGCAACCCGCGCCACCGTCAGCGGCGTTGTGGCCGGGTATCTGCAGTGGCAGCTAGAACGGGGTCTCAGGTCCCTCGAGCATGTGGAGCGCGCATGACCCTACTAAACGATCCGGCCAGAACGGCACCAGTCTTTGAGACAGTGCCAGAGCACATCGCGATGGTTATGGATGGAAACGGGCGCTGGGCAAACTCCCGGGGACTAACCAGAACTGAAGGCCATAGGGCAGGGGAAATTGCCCTGCTGGAGGCAGTTGCCGGCGCTGCCAACGCCGGCGTGAAGAACCTAACCGCATTCGCTTTTTCCACAGAAAACTGGAAGCGCTCACCCGATGAAGTGAAGTTTTTGATGGGTTACAACAAGGACGTGCTTAGAAGGCGACGTGATTTGTTGATGGATTGGAATGTTCGGATTCGTTGGGCAGGGGAGCGCAAGCGACTCTGGCCCTCCGTGGTTCGGGAACTTCGCGATGCAGAGGCTATGACCGCTGGCAACAGTGGCTTGACATTGACTATGGCCGTGAATTATGGCGGCCGGCAGGAGCTTGTCAGCGCGGTTAGGTCATTGGCGGAAGATGTGGCATCGGGTAAAGTCTTACCAAAATCGATCAACGAGAAGAGTTTGCAGAAGCGCCTCTACGTGCCGGAGCTCCCGGATGTTGATCTGTTCCTGCGCTCCAGCGGAGAGCGCCGCATTTCCAACTTCATGCTCTGGCAGTCTAGCTACGCCGAACTGATCTTTCAGGATGTGTTGTGGCCAGACTTCACAAGGGAGAGCATGTGGGAGGCTATTGATGAATTTGGTAGAAGGCAGCGCCGCTTCGGCGCAGCCGAAGATGCGCCACTAAACTAGAAACTCGCTAAACAAAGCCCCTATCTCGGAGAATTATGGCAACCCAAAAACTAGATCAAGTTATCTCACTGGCAAAGCGAAGGGGCTTTGTGTTCCAGGCTGGTGAGATTTACGGCGGATCGCGTTCGGCCTGGGACTACGGTCCGTTGGGCGTAGAGCTAAAGGAAAACATCAAACGTCAGTGGTGGCACTCGGTGGTATCGGGTCGCGACGACGTTGTTGGGTTAGATTCCTCAATCATCTTGCCTCGCAAGGTTTGGGAAGCCTCTGGACACGTTGAGGCTTTCGTTGACCCGCTGATCGAGTGCACAAGCTGCCATAAGCGCTTTAGAGCAGACCACTTGGAAGAGGCCTTTGAAGAGAAGAAGGGCCGAGCACCTAAGTCAATGGCTGAAATTGCCTGCCCGAACTGTGGTGGCAAAGAAGTGTGGACTGAGCCCAAGAGTTTCAATGGTCTTCTAAAGACCTCGCTTGGACCTGTAGAAGACGAGAGCGGCATGCATTACCTGAGGCCGGAGACAGCTCAGGGAATCTTTGTGAACTTTAACAACGTGCTGAATGTCTCGCGCATGAAGCCACCATTTGGCATTGGCCAGATGGGAAAGAGTTTTAGAAACGAAATTACTCCAGGAAACTTCATCTTCCGAACCCGTGAGTTCGAGCAGATGGAAATGGAATTCTTTGTCAAGCCCGGTGAAGACGAGCAGTGGCATGAGTACTGGATTGAACAGCGCCACAACTGGTATCTAGACCTCGGTATCAACCCGGACAACCTTCGCTTGTTCGAGCACCCGAAGGAAAAGCTCTCGCACTACTCAAAGCGCACCGTTGATATCGAGTACCGATTTGGTTTCCAGGGCAGCGAGTTCGGAGAGCTCGAGGGAATTGCGAACCGAACCGACTACGACCTAAAAACCCACTCAGCCGCATCCGGCGTTGACCTGAGCTACTTTGATCCAACCGAAGAGGCCAGATGGACTCCTTTTGTCATCGAACCTGCTGCCGGCCTAACTCGCTCGTTGATGGCATTCCTGGTTGACGCATACACCGAGGACGAGGCGCCAAACGCAAAGGGCGGCGTGGACACCAGAACGGTCCTGAGGCTTGATTACAGACTTTCGCCAGTCAAGGCAGCGGTCTTGCCGCTAAGTCGGAATGAGGCACTGAACCCCATCGCTAAGAATCTTTCTGCTGAACTTAGAAAGAACTGGAACATTGATTTCGACGATTCCGGCGCTATCGGACGTCGTTACCGTCGCCAGGACGAGATCGGAACTCCGTTCTGCATCACTGTCGACTTCGAAACCCCAGAGGATCAAGCGGTAACTATTCGTGAGCGTGACTCTATGGCTCAGGAGCGCGTGGCTCTGGACAAGGTAGCCAGTTATCTATTCGAAAGACTCAGCTAGATTCTTGGGCCTTAGATACGGATCCAAGACATTCGAGGTGCCAGTGGTGCTGGCGCCAATGGCCGGTATAACCAATACTGCCTATCGAAGGCTTTGCCGTGAATATGGAAACGGCCTGTTTGTCTCAGAGATGGTCACCTCTAGGGCTCTGGTTGAGCGCACCGAAGAGTCGATGCGGCTAATTGGTCACCATGAGTCAGAGCAGTTTCGTTCGGTCCAGCTCTATGGGGTTGACCCAACCACGATTTCGCGTGCTGTCAAGATGCTGGTCGATGAAAACCGAGCCGATCACATCGACCTGAACTTTGGATGCCCGGTTGCCAAGGTCACCAGAAAGGGTGGCGGTGCCGCGCTTCCCTGGAAGCATGAGCTGTTTGAAAAAATCGTGCAGGCGGCTGTTGGCGCTGCGGGTGACATCCCCGTGACAGTGAAGATGCGCAAGGGCATCGACAGCAATCACCTGACGTTTCTAGATGCCGGCAAGGCTGCCAGGGACGCTGGCGTCAGCGCCGTCGCGCTTCACGGCCGCACCGCAGAAGACTTTTACTCTGGGAAGGCCGACTGGGAGGCGATAGCCGAACTTCGAGAATCACTTCCTGATGTGCAGGTTTTGGGTAACGGAGATATCTGGTCGGCAGCTGACGCGGTCGACATGATGGATCAGACCGGAGTTGACGGCATTGTTGTTGGCAGGGGTTGCCTAGGGCGCCCCTGGTTGTTTCAGGATCTCGAACGCGCGATTTCTGCCTACCTCGCTGGTGACAAGCAGCCGGCTGTGCAAGAAGTAATGCCAACCCTCGGTGAAGTAGCGGACGCGTTCTATCGTCACGCGGAACTGCTAACTGAGTTTTTTGAGCAGGAGGACCGAGCCTGCCGAGACATTCGAAAGCACGTTGCTTGGTACTTCAAGGGCTATCCGGTCGGTGGTGAATTCCGAGCTGCTCTGGCCAGAGTGGAATCACTGCAACAAGCAGCGGACTTGCTTGGAACCCTGGAGCGAGACCTGCCTTACCCGGGTGAAGAGGCTGAGGGACCCAGGGGTCGACTAGGGTCGCTGAAATCCTGCTCGCTACCCGAGGGCTGGCTCACCTCTCGAGAGCTAAGCGAGGAGCACAGGTCTCAACTTGAATTTGCTGAGTTATCAGTTTCGGGGGGTTAGTGAAATGACTCTAAATCCCGATGCTGGATACCAAGGTGCTGATTTAGAACGATTTGTGCCGCAGCCTAGATCCCAGAGCGTTGGCCGTGGAGAGTTCGCAAGAGACCGAGCGAGGGTCTTGCACTCGGCCGCATTTCGAAAGCTGAGCGCCAAAACTCAGGTGCTGTCACCATCTTCTGGGGATTTTGCGAGAACCCGACTGACTCACTCGCTGGAAGTTGCTCAGGTCGGAAGAGAGCTGGCAACAGCGCTAGGCGTGAACCCTGACCTGGTTGACATGGGCTGCTTGGCACACGACTTGGGGCATCCTCCATTTGGACACAACGGAGAAGCCGCTCTAAATTTTTGGGCTGCGGACATTGGCGGCTTCGAAGGTAACGCGCAGACCTTTAGGATCCTGACGCGACTAGAACCAAAAATTTATGACGATTCCGGGACCTCGCGCGGTTTGAACCTGACCAGATCATCCCTGGATGCCGCGACCAAATACCCTTGGCGGCTGTCTCGCGCCAGCGAATTCGGGAGTCTCACAAAATTTGGTGCCTATGATGACGACTTAGAGGTGTTCGAGTGGATGCGGCAGGGCGCACCAGATGGCACTAAGTGCGTTGAGGCGCAAATTATGGATTTTGCCGATGATGTCGCCTACTCAGTCCATGACTTTGAGGATTCGATTGTTGAGGGGTTTGTGAACCCGGCGGACCTGAGTGACCCCAGCTCTGACGAAAGCTTGATTGAGGAGATTAGCAAGTGGTCCGAGGGAGAGCTCTTGCGGTCAGACCTCGAGGATGCGCTGGCATCGCTTCGCAGCTCACTGCATTGGCTGCAGAGCTTTGATGGCTCCGCACAGCACCTCGCCAAACTGAAGAATCTCACCAGTGACCTGATTGGGTCTTTTGTTTCTAGGACCACCGCTGCGATCCTTGCCACTGCAGCCAGTAAATCGTTGGCTAGATATCGTGCCGGGGTGGTTGTTCCGCAGAAAGTTCGGAGCGAAATCGCCGTTTTGAAGGGGATTGTTGCCTCTGCCGTCATGACGCATAATTCCCGCCAGCCCTATTACGAACAGCAGCGCGAGCTGCTGATTGAATTGGCAGAGGCAATGCTTGGGAAAAATGGGGCAGAGCTAGACCCGGTAGCAAAAGAGCTTTGGGATAACTGCGACAGTGACCTAGCAAGAAAACGAGTGATCGTGGACTTTGTTGCCTCACTTACTGATCCAGCTGCCATTGCCCTTCATTCCAGAGTCTGCGCTTAGGATTTGGTTATGGCAGGCAGAGTTTCGCAAAAGGACGTCGAGGAGCTCAAGGAGCGCGCCGACATCGTTGAAATCGTCGGCTCGTACGTCTCTCTAAAGCCAGCTAGTGCCGGATCATTCAAGGGGCTGTGTCCATTTCACGATGAGAAGTCACCAAGCTTCAATGTCAGAGCCAACCCAGCCTTTTATCACTGCTTCGGCTGCGGTGCCGGTGGTGATGTCTACAAGTTCATCCAGGAGATTGAGTCAATTTCCTTCGCCGAGGCGATTACCCGTTTGGCAGACAAGGTTGGCTACCAGCTAAATTTCGAACAGGGGACCGAAGAGGGTTCAACCAGGTCCAGACTGCTTGCGCTGAACAAGTTTGCAGCGGAGTTTTATCAGGAGCAGCTCTCCGGCAATGAAGGCGAAGCCGGTCGCGATTTTCTGGTTTCTCGAGGTTTTGACGAGGCTGCATGTCGGAACTTTGGAATTGGTTATGCACCGAAGGGCTGGCAGAACCTAATCGACGCTGCCACCAAGCAGGGCTATGAGCTGGCTGAACTTGTAACAGCGGGCTTGGCCATGGACAGCGAGAAGGGTGGCTACGATCGCTTTCGGGGCAGGGTGCTCTGGCCAATCAGAGACGCAAATTCGCAGGTCTTGGGGTTCGGTGCCAGAAAGCTGTATGAAGATGATCAGGGGCCAAAATATCTAAACACCCCGGAGACCCCCGTTTATCACAAGAGCGCGGTGCTCTATGGGCTAGATCTTGCCCGAAAGTCGATTGTGAAGACCCGGCAGATTGTCGTGGTTGAGGGCTACACGGATGTAATGGCATGCCATTTAGCTGGAGTAGAGACGGCCGTGGCAACCTGTGGCACGGCTTTCGGTGAGGAGCACATACGCATCATCAATCGCCTCCTTGGGCAATCTACCGAGCCAGCTGAGGTTATTTTCACCTTTGACCCTGATGCAGCCGGTGAGAAAGCAGCACTGCGTGTCTATGGCGACAGCTCCAAGTTCAATGCGCTGACATTTGTTGCCAGCGGACCTGATGGTTTGGACCCCGCTGATTTGCGCCAAAACCGTGGGAACTCTGCGATTCCGGCGATGCTAGCAAACAAGAAGCCGCTTTTTGAATTCGTGATCCGACACCGGATTGCCCAATTCTCGCTGCAGGACCTTGATTCGAGAGTCGCCGCGGCAAGGGCGGCGGCGCCAGTGGTCGCACAAATCTCAGATCCAGCACTGAAGGCCGGCTACACAAAAGCCCTGGCTGACTGGGTCTCTCTCGACAGCTTTGAAATTGAGCAACTGGTGAGAACGGGGACCAGGCAGCAGGTTCAAGAGCGCGTGGAGCCTATGCGACAGGCAGGGGCTCCTGCGGCAGTACTGAACCCGCAAGGAAAGCTTGAAAGGCAGATTCTTGAGGTGCTGCTTCAGGCACCTGGGTCTTTTGATGCGCCGCAGCTCAGAAGAATGATCGCGGCCGGACTCTCCGACCCACAGCACCAGCGAATTCTTGAAGTTGCCAGCGCTAGTTCGTCGGACCTTGGTGATCACAACTTTGCCAGCATCCTATCCACCAAGGTTAGTGACACCGATGTTGATCTGGTTCGCGCATTGGCGCTGGCAGAGCTGCCGGTTCAAAATGAAGCAGGTCTTGAACGGTATGCCAAGGGAATTGTTCGCACGGCCATGTTGAACACATTGGCTCGGGAAAAGCAGGATCTTATGGCGGCACTCAGGAGAATTGATGCAACCGCCAGCTCGGAACAGCTGGATCAGGTCCAACGCGAATTGGTTGCTCTGGAAACTGAGCGTCGCGATTTGATGAAATAGCCAAAGCATCTGCTAATGTTGTCAGGCGCCCTTCGGGGATGCATTCCTCGGTAGCTCAATTGGCAGAGCAATCGGCTGTTAACCGATAGGTTCTTGGTTCGAGTCCAAGCCGAGGAGCCATTACTTGAAGGCCAACATGACAAAACAAGTGATTTCCACCTCTGTTTCTGTTGGCATTGCCACGGGTCTTTATGGGGTTTCCTTTGGTGCAATAGGCGCAGCCGCAGGTTTGTCGGTCCCCGCGGTGATGCTTTTGAGCTTGTTGATGTTTTCCGGCGCTAGCCAATTCGCTTTTGTTGGAGTAATCGCAGCCGGAGGTGCCCCAATTACGGCAATTTCCTCGGCTTGGCTACTTGGTGTCAGAAACTCGTTCTATGCCATCCGTCTGAGCCCCGTTATCGGCCCTAGGGGGCTATGGCGACTGCTTGCAGCCCAACTAACCATTGATGAGTCAAATGCCGTTTCAGCCGCTCAGGAGCAGCCAAAGGATCAGAAGCTTGGTTTTTGGCTAACTGGCGTTGCAGTGTTTATCTTTTGGAACTTCGCTACTTTCCTGGGGGCAATTGGCGGCAACCTGCTCGGTTCTGTTGAAACCTGGGGTCTTGACGGGGCCGCCGCGGCGGCCTTCCTGGGGCTGTTGTGGCCGAGGCTTCGCGGCAGCATTTGGTTGGCCGCCGCTGGCGCGACTGTGGCGTTGGTTGCCATCCCATTTACTCCTGCCGGAGTGCCGGTGCTGTTGGCGGCTGCAATCGCACTGCTGCCGTTCGGAGGGAAAAAATGATCTCGAGCGTGATTTTTGCTTCTATTGCCGTCTACAGCTGGAAACTTCTGGGATATCTGATTCCAGCCCGATACATAACTGCAAGCAGGCAGCAGCTTGCTGAGCGCATCACGGTTTCACTGCTAGCGGCTCTAGTTGTGTTGCAGGGCTTTGCGTTTCAGAACAGCATTGTGCTGGACGCAAGAGCGGCCTCGCTGGCAGTGGCTGCAGCACTGCTGGCACTCCGGGTTCCTTATATCTTGGTTGTGCTAGCCGGAGCCTTTACCGCTGCTGGACTGCGGGCTCTAGGGTTCTAGGTAATCCTGGCCAGGTAGCCAGGAGAACCCGGGTTCACCCCAGCCGCTTGCCTTGATTGCCTTTTTCATTTGCTTCTTATAGGGCTTTTCGAGTCGGTCGGCATAGAGCATTCCATTTAGGTGGTCGTACTCGTGCTGAAAAATCCTTGCCAACCAACCGGTTGCCTCAATCGTGTATGTCTGACCCTCCAGGTCTGTCGCGATCAGCGTCGCAGTTTGTGACCTTGCCACGGGGAAGCGCTCACCGGGAATCGACAGGCAGCCCTCCATGTCCGACTCCGGGTCACAGTCCGCTGGATCGTATGGGCTAAATGCAAGTTCCGGATTGATTGCAACGCCGCGATAGCTGATGCCTTGGTCCTCCCAGGAGAACACGAAGATGCGGAGCCCAACCCCTATTTGTGGAGCGGCCAGCCCAACACCTGGCGCCTTGTCCATGGTTTCGTACATGTCTTCAACTAGTTCCCTGATCGAATCTGTAATCTGGGGCACTTCTTTTGCGACCGTGTGGAGCACGGGCTCACCGGTTATCTGGATTCTCTGCAATGGCACCCCACCAATCTAGCGAACCTTTTCAGCTAATTGGTCTAGGCTTGCTAAGGCTCGAATCCAACAGGAGAAAAGTATTGTTCTCACCCGAACTAGTCAGACTTCTGGCGATACTGCTGGCCATAATTGGTGCGGTTTTCCTGTCACTAGGCGCTCAGTTCCAGAATGATGCGGTAACCAAGCATCACGCGCCAGATCAAACTCGCCTGGGTGGACTGACTCTTCGGCAGGTTGCGGATCTGCTCCGTCGCCCGAGGTGGCTTACCGGCACAAGCTTTCTGGTTCTCGCAATCCTGTTTCAGCTTTCTGCACTGGCGTTGGCTCCATTGATTGTGGTGCAGCCAATTGGTGCAGTAGCACTGATAATCACCTCGTTACTGAATGCTCGGATACATACGGTTCGTTTGAACCCGAAGACCTTTCTCGCAATTGCCCTGACCACAATAGGTGTTGGCGGTTTCGTGGCCTTTGCTGCCACAAGTGCTGTAGCGGTTGAGCTGAGTAATCAAAAGCTTCTGCAAGTAGTCGGAATCTTGTTTCTGTTGCTTATGATGTTCGCGTTTTTGTTCTGGCGCTCTAAAGGGCAAGTGACCGCACTCCAGTACATTTTTGGTGCAGGAGTTCTCTACGGGTTTGTAGCTTCCCTAGCAAAGGTTGTGCTTCAGAGACTTTTTCAACAGGACTATGACCTGTTGACCTTATTGGCACTTGCATCGCTTATTGGGGCGACGGTGCTTGGAGGCTGGTTTGTGCAGAATGCCTATGCTTCGGGGCCTCCAGATTTAGTGATTGCTGGCCTTACTGTCATTGACCCTGCTGTGGCTGTGGGGATAGCAATTGTTATCCTTGGTGAAGCCGAGGGAGCCACAATCACTCAGGTCATTGGTTTTGCACTTGCAGGGCTGATGGCGATTGCAGGTGTTTTGACGTTGAATAGGGTTCATCCACAACTGAGCCAGAAGGACGACAGTGAGTAATCCAATCAAGGTGCTGATTGCATGCGACACGTTTGCTCCGGATATAAACGGTGCCGCTAGGTTCGCCGAGCGGTTGGCCGGTGGGCTGGTGAGAAACGGTAACGAAGTGCACATCATTGCTCCGAGTAATGAGGACTGGCATGGCACGCGCATAGAAACTCACGACGAAGCACAGATGGTTGTGCACCGCCTGAAAAGCCATCGACTGCGCAATCACAAAACCCTTCGCTGGCCGACTCCATTTGGAATGACCCGGACTATTCGCAACATAGTCAAGAATGTAAATCCGGACGCTCTACATATTCAGTCTCACTTGATGGTTGGGCGCTTTGCACTGAGGGCAACTAAAGGCTTCAAGATTCGCAAGATAGCGACTAACCACGTCATGCCGGAGAACCTGCTTCGCTACTCGCTGTTGCCAAAGTTTCTGCACCCGTTGGCCATGAAGATTATTTGGGCAGATGCTGGTCGAATCCTCAAACACATGGATGCGCTGACCACTCCGACCAGGAGGGCTGCGGACCTTCTCGAGCGAGCCGCCAAGCTTGATGGAGTTCTGGCTATTAGCTGTGGCATTGATGCATCCCGGTTTGCCAATAACACTCCCACGCAGAACGAGAAACCCGTGGCGCTGTTTCTCGGACGTCTCGACGACGAAAAGCGGCTCAACATTCTCTTGGATGCCATGGCGAAACTTGATAGTCACCCAGAGCTTAGGCTCCAACTAGTTGGCGACGGGGGAGAGCGGGAGCGACTTACCAGGCAGGCCGCAACTTTGGGCATCAGCGATCGCGTTGAATTTCTGGGACACATCACCGATCAGGAGCTTCCAGGTGTTTATGAGAACTGCACCGTCTTTGTGATGCCTTCCATCGCCGAATTGCAGTCAATTGCAACCATGGAAGCGATGGCCTCAGGAAGACCAATTATTGGTGCCGATGCCATGGCTCTGCCTCACCTGGTGCACGACGGTGACAATGGGTATCTATTCCCTCCTGACGATGCAGACGCGCTAGCGGACAGGCTGGATCGGGTGCTCTCGGCCGACCACGCAGAGCTGTCTCGAATGAGTGAGAACTCGCTGCACTTGATCCAGGCCCACGACATCAACCGCACCATCACCATCTTTGAAGACCTATACCGGGGCGTTGGTGAGAACCGGCCAACCACGGCTGATAATGAGCCTTCCTACATGCTCCCAATTGGCCGCCTGTCTGCTGGTGTTAGAAAGCGACTGAATGAGTTCAGGCAGGATGCGGTGAATCTGAGGCGCAGAGCTGAGGATGCATCCGAAAGTGCCCGAGGTCGTTTGTCTGAGGCTGCAGAGGGAGCCAGAGAGCGCTTGACTGAAGTCCGTGAGGAAGTGCGCGAGCAACTGTCTGAGTTCCGTTCAGACGTTAGCGAGGCGGCAAAAAAGCTGCGTAGAAAAAAAGGCTAAACTCGTAAGGGCTGGGGGCGTTAGCTCAGCCGGTTAGAGCAAACGACTCATAATCGTTCGGTCGCGGGTTCAAGTCCCGCACGCCCCACTTACTTGCCTTGTTGTTCCTCTAGGTAACAGCTGGCACAAAGCGATTCGTAGCTGACTTTGTCGCCATCAATAGCAACCTGATCTCCGTCAAAGGTGAACGCTCCGTTTAGCATTCGGGCATTGAACATGGCTTTGCGTCCGCAACGACATATTGTTTTCAGTTCTTCGAGACTGTGCGCAATTTCCATTAGCCTTCGACTTCCAGGAAATGAAAGAGTTTGAAAGTCTGTTCTAATGCCATAGGCGAGAACCGGGATCTTGTCCAAGACAGCCAGCTCTAGGGCTTGATCTACTTGCTTGGCTGTCAAAAACTGTGATTCGTCAATCAGCAGACAAGCTATTGCTTGGCCGTGGGTATTTTTAGCCAGAGCGCTGGCCTCATGAAAAATAGCGCGAAGGTTGTGATCTGGCTCAACCAGGAAGTCAACATCCCTTGAAACTCCGAGCCTTGAAACGATGGCCCTGTCTCCCTTGGAGTCAATGGCTGGCTTGGCCAGCAACACCTTTTGGGAGCGCTCCTCGTAATTGAATGCGGCCTGCAGCAGGGCAGTTGACTTGCCTGAATTCATTGCGCCGTAGCGGAAGTAGAGTTTGCTCATTTGTTATTACAGTAGCGCCTTGACTGCTCCCAATCAGCTATCGCGACAGCGATTTATTAGATGATTTGGGAGAGGAACTTCTTGGTGCGGGCTTCCTTGGGGTTGTCAAAGATCTGCTCTGGTGTTCCTACCTCAACGATCTCTCCGTCTGCCATAAACACCACTCGGTCTGCGACCTCGCGGGCAAAGCCCATTTCATGGGTCACGACGATCATGCTCATGCCGTCACGTGCGAGCTCCTTGATAACGTCGAGCACCTCGTTGATCATCTCCGGGTCCAACGCGCTGGTTGGTTCATCAAACAGCATTACCTTTGGTTTCATCGCCAGTGCCCTTGCAATTGCAACGCGCTGCTGTTGCCCTCCGGAGAGTTGTGCCGGGAACTTGTCGGCTTGCTCTGGTATCTGCACCCGCTCGAGCAGGCTTCTGGCAAGCGCTTCGGCCTCAGCCTTTGGCATGTTGCGTACCTGGCGAGGACCCAGCGATATGTTCGAAAGGATTGTTAGGTGGGGGAAGAGGTTGAACCCCTGAAACACCATGCCGGTTTCCTTGCGAATCTCAGAGATGTTTCTGACATCTCGGGTTAGTTCGGTGCCGTCAACAACGATTCGCCCCTCGTCGTGTTCCTCAAGCATGTTGATGCAGCGAATCATTGTGGACTTGCCAGAGCCCGATGGTCCGATTACAACCACTACCTCCTGGCGGCCCACTCGAAAGTTGATATCTTTCAGTGCCGTGAAGTCCTTGAAGCGCTTGACTACGTGCTCCATCGTGACGATCGGCTCGGCACTGTCGCCACCCTTGATCTGCGTTGCGTCGGTATAAGCTCGTTCGGTCATCTGATGCCCACTCCCAGTTTTCTCTCTAATCTTTGGCTCTCGCGACTCATTACGTAGGAGCCAACCCAGAACAGTAGTGCTACGAAACCTAGCGATTCATAGACCAAACCTTGTCCTAGGTAGTCGTCCTGCTTCGTGATGGCCTCGCCAATCTTCAAAAGCTCCAGCATGCTCAGGGCAGCCCCTGCCAGCGTGGTGTCTTTGAATAAGCTAATGAACTGCCCAATTTGGGCAGGAATCACGTTGCGCAGTGCCTGCGGCAAGGTGATCAAGAAAATTATCTTGACGGTCGACAGTCCCAGGGCTTTACCGGCCTCGGTCTGCCCCTTGGAAATTGACTGCAAACCACCGCGAATGATCTCAGCGAGATAGGCGGCTGTAAACATGGTGAAGACGGTCACTGCCCTAAATATTGCACCAGGTGCAATCTCGGATGGGATGAAAAATTCTAGAGCCACACCTGCCAGCAGCAACAGCACAAATAGTGGCGCACCGCGGACAAGCTCGATGTAAGAGGTGCAGACTAGGCGAACGATTGGCAGCGAGGACCTACGGCCCAGTGCCAAGAAGACACCCAGTGGAAACGCCAGTGCAATGCTGAGGATTGCGATGTAGACGTTAATCAGGAACCCACCCCACTCGCTGAGGTCTGAAACCAGCAAAGTTTGAACAATCATCACTAGCGGCAGCGCAACTAGCAGAATCTGCCAGATTAGCCACGGGATCTTGGCAAGAACAGCGATCCTCCTGCGGGCTAGACCGACAAGTCGTCCAAGAGCGATGGCCGCCACTGTCCCAATTCCCAGCAAAACTGCATCTAGCGTGCCAGCCAAGGCGATGATGATCGCGCCCAGGGCAATAATCAAACCAAATCGACTGAGAAGCCCAAAACCAGTCTTGATTAGGCTGGTCTTTTTGTCCGGATCCCGTTTGGAGCTCGAGGCCACTGCCCCAATCCAGAAAGAAAGCGCCAAGATGGAGGTGCCAAGCATCCACATCAGCTCTTCTGGGAATCGACCTACCAACAGCAACTTCAGGTTTACCTGAATGATTTCCCAACGCCCGGTTATGAAAACAAATTGCAGCAATTGCCAAACCACCCAGCCAGCAAGTGCGGCAACGACGACAGAAATAATAGAGTCTCCGACGGAGCGGAACATGTTGCGCTTTAGCCAGACAATCATCTCTCCACCAGCGCTAACTTACGGTTGAAGTAGTTCACTACCAAGCTCGTGACCAACGAGATGGCCAAGTAGACAAGCAGAGTCAGGGTGAAGGCAGGAACCGCGGGGGAGCCGTTTCCAACAGTGATCTGAGCCACTTGAGTCAGCTCAAAATAGCTGATTGTTGCTCCCAGAGATGAGTTCTTGATTAGGTTCAAATACTGATTGCCGAGAGCTGGCATCGCAACCCTGAAGGCTTGCGGCAGAATAATCAGGCGCATTTTCTGACCTGAGCTTAGGGCGATAGCGTCGGCAGCTTCACCCTGCCCTTTGGGCACAGCCAGAATCGAACCTCGCACGATTTCCGCGATGTGACTGCTGGTATAGACAACGAGCGCGACCAGCAGTGCAAAGAAGGAAGGGTCAAGCCTTAGACCGCCCACTGTTCCGCGGCCCTCTACAAACGGCAGTGTCCAATTGAAGCCAAGCAGTAGCCAGCCGGAGGCGATAATCACGACTGCGATTAGTACACCGATCCGAAGTCCATAGGCAGGCTTGCCGTTCTTATCCGCCTGCGCGTTGCGGATCTTGACGGTCAGCCACATTGCCAAGAGTGCGACAACGACGACGCCGAGTAAAACGTAGCCAGAACCTTCAAACCACGGCAGAGCGAGTCCTCGGTTTGAGATCACGAACAGGTCAAGAGGCAGCCAGGCATCTTCGATTCTGGGGAAAGTCTGAAGAACCACCGCAAGGTTCATAAAAGTCAGTAGCAGCAACAGCGGAAGGTTTCTGACCACCTCTACGTAGGCGGTTGCTACCGCTCGCAGCAGGAAGTTTCCGGACAGTCGTGCGATGCCTACGAGTGTTCCGAGCAAAGTGGCAAGCAATATTCCAACGAAAGCAACTCTGAGTGTGTTGAGGAAACCTTGAACAAGGGCGTCTCTGACCGGTTGCGACTGATCGAAGTCATTGCCGGGAATCGTGAAGCTTGCGGGATTATCTAAAAACGTCAGGTCTGTTTGTATTTGGCTTTTTGAAATATTGACTTGATAGTTGTTGTACAGCCAGAAAATGAAGGCGAAGACACCAGCTAAGACCAGCAGCTGGAATGCCCAACGAAGAACGCGGACGTCTCGCCAGAGTGGAACTCTAGAGGATGTGCTTGAAAGAGAGCCCATGTTTCAGAGCTCTCTTTCAAGTACACGCACTAGCTACTTACCTTTAGATGAGTGTTTAGCGGTAAGGAGGAGCGTAGAGGATTCCACCGTCTGTCCAAAGCGCGTTAACTCCGCGCTCTAGGCCAAGAGGTGCAAGGTGACGGGCGAAGATCTCGCCGTAGTTACCAACCTGCTTTACAACCTGGTAGGCGAAGTCAGTTGGCAGACCAAGACTTGGGTCCAATACTGCAGATCCATCGCTTGATTCGATTTCCTGTCCCAGGAAGCGCAAGATGCTTACGTCCTGAGTGCTTGAAGCGATCTGATCTACGTTTGCACTTGTGATGCCGAACTCTTCAGCCTGAATGGTTGCAAGAATGGCCCAGTTCACTGCCTGTGCCCATGCTGTGTCGCCATCCAATACTGCTGGCGCTAGAGGCTCCTTCGAGAACACCTCAGGCAGGATTGCAAGTGCAGCAGCACCCTCTGGGTATGCAGACCTGAAACCAGTCAGCTGGCTAACATCTGAAGACCATCCGTCACACTGGCCGGCAATGAATGCCTCCAGGATCAAGTCAGTGTCGTCAAATGAGCGAACTTCCCAGTTCAGTCCCAAACGTGAGGACTCTAGTGCTGCGTTGCCCTCTGTTGTGGTTCCCTTGGAAACACAAATGATTGCGCCCTTCATCTGGCTCACGGATGAGTAGCCGCTGTTTGCAGCGACCATCATGCCTTGGCCATCGTAGAAGTTTGGCTGCAAGAAGGTTGCTGCCTCGCTACCATCACGGGTGGCAGTCCAAGTTGTGTTTCTTACAAGTACATCGATCGAGCCGTTCTGCAGAGCAGTGAAGCGGTCGGCTGTCTCTAGGTCAACCATCTCAACAGCGGTGGCGTCACCCAAGACTGCAGCGGCAATAGCCTTACAGAAGTCAGAGTCGAAGCCGACGTGCTCTCCAGAGTCGTCAAGAACTGCAAAGCCAGGAAGTGCGTCTCTGGTTCCACATCGCACTACACCCGCAGCCTGAACGCTTTCTAGAAGCGAAACGCTGGCAGCGGTGTCTGTGCTGGTGCTGGTTGATTGAGTTGCGGCAGTAGTTGCCTCTTCGGTTGTGTCAGTGGCTGCACAGCCACTTAGGAATAGGGCAGAAGCTGCAACTGCAGCCAGTGCCATCATGGGTTTCTTCATTGAAACACCCTTTCAATTAGGCGAACTGCTATTGCCGTGAGGACTTCTTTTGACTGTTCCCCACAACAATGCAAGTTCAACCTACTCCTTGCTCAAAGGCGAGTCCTGCTCACGCATCCATCGTTACCGAAGCGAGACATTTCGAAAATGTCTGACCAGGATTGCTATCTAACGGCACTCCAGTATCGGCCACGCAGTGACTGCAGTTGGTTGATTCCGGAACGCCCCTCTTCAACTTGTGTTTGACAACCCAAGCAAGGCTGATTTAGCCTAAAAACACGATTCAGGACGTTGGGGAAGACGCAACTGGATCGGAGACAGGTGTCAGAAACTGACATATGGGTGCTTTCAGCGCCCGAAGATGCGATTGTCAGCATTGATCATTTGCTGGCCTCGCACCAACTCTGCGCGTCTTGGTATCCGCAACCAATAACCCAAAACTCATTTCAAGCCCGCATCACTGCGCACCTTGCACAACGCGATGTTGAGAATCTAGTTAGCAAATTGGCCAAGCTTTGCATCGCGTTCGAGGTTTCCGTATCCGGGCTCGAGCCTTGCTCGTTCCTCTATCACGATGGTCTTGGGTTGAAGCGCGTGGCACTGGATGCCAGCGGTGAGGGAGTAATTCGATTCGGTCAACTTGAACGTCTGATGGAGCTTTCTCAGGGAAGTAATGCCGAGCTTAAGCGACTGCTAAGGCTTGCCTCAGCTACAGCTTGGTACGACTTACTGCAGCCCTACATGACAGGAAATAGCGCCGTCGAGCTGATGCCGAGAGCCGTCTAAACGGCCCGGAATGCTAGTACGGCGTTGTGGCCGCCAAATCCAAAACTGTTGCTAATTGCTACCGCGTCTGGACGACTAAGTGACATCGACGTGCGTGGCACATTGAGCGGGATGTTTGGGTCTTGGTTATCTAAGTTGATAGTCGGGGGAACCAGTTGCTCCTTGAGCGCCATGATTGTGAACACGGCCTCAATCGCACCAGCGCCACCCAATAGGTGTCCGGTGGACGCCTTGGTTGCCGCAACTAGAAGATTGTCTGTGTGAGATCCAAACACCCGCTTGATTGCAGTGTATTCCGCAATGTCACCTACTGGAGTTGAGGTCGCATGAGCGTTCACGTGCTCGACGTCTTCAATTGATGCACCTGCCTGCTCGAGCGCCTGCAGCATCGCTCTGGCCGCCCCGGCGCCCTCAGGGTCTGGAGCGGTGATGTGGTAGGAGTCACTGGTGACTGATCCACCAACGATTTCACAATAGATTTTTGCGCCTCGTGCGGTGGCTGAGTCAAGAGTCTCTAGCACCAGTGCTCCGGCACCTTCTCCCATGACAAAACCATCGCGGTCGGTGTCGTATGGGCGGGATGCCTGTTCTGGAGAATCATTGCGCTTGCTCAGGGCATGCATAGCGGCAAATGCGGAGATTGGAAGTGGGTGAATGGCCGCTTCGGCGCCGCCAGCTACTACTACGTCCGCTTCTCCACGTTGAATTCTGTGAAATGCGTTGGCAATTGCCTCATTGCCCGAGGCACACGCGCTCACGGCAGTGTGAACACCGGCTCTAGCACCAAGTGCCATTCCGATGGCAGCGGCTGGGCCGTTGGGCATCAACATTGGAACAGTCATTGGCAGAACTCGCCTGGGACCACGCTCCTTGAGGGTGTCAAAGGCGTCTAGCAGTGTCCAGACACCACCAATGCCCGTCGCAAAATCTACTGCGAGCCGCTCTGGTTCGACTTCTGGTTCACCGGCATCGGCCCAGGCCTCGCGCGCCGAAATTAGCGCGAATTGGGAGGAGGGGTCGAGTCGCTTCGCCTCTTGAGGTGTAAGGATATCCAGGGCTGAAATCTTTGCCTGCCCTGCGAAAGTGACTGGAATCTCGTATTGAGCCACCCAGTCCTGCTCAAGCGTTGAGATGCCGCTTTTGCCGGCTACCAGCGCCTGCCAGCTTGCGTTAGCGCTACCGGCTAGGGGCGTGGTCGCCCCTATGCCAGTAACAACTACGCGCTTCATGTTAGTCCTGGTTCTCGGTGATGAAGTTCACTGCATCTGCAACAGTGATCAGGTTCTTTACTTCCTCATCTGGAATCTTCACGCCGAACTTGTCCTCTGCGTTTACAACTATGGTCATCATTGAAATTGAGTCGATGTCTAGATCATCGGTGAAGGACTTGTCCATCTGTACAGCGTCTGCTGTAATGCCGGTCTCGTCGTTTACGAGTTCAGCTAGACCAGCTAGAACTTCCTGCTGTGAATGTGCCATGTGGGCTTCTCCTATTTTTTTCGGGTAGTAACGGGTTTATTTTATGGGAGTTCTACAACTTGGGCTGCGAAGGCAAGCCCCGCGCCGAAACCAATTTGCAGTGCGTATCCTCCAGGCTGAACCTGATTTTCTTTCAGGAGCCTGTGCATAGCAAGGGGAATTGAGGCTGCAGAGGTATTGCCGGTCTCGGCGATGTCCCTTGCCACCACAACGCTTTCAGGCAGGGCAAGCTGCTTCACGAACTCATCGATGATGCGCATGTTTGCCTGATGGGTGACTAGCGCACTCAGGTCGCTGGCTTCGATTCCGGCTGCTTCAAGCGCCTGCTTGGCTACTTTTGACATCTCCCAAACCGCCCAGCGGAACACCGGTTGTCCCTCCTGGACAAGGGTTGGCCACTGGGCTTTGCCGTCACGGAAATCCAGAATTGAGTCGGTCATTCCGACCTTGTCCCAGTTTGCGCCGTCTGCTCCCCAAACTGTCTGAGCGATTCCAGGGTGGTCACTTGGGCCCACGATTGCCGCTCCAGCCCCGTCACCAAGCAAGAAGCTAATTGTGCGATCGGTAGGGGAGAGGAAGTCGGAGAGCTTCTCAGCACCAACTACAAGGACGTATTTTGCTAGCCCGGAACGCACCATAGCGTCTGCCTGCGCAATCCCATAGCAATAGCCAGCGCAGGCAGCTGATATGTCATAGGCAGCGGCAGAGTGAGCTCCAACTAGTTCAGACAGTAGCGAGGCTCCCGATGGCGTCTGATATGGAAAGGAAATTGTCGCAAGGATTACGGCTCCAATTTCAGCTGGATCAATGCCCGAGGCTTCGATTGCCTCCTTCGACGCCTCCACTGCAAGGTCCATCAGTGACTGGTTCTCTGGTGCGCGCACCCTGGTTATTACTCCGGTGCGCTGCCTGATCCACTCATCGGAGGAATCGATTGGCCCGGCGATCTCATCGTTTGTGACAATGTTTGAGCCTCTGGCTGCCCCCAGGGCATAGATGCGACTGTGCGCAACAGGAGCTGATTCTTTGAGTTGTTTCATGCTGAGACCTTTTCAAAATCGCTTGGGGTCTTCAAGGCTATCGGGTTGGAACCGGGAATCCCTCGTTTTACCAATCCAGTGAGGGCTCCCGCGGGAGGCAATTCAACAAAGGCAGGGGCGGTTTTTGCAAGAGACTCCATGCACAAATCCCAGCGCACCGGTCTTGAAACCTGGTTTACCAGTGATTCCAAGAAAGCTGCTCCAGATGTGACCAAAGCGCCGTCAAAGTTTGACCAAAGCGCCAGTTTCGGGTCACTAGAGTCCACCTGGTCAGCGGCTTCTCTAAGACGCAATCTTGCTGATTCCATGTAGCCGGTATGGAAGGCGCCGGCAACCTTTAGCTCGATCACTCTTGTTTTCTCGGGCGGATTTGCAACCAATTCGGAAATGGCAGCCTTGGCTCCCGCCGCAACAACTTGCCCCGCCCCGTTGTAGTTGGCTATCGAGATTCCTAGCGCTTCCAGGTGACTGGCAACAAGTTCAATCTCGCCACCCAGCACAGCCGCCATGCTTGTTGGCTTCTGTCCCGCGGCTTCAGCCATGGCGTCCGCACGAATTTTCACCAAGCGCATTGCCGACTCGTCGCTTAGGACGCCAGAAATTGCAGCTGCTGCAAATTCCCCAACTGAATGGCCGACAACTCCAGAAACGTCAACGGCTTCGAACAGCGTTCGATAGCTAGCGATGGCGGCAGCGACGATCAGCGGTTGTGCATTTGAAGTGTCCTTGATCACTTCTTCTGCAGCGCTGGTGCCAAGCTGAATCAAATCAAGTTCGCAAAAGCCTGAAAGACGCTCGAGTTCGGCCCTAAAAGCCGGGACCTCTGATATCCAGGATGAGAGAAACCCCTCTGATTGGGAACCTTGACCTGGGCATGCAATTACTAGCATCGATTACCTTCTTACTCCGGATTCATTGTCTGCGATCGCGCCGAGCGCGATGGCTATTTGTAGTACAAACGCCGTTCTGGCATCAGTAGGGTCCTGACCGATTGTCTCGTGAATTCTTCTTAGTCGATAGCGAACGGTGTTGGCGTGCACATAAAGCTGCTTTGAGGTACCTTCTAGCGATCGCCCGCATTCCAAGTAAGCCCTCAGTGTTGGTAGTAAATCAGCCTGGGAGTCCGCCAACGGGACGTAAATGCTGTCAAACATTGTCTGCTTCGCAAGTGGGTCTCCAGCCAGGGCGCGCTCGGGTAGCAGGTCGTCGGCTGGAGTGGGGCGGACCATGTTTCCCACGGTGGCAGCTACGGTATGAGCCGCCAGCGCCGCCTTAGCAGATTTAGATGCGTCAGAAACGCTCAGTACGGTTGGGCCCAGCACCAGTGGTCCCGCACCGAAAAATTCCTGGAGCGCGCTAGCAGTGTCGTGAATTTTTTTGCCCGCATTGTCCTGCTGCTCGAGAAGGCCAATGACTGCAACCTGTCTGCGACCTTGAATGCCAATCAAAACATCCGACCCAAGCTTTCTGGCCGCCTTACGCACGCCATCTGGGTCCTCACTTAGTGGAGTTGTTCCAAGTAGCACCGCGACCTGGCCATCTGCCAGCCATCCGAGTGCTGCAACTCTCGAACTGATTTCCTGGGAGCGCTCACCGCTGATGATGGAATCAACCACGAGCGCCTCTAACCGGGCATCCCATAGACCTCTGGCCTCAGCTGCCTTGGCGTAAACATTCGCGGCGCTGAAGGCCATGTCGCGGGAGTATCGAAGAACAGCCTCGTGAAGATCAGGGGTTTGATTGACAACGGTTTCCTCAACCATTTCAACTACAACCTGAATTAGCTGCAGGGTCTCCTGGAGCGAGATTGAGCGAAGTAACTCTCTTGGTGCATTTCCAAAAACATCTGCCGCAACCGAAGGCTGTGAGGTGGGGTCCTCATACCAGCGTATAAAGCTGGTAATGCCGGCCTGTGCAACGCTGCCGACCGCTGCCCGTCTTGCCGGCGGCATCTGTCGATACCAGGGCAAAGTTTCGTCCAGCCTGATTAGGGTTGCGGTGGCGAGCTCTCCGGCTATCGAGTTCAACCACGCTAGATGCTTAGGCGTCGCCACCGGCCGTTCCACTGGTTCCGGCGGAAACGTCGTGCAAGCGGTATTTGTCGATTGCCTGCTGTGGGACTTCAGGCGATACCTTGCCGTCTGTCACTAGCTGCTCAAGCACCCTCACTGCAATGGAAGGCCCATCAATTTTGAAGAAGCGCCTAGCGGCAGCTCGGGTGTCAGAGAAGCCGAAGCCATCTGCTCCCAGGGTTGCGAACTCGCCTTGGACCCACGGACGAATCATGTCCGGAACAGAGTGCATGTAGTCGCTAACACCCAATGTAGGACCCTTGGCATCGGCAAGCTTTTGCGTTAGGTACGGCATTGGCGCGTCTTCGTTTGGATACAGGAACTTCTTTTCGTCGGCTGCCAGCCCATCACGACGCAACTCGGTCCAGCTTGTTACTGACCAGACGTCGGCTGACACTCCCCATTCAAGCAGCAGCTGCTGAGCCTCAAGAGCCCAAGGCATAGCAACACCTGAAGCCAGAATCTGAGCCTTGTGGCCCTGAGCGGAATTGGCGCTGATCTGGTGAATTCCGCGAATGATCCCGTCGACATCGACCGACTCTGGCTCAGCCGGCTGCAACATAGGCTCGTTGTAGACGGTCAGGTAGTACATCACGTTTGGATCTGGGTGCTCTCCGCCGTACATGCGTTCAATGCCGCTGCGAACAATGTGTGCCAGTTCATATCCATAAGCCGGGTCATAGCTGACCACCGCTGGGTTTGTGCTTGCCAGAACCGGAGAGTGGCCGTCGGCGTGCTGCAAACCTTCACCGGTAAGGGTGGTTCTTCCTGCAGTTGCACCGATCATGAATCCGCGGACCATCTGGTCGCCAGCTAGCCAAATTGCATCGGCAGTTCTCTGGAATCCGAACATGGAGTAGAAGACATAGAACGGAATTATTGGCTCACCGTGAGTTGAGTAGCTCGAACCGGCAGCGGTGAAGGCAGCAAGTGAACCAGCCTCGTTGATTCCGGTGTGGAGGATCTGGCCGTTGGTCGCCTCCTTGTAGCTAAGCAACAGCTCGCGGTCAACTGACATGTAGTGCTGACCACGAGGGTTGTAGATCTTTGCGGTCGGGAAGAAGGCATCCATTCCGAAGGTACGAGCCTCGTCCGGGATGATCATCGAAATGCGCTCTCCGGTGCCATCAGCCTTCAGCAAGTCCTTCAGCATTCGGACAAAGGCCATGGTTGTTGCAATCTCTTGGTTGCCCGAGCCCTTCTTGGGTGATTCGTAAGCCTTCTCGCTTGGTAGCTCAAAGCTCACATACTTACTTCGGCGCTCGGGGAGGTAACCACCCAGTTCCCTGCGACGCTCATGCATGTACTGAATCTCAGGGGCGTCTGCACCGGGGTGGTAATACGGAGGCTGGTATGGATCGGCCTCAAGCTGCGCATCTGTGATTGGCACGCGCATTTCATCGCGGAAGCCCTTCAGGTTATCCAGCGTTAGCTTCTTCATCTGGTGGGTGGCGTTGCGGCCCTCGAAGCTCTTGCCAAGGCCGTAGCCCTTCACGGTCTTAGTGATGATCACTGTTGGCTGACCCTTGTGGTTCATGGCCGCCTGGTATGCCGCGTAGATCTTCTTGTAGTCGTGGCCACCTCGCTTAAGGCCCCAAATCTGGTCATCGCTGAAGTCTGAGACCATGGCCGCGGTCCTTGGGTCCCTTGCGAAGAAGTTCTCCCTGACAAAGGCTCCGGATTCGGCCTTGAAAGTCTGGTAATCACCATCTGGTGTGTTATTCATCAGGTCGACTAGAGCGCCGTCTGTGTCTCGGTCTAACAACACATCCCATTCGCGACCCCAAATCACCTTGATCACGTTCCATCCAGCACCGCGGAAGAAGCTCTCTAGCTCCTGAATAATTTTGCCGTTGCCTCTGACTGGACCGTCTAGTCGCTGCAGGTTTGCGTTGACCACGAAGGTTAGGTTGTCTAGGCCATCGTTTGCCGCCAATTGCAGCGCTCCACGACTCTCAACCTCGTCCAATTCGCCATCACCAAGGAATGCCCAAACGTGTTGACCACTGGTGTCCTTGAAGTTCCTGCCCTGCAGGTAGCGGTTGAACTGCGCTTGATAAATCGCGTTGATCGGACCCAATCCCATTGAGACAGTTGGGAACTGCCAGAATTCGGGAAGCAGGCGCGGGTGCGGGTAGGACGGCAGTCCACCATTCGGGCTTGATTTCTCTTGTCTAAAGGCATCCAACTGCGAGCTCGTAAGCCGATCTTCCAAATATGCTCTTGCGTACGCACCTGGTGAGGCATGGCCCTGAATGAAGATTTGGTCAGCACCCTGTGGGTGGTCATGACCCTTGAAAAAGTGGTTAAAGCCAACCTCGTAGAGCGAGGCACTTGATGCAAAGGACGAGATATGTCCACCGACAGATACCCCTGGGCGTTGTGCTCGGTGCACCATGATTGCTGCGTTCCAGCGCATCCAGGCGCGGTAGGTGCGCTCCATTTGTTCATCACCCGGGAATTCTGGCTCATCTTCGGGTGAGATGGTGTTGATGTAGTCAGTTGTGGGAACCAGCGGCACGTTCAACTGCAGGTCGTGAGAACGCCTCAGGAGCGACTGCATTATTTCTCGGGCTCTGCCTCGGCCATGGGTTTTGGCTAGAGCGTCAAGTGACTCAAGCCACTCAGCAGTTTCCTGAGGGTCGCGATCCGGGATGGTTGGTCCGAATGCATCTTGGTTGTTATACGACACGTTAAAAAGCCTCTTTTCGTGGCCTGGTTTCCTTGTGCTCTTGTGTGAGCGTCTAAAGTCTACTCATCGAGAAGAAATGTTTCAGGCCAGCCACTGGTTTTGTAAAAAAAGGAGAGCAATGACCATCAATGTTGGAGATCTAGCACCAGATTTCAGTCTCACCAACCAACACGGTGAAACCATAACCCTGAGTGCCTTCAGGGGCAAAAAAGCAGTGACGCTAGTTTTTTACCCACTTTCGTTTTCGGGAACCTGCACCGGAGAGTTGTGCGAACTTCGTGACAACCTAGAGGTTTTCCAGTCAGCCGACGTTGAGCTGCTGGCAATCAGCGTTGATTCCAAGTTCACCCAAGCCAAGTTCGCCGAATCCGAGGGCTACAAGTTCCAGGTTCTGGCTGACTTCTGGCCTCATGGGGCGGTAACTCAGGCCTATGACGTATTTTTGGACGATCGTGGACATGGCACCCGCGGCACCTTTGTAATCAACAAAGACGGTGTTGTGGTAGCCAAGTTCGTCACCTCGCCGGGTGAGGCCAGAGACCTAAATTCATATACAAAAGCACTTGAACTTCTCTAATCGAGATTTTTAGTAGTAAGCTTTCGGAGGGCCTTTAGCTCAGTTGGTAGAGCGCCACGCTTACACCGTGGATGTCATCGGTTCGAGCCCGGTAGGGCCCACTCGAACGGCTTTAGTTGTCATTTTTGGCAACATTGGCAGCAATAATCTGATTGGCTGTAGTTATGGTGAAGCTATCTACGCTGGTTACTCAGTTCAATGAGCTGTGGCCCGAGTTAGGCACAGAGGATTGGGATCGACCCGGCCTAATGCTCGGAGATCCAAATCAAGACATTTCCAAGGTGCTGTTGAGCGTTGACATCACCGCCGGAGTCCTAGCAGAGGCAAGCTCTCAAGATGCTGGCCTGATCATCTCTCACCACCCAATGTTCCTGCGCGGTGTGCACCGCCTTTCTGGTGACAGCGCCAAGGGTGCAAACGTCGCCTTCGCGATTCAACGCAGCATTGCGGTTTTCTCGGCCCACACCAACGCAGACTTTCTGGACGGTGGCGTGTCTGACACCCTAGGGGCATCACTTGGCCTCACCAAAACTGGCTTCTTGTTGCCCTCACCTCAACAGGGGTTTATTGGAGAGCTTGCCAAGCCGCTAACTCTTATGGACTTCGCAAGACTTACCGCCAGGGTGCTACCTCCTGTGGCTCAGGGCGTGATGGTCGCGGGTGACCAGGACAAGATGATTACGAGGGTGGGCCTAGTTGCCGGAGCAGGCGATAGCTACCTAGGTGCGGCCCTTGCGGCTGACTTGGATCTTTTTATCACTTCCGATCTGCGGCACCACCCATCGCAGGACTTCCTCGAACAGTCTGCTTTGACAGGGGAGACAGCGCTCATGAACATCGCACACTTTGCCGCTGAGTGGCTCTGGCTTAGTCGTGCCGCAGCCCAACTAAGCGAAAAATTTCCCGACATTGAATTTGTCGTGAGTGACCTATCAACCGACCCCTGGAATTTCGTGGTGATGCAATGAAAATAGCAACAAGTCAACTTCCAACCTTGCTCACGCTGCAAACACAGCTGGTGTCCCTAAAAAAACTTGAGTCACAAGCACGAGAGCTAATGGCAGGTGCAAAGGCTGAGGCAATACGCGAGCAGCTTCTGGACCTAAGTGCCAAGGCAAGCCAAATGCTTACCGACCATGAGGAACTGCAGCGCGATCTAAAGCGGGCCGAGAACGACCTGGACCTGGTCGTGAAGCGCATTGACCAAGATCAGCAGCGACTTACTCAGGCTACCGACGTCAAGGTAATTGCCGGTGTTCAGCACGAGCTAGAAACACTAGGCAAGCGACGTTCAGAGCTGGAAGATGCACAGCTTGAGTTGATGGAACGTGTTGAACTTTCAACCGATAGCCAGCAGCAGATTCAAGCTCAAAAGCAGCAGCTCCAATCAGACCTGGAGACGGCGCTTGAAATCGCCAAACAGGATCTAGCGGTGGTGAAGCAGGAGCATTCTTCAATTGCCGCCGAGGTTGATGCGGCCAAGGCTGAGATTGCAAGCGACCTTCTCGAGCTGTTTGAACGTCTTGCCACCCGAGCGACCGCAGTTGGCGTTTTGCGGGGATCAACCTGTGGTGCCTGCAACATGAATCTAACTTCGACTGCGCTCGGGCAAATCAGAGCCGTGGCGGAGGATGAATTGGCCAGATGTCCTGAGTGCAGCGCAATTTTGGTGCGCGAATGATTTTTGTTTACTGTGATGGCGCTTCTCGGGGGAACCCTGGGCCAGCAGCTTATGGTGTTCACATTGAGGATCAGGCAGGAAACACAATTGCTGACTTGGGTGAAAACCTAGGCCATCAGACAAACAATTACGCGGAGTACCAGGGCATCATTGCTGCCCTTCGCTACCTCACGGCTACTGACTACCGGACTGTCACAATCCGCCTAGATTCAAGGCTCGTTGTTGAGCAACTAAGCGGACGCTGGAAGGTGAAGAGCCCGGAGATCCGCGAATTGGTTTTTGAGGCAAGCGAACTACTTGGAGCATTCGATGTAAAGCTCGAGTGGATTCCACGTGAAAGTAACTCCATCGCGGACGCTCTTGCCAACCGGGCGCTTGATGAGGGCGATTTCCAGACTGTCGAGGCGTCTTTGGAGCTCTCGGCTGTTCAGCCAAGAAGCATTAGGGCTCCGCGACAAACCATAGAGCCGACCACGCTGGTTGTTGTCCGTCACGGAAGTACGGCGGCGACCGAGGCGAACCTAATTGCCGGCGGTGGTGGGGAGGACTCACAGTTGTCTGCCTTGGGGCTTTCAGAGGCGGAACGGGCTGCCGGTGCTATCGCTCCGCTCTTGAACCGGTTTGGGCTGCCAGAGGTTGCCATGGTTCACCATTCCCCGATGGCAAGAACCACGCAAACGGCCGAAGTTATTGCAAGGCATCTTGGCGCAGACCTGGTTGTTGACGAACGATTGAGGGAGATCGAGTTTGGGCAATGGGACGGATTATCGATGACCGCCTTGGAGTCAGATTCCAGTGCAGAATTGGCTAGCTGGCGCTCCTCTGCCGAGGCCAAGCCACCCGGTGGCGAGTCTGTGGTAGATCTTGCCAAGCGCGTTGAGCAGGCTGCCACCGAGCTAATTGCTGGAAACCAGGGCAAAACAGTGGTCGTGGTTACCCACATGATGCCTTCTCGTGGCTTCGCCAGGCTGGCGCAGCGGTCGGCAATGGACAGTTATTGGAACATTAATTTCGCCCCTACCGGCATCAGCGTTTACAGGTTCTACGGAACCGGCTTCGCCGAGACCTTCACGATCAATTCTTGCGAACATCTAATAGCCAGTTAGTCTTGATCTTGAGATGGGTCGGCTAGACGGTCGCGGCATTGCCGAGGAACGTCCGGGCTCCGCAGAGTACGGTGGTGGGTAACGCCCACCTGGGGTAACCCAAGAGACAGTGCAACAGAAAGTAAACCGCCTCGCAAGAGGTAAGGATGAAACGGTGGTGTAAGAGACCACCAGCGAGTTAGGTGACTAATTCGGCTAGGTAAACCTCACCGGGAGCAAGACCAAGTAAGAAGGCGCTAAGAACTACTCGTTCGAGTCTTCGGGTAGGTTGCTAGAGCCACTGAGCAATTGGTGGCCGAGATAGATGACCGTCAGTGCCTAGGCACTACAGAACCCGGCGTATCGGCCGGCCCATCTCGCTACTTCAAAACCTTTGCTGCCATAGCAGCGGCTCCAATGATGCCAGCAGCATTCCTGGTGGTTGCTGGGATGATTGGGGCATTCGTTGTTATCAGTGGCAGGAAGCTTTCATGTGATTTGCTGATTCCGCCGCCAACAATAAATAGGTCTGGACTAAACAGCCTCTCCAGGTGAGCGTAAAAGATTTCCAGACGCTCGGCCCACTGCTCAAAAGACAAGCCTTCGGCTTCCATTTGGGCAAATGAAGCGTACTGTTCAAAGTCGCGAATCTCTCCGATGTCCAGGTGTCCCAGCTCAGTGTTTGGAACAAGCTTCTTGTTGAGAAAGAGCGCGGAACCGATTCCGGTGCCAAGCGTGGTCATGATTGTCACACCCTTTGCCTTGCGTCCAGCACCGAATTTCACTTCGGCAACCCCTGCTGCGTCGGCATCGTTTAGGACGTGGGTATTACGACCAAGCGCCTTGGTAAACAGCTTCTCGGCCTTCAGACCAATCCAGGCGTCGCTGACGTTTGCTGCAGAGCGGGTGATCCCATGTGTAACCACAGCAGGAAAACAAAGTCCGACGGTCAAGTTGGATGGTGCTGCTAGTTGTTCGATAAGTCCGTTGCAGGCCGCCGCAATATCTTTTGGCTCGCCCCCCGCCGGAGTTTCAACTCTGAGCCGTTCGGTCAGCAGCTCTCCGGTTCTAATATCGACTATCGCGGCCTTTATCCCGGTTCCACCAACGTCGATTCCGATTGCATTGGACAGCATCTATGCCTCCGTCAATATTTCAGCGCCGGATTCAGTGATCAAGATTGTGTGCTCAAACTGGGCCGTGAAGCTCTTGTCCTTGGTGGTCACTGTCCAGTCGTCGTTCCACATGTCCCAATCCTGGCTTCCAAGAGTCAGCATCGGCTCGACCGTGAACACCATCCCTGGTTCGATAATGTCACGATAGGCAGGTTCGTCGTAGTGGGGAATGATAAGTCCGGAGTGGAAGCTGGTTCCTACTCCGTGTCCCGTGAAGTCCCGAACTACTCCGTAATTGAAGCGTTTGGCGTAGGTCTCAATTGCGCGGCCGATGATGTTAACCTCGCGGCCAGGTTTTGCTGCTCTAATGCCTCGCATCATCGCCTCTTTGGTGCGCTCGACCAGCAGTTCTACTTCGCTGTCAGCCTGCCCGATGATTACGGTTCCGTTGGTGTCACCGTGTACGCCATCGAGGTAGGCCGAGATGTCCACATTTACGATGTCACCGTCTTCCATGACTGTGTCATCTGGAATGCCATGACAAATAACCTCGTTTAGAGAGGTGCACAGCGACTTCGGGTATCCCCGGTAGCCAAGTGTCGACGGATAGGCCCCGGAGTCGCAGAGAAACTCGTGTCCGACTTGGTCAAGGAAGTCAGTTGTGACGCCCGGTTTTGCCTCAGACAAAACTCGCTCTAGCGCCTGAGCTGCCAATTTGCTGGCTGCGCGGATTCGGCCAATGGTCTCATCGTCGTACTTGTCGCCGCCAACGTGTGGTGCAGGGCCTGGCCGGCCAACATACTCGGGTCTTGCTATGCTTCCAGGGACTGCTCTTTGCCTGGAAATTATTCCGGGGACGAGTGTTCTATCGGCTGCTTTTGGCATGAGTAGAGTCTAATTTTTATTCCGACGAACTGGGGGGACATTGAACGACAAGCCTCAATATTGGTTGAACGTAAAAACCAATCAAGTTGAGATTGGGCTTCAGTCGCTATCCATTGATCGAATCGGCCCATTTGATTCTGCCGAGGACGCGGCTCGCGGCAAGGAAATACTAGAGTCTCGTGCCAGGCAGATGCGTGAAGAAGAACAGCGAGACTGGGAGTCTTAGAACTGCTGCTCCGGTGCCGGAAACTCTCCAGCTACAACCTCATTGCGAAAGGCTGTCGCCGCTGCGCTGAGGTCCTGACGGAGATTCAAATACTGCTTGGCAAACTTGGGAGACCTGGTGCCCAGCCCGGCAAAATCTTGCCAGACCAGTATTTGGCCGTCGCAGCCCGCTCCAGCTCCTATTCCAATAGTTGGGATTGATAGTTGTTGTGAAATTTCCTGAGCGAGCTCGGCCGGAATCATCTCGAGCACCACCGCGAAGGCACCTGCGGCTTCAATGTCTTTGCACTCCTGCAAAATCCGAGCGGCGTCTTGTTCCGTCCTGCCCTGGACTTTGTAGCCGGCCAATGTGTTTACGCTTTGCGGAGTGAATCCGACGTGACCCATGACTGGGATCCCGCTGGAGACAAGGGCCCGAATCTGAGAAAGCTTGGCGCCTTCGAGTTTTACAGCATCGGCTCCCGTTTCCTTCATTACTCGAATGGAATTGGTCAACGCCTGAGCGTCACTCACTTCGTAGCTTCCGAAGGGTAGGTCGACCACCACCAAGGCGCTAACTGCGCTTGACGCCACGGCTCTGCCGAACGGGATCATTTCACTGAGCTCGATTGGCGTGGTGCCGTTATAACCGAGCACATTGTCACTTGCTGAATCCCCAACCAATAAGACTTCAATCCCAGCCTGGTCAAAAATTGCAGCTGTGTGCATGTCATAGCTGGTCAGTGCCGCAAATTTCTGACCCTTGGCCTTCAATGCCGCAAGGGTGCTGGTTCTAATCTTCATAATTTGTAAACCTTGTCGTTAATGGCACTCTGCGGCCGGTGCCAAATGAGACCTCTGTAGTTTTTGTTCCAATGGCACCCTGTGACCGTTTCCACTCTGAGTTTCTAACCATAGCCTCGATGCGCGCAACTTCAGAAACATCAAATCCGAGTGCTTCGATCTCCGGGATTGTGGCGGATTTCTCAATCAGCAGTTTCAGTATCTCGTCTAGCAGTTGGTAGTCAGGCAATGAGTCGCTATCGAGCTGGTCAGGTCTGAGTTCGGCGCTTGGCGGTTTTTCGATTGAGCTAATTGGAATAACAATCGACTCGTGGACTGAGTTCACCCACCTAGCAAGAGCCCAAACATCCGTCTTGAACACATCCTTGATGGGTGCAAATCCACCAGCCGAGTCTCCGTACATAGTGGAGTAGCCAACCGCAATTTCAGATTTGTTGCCGGTGGTCAAGAGCAGGTGCCCCTCGCTATTTGAAATTGCCATTAGCGCAACCGCCCGAATTCTGGCCTGCAGGTTCTCGGAAGCCAATTGTGAAAGTTCAACCATGGATTCAAAAGCTTGGTGTGCTCTGTCGATTGGCACCTGACGAATCTCGATATCCAAATTCTTTGCAAGCGCATAGGCATCCTCGACCGAATGCTCAGAGGAGTACCTGGAGGGCAGTGCAATTCCAAGCACATTTTCGTTCCCAAGCGCCTCACAGGCGATTGCTGCTGCCAGGGCAGAATCGATTCCGCCGCTGAGACCAAGCACAGCTTTGGTCTGTCCCGTTTTTGCGCAGTAGTCACGCAGGCCAGTGACCAAAACCTGCCACAGCGTAGCCAGATCATTTGATTTCACTGGCTCAAGCTTCTGATCCTGATCCCAGTACAACCCTGGTTCCATTCCCGCACGAAGCACTTCAGTACCAGTCTCATCAAGCAGGAAACTGTCGCCATCAAATACCAGCTCATCCTGGCCACCTGCCAAGTTGGAATAGGCCAGAGCGAAGCCGTTTTGGAAGTCCCGAGCCGCCTGTCGCCGTTCGACTGCCTTATTCCTTGTGTAAGGGGAGCCGTTTAGCACCAGTAGTAGCTCGACGCCCTCATTGCTGAGCGCAACCGACCGAGTTCTATCCTCGGTCCAGATGTCCTGGCAAATGGCAACTGCGCACTTTGTACCATTGATTTCAAAAATAAGTTCCGACTCGCCCGGGACAAAGTTTCGCCAGTCATCAAAGACATCAAAATTTGGCAGAATCTGTTTGTGGTAGGTGCCCAGTAGTTTCCCATCCTTGATGACGCTGGCTGAGTTGTGGGCGATTGCAGCTGATGCCTGCATTGGGTGCTTCGGTCCCCGGGCTTTACTCACGTGACCGACCACGACGTAAACACCGGCTAATTCTGGTTCGCCAGTGATTAGGACCAATTCATTCAGGGCCCTTGCTGTGGCATCGATAACATCGCCGCGGTAGCTCAGATCACCCAGTGGGTAACCAGACAGGGCGAGCTCACCAAACACGACCACGTCGGCATTTCCAGATGCGGAGGCGATCGCTGATCGTATGTCGCTGAGATTTCCCCTGAGGTCTCCAACGACAGGGTTAGTCTGAGCAAAAGCTACTTTTATTGGCGTCACAACCGATAGCCTATTAGACAGGCAGGGAGGCTAAATGGACAAGCAGCAAGAGTTTGTTTTAAGAACAATCGAAGAGCGCGGCGTAAAGTTCGTGAGACTGTGGTTTACGGACGTCGCTGGATCACTTAAGTCGGTGGCTGTGGCCCCTGCTGAGATCGAAGGAGCCTTCGCAGAAGGCATCGGATTCGATGGTTCCTCAATCGAGGGTCTCGCTAGAAATTCAGAAGCTGACATGCTTGCCATTCCAGACCCTTCCACCTTCCAAATCCTGCCCTGGCGCGGAACGGTAGACCCTGCCGCAAGAATGTTTTGCGATATCGCCACTCCCGATGGACAGCCTGCAGCCGCAGACCCGAGAAACGTTTTGAGACGGACCCTTGCCAAGGCAGCGTCGATGGGCTTCAGTTTTTACGTTCATCCGGAAATTGAGTTTTACCTTTTGAAATCCAGTTCGGTCGATGAAACCGGAGAACCTGTCCCCGTGGACACCGCCGGGTATTTTGACAATGTTCCAGGTGGAACAGCTCACGACTTTAGGCGTCGCGCAGTGACCATGCTCGAGCAATTGGGCATTTCAGTTGAATTTTCCCACCATGAGGGCGGGCCTGGTCAAAACGAAATCGACTTGCGCTACTCCGATGCTCTTTCCATGGCAGACAACATCATGACTTTCAAGACAGTGGTCAAGGAGGTGGCGATCGAGCAGGGCGTTTATGCAACGTTTATGCCAAAGCCATTCACCGCACACCCGGGTTCCGGCATGCACACACACTTCTCGTTGTTCGAGGGGGACAAGAACGCATTCTTCGATGCGGCGGCCAAGTACCACCTCTCAAACACGGCCCGTCAGTTTATGGCCGGCGTTCTAAAGCATGCTCCCGAGATCACCCTGGTGACCAACCAGTTCGTAAACAGCTACAAGCGCCTCTGGGGCGGGGGAGAAGCCCCAAGCTACGTGAGCTGGGGTCACAACAACCGCAGTGCCTTGGTTCGAGTCCCATTGCATAAGCCCGAGAAGTCGCAGTCCACACGGATTGAGTATCGAGCTATGGATGCGGCTGCGAACCCGTACCTGGCCTACTCGCTTCTTCTGGCGGCAGGCCTGAAGGGAATCGAAGAGAATTACGAACTGCCTGACGAGACCGAGCAGGACGTCTGGGCGCTTTCCAACATGGAGCGCAAGGCGCTTGGCATTGAAGCCCTTCCTCAGTCCCTGGATCACGCCATCAAGAAGCTAGAGGAGTCTGAGCTTGTGGCTGAGGTCTTGGGTGAGTCTGTGTTCAATTTTGTGCTTGCAAACAAGCGCAACGAGTGGGCTGACTATCGTGCTCAAGTCACGCCGTACGAGATCGAGCAAAACCTCAAAACCCTGTAAATGGCTGCTCCCGCATCCGGCTCACCTCGCGCCAAATCGCTGAGCGAAATTGCGAAGCTTGGCTTTGAGTCGCTTTCGGCTGCCAGAACTGACCTCGAAAGACTCACTGAGCTTGTAGGCAAGCACAGTGACACCTGCACCGAAGCGCTGGCTTTTTCCGCTTCACCAGACCGGGCACTTGGTCACCTGCTGAGGCTGCTAGAGGTAGCACCAAGTGAATCATTGAAGCTTGTTGCGAAGGCTGATTCCTGCGTTCGGCTGATCCGCCTTCTGGGTGCTTCTGATGGTGTTGCCGAAGGCTTCCTGAGGCAGCCAGAGACGATGGAGTTTCTGGGTCGAAAGCCAGCCTTACCAAACTCGCTCAACCTAGCCACTAGTAATCGTGTTGCCCTTAGGGTTTCTTATCGTCAGCAGCTGGCTCGGATTGCGGACTGGGATTTGTCGCAAGAGGGTCCGGAGGCAGCGGTAACGGCAGTAGTCGCGGCTTTATCGGATCTGGCTGACGCGGCTCTAGAGGCCGGACTTGCCTTAGCGAGGTCTGAGCTTTTGAACGAAGGCCGTATTAGTCAGCAGGACTCGGAAGGCACCGAACTCGCGGTTATCTCAATGGGCAAGTGTGGTGCGCGAGAGCTCAACTACGTGAGTGACGTTGATGTGATCTATGTTGGCTCCGGAACCTCTCAAAATTTCATTGAGGTTGGCACCAAAATTGCCCAAAGGTTGGCGTTGGTAATAAATGAGTCAGATCGAGAGCCAGGTCTTTGGGAGGTTGATCCAAACCTTCGACCAGAGGGCAAGGCTGGCGCACTGGTCAGAACAGTTGATGCGCACGTTGCCTACTATGAAAAATGGGCAAAGAGCTGGGAGTTTCAAGCACTGCTCAAGGCTCGTGTTTCTGCCGGTGATGCAGCGCTGGGTGCGGAGTATCTCGATAGGATCTGTCCGCTAATTTGGACCAGGCACGGCGGTTCAAACATTGTTCAGGACGCGCGGGCAATGCGTAAAAGAGTTATTGAGAACATCCCAGTTCAGGAACGCGATCACAACCTAAAGCTTGGTCGCGGGGGATTGCGTGATGTCGAGTTCACAGTTCAACTACTGCAGTTGGTGCACGGTGTTGCCGATCCAAATCTTCGCTGTTCCGGCACATTCGAGGCTATCGCCGCTCTCTCAAAGGCGGGTCTGCTTTCAAGGCAAGATGCCGCTGATCTGCAATCGCTATATCGCAGACTTCGAGCGATTGAGCACCGGCTGCAGTTGGTAAGGCTTAGAAGAACTCACTTGATGCCAGTTGAAGAGTCAGAGCTGAGAAGAATAGCGCGAGCGCTGCATCACAGCTTCAGCGCGGATGACCTGCAAGCCAGCTGGCTCCAGGCGAAGGCTCAGGTTGCTAAGCTGCACGACTCGGTGTTCTACCGACCACTGTTGTCGGCTACGGCCGACCTTGACCCCGGTGAAGTTTTGCTTTCAGACCAGGACGTTGAAAGCCGGCTCAGGTCGCTTGGGTTCCTTGACCCAGAAGGTGCCAACCGGCACCTCAAGGCGCTCAGTCAAGGGGTGTCAAGACGAGCTACCATTCAGCGCAGTTTGCTGCCGGTTTTGATCAGGTGGATGGCAGAGGGTGTTTACCCCGACCGGGCGCTACTTAGCTTCCGACGGCTCTCGGAGCAGCTGGGAGATGCACACTGGTTCTTGAAGATGCTTCGGGACTCATCCGGCGCTGCAGAACGGCTCATGAGGGTTCTAGCATCCTCAAACTTCATAGCCAGGCTGCTTGAATACACACCTGAATCCAGCTCCTGGTTCGGCGAGGAAAGTCAGCTGGAACCGAGCTCTCGAGATGAACTCGAGGTGGAGGCCTTTGCAATTCTGAAGCGCAGTCAAAACCCGGACAAGACTGCCGAAAGCCTAAGAGTTATTCGCAGGCGTGAGGTCCTGCGAATAGCGATCGGAGCAACCCTGGGTGTTACAAACTTGAAGCAAATCTCCAGAGCTCTTAGCGACGTGAGCGAGGTTTACCTGTCCAGCATGATGCAGCTTGCATTGAGGTCTGTTGACCCAGAGCTCGATGTTGGAATCGTTGCCATGGGACGTTTGGGTGGCAAGGAGCAAGGCTTTGGATCCGATGCAGATGTGATTCTGGTTTATCGAAGCGATAATGAGTTTGCTCAGCGGGATGCAGAGTCGGCTGTTGCCAAGCTCTTATCTCTTGTAAAAGACTCAATACTGGAGTTTGAAATCGATCTTGACCTTCGGCCGGAGGGTAAAAACGGTCCGAGAATTAAGTCGCTGGCTGCCTATGCCGGTTACTACGAAAAATGGGCTGAGACTTGGGAGTTCCAGGCCCTGTTGCGGGCTCGGACCATTTCTGGATCAAATCAGCTCCAGCAGGAATTCACCGAGCTCATAGACAAGTATCGGTATCCAAGCGAGCTCAGCAATAAGAAGCTGGTCGACATCCGCCTGATGAAGGCACGAGTCGAAAATGAGCGTCTTCCTCAAGGCGCTGACGCGGCCAGACACCTAAAACTCGGCAAGGGTGCAGTTAGCGACATCGAGTGGCTGGTTCAGTTCCTGCAGCTTCGCTATGTCGGGCAATTTCCAGGCCTGAAGGGACTGGGGACACTTGAGAACCTTCACCAGCTAACCGAGGTTGGAAAAATCGATGCTGCTGACGCTGCAGTACTTGAGGCCGCTTGGACACTGGCCAGCAGATTGCGAAGCGCCCAGGTACTGGCAGGCGATCGATCCAACGACCAGCTCCCAATAGACCGATATCAGCTTGAAGCAATGGCCCGAATTTTGGAGTTTGCTCCCGGCTCAGCTACCGAGCTGGAGGAGCTGTATTTGGCGACAACCAGAAAAGCACGCATTGTCTTTGAGAGGCTCTTCGCCCAGTAGCGAAGAATCGAAAAAGGGCCAGGCAGAGATTTCTCCGCCTGGCCTTCAATCTTTTATGGTCTAGACGCTGTAGTAAAGCTCGAACTCGTAAGGGTGAGGACGCTGGGCCATTGGCTTCAGCTCCTTCTCGCGCTTGTAGTCGATCCAGTTCTCAATCAGGTCCTTAGTGAAGACATTGCCTTCCATCAGGTACTCGTGGTCAGCCTCTAGCGCCTTTAGAACGGACTCTAGGTCACCTGGAACCTGTGGAATTGCCTTTGCTTCCTCTGGAGGGAGCTCGTATAGGTCCTTGTCGACTGGCTCGTGTGGCTCAATACGGTTCTTGATTCCGTCGATGCCCGCCATCATCATTGCCGCGAAGGCAAGGTATGGGTTTCCAGCACTGTCCGGAGCTCGGAACTCGATGCGCTTTGCCTTCGGGTTTGATCCAGTCATTGGGATTCGAATCGCAGCCGATCGGTTACCAGCAGAGTAGACAAGGTTCACTGGGGCTTCGAAGCCTGGGACTAGTCGGTGGTAGGAGTTAATCGATGGGTTTGTGAATGCCAACAGGCTTGCTGCGTGCTTCAGGATTCCACCGATGTACCAACGAGCAAGATCGGATAGAGAGCCATAGCCAGCCTCGTCGTAGAACAATGGCTTGCCGTCTTTCCACAGTGATTGGTGAACGTGCATGCCGGAACCGTTGTCGTTGAACAGCGGCTTAGGCATGAAGGTCGCGCTCTTGCCGTACTGGTGAGCAACGTTCTTCACGATGTACTTGAACTTAAGTAGGTCATCGGCGCTCTTGACTAGGGTGTCAAAGCGGTAGTTGATTTCACACTGTCCAGCTGTTCCAACCTCGTGGTGGCTTCGCTCGACGCTCAGGCCAGCTGCCTCGAGCTCAAGCACAATAGCGTCACGAATGTCAGCTAGGTGGTCAACTGGGGAAACAGGGAAGTAGCCGCCCTTATGAGGCGTCTTGTTTCCTAGGTTGCCGCCCTCTTCTTGGCGAGCTGTGTTCCATGCACCCTCGATCGAGTCCACGATGTGGAATGCGGTGTTTGACTTAACTTCGTAGCGAACGTCATCGAAGATGAAGAATTCAGCCTCAGGTGCGAAGAAAGCGGTGTCAGCGATGCCAGTTGACTGCAGGTAACGCTCAGCCTTATGAGCCACCTGTCTTGGGTCGCGATGGTACAACTCACCGTTACGTGGGTTGTAGATGTCAAAGTTCATGATCAGAGTCTTCTCAACCCTGAATGGGTCTTCCCAGGCGGTTGTGACGTCTGGAATCAGCTGCATGTCACTCTCGTGAATTGAAGCGAAGCCGCGAATCGACGATGCATCGAACAGCTGTCCGTTTGCGAAGAAGTCCTCGTCAATCTGGGACACTGGAAGGTTGAAGTGCTGCTGCACTCCAGGAAGATCTGTGAATCTAACATCAACAAACTTGATGTCATTGTCCTTGATGTACTGAAGTACTTCTGAGGCGGTCTTGAACATGGTGCTCCATCTCCTTTGTCACGAGTGACGATATGAATACTGAAAATTTACTGCTGCAATGTTTCGGGAATGTTAAACCTTGCGCTTTGGTGCCCGAACCTTGTTTGGGTCAATTCCCTTTGGAATTGGAACCGACGCGTGTGAGCCAAGTGCGTCTAGTCGGTTTGAAACCGCAGCTACTTCCGAACGACTTAGCGTCTTCGGGAGTTTGTAGACATGCTTGAGCAATTTGTGCAGCCTCACGCCTGACCCATCTGTAGCCACGTGAACCTTGTGCACGGTTGCTCCGGTAGCAGCGCGCTGCACCTTTCTAGCCTCATCCTCAACCATCTGGTGAAGTTTTGCCGAGGAGCCTTCAGAAATTAGAACCACTCCTGGCCTACCGATCATGCGATAGACCGCTTCCCGGTTCCTGCCGTTGATGGCGACCGGCATTGGACTGGTTCGCCAACCTCTGCGAATTTGAGAATCCAGCACTGCGCCGACGGCACCTGACTGGCCCTCGATTTGCATGTAGGCATTCTTCTCGGCCTTGTTGCTCATGACAATCATGGCCACCAGAACGCCGGTAATGAGGCCAGAAATGCCCCACAGCACTGTGGTGAATATGCTGCCGCCACTTGTTAGGAAGCCAACGCCGAGTCCAACTGCAATTCCGAGCAGTAGAACCAGCACGGCCAGCCAAGCTGACGAAGGATCCGATTTCGCAGTTACTTTATATACGCGCCATAACTGTCTGAAGCGCCCTGGAGGTTTCTTGTCTTTAGCCACAGAACTAGTTTAGTCAGGCTACGGCGCTTGCTTGTGCGAACTCGACCTTGTCTGCCAGGTGCTTCAGTTCTTCTGGAATCTCGCGTCCCTTAGAAATCATTGATTTTGCCCATAGTCTTCCGGCGCGATAGCTGGAACGGACAAGTGGACCGGCAAGAACACCCAGGTAGCCGATTTCTTCAGCTGCTTGGGAAAGCTCTACGAACTCCTGCGGCTTCACCCAACGCTCTACGGGGTGGTGCCTAGGGGAGGGGCGCAGGTACTGAGTAATTGTGATGATGTCAGTTCCCGCGTCGTGAAGGTCCTGCAGAGCTTGCAGCACCTCAGGAATTTCCTCACCCATGCCCAGGATGAGGTTCGACTTGGTCACCATGCCAGCATTTCGACCTTGAGTTAGAACGTCAAGCGAGCGTTCGTAGGTAAAGGCCGGACGAATGCGCTTGAAGATTCTTGGAACCGTCTCAACATTGTGGGCAAAAACCTGTGGTTTGGCATCGAATACCTTCTGCAGCAGCTCCGGCCGTCCCGAAAAGTCGGGAATCAGAATCTCAACGCCGGTTCCAGGCGACTTCTTGTGGATTTGACGAATTGTCTCGGCATAGAGCCAGGCTCCTTCGTCAGGAAGGTCGTCGCGGGCCACTCCGGTTACCGTCGCGTAGCGAAGATCCATTTCCTTGACCGACTTGCCAACTCTCCTAGGCTCATCAGCATCGAAAGCAGCTGGTTTTCCGGTGTCGATCTGGCAGAAATCACAGCGTCGTGTGCACTGACTACCACCGATTAGGAAGGTGGCTTCCCTGTCTTCCCAGCATTCGAAAATGTTTGGACAGCCTGCCTCCTGGCAAACAGTGTGGAGTTCCTTTTCCTTGACTAGGCCCTGGAGTTTCTGGTATTCGGGTCCCATTTTCGCAGTGGTGCGGATCCATTCAGGTTTGCGCTCGATCGGCACAGTGCTGTTTCTAACCTCTAAGCGGAGAAGTTTTCTGTCTGGATTATGCTCTGGCATTCGGTATATCTCCCATCAACTGCTCTACAAGCGTAGCTGCTTGAAGCGGAGTTATTTCAGTTCCGGTCAAACGTGAAAGTGTCGTGGTCCTCGCATCATCAATTCCGCAGGCGACAATGTGCTCGTATGGCTCGAGGCTGTTGTTGCAGTTCAAGGCGAAGCCATGCATCGTGACCTTCTCGCTTATTCGAATGCCAATGGCCGCGACTTTTTCTAAACCAGAGTCGGTTTCAACCCAAACCCCAGTTCGCTTCTGAACTCTTTGCCCGACAACTCCGAAGTTTGCTATCACCTGAATTAGCACTTCCTCCAGCCATCGAACGTAGGCAACAACATCAATTGGTTGCGGCAAGTGCATGATCGGATAGCCGACGAGTTGGCCGGGGCCATGCCAGGTAATTTTCCCGCCACGGTTTGTTTCATAAAACGCAGAACCGTCGTCAGGGAGCTCGTGTTCCTCAGTTCTCTTTCCGGCCGTGTAAACAGGGGAGTGCTCCAAGAGCAAGACGGTATTCGGCGTCTTATTGCCTACTACGTCAGCGTGGACACGTTGCTGGAGGTCCATGCCAGCTTGATAGTCGAGAAACTCCGGCGCGAAGCTAATCCTTTGAAATTCAGGCATAGCTTCTATCTCTTGGCAATGGGGCGACTAGATTCCCAGTACTGATTCGAACTGACCGTCTTCCAACCTTGCCTTGACAGCCATTAGGTAACGTGAGGCGTCTGCACCATCGATGATGCGGTGGTCGTAGCTCAGTGCCAGGTAAACCATCGAACGAATCGCAATCGCATCATTGCCGTCCTGGTCCTTGACAACGGCGGCACGCTTCGTGACGATTCCGGTGCCGAGAATGGCAGACTGCGGCAGGAACACAACCGGGGTGTCGAACAAAGCACCACGACTGCCAGTGTTGGTCAGCGTGAATGTTCCACCCGACAGCTCATCGGGTGTCAGTTGGTTGTTTCGGGTTCGCTCGGCCATGTCGGCAATTGACTGCGCTAGCTGTGCGATTGTCAAAGACGAAGCGTTCTTGATCACTGGTGTCAGAAGACCGCGCTCGGTCTCGACGGCAAAGGACAGGTTGTCCTGTCCGTGGTAGACGATGTTGGTGTCTTCAACGGTGCTGTTAATAACTGGGTTCGCGGCCAAAGCCTCGGCTGCGGCAAGCGTAAAGAACGGCATGAACGAAAGCTTGGTGCCGGCTTTCTGGGTGAACTCCGCTTGGATTCTGGTCCGCAGGTTTGCAACCTTGGTGACGTCCACCTCGACCACTGATGTCAGCTGAGCACTTTGCTGCATAGAGGCAACGGCTCGCTCTGCCAAGACCTTGCGAAGTCTTGACATCGGGACGACTGTGCCACGCAACGGCGATGCAGGCTCTGGGCTGTAGCTAGCTTGTGAAGATCCCTGAGTTGCAGCTAGGTCTTCCTTGCGGATTCTGCCTCCGACCCCGGTGCCCTTTACGGACGCTAGGTCAATTCCCTTTTCGGCCGCCAACTTGCGAACGATCGGCGTTACGTAGCTGGAGTCATTATTAGGAACGGCTACTGGTGCAGCAGCTGCAACAGGAGCAGCAGCGACAGGAGCCGGAGCTGCGGGAGCAACAGGTGCCTCAGCAACAGGAGCGGGAGCTGCAGGAGCGGCAACAGGTGCCTCAGCAACAGGTGCGGGAACAACAGGTGCGGGAACAACAGGTGCGGGAGCAACAGGAGCGGCAGGGGCCTCAGCAATAGGAGCGGCAGCAACAGGAGCTGCAGGTTCTGCGGCCGCGGCGGCAGGAGCGGCGCCCTCACCGATAACCGCTAGTACAGCGCCGACGGCTACAGTCTCATCTTCTTGAACCATGATTTGCTGAAGCGTTCCAGCGAACGGGGACGGGATCTCCGTGTCAACCTTGTCTGTGGATACTTCAACCAGTGGCTCATCAACAGCCACAGTGTCGCCAACATTCTTAAGCCAGCGGGTCACTGTTCCCTCGGTGACTGATTCACCCAGTGCAGGAAGTGTTACTTCACTCATCGTTCTTACCTAACTGTCCTTGTCTTATTAAGCGTGTGCGTGAAGCGGCTTACCGGCAAGCGCCAGGTGGGCCTCTCCGATAGCTTCATTCATGGTCGGGTGGGCGTGAATAAGTGGTGCCACATCCTCAGGATATGCCTCCCAGTTCACAATTAGCTGTGCTTCGCCGACCTGCTCTCCGGCCCGAGATCCGATCATGTGGAAACCGATTACCGGTCCATTCACCTCACGGATTAGCTTGATTACTCCAGCAGTACCCAGGATGTTGCTCTTGCCGTTTCCGGCTAGGTTGTATTCGTAAATCGAAACCTTGTCAGCGCCAAATTTTTCCTTGGCCTGAGCTTCTGTGAGTCCCACTGAAGCAATTTCTGGCTCGCAGTAGGTGACGCGTGGGATGCCCATCTCGTCGACAACTATTGGATTGAGGCCAGCAATTTCCTCAGCGACAAAAATTCCCTGCATGAAGCCCCTGTGGGCCAACTGCAATCCTGGGACGATGTCTCCTGCTGCATAAACGCCAGGAACATTGGTTTCTAGGCGGTCGTTGGTCAGGACCCAGCCGCGCTCCATTGCGATGCCCTGCTCTTCGAAGCCAAAGCCGGTGGCGTTTGGTCCACGTCCCACGGCTACCAGCAGAATGTCTGCCTGCACCGAATCGCCTGACTCCAGCTCTACAGTGACGCCAGCTTCATTCTGGGTGACCTGCTTGAATTTGTTTCCTAGTTTGAAATCGATACCGCGCTTCTTGTAGGCGCGCTCCAGGCCCTTGCTCATCGCTGGATCTTCATTTGGCACGAGTCGGTCAAGGCCTTCGATAATGGTGACCTCTGCGCCGAAAGAGCGCCAGATTGATGCAAACTCAACTCCGATAACGCCGCCGCCGAGAATGGCAACCTTCTGAGGAACCCAGTCCATCTGAAGCGCCTGGTCGCTGGTGATTACTCGGCCACCAATTTCGATTCCTAGGGTCTTTGTTACAGATCCAGTGGCTAAGAGAACGTTTTTGCCGGTGTAGGTCTCACTACCGACAGTGACGGTCTTGGGTCCGGTCAGGCGACCCTCGCCTTGAATCGAAGTAATGTTCTTTGAACCAACCAGTCCGGTTAGTCCCTTATAAAGCTTGTCAACAATTGAGTCGCGGTACTTATTTACCTGGACCATGTCGATGCCCTGGAAGGCAGCGGTCACGCCGTAGTGCGCAGCCTCTTTTGTGGTGTCGGCTACCTCAGCAGAGTGCAATAGCGCTTTAGTCGGGATACAGCCGCGGTGTAGGCAGGTGCCGCCGAGCTTGTCCTTTTCGATTAGCGCAACGGATAATCCAAGTTGGGCTCCGCGCAAAGCGGCGGCGTAGCCACCACTTCCGCTGCCAAGGATTACAAGGTCAAAAGTATTCTCTGCCAATTTAGCTCCAAAAAAACGCGGCCTATTACCCGCAGAAGTCTACTACCTACTTATCAGCAAGGTTTTGCGCGAGCTGCACAAGCGTGCGAATCGCAACTCCGGAGGCACCCTTTGGCACAACCCCATAGGGAGCGCTGTCATTATTGGCCGGGCCGGCAATATCAAGATGTGCCCAGGAGGCATCCTCGGCAACAAATTCGCTCAGGAACCATCCGGCTATCAGCATGCCGCCGGCTCGATTGCCTATCTTCACATTCGCGATATCTGCCAAGTCTGAATCAAGCAGTGGGCGCAGCTCTTCGGGAAGTGGCATCTCCCAGATCAGCTCTCCCACCTGGGTGCCGGCCTCTTTCACGCGCTCTATTGCCGAGCCCCGTCCCATGAGTCCGGCATATCGGTTACCCAGAGCAATTGTTGCCGCTCCAGTCAGCGTTGCTACATCTACTATGTGGTCTGGGTTCAGTTCGGCTAGAACGGTAAGACCGTCTCCTAGGACCAGCCGACCCTCAGCGTCCGTGTTAAGCACCTCGACTGTCTTGCCGTTTCTCATTTTGAGGACATCGCCAGGCCTTGTTGCCTGGCCGGATGGCATGTTCTCGGCCAAGCACATAATCGCTGTCACCGTAACCGGAATCTGTTGCTGGGCAATTGCGAGAATGGCTGCCATTACGGTGGCTGCACCGGCCATGTCGTACTTCATTCCGACCATTGATTCGGCGGGTTTCAAGGAAAGCCCACCAGTGTCAAAAGTTATGCCCTTACCGACTAGGCCAAGGTGCTTGGATCCGCCGCGGTAGGTCATTTTTACTAGTCGCGGTGGCCTCACTGAGCCGCGCCCAACCCCAAGTATGCCGCCGCAGTTTTCTTCTACTAGACGCTCCTCGTCCCAAATCTCAACTTCGATTGGTAGGTGCTTTGCGTGGTTGGCAGCTGTCTCCGCAAGTTTTTGCGGCCAGAGATCATTGGCCGGAGTGTTTATAAGTTCTCGTGCATTGACCACCTGAGTAGCGATCTGGATAGCCGGTTCAATCTCTAGCGATTCAAATTCTGGCTTGACCATCAGGGTCACTGTCTGCAGCTTGGTTTTGCTCGCCTTGTAGCTGTTCGGTGTTTCAACCCCTAGTGCAGCTCCTTCAGCCGCTTCTAGAATCTCACTATCGCTTGCCAGAGTCAGGTCAATCACCAATTCGACTAGGTCCTTTGCAGAGCGAACCGCGGCTGCTGCGAAATTTCGATAGTTGATCTCAGCACCGCATCCGACCATAAGAAATGTGGAGGATTCTCCGGGAATTCGGGTCACCTGCTCAGGCTTGCTCAGAGCACCGAAGTGCTCAAGGGTGTCCTTGGTGATGTTTGCGGCCAAGCCCTGTGGTCCGGTGTCCGTGAGAGCAGCTGCGACATGGGTGGCGGGGGTAGATATTGTGCTGACCGAGATAGTGTGCATGGCCACAAGTTTAGGTCGGTTACTATTGTTTTGTGGAAGCGTCATACAAGATTATTGGGCAGCCAGAAGTCCCTAGCGGGCTTCCAATGGTGGCGCTAATAAACGGCTTTAGTGACGCGGGCCAGACTGTGTCTCAACTATCAACACACCTTTTTGGTCAGCTGGACTCAGAGGAGATAGTCCGTTTTGACAACGACGAATTCCTTGACTACCGATCAAGGAGACCTTCACTCTATTTTGAGAAGGACCACATCGAGTCCTACGAACCTCCGTCACTGGCTGTCCATCTGGTCTTCGATGAGGCTCAGCAGCCATTCTTGCTGCTGGAGGGCTACGAGCCGGATCTTAGGTGGGAGCGATTTGCAAGCTCAATTCTTGAGCTAATCAGAAAATATCAGGTCAAGAACTTCACCTGGGTGCACTCGATCCCGTTCCCGATTCCTCACACAAGACCCGCTGGCGTTACCGTCTCTGGTAATCGCGCTGACATGATTCAGAGGTTCTCAGAGTGGAAACCTCAAACCCAAGTGCCTGGAAACGTGACACACCTTTTGGAATATCGCCTCAGTGCCAGTTTTGTTGCGACGGCCGGGTTTGTGCTTCTTGTGCCGCACTATTTGGCCGAGAACGAGGTTCCAAACGCGGCCCTCAGTGGACTAGAGCTAATCAGTGCCGCGACCGGCTTGGTCTTCCCATCTGATGACCTTCGCGATGCTGCTAACGAATTTGCCGCGAAGGTGGAAGCGCAGATCGCTGACAACGCGGAGTTAGCGAAGCTGGTTCAGACTCTTGAACAGGGGTACTCATCAGGGTCTCAGGGGCCGTCTAGGGCTCCGATTGGTAAGCCTTCCGGAGAGCCGCCCACCGTGGACGAATTGGCCGATGAGCTTGAGAAGTACCTGACAACGATGCGAAACAACACCGATGATCAGGAATAAATCGGCGCTAATTTCGTGTTTTAGCTGTATTGCCGCGTATTTAGTGGCATACTAGAGGGAAACCCTTTCAGGTCCTTCGACTTGACAAGGGTTTAAAGTCTGCCCGAGATAGAGGAATATCATCGCTACAGCGTCCAAGGCGAAAGCCAAAGAATCCGCCACCACAGGTGCAGTCAAGGCTGCTCCAAAGAAGGCGGCAGCACCTAAGAAGGTAGCTGCGGACAAGAAGCCTGCGGCCACAAAGGCTGCCAAGCCTGCACTGGTCAAGAAGGCACCAGCCAAGGCCACAACAAAGGCCGCCAAATCAAAGGTCACCGACTCGGTGGAAGACATTGTTTCTGAGGCTGCCGCTGCGGTGGACCTAACAGCTGATGACGCTGAACCAACAACCGGTGTTATTGAGCTTCCAACCGACGCACTTGTAATCAAGGATGACGAAGACGACATCCCGGTCCAGAACCTAACCATTACTGGTGCGACGGCTGACCCGGTCAAGGACTACCTGAAGCAAATCGGTAAGGTGGCGCTGCTTAATGCTGAGCTTGAGGTAGAGCTAGCAAAGCGCATTGAGGCTGGTCTGTTTGCAGAAGAGAAGCTTGCCACCGATAAAAACCTTGCTCCGGCTGACCGACGTGACCTGAACTGGGTTGTAAAGGACGGCAAGCGCTCAAAGTCACACCTGCTCGAGGCTAACCTTCGTCTGGTTGTTTCACTCGCCAAGCGTTACACCGGTCGCGGAATGCAGTTTTTGGATCTGATTCAAGAGGGTAACCTCGGGCTAATCCGTGCCGTAGAGAAGTTTGACTACACGAAGGGCTTCAAGTTTTCGACATACGCAACCTGGTGGATTCGTCAGGCGATTACGCGAGCCATGGCAGACCAGGCAAGAACTATTCGTATTCCAGTCCACATGGTTGAGGTCATTAACAAGTTGGCCCGTGTTCAGCGCCAGCTGCTTCAGGACCTTGGCCGCGAGCCAACCCCAGAGGAGTTGGCTGCAGAATTGGACATGACACCTGAGAAGGTGGTTGAGGTTCAGAAGTATGGTCGCGAGCCAATTTCCCTTTCCACTCCGCTTGGAGAAGATGGCGACAGCGAGTTCGGTGACCTGATTGAGGACACCGAGGCGGTAGTGCCAGCGGATGCAGTCGGCTTCACCATGCTCCAGCAGGAGCTTGAGAGAGTTCTCGATAGCCTTCACCCAAGAGAGGCTGGGGTAATTAGGTCCCGCTTCGGTTTGGGAGACGGTGTCCAGATGACTCTGGATCAAATTGGTGAGAAGTTCGGTGTGACTCGTGAACGTATCCGTCAGATCGAATCTAAGACCATGTCAAAGCTTCGTCACCCATCAAGGTCACAACTACTCAGAGATTACCTGGACGGATAAATGCGTACCTTCCTGGCTGTGATGTTCGGGAAGCTCGCCAGGTTGCTAATCCGATTAGTTCGACCCGGCGGAGGTTCCGCACTTCCAGGAGTAATCGCCAACAAAATCCAACCTAAGCTGCTCGCCAACGCGATTAGAAGCATTCCAGGCGGGTTGGTAGTAGTTTCTGGTTCGGCGGGGAAATCATCCACCACCAGCTATTTGGTTTCGCTGCTTCAATCGCATGGATTAAGGGTTTTTACTAACACCAGCACCGCAAACATCCGTCAAGGACTAGTTGCTGCAATTTTGGCCCAGTCAGATCTCCGCGGTCGAATCGATTTTGATATTGCCGTGCTGGAGTGGGATGAGGGGCATGGGGCCGTTTTGGCCAAAGAGCTTCCGATAAAGCTTGCCGTGCTCACCAACGTGCTCTCTGATCAACTTGACCGATTCGTTGATCCAGAAGTGGTCATTGAGATGCTTAAGATCATTGGTGTAGAGGCAGGGTCCGTTCTTATAAATGCCGAGGACAAAAACCTCTGCCAGTTAGATTTCGGCAAAACCCCGCTGGCCTTTGGAGCCGACAGGAATCAGCTCCCACCAGGTGAACTTAGCTACGCTCTAAATTTTGGCGCTCACCCAGCACTTTCACATTTTGTCACTGCAGGTGCTTCCAGCGTCACCGTTCATGGTCTGGGCAAAGACTCTGTCTACCAAACAGTGGCGCTACCGAGCCATCAGGCAATGAACCTAGCTGCGGCCGTTGCTGCCCTTGAGTGCCTAATTGAAGTGGACCCCGATGTTGTTCAGTCAAGGCTGCTGGAACTGAAACCGGTGTTCGCAAGAAATGAAAGGGTCGTAGTAGCCGATCGTCATATTGACCTGCGGCTCGTGCAGAACCCAACTAGTTTTCAGAAGAACTTGGATGAACTAGTCGGGGATGAACTGCCGTTGATGCTGATGGCGGGTAGGGATATTCATGATCCAAGTTGGTTGTGGACAGTGGATTTCTCAAAGTTGAATCGGGTCGAGGTCGTTGGCGGCTTCAATGCCTCAGATTTGGCATTGCGGCTTAGGTTTCAGGGGGTTGAGGTCGGTCAGGTAATCACCGAAGCCACCGAAGCTGGGGATGCCTTCCTGCGCCTCAGCGGTGCGCGTCCAACAGTGCTGTTTAGTGCCGACGCAATGAGACGCGTCAGAAGACACTGGGGGTTAGCCAAGTGAGAACGTACTTCTCCTTCATGCCTGAGCACTTCAACAACAACGGAGATCAGGGAAACCTTGAGGTTCTTCGATTCTTTCTGGAAGCCCAAGGGCTTCAAGTGAGTGCGACAGATGACGCAGCAGTTGCTGATTTTGTATTGGTCGGCGATGCCAGCCGGGCCGCTATTAGTCATCATGAGCAGGAATTGACGCGGCTAATTTCTGTCCTTAGCTCCAGGATCGCCAAGGGGCTGCCGACGCTCTTGGTCGGCTCTAGTTATGAGTTTTTCATCGGGAAGATTGCAGAGCTTGGCACTCACGCGAGAACCACACGCGTCAGTGAGTTCAGGTCAGTCACGCCGACAGCGGAACTAACTGTTATGGGCTATCGCAATAGTGAGCTCGCGAGCGGTGATGTTCAGCTGTTTGGGGGATTCATCGCAACGACGCTCTATGGTCCGATACTTGCCAAGAACCCAGAACTGCTTGATTTGCTGCTGCTGCGCCTGGGAGCAGAAAGAGCAAACTGGCCCGAAGATATGTTGGAGTTTGTTGCAAAAATTCGGTCAGAGATTAGTTCTGATTGAGGTCGGCGCTTTGGTCGTGCCACTGAATGGTAAGCGGCTCAAGTTTTTCCTTGTTGGCGTTACCGTGATGTGCGCAGAATAGAAGTTCGCCACCAGCTAGCTCAACTCTCATGTATGCCTGAGCACCACATACGTCGCAGCGATCGCTTACCAGTAGCTTTGTTACTTCGGTTGTATTTTCCATCACGCACTATTCAACCATGCCGCTCTGTTTTTATTCGGCCAGTACAGCATGTTTCGCTAAAGGCGAAGTGGCATGACTCAAGATGCGCGATTCCCAGTTATGGTTTCGGAGTGGAAGATTACTCAGCAAGACATCTGTCGGTCCTAGAGGGCCTCGAGGCCGTTCGCAAGCGTCCGGGTATGTACATTGGCTCCACTGATGACCGCGGTCTCATGCACTGTCTCTGGGAGATCATCGATAACTCTGTAGACGAGGCGCTTGCCGGGCACGGTAGTTCGATAAACGTTGTCATCCACAGCGATGGGTCGATCGCCGTGTCAGACAATGGTCGAGGTGTTCCGGTAGACATCGAACCGCGGACCGGCCTTAGCGGTGTTGAGGTTGTTTTCACTAAGCTTCACGCCGGTGGGAAGTTCGGCGGGGGTTCTTACGGTGCCTCCGGTGGGCTCCACGGTGTTGGTGCATCTGTAGTGAACGCACTCAGTGAGCGCCTGGATGTTGAAGTTGACCGCGATGGCGTTACCTGGGCTATGTCTTTTCACAGGGGAGAGCCGGGGGTTTTTGCAGGTCCAGAGCCAGACTCCAGCTTCACCGCGTTCGTCGACAAAAGCGAACTTCGCAAAGTGGGTAAGGTCGCTAAGGGTAAAACCGGAACTCGAGTTCGCTACTGGCCGGACCGACAGATTTTTGAGCCCAGCGCAAAGTTCTCAATGCAGGACCTTGAGTCAAGACTGCGCCAGACCGCTTTCTTGGTGCCGGGTCTGAACCTAGAAGTGCTTGATGAAGAATCAGGGCAAACCCAGCGGTTCGCGTTTGAAGGCGGGATCGCGGAATATGTTGAGCACCTAAGTAGTGACAGTGCGGTCATGGAAACTAGGCGAATCCAAGAGACTGCACACTTTTCCGAGACCGTCCCAGTGCTGGATGAGGCAAGTGGCGCGATGGCAAGCAGGGAAGTCAAGCGCGAGTGCAAGGTTGACATCGCCCTTAGGTGGGGCAGTGGCTTCGACACGACTCTCAAGAGCTTCGTTAACATCATTGCCACCCCAAAGGGCGGCTCTCACGTTGCTGGTTTTGAGCAAGCGCTACTCAAGTCATTCCGAGGCGCCATTGAACAGAACGCTAGAAGACTCAAGGCGACATCGGTCAAGATCGAGCGTGACGATGTTTTTGCGGGTCTCACTGCGGTGGTATCAGTAAGCTTCCCGGAACCTCAGTTTGAAGGCCAGACCAAAGAAACATTGGGAACTCCTGCCATAAAGTCCATCGTCGCAGCTGCCGTTAGCAAATGGACCGATGAGTTACTGACCGGCAAGGTTCGAGGAACTAAGGCGCAGGTTGACGGGCTGCTGGACAAGGTTGTAAGCGAAGCCAAAACACGAATTAGTGCAAGGAGCCTCAAGGATACTCAGCGCAGAAAGAACGCACTCGAATCATCTTCGCTACCGAGCAAGCTGGTTGACTGCCGTGGCAATGCCACACAGGGCAGTGAGCTGTTTATCGTTGAGGGAGACAGTGCGCTGGGCACTGCGAAGCTAGCCCGTGACTCGGCCTTCCAGGCGTTGCTTCCTATACGAGGAAAGATTCTGAACGTGCAGAAGGCATCCTTGTCAGACATGCTCTCCAACGCTGAATGTGCTGCCATCATTCAAGTTCTTGGAGCTGGTTCTGGTCGCACCTTCGACATCGAGCAGGTTCGTTACGAGAAGATCATTCTCATGAGCGATGCCGATGTCGATGGCGCGCACATTCGCACGCTGCTGCTGACGTTGTTCTTTAGATACATGCGACCGCTGGTTGAGGCCGGTCGGGTCTATGCTGCTGTTCCACCGCTGCATCGCGTCGAAACGAGCGGGAAGAACAAACAGGTGATTTACACCTACTCTCAGCAAGAGCTTGTGGAGCTTTTGAAAAAGCTGGAACAGCAGGGTAAGAGCTATAAGCAGCCGATTCAGCGCTATAAGGGCTTGGGTGAGATGGATGCAGACCAGCTTGCAGAGACAACGATGCAGCCTGCAAATCGGATGCTTCGAAGGATTACTGCAGCAGACGCAGAGGCCGGCGAGCGCACATTTGAACTACTGATGGGTAACGAAGTTGCACCTCGCCGCGATTTTATTGTCGAATCTGCTGACGATTTTGATCGTGAAAAAATCGACGCCTAATAGGCCGCTGCTACGTACTGGCTGATGTCTGTCCCGCTCGAGTCTCTTCGCTGATCGACTTCGGGGGTCGCTATCTGCACACCTTCTGAATCAATAATTGTGGGAGCTGTTCCCGCCCACCCAGCGAAGTAGAGCTGATCTTCACCTTTCAGGAAACGGTGACACCTAACTCCCTGTGTCGCCCTGCCTTTTCTTGGATAAGCGTACAGCGGCGTGATTTTCAAGGACCCTGGGTCTGTGGCTCCAAGAGCCTGTGAATCATTTGCGACTGTTACAAGGTGTGAATCTTCGGAGATTGGCCCAAAGGCGATCACGCTCGAGTCTCCAGTAGATATGCCCTGCATGCCCCCGGCTGCCAACCCCTGTGGCCTGACTGATGAGGCCGGGAAAACAAGTAGGTTCGCTGTGCTGGTGACAAAGCAAAGCTCACTGGAGTCCGTGGCTTCGGCGAAACCGACAACTGAGTCATGGTCCTTGAGTGCAATAACTGTGGTTTCGTCCTTATCCGGGAATGGTCCGGCAAAGCGCTTCACGATGCCTTGTTTGGTGCCAAGGGCGAAGACGTTATCTGACTTCCAGTCGGCAACCCCTACAACTGTGTCTCTGGTAAGACCAAGGAATTGATCTGCACATGAGGCGCTGGTGCTAACACCGTGGGTCAGTGACGGTAGGTCGGACACGTGCACCCGCACTGCCCTACCGTCGCTAATGACAACGGCCAGGTCGCTTCGGAGCGAAGTTGTGATGACCGTCCCGCCCATCTGATGCTCAACTTGATCGGTTCGGTATAAGTTGCCCAGGGAATCGAAGATGACAGTTGTGGGGGAGTCCTCCAGCTGTGCAACTTGCACGGGCTTCCTGGAAACAGTAATTCCCTCGGCGTCGATAAGTTGCGTGCGGCGGGGGTCTCCATAGACTTCAGCGATGGTCTCAAGTTCTTTGGATACCAGTGAGCGAACCAGCGCCTCACTACCAAGGATCTTTTCAAGCTCCTCGATCTCCCGGCGCAGAGTGTCCGCTTCTTGCTCTAGCTCGATGAGGCTAAATCGGGTCAGCCTTCTAAGCCTTAGCTCAAGAATGTAGTCGGCCTGTAAATCAGAAAGGTCAAAGACGGTCTTTAGGCTAGCTCTGGCTATCTCAGCAGTATCGGACCGCCTGATTACCTCGATTACCTCGTCGATGTTTACAACTGCAATGGCAAGTCCATCTAGCAGGTGAAGCCTTGCCCTTCTTTTATCAAGCCTGTTCTTGCTTCGTCTTTTGGTAACCGTTATCCGGTGTTCAAGATAAACCTCAAGTAGTGCCTTCAGTGGCATTTGTTGTGGTCGTCCTTCAACCAGTGCCACATTGTTCACCCCGAAGCTTTCCTCGAGCGGTGTGAGCCGGTAGAGAGCCTCTATCACGGACTCCGGACTGAATCCTGTTTTCAGCTCAATGATCAGCCTTAGGCCGTTTTCGCGGTCGGTGAGGTCAACCACGTTGTGAATGCCCTCCAGCTTCTTTGCGGTGACAGCGTCGCGAATCTTGTCGATTACACGCTCTGGTCCAACCAGGTAAGGAAGTTCAGTTACCACCAAACCAGTTCGGCGCGGGCCCACCATTTCGATTGAAATTTTTGCTCTGGTTCGGAAGCTACCGCGGCCGGTGGCATATGCCTCAGTGAGGTTGTCGCCAACCAAAGCCACCGCTCCGGAAGGAAGGTCTGGACCAGGGAGCACCTGCATGATCTCGGCTAGGTCTGCCTGAGGGTTGGTAATCAGAAGCTGAATTGCAGCGACTACTTCACGCAGGTTATGAGGGGGCATGTTCGTGGCCATGCCAACCGCGATGCCGCTAGCACCATTGACCAAAAGGTTTGGAAAGGCGGCGGGAAGTACTGAAGGTTCGGTGAGCTGTGCGTCGTAGTTTGCTACGAAGTCAACGACGTCTTCGTCGAGACTCTCATTCAGCAGTTCTGCCGCAGGGGCAAGTCTTGCCTCGGTATACCTGGCTGCAGCCGGTCCGTCATCTAAGCTTCCAAAGTTTCCATGGCCATCGATAAGGGGCAGCCGGAGTGAAAAGTCTTGAGACATTCTCACTAGCGCATCGTAGATTGCACCATCGCCGTGCGGGTGCAACTTACCCATTACCTCGCCGGTAACCCTGGCTGATTTCACGTGACCGCGGTCGGGCTTTAGGCCCATTTGTCCCATTTGGTAGACGATGCGTCGCTGAACTGGTTTTAGTCCATCTCTAGCATCGGGCAGGGCTCTTGAATATATGACCGAGTAGGAGTATTCGAGGAAGCTCTCCTGCATCTCTGCAGAGACATCAATGTCAACAATTCGTTCGGATGTTTCAGTCATGGGTCCTAGCTGTGCAAAACTTGTGCGGTGAGTCCGACTTTACCCGTAGTCCCCAAAGCTTTAGGGAACATTCGTAACGTGTTTTCATCAGGTCTGGAGTCCGTGCTCGGGAATCCAAATCCACTTCGGCTGCCCGGAAAGACCAAGGTCGTAGTCATTTTGATTGATGGGCTTGGCGCCGAACAGATCATGCAGCGAAGTGGTCACGCACCTTGGCTCAACAGTCATTTGAATAAATCAACCATCACCAACTGTGCTTTTCCTGCCACCACCAGCGCCAACATCGCCTCCTTTGCAACCGGAGCAACGGTTGGTGAGCATGGTCTGGTTGGTCATAAAGTGTGGGACCGGGTAGCTGACGAGCAGATTAACTTGCTAATTGGGTGGAATGAGCGAACTGACCCGAAGCTGTGGCAGCCGGTTCAGACCATTGCCGAAAAGGCTGTTTCGCTAGAGGTAGATTGCAATGTCATTGCCGCAACCGAATACAAGAACACGCCCTACACAATTGCAACCATGAGGGGTGCCAACTTTGTTTCGGCCGACTCCTGGGATGAGAAGTTTGAGTCAGCCAGGAAAATCATTTCTGGCTCCAAGCGTTCCCTCAGCTATTTGTACATCCCAGAAATGGATAAATACGGTCACAGAAACGGCTGGACTTCTCCTGGTTGGGCGGCAATGCTTGAGGAGCTCGATGCGCTTCTCAGGAGCTTCTGCTCCAATCTTCCAAAGGACACCGGGGTAATCATCACCGCTGATCACGGAATGGTCGAGACTGAAAAATCAAGACAACTTGTGCTTGATGACTACTACGAAAGCAGCGGGTCGGTTCGATTTGTCGGGGGAGACACGCGCGTCAATTACGTCTACCTAGACAGTGAGACCTCAATTGATCGTGTTATCCAGGATCTCCAACCGGTGAGTTACGCATTCGACGCTGTTGTTACAAGTGATGCCATCGAGGCCAACTGGTTCGGTGAGGTTTCACAGGCGGCCCGAAACCGACTGCCAGAGATCATGCTGCTGGCAAAGTCCAACTACACGCTGTATCACTCAAAGTATTTCAAGCCAAGGAGCTTTGAGATGATCGCGCATCACGGCTCGCTGACCAGTGCGGAAATCAGAGTGCCGCTAATCCAAATCGGTTTCTGAGTTAGTAGCCCCAAGCACTATCTCATCCCAGCTAGGCAAAGATGCTCGTCCCTTTGCAGTTGCGGGCTTCACTCCTTCTTGCTTACGTCTATTGCGGAGTTCATCCACTAGGGAATGGACCGAAGCGTTATCGCTCTCTTCAAAAAAAGCATCAGTAGGTTCAGTGGTTTCCATCTTTGGCTTGGCCGGCGCAGCTGGCGAACTGATTATGTCGCGAGAAGAGTGCGCTCGGCTGAAGTTGCTAGCCTCCGGGTTGGTTGGCTCCAAGGACCTTGCTTTGGGGTCAAAGCGCCAGGTCAGAGTCTCCGACCCAACCGCGGTGATAATCCAATCCCCGTCGATCTTTGCGGCACTAAAAGTTGATTCGGGAGCAGTGTCGGCAACCAGCTCGTCAAAGCGTTTCATTACTGCCCCGGCTGCTACCTGTGTGCCAAGAGCAGCTTCGAGCACAAATCTGAGTTCATCCAGGATTGGTGCCGCAAAAGGTTCGATTGCAGAGGCAGGCTGCTCCAGTTGATGGGCGACTTGGTCAACCGACAGGCCACTTCGGATAAGGTTCTGAATTTCCCTGGGGCTGAAGTTCGCCTCGGTGACGCGTGGATTAGCTCGGATGCCATCCTTGAGTGCCGAGTCAATGGCAAGGTGATAGCGCTGCCCGTCGTCAGACTCCAAGACTAAGTTCTCGCCATCACGTGCAACAAACCTGAGCTCCATCGTCGCCTCCTTGTCTAAAGTGTGTCAGGTTGTCTTGGTTGTTGAGTTATTTCCATCGGTGAGTTAGCTATGACAATCTAGAAAATTGGCGAGCCTAGCTTGCAATATTCCATTTCCTAAGGCATAGTTCACGCCGAGGCGCACAGAGAGGCTTGGCCATGGCAACGGATTACGATGCAACACGCAAAACCGATGATGACACCGAGTCTCTTGATGCCATCAAGGAAAGAATTCCGTCACAGCCGAGCACCGGCGACGACGATGTCGACAACGTAGACAGCTTTACGATCCCAGACGTAGTCAACGAAGAGCTAGAGGTAGTGGTTGTCCCAGTGCAGGACAACGAGTTCACCTGCATAAATTGCTTTTTGGTAAAGCCTCAGGCGCAGCTTGCTTCGAAGACCAGGTCAGGGCCTGTTTGCATCGAGTGCGCTAGCTAACGCTTCTGGATTTCTGGTGCTGATCAGCAAGTACGAAGTTGGGTCAGCCGGATCAACTACTTGAATCTTGACCATGGTCTTGATGTCCCCACGGATTAGAAACTGAGATGCCGGACTAAGTCCTGGACCTCGTTCATGCTTTAGTGCATCGCCAGAGATTACTTCGATGTTGCCAAGGGCAGTTACCGGAATGCGAATCCTGCCCGCTGACAGATTCTCATCAACTTCGATTGTTGGTGCACTGAATACTGACAGTGCAATAAGGGCTAAGGGAACAACTCCCGCCAGCGCAATTGCGTAGGCCTCTGAAATGGGGAGCACTGAGAGCAGCACCAGCGGAGCTGACAGGCCTAGGGCGATCAAAAAACCAACGGATGGGTGCAACCGTTCAAAATATGACGAAGTGGACATCAGAATAGATTACGCTCTAGGAGTGGATTTAGAAGTATTACTGATTGCCGAAGAAGGCTTCGCCCCGGTTTATGCCAAGCCGGGCGACGCAGGGGCTGACCTGCGCTCCACCGAAGCGCTTGAAATTGAGCCCGGTGGCAGGGCCCTTGTAAAAACCGGTGTTTCCATCGCTATGCCTGACGGCGTAGTGGGCCTAGTTCACCCCAGGAGCGGTCTGGCAGCCAAGCACGGTATTACGGTGCTGAATGCCCCGGGAACCGTGGACGCAGGCTACCGCGGAGAAATCATGGTCACCCTGTTGAATACATCTTCTGAACCATTTCAGGTTTTGGTGGGCGACCGGATCGCCCAGATTCTGTTTCAGCGCGTTGAGCGTGCGAGGTTTATCCAGGTGACGACTCTGCCCGAGTCAAGTCGCGGTGAAACTGGTTTTGGTTCGAGCGGCAGGAATTAGATGGAAAAGCTAGCACCAGAGGACCGCATCACAGGCGGTCCCTTCGACATCAGCGAAGTGGGCGTACTAACGCCATATTTGGACTTTGGATCTATCCGGCTGGCCCCGCGCCAGGAAATGCAGATTCGCGCCGACATCGACGAGGCCAGCAAACGAGTGATGGCCCTCACAGTTGAGATTCAGGGGCATAGATTGCAGCTGCAGGCTTTCGCTGCTACCAAGACCGATGGCCTATGGCAGCCCACGATGGAGTCTCTAGAGAAGTCCGTGGCAGGCCAGGGCGGAAAAGTTGAGCAATACGCCGGTCCAGTCGGTATTGAACTTCGTGGAGTTGTCCCCGCTGTTTCTGGTGACAACAAGGTCATTCGACCAACAAGGTTTCTTGGAGTAGATGGCCCCAGGTGGTTTCTGCGCGGCGTTGTTTCAGCGGCCTCAATTGATGAAGAGGTCTACCAAAAACTTGTCCAGGTATTCCGTGCAACGGCCGTAAACCGCGGGGACATCGCAATGCCTCCGGGCGAGCTGCTGCCACTTCGCCTTCCTGTGAGCGGGCAAGAGGCTTGAGTAACCCAGAGGACGTAGCACGTCGTCTCGGCCTTGAAAAGGGCCAGGACGGATACGACTTAAGTCGCAAGTCACTGATTGCAGGAATTGGCGGACCGCTGGGCATTGCAGAGGCGATTCTGCCTGCAACTCTGTTTTCAATAATCTTTGGAATCACCAAGGAGCCAGTTGCCGCCGTAGCGGTGGCGGCAACCAGTTCGGCCTTCTTTATCGCCTTGAGATTGGGGCAACGCAAGTCGGTGATGCAGGCCGGTGTTGGCGCGGCCGCTATCGCCTTCGCTGCATTTCTTGCGCTTCGTGACGGTGGCCAAGCAGCTGACTATTTCGTGCCAGGTTTTATCACCAACGCGGTCTACGGATTTCTGATGTTGGTTTCTGTTCTGATTGGCCGTCCGGTCATGGGTTATTTGGTTCAGCTTCTGTTTGGCGTTGCCGATTGGCGCGGGCGCAAGACTGTGTTCTCGCGAGTAAGAACCGTGACTCTGCTATGGGTCGGATTCTTCAGCCTAAGGCTGGCAGTGCAGCTGCCACTGTATTTTTCTGACCAGGTGGAATTGCTCGCGTTTTCAAGGGTAGTGATGGGCGCTCCTGCCTACGCTGCGCTTTTAGCGCTGACTTGGATCTTGCTAAAGCGAATTGCGGACCCGATAGAGGGTAGATTAGACAGGTAAATCTTCAAGGAGTTCACCTACATGTCACAAAGTCTCACATCTGCAAGCAATCTCACCGCCGGGTCCAAGACCTATAAGTACTTTTCGATGGCGAATCTGAACGTCGACAAGCTTCCCTACAGCCTGAAGATTCTGCTCGAGAACATGCTTCGAACTCGCGATGACCAGAATGTGACTCAGGCCCATGTTGACGCACTAGTCAACTGGGACCCAAAGGCGGAGCCAGACACTGAGATTCAGTTCAGTCCGGCACGAGTAATCATGCAGGACTTCACCGGTGTTCCCTGCATCGTGGACCTTGCCACTATGCGCGAAGCAGTTCAGGAGCTTGGAGGAGACCCTCAAAAGATCAACCCGCTGGCCCCGGCCGAAATGGTGATTGACCACAGCGTTGTGATTGATGTCTCTGGTTCTCCCGACGCCGCTGAAAGAAACGTTGAGTTTGAGTACCAGAGAAATGGCGAACGCTATCAATTCCTCAGGTGGGGCCAAACCGCTTTTGACAACTTCCGGGTAGTTCCTCCAGGAACTGGAATCGTGCACCAGGTGAACATAGAGTACCTGGCCAGGACAATCATGGCCAAAGAGGTAGACGGCGAACTGCTGGCCTATCCGGACAGCTGCGTCGGTACTGACTCCCACACAACGATGGTCAATGGACTGGGCGTTCTTGGTTGGGGTGTCGGTGGCATCGAGGCCGAGGCTGCAATGCTTGGCCAGCCAGTTTCCATGTTGATTCCTAAGGTTGTCGGGTTCAAGCTCACTGGCGAAATTCCTACAGGTGCTACTGCTACCGATGTCGTGCTGACGATCACCGAGCAGCTTCGTAAGCACGGCGTTGTCGGCAAGTTCGTTGAGTTCTATGGCGACGGTGTCTCCAGGGTTCCACTTGCCAACAGAGCGACAATCGGAAACATGTCGCCGGAGTTTGGTTCAACCGTGGCGATCTTCCCAATTGACGAGATCACTCTCGATTACCTGCGTGTCACCGGTAGAAGCCAAGAGCAGATTGATTTGGTGGAGGCATACTGCAAGGCCCAGGGCCTTTGGCACGATGCCAGCATCGAACCCAATTACAGCGAGTATCTCGAGCTTGATCTTTCCACCGTTGTGCCCTCGATCGCAGGACCCAAGCGACCTCAGGACCGAGTCGAGCTCAGCGCTAGCAAGGCAACTTTTGAGCAAGACCTCAAGAACTACGCGCCGAGCCTAAGCGCTCCAGTACCGGTGAAGGGTAAGGACTACCAGCTCGACCACGGAGCCGTGACGATTGCATCTATCACCTCTTGTACCAACACCTCAAACCCTTCGGTAATGCTTGCGGCTGGATTGCTTGCCAGGAATGCTGTCGAGAAGGGCCTGCACTCAAAGCCATGGGTAAAGACTTCGCTGGCGCCGGGATCCAAGGTTGTAACTGAGTATTACAAGAAGGCCGGGCTCACCGAGTCCCTGAACGACCTAGGTTTTGACCTTGTTGGCTACGGATGTACCACCTGTATTGGAAATTCCGGGCCACTTGCCGAGGAGATCTCTGCGGCAGTGAATGAGGGCGACCTAGCTGTCACGGCCGTGCTTAGTGGAAACCGAAACTTCGAGGGTCGAATTAACCCTGATGTGAAGATGAATTACCTGGCTTCGCCGCCGCTGGTAATTGCATATGCTCTTGCCGGAACCATGGACTTCGATTTCGAGACCGAGCCGCTCGGACAGGACCAGCAGGGCCAGGAAGTGTTCCTTAGAGACATTTGGCCAACTCCGGCCGAAGTTCAGAGCACGATTGACTCTTCGATTAATTCCGAGATGTTTACCTCTCAGTACGCATCTGTTTTCGATGGGGATGAGCGCTGGAAGTCGCTTCCAACGCCTAAGGGTGCCTTGTTCGAATGGGATGATGCCTCTACCTACGTAAAGAAGCCGCCCTACTTCGAGGGAATGACCATGACGCCGGACCCCGTGAAGGATGTTCACGGCGCAAGGGTGCTTGTGAAGCTAGGCGACTCGGTGACCACCGACCACATTTCTCCGGCCGGCGCCATCAAGGCTGACTCTCCAGCCGGTGCTTACTTGAGTGCCAAGGGTGTTAGTCGTGTCGACTTCAACTCCTATGGTTCTAGGCGCGGAAACCACGAGATCATGATTCGCGGTACGTTCGCAAACATCAGACTCAGGAACCAGCTGTTGACAGACGTTGAGGGAAGCTACACCCGCAACTTCACGACCAGCGCGGGCGAGCAGAGCTTCATCTTTGATGCGTCTGAGGCTTACCAGGCCGAGGGCACACCACTGGTGGCGCTCGCCGGTAAAGAGTACGGTTCTGGTTCATCTAGAGACTGGGCCGCCAAGGGAACTAGCCTGCTTGGCATTCGAGTTGTTATCGCGGAAAGTTTCGAGCGTATTCACCGAAGCAACCTGATTGGAATGGGTGTCTTGCCACTGCAATATCCAGCAGGCGTGACAGCTGAATCTCTGGGATTGGATGGCACTGAGGTGTTTGATGTCACCGGAATTGAAGCACTCAATGATGGTGTTATCCCTTCAACCGTGAGGGTTGTAGCCACCGCTTCGGCTCACAGCGCGGCTGGCAAGAGCCCGGTTGAGTTCGACGCGGTTGTGCGAATCGACACACCGGGTGAGGCTGACTACTATCGCAATGGCGGCATTTTGCAGTACGTGCTGCGCTCACTGGTTGCCTAGGAATAGTGGACTGGTTTAGCTGTTGGGTATGCAATGAGCGAACTGGGAAAGATTGAGTCACCGGCAGACCTGCAAGCTCTTGATGCAGTCCAGCTGAATGGGCTTTGCCAAGAGATTAGGGATCATCTGGTCACTTCGGTATCGAAGACCGGCGGCCACTTGGGGCCGAACCTAGGTGTGGTTGAGATCACCGTTGCGTTGCATCGAGTTTTCGACTCTCCAACCGATTCGATCATTTTTGACACCGGTCACCAAAGCTATGTGCACAAGCTATTGACGGGTCGCAAGGACCTGTCAACTCTGCGGCAGAAGGATGGCATAGCCGGCTACCCACAGCGTTCCGAGTCCGTTCATGACATTGTGGAGTCATCACACGCGTCTTCATCGCTTAGCTGGGCAGATGGCATTTCACGGGCCTACAAGGCCACTGGTCAGCTTGATAGACACGTTGTAGCCGTGATTGGCGATGGTGCACTGACCGGTGGGATGTCATGGGAAGCCCTGAACAACATCACCGACGATAACGACCGCAATCTGGTGATTGTCGTGAATGACAACGGTAGATCGTACGCACCGACTATGGGTGGGATGGCCAGAAGGTTCGAGGCCATTCGGTCGAACTCGGCCTACAAGGCCGGTTACCTGGTGTCCCGAAAGATTTTTTATAAGTTCGGCGCCTTTGGAAGGGCAATTTTTGATTCCGTTCATGCGGGGCTACGGACACTGTTTAGGCACAGAGAGTTTGGCGGCATCTTTCCGAACTTAGACATAAAGTATTTTGGCCCAGTCGACGGCCATGACCTAGAAGCATTGGAATCCGCGCTATTGAGGGCCAAGGAATACGATGGCCCGTCCGTAGTCCACGCAATTACCCAAAAAGGTCGTGGCTACACTCCAGCTCTACAGGACCAGGCGGACCAATTTCACGCGGTCGGGAAGATCGACCCCGAGTCCGGCCTTCCTGTTCCCGGTTCAGCTGGAACAAGTTGGACCGACGTATTTTCGGATGAAATTGTTCGAATCGCCAGAGCAAACACCAATGTCGTTGGCATAACCGGGGCCATGAAAATTCCGGTTGGGCTGGATAAGTTCGCAGACGCCTTCCCAGATCGGGTTTTTGATGTTGGTATTGCCGAGCAACACGCTGTCGCTGCAGCAGCTGGCATGGCCTTTGGTGGTTTGCATCCAGTGGTTGCCATCTACTCCACGTTTATCTCTAGAGCCTTTGACCAGGTGCTAATGGACGTTGCGTTGCATAAGGCTGGAGTGACATTCGTGTTGGACAGGTCTGGCATTACCGGACCGGACGGTGCTTCTCACCATGGAGTCTGGGACCTACCGCTATTGCAGATGGTTCCAGGCATTCACATCTCTGCTCCCAGAGATCAGAAAACTCTCGAGGCGCTTCTCAGGGAATCGATCGAGATTGTCAATGCGCCAAGTGTGATTCGCTTCCCGAAGGGCAAGGTGGCCGCTACTATCGAGGCTCTTGCTGCAACCGATAACGGCGTGGACATCCTGAAGCAGTCGGCAAGCAAGGATGTGCTGATAATTGGCGTTGGATCTTTTGCCGCCACGGCCATTGAGGTGGCTGAGTTGTTGGCAAGCCAGGGCATTGGAGCGACGGTAGTTGATCCGCGCTGGATTTTGCCGGTAAACGTAGACCTGATCGCAATGGCTCGTGACCACAGGTTGGTTGTGACTATTGAGGATGGGCTAAAGACCGGAGGGTTTGGTTCCCGAGTTCGTCAGGAGCTACGTGCCCACGAGGTTGATACCGCGCTGAGTGAAGTTGGAGTGCCGGCCGAGTTCTTAGAGCACGCCGAACGTAATGAGATCCTGGAGCGTCTTGGACTAACCGCAAAGGCAATTTCCAGAGACATTGTTGCTCAGGTGCTGGGATCAAAGGTCCCGCATGCTAAAACTATCGAAGCTTCTCAATCTCAGGACCAGCTAACGCAAGACCCGCTTCTATAAGCGGGACCACTTGGTCTAGCTGCCATGGCCTGGCGCCGAGTTCGGCGAGTTGCGACCTGACATCGCCAGCTGGCTCAAAGCAGACTCTCCGAAGGAAATCTGGAGTCAGTAGGTTCTCCACCGGGAGCGACAGCTCTTCTGCGCGAGCAACTAGTGTCTCTCTGGTGAATTTCAGTCGAAGATGCGCCTGTGGGAAGCGACGCTCCCAGTTCTTGTGATGGGGGATGGCTCCAGTATTCGGTGCGGATTCCGCTATTTCAAGTCCACCCGAATCAGAAATTGCCTGCCACCAGGTGTCCAGTTTTGAACGCGATGCTCTGCCCTGGAACGCCTTGTTTTGTGCAAGCTCTTGCTTGGATCTTGGCACCTTGTCAATCGCGGCCATGATCGACCTGTCTGGGATCAGACGCCCAGGTGCTATGTCTGTAGTTCTCGCGATCTCATCTCGCACCAACCACAGAGCAGCTGCCGCCTTTAGCTTGGAAATGTCCTTGACTCTCGATAGACCGGGCAGATTGCGCCATGGCTCTTCCGGGGTTGGCTTTGGTTGGAAATTCTGTAGGGCGGCAAACTCCTGCTCGGCCCATTCCATTTTGCCCTGTTCAATCAAAGACTGACTGATAGAAGCCCAGAGGTCGTGCAGGACGTCTACATCGAGGGCCGCATAAGTGAGCATCTCGTCGCCAAATGGCCGCAGTGACCAGTCGGCTGCAGAGTGTTCCTTTGCCAGCTCCAGGCTCAACAATTCCTCAACCATCGCGCCAAGGCCGACCCTCTGAAAGCCAGCAAGTCTTGAGGCGAGCTCGGTGTCAATGATGTGGTCGCTTTGAAAGCCTAGCTCTTGCAGGCAGGGCATGTCCTGAGTGGCAGCGTGTAGCAGCCAGGCCTTGGAATTTAGTTCAGGGGCAACCCTGTTGTTCCAGTCAGGCTCAACTTCATTCAAAGCTATCGGGTCGATCAAGAATATGCCCCCGTCCGCAAGGCCGACTTGAATCAGGTAGGCCCGCTGGGAGTAGCGAAACCCGCTGGCTCGCTCGGTGTCGATGGCAAGAGTCTCAGTATTTCTCTCTAGCTCAACAAGAAGCAAATCCAGACCATTTTGGTCTTGGACTATTTCTACTTGGCGGCGTGGGGCTTCAAGCTTCAACTAATTCTCGTAACGTTTGTGTCGGCTGGGGGTAACCCAGAAATAAGGGCCAACAACTCAGTCCAAGCAATCACATGAGGAGCAAGGTCCATGCTGGTAGGAGTCCAGCTGGCTCGTATTTCAAGCTCCGCGTGCTGCGGTTGGCCAATTAGTGAGCCGTGGCCGGTTGAGATAACCGTGGTGGTGGTGCCGGCTTCATTGGCAAAGCTCGCTCTGCCGTTTCGAAGGGCATCTTTCAGCCATTCCCACGGCAGTGCCGCTGTGTAGTCATCCTTTGCCATCTCAAGTTCAATGGGTGACTTCGCGTAACCGATGACTCTGTATTCAGAGTTCCAGCCCTCAGGAATTTCCGGGTCGCGGCAGAACACAAGCCTGGAGACTCCATGGTCTGAAGCTGTTTCGTGGACTATCTCAGCTGATATGGCAACCGACTCGGGTGCGATTCCCTTCGGCGACGGTATTTGAGTAAGTTCAATCTCTTTTCGCCCAGCCAGGGTGCTCAGGGGTTCAAGCATTGCAGCAAAGGGCGCTGAGATGTTTTTGAGGTCTAGTTCCACATCTCAAAAACTAGCTGCGAATCGCCCCAAACCCCTTCAGGCTCGCCCAGTTACCTGACTAATGAAGAGCTGATCTACAACTTGAGACGTACCCAGCACTAGGTTGTTGGCCTGTGCGAAATTGCTGGCGCCAGTTTCATACTCACTACTCAGAATGATTTGCAACCGGTCAATCTCGGCAAGGACCGCAAGCAGCGTTTGGGGACCAAATTCCAGGTGGATGCCGCCAGGATCTAAGTTTTCGAGGTGCAAAATCGCTGAGGCTATAGACATAGGAAAGTCACTCCCCAATACAGTAACCTCTGACGCGTCAAGGGTTTCCGGCAGTGCTCTTTCAGCTTGCCTTGACAAAACGGCGAGCTTGGCCTTGCTGGGAATTCGGTAGCGCTCTGCGCGCGCGGTTGCTCCGGTTGTAAGCACCCAGCTACTTCTGGACCTGAAATACTTCAGCAGCTCGAGGTCGGCTGGCCCTCCAAGGAGTTTCGAGGTGCCGTTTACGTCCACGTGGTTGCCATCTTGACCCAGAACCAGTGAGGCGGTCAGGTGCCCTAAGTTGAAGTGGTCTTCAAGCTCACGCATTTGAATCGGTTAGTTCGCCAACTTTGCGCTTGATTCTTGCCAGCATTCCTCGCATTCCCCTTACGCGCAGGGGAGAGATAAGTGAATCAAGGCCCAGTCGCGACGGGAAATCCTCCGAGAAGGCAAGAATGGTTTCCGCACTTTGGTGGTTCAGAGCTGCAGACAAAATGGCAGCAAAACCTCTTGTGGTTGGTGCTTCTCGAGGTGCTGAGAAGTGCAGGTCAATTCTCTGAGCATCGCCCTCCACCGCAATGAACACCGGGGATTGACACTCCTCGACTCGCTCTAGTAGCTCTGGATCGTCAAGGAATCTTTGATCAATGTCAGGTAGAGACTCACTGAACTCAAGCAGCAACTGCAGCTTGTCCTGACCCTCCAGGAACCCGAAGTCGGCAACGATTTCTTCTGCTGAACTGGTCAAGCTGCCTCTCCAGGCTCAGCACCAATAGCAATCGGCGCTCCGACTAAGTTGCCCCATTCGGTCCAGCTGCCATCGTAGTTTCGAACATTTTCTACCCCAAGCAAGTACTTCAGGACAAACCAGGTGTGGGAAGATCGTTCGCCAATGCGGCAGTAAGCAATGAAGTCTGAGCTTCTATCGAAGCCAGTTGCCCCAAAATACAGCTGCTCTAGTTCGGCCAGTGGCCTAAAAGTCTCGTCGGCTTGGATCGATTTAGACCAGGGGATAGAGGCTGCGGTCGGGATGTGGCCACCGCGAGTGGCACCTTCGTTCGGGAAATCTGGCATGTGTAGACGCTCGCCTGTGTATTCCTCTGGTGATCGAACATCAACCAGTGGCTTACCAATGTGAGAAAGAACCTCATCTCGGAATGCGCGAATCTGCTGGTCTTGCCTTGGGGCCACCGGGTAGCTCTTTGAATCGCGGACCGGCACGTCTTTTGTTAGAGCGCCACCGTCTGCAATCCACTTGTTTCTGCCACCGTCTAGTAAGAGCACATTTTCGTGTCCGAATAGCTTGAATACCCAAAATGCATAGGTGGCCCACCAGTTGGAGCGGTCACCATAGAGAACAACCGTGTCCTCTCGGCCAATTCCTTTTTGATCCATGAGCTTGGCAAACGCCTCGCTCTCGAGGTAATCGCGTCGCAACGGGTGATTGAGTTCGGTGTGCCAGTCAAGTTTGACTGCGCCAGGAATGTGACCTGTGTCGTAGAGCAAAATGTCTTCATTTGACTCAACCACGCTCACCGAGTCAAGATTTTCAGCTAGCCACTTGGTGGTTACAAGTACCTCGGGGTCGGCGTATTCAGATATTTTCTCGTGGCTTGTCATGGCGCTCCAATTCTTTGCCTACACTTGTTTTTCGACGAAGGGTACGTGATTGGGTCAACAACTAGGCGAAATGCCCAATTCCTTATTGACCCGGAAACCAGAGGTTTCTAAGACAGAGCTTATTAGACAGCTCCAGCCTCCACCAGAATTCGCTAAATCTCGAGTAACAAATTACATTCCGGATCCTCGTTACGCATCGCAGGCCGAGGCCGTGAAACTGGTCAAGGCGTTTGCGGGATCCGAGAAGCCCAAACTGTTCTCCAAGAAGGTCAGCGCGCCGGGCATCTACCTAGACGGCGGGTTCGGAGTTGGAAAGACGCACCTTCTAGCGTCGATTTGGCACGACTTCCCAGGAAAGAAGGTCTTCGGGAGCTTCCTGGATTACACAAGCCTGGTTGGTTACCTCGGCTTTGCTGCGGCCGTTGATGAGTTGTCAAAATTCGGGCTGGTGTGCATTGATGAATTCGAACTTGATGACCCCGGTGACACGATGATCATGTCCAGGCTCCTAAAGGAACTGGAGGCCAAAGGGGTCAGGTTCGCTGCTACTAGCAATACTCCACCCAACGCACTCGGTGCGGGGCGTTTTGCTGCTGCCGACTTCCAGCGGGAGATTCAAGGACTCGGTTCGAGGTTTCAAATGATCTCGGTCGATGGCGAGGATTACCGACACCGGGAAATTGATGGCCACTCGCAGAATCAGAGCATGGAGGAACTTCGGGTCTGGTTGTCTCAGTACAGCAATGGTTTTGGACATGATTTCTGGGAGCTTTTGGCACATCTTGGAAAGCTGCACCCAACCCACTTCCGTGCCCTGCTTGTTGATGTTGATGCGCTAGTTCTTTGGAATGTGTCTGGTCTTGTCGATCAGGTTGATGCCCTACGGCTGGTGGGATTCATTGATCGACTCTACGAGCAGCAGATTCCGCTTAGAACCAGCGGTGAGCTCCCAATAACTGACATTTTCCCCGCAGTGATGCTGGAAGGCGCATACCGGAAAAAGTATCTTCGGGCAGTTTCTAGGATGTCTGCTCTTTGCCTGCTTAGCTAGCGGCGTTCTCTTCTCGATGCTTGCGCATGTAGTAGCGGCCACGAAGCTGACTTAGCCAAGCGCCGAAACCCATTGCTAGCATCGAACCTAGGATCACAGCAAGCGTTGCTTCCGCAAGTATGTATTGTGTGTCAACAAAGGCCAGGTTCGTCATGAGTAGTGAGACCGTAAATCCGACACCGGCAAGGCCACTGATCGCAAGGAAGTCCAGCGGCTCAAGATCCAGTCTGTCTGGCTTTGCAGCAAGCCTGTTTGCGAGCACAGCGAGTGCGGTAATGCCGATCAGCTTACCGACCGGAAGTGCCACGGCAATTCCCACGAATACGCTTGAGAATGCACCGTCAAAGGTGGGCAATGCGATGGCTACCGCAAAAAAAGCAAAGACTGGTAGCGAGACCGAGTTGGTCCACGGTTGAATCTTGGCCACCAACGAATGGGTCTTCTTGGCTGGAATTATCAAACCAAGCACTACACCTGCAATGGTCGCGTGCACGCCTGACTGATAAACCGTGTACCAAAGAAGCAAGAACGTAACCACACGGACGTAGTTAATTGGAAGCTTCTTGTATTTCTCGGCCACGACATGCACTGCGGCGATAACCATGGCCGCTACTAGCCACTGAGCCTGGACATCAGAAGTGAAGAAAATGGCAATGATCAGGATGGCAACCAAGTCATCGAAGATTGCCAGCGCCAGCAGGAACACACGCGCTGATTTTGGCAGGCCTCTTCCAAAAATTGCCAAAATACCCAAGGCGAATGCGATGTCTGTGGCGGTCGGGATTGGCCAGCCGCCAAGGTAGTCAGTTCCCCAGTTGAAGGCGACATAGATCAGTGCTGGAACAACCACACCACCGATTCCGGCCAGAACCGGCACCAGGGCACTGGCTGGCTTAGAAAGGACGCCGATGGAAAGTTCATATTTCAGTTCCAGCCCAGCTACTAGAAAGAAGGTAGCCAGGAGCAGATCGCTCACCCAGTGTTCAACACTAAGTTTCAGTCCGATTGACTCAAACCCGATGTAGGAGTGCTTGAAGTCGAGAAAGGCGGGCCCTATCGGGCTGTTTGCGATGACGATTCCCAAAATCGCCACACCCATCAAGAGCAGTGCTGCTGACCTGTCGCTTCTCATTTTCCTCCAATGAATTTGTTCAAGAATACCTTGTGGCAAATACTTCCATGGTCGGTCAGGAATGTAACAAACCCGAAACATAACTGCACACTCATCGAAACCTGTGTAGCCCAAAATCATCCTCAGCTATCACATTTGCTGATTGCTTGAACTTATTAGAGAGGTATTTCGATGTTAGATACAGGTTCGCTTAGCTGGGCGGTAACTGCAACCGCACTAGTGCTATTGATGACCCCTGGTCTGGCCTTCTTCTATGGAGGCCTAGTGAAAGCCAAGAGCGTTGTCAGCATGATGATGATGAGCTTCGGCTCAATTGCTCTGGTCGGAGTCCTTTGGATTCTTTACGGCTTCAGCATGTCTGCTGTCGAGTCACCAACTGACTTCTCGGGTAACCCGTTTGCCAGTTTCGGACTAGAGGGTCTTGGTAATGATGACTTGATTGGTGCCGCCTTCGGTGCGACATTCGCCATCATCACAATCGCTCTGATTTCAGGTGCAATCGCCGATCGCGCGAAGTTTGGGTCTTGGCTTATCTTCGCTGGTCTCTTTGCAACATTCGGATACTTCCCAGTAGCCGCTTGGGTCTGGGGCGGTGGCTGGGTCATGGAGCTTGGCACCTGGTTGGAGATGCCTGAGGTAATCGACTACGCCGGTGGTACCGCGGTCCACATCAACGCAGGAGCTGCGGCTCTGGCTCTGGCAATCGTTCTCGGGAAGCGCTTTGGGTTCGCGAAGGGCATTATGCAGCCTCACAACGTGCCACTAGTTCTTCTTGGCGCAGCGTTGCTATGGTTCGGTTGGTTTGGATTCAACGTCGGAGCTGAGTTCCTAAATGGAATGGCGAACGTCGGGCTGATCACTGTGAACACCCTTGGCGCGACAGCAGCTGCAATTCTTGGCTGGCTTGTAATCGAAAAGGTCAAAGAGGGCAAGGCAACGTCAATTGGCGCGGCTTCCGGAGCGGTAGCTGGTTTGGTTGCAATCACCCCTGCCTGTGCAAACGTAACCCCATTGTTCGCCTTGATCCTGGGTGTGCTTGCCGGTGTCCTTTCTGCTCTAGCTGTGGACCTGAAGTTCAAGCTTGGCTATGACGACTCACTTGATGTTGTCGGCATCCACTTGGTATCGGGCCTGATTGGAACATTGTTCCTGGGCTTCTTTGCTATTGACACCGGTCTATTCACTGGTGGCGATGCAGGTCAGCTAATCGTTCAGGCAATCGCTGCCTTTGGTGTATTGATCTACAGCTTCGTTCTAGCACTGGTTATTGGCTTCGCAATCGAGAAGACAGTCGGTTTTAGAGTAAAGAGCGAAGATGAGATCGCTGGTGTCGACGCAGTGGTTCACGGCGAGGCTGCATACAGCTTCGGTCAGGATCCTGTGGTCAAGTAGTACCAAAAGATCGACAATACAAAAGCGGGAGAGTGAGCTCTCCCGCTTTTGTGTGTCCAAGGACTGAAGTTTTGTGTCATAATTCTTCTGTTCTTGAAAAAGTACATGCGGATGTGGCGCAGTGGTAGCGCACAACCTTGCCAAGGTTGGGGTCGCGAGTTCGAATCTCGTCATCCGCTCTCAGTGGGTTTCTGATCCCTGAAACGGTGGAGTGGCCGAGAGGCGAGGCAGCGGCCTGCAAAGCCGTGTACACGGGTTCGAATCCCGTCTTCACCTCAAGCAAGACTTGGGCGATTGGCGCAGTGGTAGCGCGCTTCCCTGACACGGAAGAGGTCGCTGGTTCGAACCCAGTATCGCCCACCAGTTATTCTTAGCGGCGCTCGTCCGAACCAAATTCCGCGATCAGCTTTTCGTAGTCGGGTCTTCTTAATTTGACTCGGAGCCCTGGTGGCGTGCTTCCCTCAACGCCCAGGTCCAAGTAACCACGAACAACATCAAGACCAGGCAGAGATGGCCAGGCTGACCACGGAAAAAGTTGCCAGGGAAAAACTTGAAGAGGCCAACCGCGAAGACAAGATGCACATTCATCAGTCACACGAGGAATCGAAAAACGACTAACTACCTCAGGGAAGTTCGGGTTAGGCCTTAAGTCCTAGAGTCTTAGCTGTGGCCTTGAGGGTCTTCTTGGCTAAGCCTGAGTTGTCGTTTAGCTTCTTGCCGAAACTAGGGATTAGCTTGGCGATAGCCGCTTTTGACTCCTCGAAGTGCTTAGGCTGCATCTTCTCTAGCACTTCCAGCATCACACTAACGCTCACAGAGGCTCCAGGACTTGCTCCAAGCAATCCTGAGATGCTCCCGTCGGCACTGGTGATGACTTCAGTCCCAAACTGCAGCACGCCACCTCGTCCGACAGGTTTGATGACCTGAGCTCGTTGACCGGCCTCGTAGTAAGACCAGTCATTTGCGTCCGCATCCGGCACAAACTCTTGGAGTGAGGCAAATTTCTTTGACTTAGATTTGGTCACCTCTTTGAGTAGGTAACTGACAAGCCCTAGGTTTCTAACGGCAACCGAAAGGTAAGGGAGCAGGTTCGCTGGCCTAATTGAGCGCGGAAGATCCAAAATCGAACCACTCTTTAGAAACTTTGGATTCAGTCCAGCAAATGGACCGAACAAGAGGCTGGGCTTGCCGTCGACAATTCTGGTGTCTAGGTGAGGTACGGACATCGGGGGAGCCCCGACCTGCGCCTGCGAGTAGACCTTGGCATGATGTTGAGCCACAACTTCCGGGTTGTCGGTCCTAAGGAAGTGGCCGCTTACCGGAAAAGTGCCATAGCCATTAATCTCAGGGATGCCACTTTTCTGCAATAGCTTTAGCGCGTATCCGCCGGCTCCCACGAACACGCGGTCTGCATGGATCAGGCGATTCTGAGATGCCCCGAGCCAAACCTGCCATTTCCCGGATGCGAATTGGTAGACCGATTTAACTTCGGTATCCATTTCCAGCTTCATGCCCTGGCCCTTGAGCCAAGTGATCATTTGCTTAGTCATCTCGCCGTAGTCAACATCAGTTCCCTGGTCGATGAACGTGGCGGCTATGTCTTGGTTTTTACGCTGCTTAGTAATCAGTGGCGCCCAACCGGAGATTTCATCGGGATCAGTTGAAAACTTCATCCCGGAAAATAGCGGCTGGTTCTCGAGCGCTAGGTGTCGGCGCTTTAAGTAATCGATGTCTTTGGCGCCCTGAACGAAAGTCATGTGAGGGACTGTACGAATGAAGGAGGATGGTGTGTTCAGAATTCCCAGGTCAACTAGCGATGCCCAAAATTGCCTAGAAACCTGGAACTGCTCATTGATGGCAATTGCCTTGCTTGGATCCGGTAGCGAGCCATCTGCGGAGTCCGGCATGTAGTTCAACTCGCAAAGCGCGGCATGGCCAGTTCCGGCATTGTTCCAAGGGTTTGAACTCTCGGCCGCAACCTCACTCAAGCGTTCGAACATAACCAAGCGAACATCGGGGTTGGTCAGCTTCAGAAGAACACCAAGGGTTGCGGACATAATTCCGCCGCCAATTAGGGCGTAGTCGTATGATTCAGATTCAGGCACGTTCTAAGGGTAATAGGTCTAAATGACGGTAACGCCCAAAACTGCACCAATTGCGTAGGAAAACCCCATTGTTAGGGCGCTGATCGCAACATTTCTGACAATTGAACGAACAACTGGGGTCTTGCCGGCCCAGGCGGCCCACCAACCCGTGAACCCAAGAGCCACGAACACGCTGGCAACTGTGGCCGGAATGCTGAGCCCCTGCCAGGGTCCGGTGATGGCAACCAACGGCAGGATTGCGCCTGCGGTAAATGCAACAAGAGACGATACAGCGGCTGACCAAGGACGAGCGTTTACCTGGTCTTTGGTTCTTCCGTGAGCGATCTCCGCATCTCGTTGGGAGCTCACACTCACGTACTCACCACCACCCATGGAGATTGCTCCAGCCACCAGAGCCGCAATTCCTGCGACCAAGACGGCCGTTGAGTCAGAGCCGGCTGCCGCCACGCCCATGACCACCCCGGCTACCGAAACGACGCCGTCGTTTGCTCCCAGAACGGCGGCGCGCAGCCAATTCAGGCGCGCCTCTAATTCTCTTTCTGCATCCATGTCAATAATCTTTCCGCTCGGAATCCGTAAGCGCTAGCAAGGCATGCCTAACTGCGTCGTTAGACTGGTGGAGTTAGGAGCTCAAGTGAACATTTTGTTAGCAGGGAAGACTCACCAGGTAAGTGAGGGAGCCACCGGTTTTGATGTTTTTTCAGACCGTGGGATTGTGGCGATGTTTGTAAACGGCGAGGCTAGAGATTTAGCGCACGTTCTAAGTCAGGACGACAGCGTTGAGGGAATTGACGTTTCTTCACAGGCTGGACTGGAAATACTTCGTCACTCGACTGCCCATGTGATGGCACAGGCAGTCCAAGAGCTTTTTCCGGAAGCAAAGCTTGGCATAGGGCCGTACATCACCGATGGCTTCTATTTTGACTTTGATGTCAACGACCCCTTTGTCCCAGAAGACATCAAACGCATTGAAAAGCGCATGAAAGAACTTGTTGGCAAGTCGCAGCGATTTGTTCGACTAGAGGTCACCGACAGTCAGGCTAAAGAGCTGATGGCTTCCGAACCATACAAGCTGGAGCTAATTGGGCTCAAGTCTGAAAATGTCGGTGAGGGCTCAGTTGAAGTTGGTTCTGGCGGGCTTTCTGTCTATGAGAACCTCAACCCCGACGGATCGTTTGCGTGGCGCGATCTATGCCGAGGTCCACACCTTCCAAACACGCGAATGATCGGCAAGGGCTTTTCGCTATTGAGGTCGGCTGCCGCGTATTGGCGTGGCAACGAAGACAATAAGCAGCTTCAGCGAATTTACGGCACAGCCTGGGCCACCAAGGAGGACTTGGCTAGCCATCTGGAACGTCTCGAGGAAGCTGCCAAGCGAGATCATCGAAAGATCGGCTCCGAACTGGACCTATTTAGCTTCCCGGAGGAGATTGGTTCCGGCCTAGCGGTGTTCCACCCCAAGGGTGGAGTTATTCGGCGGGTCATGGAGGACTACTCTCGCAAGCGCCACGAAGAAGCTGGCTATGAGTTCGTATACTCACCCCACATAACCAAGTCCAACCTGTTTGAGCAAAGCGGCCACTTGGCCTGGTATTCAGAGGGAATGTTCCCTCCAATGAAATTGGATTCTGAAATTGATCGGGACGGCACCGTTCGAAAGCATGGTGCCGACTACTACTTGAAGCCAATGAACTGCCCGTTCCACATTCTTATTTTCAAGTCACGCTCGAGAAGCTACCGCGAACTTCCACTGCGGATGTTTGAGTTCGGATCGGTTTATCGCTACGAGAAATCCGGAGTGCTGCATGGCCTTACGCGAGTTCGTGGAATGACACAGGATGATGCCCACCTATTTGTGACCGGCGATCAGCTTGAAACTGAACTGACAAGCGTCCTGAACTTCGTTTTGGACCTCCTTCGTGACTATGGCCTGAATGACTTCTACCTAGAGCTCTCGACAAAGGAAGAGGGAAATCCTAAGTTCGTTGGTGACGACGCAATCTGGACCTCAGCCACTGAGACGCTCGAGAAGGTCGCCAAGGCCAGCGGTTTGGAATTGGTGCCTGATCCAGGTGGAGCGGCTTTCTATGGGCCAAAGATATCGGTTCAGGCCCGCGATGCGATTGGACGCACCTGGCAGATGAGCACCATTCAGCTTGACTTCAACTTGCCACAGCGATTCGATCTCGAGTACGTAGGCTCTGACGGCAACAGGCATCAGCCGATCATGATCCATCGGGCACTGTTTGGATCCATCGAGCGCTTCTTCGGTGTGCTCACCGAGCACTACGCCGGTCACTTCCCACCATGGCTAGCACCGGTTCAGGCCGTAGGCATTGCTGTGGCGGGGGAGTTCGAGGACTACCTGACTTCATTCACCAATGACTTGGCGGCCGCTGGAGTAAGAGTGAATGTCGACTACTCAGACAACCGGATGCAGAAAAAGATCAGGGAGCATACTCTGGAGCGAGTGCCGTTCTTGATTTTGGCTGGGGCTCGAGACCAAGAAGCAGGGACTGTTGCCTTCCGCTACCGTGACGGATCTCAGAAGAACGATATTCCCTTGGCAGAGGCGAAGGAACTAATTCTGGATGCTATTGAGACAAAGGCTCAGGTATAGCGTTGGACAACCTCGAACAGATGGGCGGCATGCAGGATGGCTTTGAGCGCCTGTGGACACCTCATCGCCTTGCCTACATTGAGCACTTGCAGCAGCCACATGAGTCTGAATGCCCGTTTTGTGAGGCGCCAGGGCGCTCTGATGAGGATGGCTTGATTGTTAGGCGCGGTGAGACTGCCTTTGTGCTGCTAAATCTCTTCCCATACAACGCAGGGCACTTATTAGTGTGTCCTTATCGCCATGTCGACACCTACGACAAAGCCACCCAGGAAGAAGCCGCTGAAATCGCGCTCCTTACGCAGCAAGCAATGCGGACCATCGAGCAAACCGCAGGCTGTCATGGCTTCAACATCGGCATGAATCAAGGGCAGGTCGCTGGGGCTGGGATAGCCGGGCATTTGCATCAACACGTTGTGCCCAGATGGCGCAACGACTCCAACTTTTTCCCGATTATCGCTCAAACCAAGGCCATGCCGAGGCTACTGGGTGAAGTTAGAGAAACAATTGCTTCGAACTGGAATACAACCGCTTAGGATTTACGTATGTCAAACAAAAATGAGTCAACACCACTAGTTAAGTCGGGCCTAGCAGAGATGCTAAAGGGCGGCGTCATTATGGACGTAGTCAACGCTGAGCAGGCAATCATTGCCGAGAATGCTGGCGCCGTAGCAGTTATGGCCCTGGAACGTGTTCCGGCAGATATACGTGCCCAAGGTGGCGTGGCTCGCATGAGCGATCCAGACCTCATTGACGAGATCATCAACTCTGTTTCAATTCCGGTGATGGCCAAGGCGAGAATTGGCCACTTCGTGGAGGCCCAGGTGTTGGAGTCTCTAAAGGTTGACTACATTGACGAGTCCGAGGTTTTGAGCCCGGCAGACTACGTGAACCACATCGACAAGTGGGGCTTCAACGTTCCGTTCGTTTGTGGAGCAACCAACCTAGGAGAGGCGCTCAGAAGAATCACTGAGGGTGCCTCGATGATCAGGTCTAAGGGCGAGGCGGGCACCGGTGACGTCTCAGAGGCAACCAAGCACATTCGCACAATCCTGGGTGAGATTCGCGCCCTGTCTGCGAAAACAGATGACGAACTTTTCGTGGCAGCCAAAGAGCTACAGGCGCCATATGAGCTTGTAAAGAAGGTCGCCAAGGACGGCAAGCTTCCAGTGGTGCTATTCGTAGCAGGAGGTGTAGCTACTCCTGCCGACGCAGCGATGATGATGCAGCTTGGCGCTGATGGCGTTTTCGTAGGCTCTGGAATTTTCAAGTCCGGCAACCCGGAGGCCCGTGCTGCGGCCATCGTGAAGGCCACAACCATGTATCAGGACGCAGACGCAATTGCAACTGCCTCCAGGGGTCTTGGCGAGGCTATGGTTGGGATCAACGTAAGCGACCTACCGGCACCACACAAGCTTTCGGAGCGTGGCTGGTAATTGCGCGTAGGAGTACTGGCTCTCCAGGGAGATTTTCGCGAACACTTATTAGCGATTGAATCACTAGGGGTTCAAGCCAGCGCGGTGAAGAACCCCGTTGAGCTTGAGGCCGTGGACGGTTTGATAATTCCAGGTGGTGAGTCAACCACGATTTCTAAACTCATTGAAATCTTTGGAATGCTTTCTCCATTGAGAAAATTCGCCGCTACAAAACCAGTTCTTGGTACTTGTGCAGGGCTAATCCTGCTTTCGAACAAGGTCTCGGGCGCCCTTGCCGACCAGCAATTGATTGGCGGTTTGCCGATCACCACCGAGCGGAATTCCTACGGTGGTCAGCTTCAGTCATTCGAGGGGCAGGTGGACTTTGTTGACGGGGTGTCAGAAAACGTCGCCTTCATTCGGGCCCCTAGGATTTTGGAGCACCCAGAGGTTGAGGTTGTGGCCAAATTCCAGGATGAGGTCGTGGCTGTCCGGCATGGAACCCTAATGGGCGCTAGCTTTCATCCGGAACTAACCGGAGCAACACATTTGCACAAGTTGTTCATTTCGTCATTCAATTAGCTTTTTCCTAGTAATTTAGAGGCACTATGTCAGGTCATTCCAAGTGGGCTACCACTAAGCACAAAAAGGCAGCCAATGACGCCAAGCGTCAGAAGCTTTTTGCCAAACTCATCAAGAACATCGAAGTCGCCGCGCGTTTAGGTGGCTCAGACATCGACGGCAACCCATCGCTCTATGACGCCGTTTACAAGGCGCGAAAGAATTCGTTGCCAAGCGACAACATCGATCGTGCGGTCAAGCGCGGTGCCGGTGAGTTGGGTGATGGAGTTGAGTACCACAACATCATGTATGAAGGTTACGGTCCGGCTGGTGTTGCAGTGATGATTGAGTGTCTGACCGACAATCGAAATCGAGCAGCAGCCGAGGTTCGACTTGCAGTGACCAAAAACCATGGCAACATGGCAGACCCAGGTTCGGTGAGTTACCAGTTTGCTCGCAAGGGAATCATCCACTTAGCAGGCGATATCCAGGAGGATCAGGTTCTAGAAGCGACAATTGAGCATGGCGTTGAGGATATTGCCCCGGTTCATGATGGCCTTTTGGTTACCTGTGATCCAAGCGCTATGGTTGCGGCGAGAACAGCTCTTGCAGAAGCGGGTCTTGATTATGAATCAGCCGATGTTGAGTTCGTCTCGAGTCTCAAGGTTGATGTGGACGCTGAGAACGCAAAGAAGGTGATAGCACTGGTCGAGGCTCTTGAAGACCTGGACGATGTGCAAGAGGTGTACACCAACATGCAAATTTCGGATGCGGTTATGGCTGAGATCGAGGCACAGGACTAGTGACCGTAATCCTTGGGGTCGACCCTGGTCTCACCAGATGCGGCTTCGGTCTGATTTCAGGCAGCAAGGCCATTAGGTTTGGCCTTCTCACCTCGCTTCCAAGCGATGACCCTAGAGACAGAGTTGGTTCGATTTCTGAGTCACTGGAAGAAATCATCAAGGATCAAAAACCGGACCTAATCGCCCTGGAGCGGGTGTTCGCTCAGTCAAACCTGCGCAGTGTTATGGGCGTTGCGCAGATCTCTGGGGCATTGATGGCCATTGCCCACCGACACCAAATTCCACTGGAGTTTTTCACTCCGAGTCAGGTGAAGCTCGCAGTTACCGGTCACGGCAGGGCCGATAAGGCGCAGGTTGCCAAGATGGTGGCTAGCACCCTAGGACTGAGTGAAATTCCAAAACCCGCCGATGTTTCCGATGCGCTGGCTGTGGCGATTTGTGCAACAAAAAAGAGTGCGGCCACAGGGACAGATGCGCAGAAGAAGTGGGTTGCGGCAGCCAAATCTGCCAACAGAAGAATAGGTTAGTCAGGTGATATCTAGCCTGCACGGGACAATCTCCCACATTCAAAGCGATCGGGTGACCCTGGTTGTTTCGGGCGTCGGCTTCTCGGTCGCGCTAACGAGTCGCCATGCACAGAAGTTGAGTGTTGGGCAAGAGCTCACCCTGGCTACAAAACTGGTTGTTAGAGAAGACGATTTGTCCTTGTTTGGTTTTCAATCACAGCAAGAACTTGAACTGTTTGACCTGCTTTGTGGTGTGAATGGGATCGGCCCAAAGCTTGCTATGACCACGCTTTCCGGTCTCAGTGCAGAGTTGCTGGTAAACGCGGTGAATAATCAGGACGAAGGTGCGTTCCGATCAATAGCAGGCATCGGACCAAAGACGGCCAAGCTGGTTCTGATCTCGCTAAGCGGCAAGGTCGGCGCCTCTAGCTCGCCGAACCTAAACGAAAACGTACTCCAGGCCATGCTCCAGCTCGGGGGAGAAGAGTACGCTTCCCGGAAACTGCTCTCATCGCTGGATCAGTCTTTATCAGAGTCCGAACTTCTCAAGTTGGCGCTTGCTCAGCTTGGCAAGGCGAAGCTTCAATGAGCGACCACGTCGCTCCGGAGGAGCGCGAGATTGAGGCGGCGCTGAGGCCCCGTGTCCTTGAAGATTTCGTCGGACAAAAAAAGGTCGTTGACCAAATTTCGCTGGTGATTAAGGCCGCCAAACTGGGGGGCCGGTCGGCCGACCACATGCTGCTTGCTGGACCGCCAGGACTAGGCAAGACAACCCTGGCAATGATTGTTGCTCATGAGGCCGAACGAGCTCTAAAGCTAACCAGCGGACCGGCTATTCAGTCCTCAGGTGACCTCGCCTCGATCCTTTCTGCACTTGAATCAGGTGACGTACTGTTCATCGATGAAATCCACAGAATGAGCAGAAGCGCAGAGGAAATGCTCTACCTTGCGATGGAGGATTTCCGGGTGGATGTCATGGTTGGCAAGGGACCGGGCGCTGCGTCGATATCACTAGAAATTGCCCCGTTCACACTAATCGGCGCGACCACCCGCAGTGGAATGCTGCCTACGCCTCTTAGGGACCGCTTTGGATTCACGGCCTTCTTGGAGTACTACGAGCCAGAGGATTTGGCCTCGGTTTTGCGTGCCTCGGCGATCAAGCTAAAAATACGACTTGATGACGGGGCACTGGAGCTACTCAGCCATCGCTCCCGGGGAACGCCTCGAATCGCCAATCGGCTACTTAGAAGGGTTCGGGACTTCGCCAGCGTGAATGATCACGAAGACATCGACCGAGACATTGCCCTGAGGGCAATGGAGCTGTTCGAAGTGGACCAGCTCGGGCTTGATCGGGTCGACCGAACCCTTTTGACCATGCTGTCGACAAAGTTCAGTGCAAAACCTGTCGGGCTATCGACACTGGCAGTTGCACTTGGTGAGGAGCCAGACACCATTGAAGCGGTGATTGAGCCCTACTTGATTCGGGCAGGATTGATTCAGAGAACCCCTCGCGGCAGGGAGATTACGGCCGGCGGATTGGCTCACTTGGGTATTCAATAGAGCGAGAATTGCCACAACCGCCTATAATTTCGGGGTACCAATCGGTTAGGAACATCTTGGATTATTTACTTCTAGCGGTTCTTGCCGCCATGATTCTGCTTTTAATTAGCCAGAATCGGAAGCGCAAGCGCGATGCCGAGAACCTAGTGTCTTCACTGGCGGTAGGGGCGAGCGTGCTTATGCATGCTGGCATCAAAGGCAAGGTAGTAGCAATCGATGGGGACGATATTGAGCTTGAAACCACACCTGGTGTCAAACTGCGTGTCGTGAAGCAAGCAATCCGCGGTATTGAAACCGCTGAGGGGAAATAGATTTTGGCTGAGAACACAACTGCCAGCTCCGCTAGACGGAAGCTCTCATGGCTTAGTGGCATTGCAGTATTTTTTGTTGGATTGATGGTTTGGGGAGTAGCAACTGCACAGCCAGGCGCTTCCTACTCTCCAGAGCTAGCGCTTGATCTGCAGGGCGGCACTCAAATTATCTTGACGCCGACCGTTGCAGAGGGCGAGCAAGCCAGTGCTGAGCAGTTGAATCAAGCGGTCACCATCATCAGGCAGAGAATTGATGGTTCTGGCGTTGGTGAAGCCCAGGTTTCGATTCAGGGAAATCAAAACATCGTTGTTGCGATTCCAGGAACTCCGGACGCCACCACGCTTCAACTAATTCGAGCCAGCGCGCTTTTGGAATTCCGTCCGGTTATTGAGCAGGGAATCTCGCAGCCTGCTGCCGAGGGTACCGCGCCAGTTGATTTGGATGCGCTAAGCAATGAGCTGACGGCAGAGCCTGCAAATGCTAGCGACCCGGCTTGGATAACCGAGCGAATTCGCGCAGAGTTTGACAACTTCGATTGCAGTGTTCCATTCCGCGATGCCGGTCAAGTAGATGACCCGACCGTGGCGCTTGTTACCTGCGACGAGTTCTACTTGTACAAGTACATTCTCGGACCGGTTGAGGTTCAGGGTGCAAGCATTTCGGACGCTAGCGCCGGCACTGTTACAACCCAAACCGGTGCCAGCACGAACACCTGGGCCGTGAATCTTGAATTTAATTCAGAGGGAACCAGCGCCTTTGGTGAAGTAACCTCTCGCCTGTTTGGCAACCCAAGCCCCACCAACCAGTTCGCTATCACACTTGACGGCTTGGTAATCACCGCACCTTCAACCAACGCTGTGATTACTAACGGTCAGGCTCAGATCACCGGATCATTCACGCAGGAATCAGCAACTGTGCTTGCTGACCAGCTGAAGTACGGTGCGCTGCCAATTGGTTTCGAGGTGCAGAGCCAGGAGAACATTTCTGCAACACTTGGTGAGGACTCACTTCGATCTGGTCTAATCGCAGGTTTGATTGGTCTGATCTTCGTGGTTATCTACATGTCGTTCCAGTACCGCGGGCTTGCCACAGTCGTTCTTGGATCGCTTATTGTGGCGGCGCTATTGGTTTACCTCGCAATTGCCTTCCTGTCATGGCGACAGGGCTACCGTCTATCACTAGCTGGTGTTGCCGGTTTGATTGTTGCCATTGGTATTACGGCCGACTCCTTCATTGTCTACTTTGAAAGAATCAGGGATGAACTCCGAGATGGTAGAAACCTTGAATCTGCTGTGGAGGCGGGCTGGAAGCGTGCCCTTCGTACCATTTTGATCTCTGACGCCGTTAGCTTTACCGCGGCTGTCGTTCTCTACCTTCTAACCAGCTCGTCGGTCAGAGGCTTCGCCTTTACGCTTGGACTTACGACTTTGATCGACCTACTGATCGTGACAATGTTCACCCACCCACTGGTGCAGCTACTGGCTCGAAACAAGTTCTTCGCATCCGGACACCGTTTCTCCGGCTTCGACCTTTCGGCCAAGCAGGCATCGTATAAGGGCCGCGGCGAGTTCCGGGTTTCAAAGACCTTGGCAAGCGGGAAGGCTGAAAAGTCTTCCAAGGAAGCTCAAAAACGACAGACAATTGCAGAGCGTAAGGCGCTAGCTGCTAAGGGAGACTCAGATGAGTAAGGCAAGAGATTTCGGAAACAGGCTCTACTCCGGCGAGCAGAGTTTTGACTTCGTAGGCAAGCGTCGCACCTGGTACATCGTCGCCGCTGTGGCAGTTATCTTGGCAATCGCATTGCCGATCCTTCGTGGCGGGTTCAACTTTGGAATTGAGTTCCGAGGGGGATCTGAATTCAGGTTGGGCAACGCTCAGGAGCTGTCTCACGAGGTCGCTGTTGATGTGATTCAGTCAATCGCGCCAGGGTCTCAAGTGAACGTAACCGACGTGGGTGCCATCGACATCAGGATTCAGACTGAACAGCTTGGAGACTTGGAGTCAGAAGAAGCCAGGCTAGCGCTTGCGGCCGCCTACGGTGTGGCGGATGCTGAAGTAGCCTCCAGCTTCATTGGGCCGAACTGGGGAGCGGATGTAACGAGTCAGGCTCTGACCGGTCTTGTGACCTTCTTGATCTTGGTCTCGCTACTGATGGCCGTATATTTCCGAAGCTGGAAGATGTCGGTTGCAGCGCTACTGGCCCTTGCGCACGACTTGTTGTTAACGGCAGGAGTTTATGCTGGCGTTGGCTTCGAGGTTACGCCCGCTGCGGTCATCGGATTCCTGACCATTTTGGCGTACTCGCTTTACGACACGGTGGTTGTGTTCGACAAGGTTCGAGAGAACACTCTTGAGATTGAATACTCCGAGACTAGGACCTTCGGTGAGATGGTTAACCTCGCGGTCAACCAGACTCTAGTTCGCTCGATTAACACCTCGGTGGTTGCTGTTTTGCCGGTTGCATCGATCTTGTTCGTAGGATCGCTGATTCTTGGCGCTGGAACCCTCAGGGACATTGCTCTGGCACTGTTTGTTGGAACCATAGTTGGTACCTACTCTTCGATCTTCCTAGCTGCGCCTATATACGCGCACCTTCGTGAAAATGAGCCTGCCATGAAGAAGGCTGCGGACAAGGTAGCGGCAAACCGCCAATAGACTTCTCCTATTGAAGTAGGGGAGTGAGCATGAGTGACGCCAAGAGCATCTCGCTTCGTTCTCGCCTGCCTAAGATCTTCACTCGGTCCTCGACCGCGTACAGCACTGACTTGGCTGCGCTAATCCGGATTGTTCGCTTCAATCACCCTAAGGCCGACACTGCAATAATTCAGCGGGCCTACAACGTTGCCGAGCACTTTCATTCAGGACAGCTGCGCAAAAGCGGTGAAGAGTACATAACCCATCCTCTGGCAGTAGCCAGGATTCTTGCCGACTTGGGTTCAGGCCCGGCTACGATAGCCGCTGCGCTACTCCATGACACAGTTGAGGACACCGATTATTCGCTGGAGGCGCTGGAGAAAGAATTTGGGCAGGAAATTTCATTGCTGGTTGATGGAGTGACGAAGCTAGACCGGGTTAAATTCGGGGACACCGCACAGTCCGAAACCATGCGCAAGATGGTCGTTGCGATGAGCAAGGATGTTCGAGTACTGGTAATAAAACTTGCCGACCGACTTCATAATGCCAGGACCTGGGGCTTTGTCTCACCCGAGTCAGCTCGCAAGAAGGCTCAAGAGACCTTGGAGATCTATGCTCCGCTAGCGCACAGGCTAGGTATTTCAACCATGAAGGTCGAGCTCGAGGACATTAGCTTCGCAGTTCTCTACCCGAAGGTTTACGAGGAAATCGTGTCTCTCGTGGGTCAGCGCAATCCCTCACGCAATGACTACACCGAAAAGGTGATCGAAGACATCTCTGCGGAGCTAAGAGCCAACAAGGTGAAATCCAAGATTGATGGTCGCCCGAAACAGTACTACTCGATCTACCAAAAAATGGTTCTACGCGGTCGCGAATTCGATGACATCTATGACCTGGTGGGTATCCGAGTAATGGTCTCAAGCGTCAAGGACTGCTATGCGGCACTGGGTGCGATTCACGCAAAGTGGTCGCCTCTACCGGGCCGCTTCAAGGACTACATTGCAATGCCGAAGTTTAACCTGTATCAGTCCCTTCACACCACGGTGATTGGGCCTGAGGGTAGAGCTGTAGAGATTCAAATCAGGACCCTAGAGATGCATCAGAGGGCTGAGTTCGGAGTCGCTGCTCACTGGAAATACAAGGCTCAGGCAGGCAAATCCGACAAGGAAGTTGACTTTGCTTGGCTAAAGCAGCTTTCTGACTGGCAAGAGGAAACTGCTGATCCGGGGGAGTTCCTAGACAATCTTCGCTTCGAAATTGGCGCCAAAGAGTTGTACGTGTTCACTCCGAAGGGGAAAGTGGTTGGGCTGGCAGCGGATTCGACGCCGATTGACTTTGCCTATGCTGTCCACACCGAGGTTGGTCATAAAACAATTGGGGCCAAGGTCAATGGTCGACTAGTTCCGCTTGAGAGTAAATTGCAGGCCGGGGATGCCGTCGAGGTTCTCACTTCGAAATCTCCGACAGCAGGCCCGAGCAAAGACTGGCTTAACTTTGTCGCCTCACCAAGGGCGAGAGCGAAGATAAAGCACTGGTTTACCCAGGAGCGCAAGGAAATTGCCACAGAGGACGGCAAGGAGGCGCTGGCAAGGGGGCTTAGACGTAAGGGGCTCCCAGTTCAATCGTTGCTCGGCTCAGACTCGCTCCAGAAGATTTCCGATGAGCACGGTCTGGTTGACATTCCAGCCCTATACAACGCGATTGGCCAGGGTCAGCTGTCGGTTGCAGCCGTAATTGAGCGACTGAAGCAGCTAGAAGGGCTAGCACCTGAGGCAAACACCGAGGAGCTCCCAATCCAGGAGCCGAAGTCACTAAGGAGTCGCAGGAACCTGTCTCAGGGTGTTCTCGTAAAGGGCGATCCTGATGTGATGTCCAAGATGGCCAGGTGCTGTACGCCTGTGCCAGGGGACGAGATCACTGGATTCATCACTCGAGGTGAGGGCGTTTCGGTCCACAGACAGGACTGCAAGAACGTAAAAAGCCTCAACAAGGAGCGCTTAGTGGATGTCGGTTGGGCCGATGAGGCTCGCGGAGTGTTCATGGTTCAAATTCAAATCGAAGCGTTGGACCGGTCCGGGCTACTGAGCGACGTGACCAGAATTCTTACTGAGAATCACGTGAACATCCTGAATGCGTCGGTTTCAACAGGCAGAGACCGTGTGGCGATCAGCAAATTTGTTTTTGAAATGGCAGACCCATCTCACTTGGATCATCTGCTAAATCAGGTGCGCAAAATTGAGGCGGTCTACGACGTTTACCGAGTGAAATCGAGTTAGTTTTTAGTCGACTGCTTGCTGAGCAGCGAGCAACCATGCTTTACGAGCGGTGATTTGCTCTTCGATGGCCTTCTTTTTAGCACCCTTGGCAGCTGCAAGCTCGGCTTCTAGCTCCGAGATTGCTTGCTCTAGCTGAGTAACAAGTGAATTTGACCGTGCCTTTGCGGCTGGATCGGAACGACGCCAAGCGTCGGCTTGCATTTCTGCAATCTTTTTCTCAACCTTTCGAAGTGGCTCTTCAATCTTGCGGACCTGATCGCGAGGAACGTGGCCTATCTTTTCCCACTTGGCCTGAATGTTACCGAGGGCCTTCTTTGCCTCATCGAGGTCGTCTAGCTTGATCGCCTCTACCTCTTTAGCTAGAGCTTGCTTTGCTTCAAGATTGGCCTGCTGCGAAATTGCTACTTCTGCGTCCTTTTCCTTCTTGGCAGCGAAGATGGCGTCACCGGCTGCACGGAACTGCTTCCAAAGCGCGTCCTCTGCCTTGCCGGCCTTGCCAGCTAGCTTCCAATCGCTTTGTAGCTTTTTATAGGCGTCAGCGGCATCCGAGCCCTTGGCAACCAATGCCTCAGCGCTTGCCACCAGCGCAACCTTTGCAGCCTTGGCCTCCTTGAAAGACCCGTCAAGGTTTGCAAAGAATGCTCTGCGGCCGGTTTCGAATTTCGCGCGGGCCTGGGAGAAGCGCTTCCAAATCGGATCTGTCTTCGCCTTAGGAATCTTCGGACCATCCTTTTGAAGCTTCTGCCACTTCTCGAAGAGCTCTGTCATCTCAACGGAAGACTTCTTCCAATTGATTCCGCCCAGATTTGCAACCATAGCCTCGGCGCGAGCTGCAATTTGTTCCTTGTCAGCCATTGCCTTAGCCACGGCCTCAGCTCGTTCAGCTGCAGCCTTCTCGGCAGTCTTGTCAATGTCGGCTGAGACTGCTTCGATCCGGTCGCGCAGACCTTGAATGTTTCCGACAACCTTTGGCTCAACAAGTTCGGTCTTGAGGTGCTCACGAGTGGTCTTCAAACTTTTGGCGTCGGTGATGCCAGCGGCTAGGCGCTGCTCTAGAGTCCTCACCTGAGCCTCTAAGTCGTCAAATTTTCTGGTGAAGTAAGCAAGTGCTTCATCCTGTGAGACATCTGGGTACTGGCCGACGATACGCTCGGTTGGGCCGTCTTTCACGAAGACGTTGTTGGCCTCGTCTACACGGCCAAAGTCGTTGCTGGTCACTTGCTGCTCCTAGTGGTTTGGGTCTTACTCTACCGAAACTGCGGTTATCAATACTTCTTCAAGGGGAGATGCGTCACTGGACCCATCAACCGTTCCGATAGCCGCGATGTCTTTCACGACATCAAGGCCGGAAGTGACCTTGCCGAAAACTGTGTAACCGCCAGCTTGATCTGACGGGATTGTTGAGTCCTGGTAGACAATGAAGAACTGAGAGCCCATCGACTCGCCGTCGCCACCTCGTCGTGCCATAGCCAGTACGCCTTCTTGATAGAGGTCGGCCTCTGGCGCGTTCTCGATTGGGCCCCAGTTATAGCCAGGCCCACCAGTTCCGTTTCCTGATGGATCTCCACACTGGAGCACGTAAATTCCAGCTGTGACTAGTCGGTGACAGTTGATGCCTTCAAAATAACCATCTTTCGCGAGAGAGACGAAGTTCGCTACAGCCTGGGGAGCTAGGTCACCCGCGAGTTCGATTCCAACGCTTTGGCCGTTCAGGTCCATTGAACCTGCCCAGCTGCGATTCTCGGCAATGCTTAGGTCAGGAACTAGAGGGTCGGTCTCGGCTGCCTGCTGAGTCTCGGTGGCAGCGGTTGTTTCCTCTGCCACTACCTCGTCAGTAGTCTGGCCTGGGCCAAATCCAAAATATGCCAGCTGACCCACGACCGCCAGAGCCACGAAGCCTGCTGCAATGGCGACGAACAACTTGTTGTCGCGCTTTGCTCTAGCGGGCCGTGCCGCGAGCAATTCTTGCTTTGCCTGGTAGTTCTCTAGTTTGCTGTCGTGTTTCATAAATCACCCATTTTCTAACTTGGTAATTCTAGGTGTTGCTTAGACTTCGCGTGTGGTTGATATTCCATTGGCAGCAAGAGTGCGCCCTGAATCACTGTCTGAGTTGATCGGGCAATCTGCAGCGCTTAGCGTAAATGGCCCACTGCATCGACTTACCACCGGCGACAAGTCATCTAGTTGGGCATCAATTATTCTTTGGGGTCCGCCCGGAAGCGGTAAGACTACGATCGCCCGAATCATCGGGGCAAGTAATGGAGCCAGCTTCTCAGAACTAAGTGCAATCAGTGCCTCGGTCTCTCAGGTAAGGGATTTGATTGCCAAAGCCAAAGAACTCAAAGAGATCTATGGCAAGCAAACGATCCTTTTTCTGGATGAAATTCATCGCTTCACCAAAACTCAGCAAGATTCGCTTCTAGGTGCTGTCGAATCGGGGCTGCTAACACTTATTGCTGCAACAACCGAGAATCCTTCTTTCAGTGTGGTCACGCCGCTTATTTCAAGGTCGCTGGTCATAAAGCTCGAACCGCTCAGTGCCGACTCCTTGATAGATATCATGCAACGCGCAATGTCATCCGATGACGGCCTGCCCGGGGTGGAGTTTGAACCGGAGGCACTCGAATACCTGGCCAAGATCGCCATGGGGGATGCCAGACGAGCACTGACTTTGATGGAAACATCGGCCGCTGGCTTGTCCCTGGTAACCCTGGAAGACGCTGAGAACGCCGCAAAGGCAACGATTGCCTACGACCAGGCCGGAGATAATCACTACGACACGATTAGCGCATTTATCAAGTCTGTTCGCGGTTCCGATGTCAACAGCGCCCTTCATTATCTAGCGCGAATGATCGTCGGCGGAGAGGATCCAAGGTTTATCGCAAGGCGCCTGCTAATTCTTGCGGCTGAAGACATTGGGCTTGCCGATCCGCAGGCGCTGGTGCTGGCTGAGGCCGCCGCTAGAACCGTTGAACACATCGGAATGCCTGAAGGGCGCATCCCGCTTGCTGAGGCAACCATCTACTTAGCGCTAGCACCGAAATCAAATTCAGCATACCTAGCTATAAACAAAGCCATCTCGGATGTAGAAGCAGGTGAACTGCCTGCGATCCCTTCACACCTGCGCTCAACCGGAGCCGTCGGTTACAAATATCCACATGACAGTGACATTGGCGTGATTACCCAGGAGTATTGGCCAGGAAATGCAAAATACTTCACGCCCACAAACCACGGCCAGGAGGCGGAACTGGCCAAACGGCTAGAGCTGATTAACAAAATACTGTTCAGGTAGTGACACTGTCGGCCTTGCTCTGGTAGTATTTCTGGGTTATCTGGATTCTGCGGCTGGAATCCGGAGCATGTAAAAATCCAATTTGAAAGTTTGAAAGGTACCTTTTTGTCTAAGACAACTAGAACCCGCAGTAAGACACGTCTATCACGTGCTCTTGGTATCGCATTGACACCTAAAGCTGCGAAGTATATGGAAAAACGACCCTACGGACCGGGTCAGCACGGCCGCACCAAGCGCAAGAGCGACTCCGACTACGCAGTTCGTCTGCGTGAGAAGCAGCGTCTTCGCGCTCAATATGGAATTCGCGAAGCTCAGCTTCGTAAGACCTTCCAGGAGGCAAAGCGCACCAGTGGTCTAACAGGTGAGAACCTAGTTGAGTTGCTGGAGATGCGTCTTGACGCACTAGTGCTCCGCTCTGGCATCGCTCGCACGATTGCACAGGCACGTCAGATGGTTGTTCACCGTCACATTCTTGTTGACGGAGAGCGCGTCGACCGCCCTTCATTCCGTGTGAAGCCTGGTCAGATGATTCACGTTCACGAGAAGTCCGAGCGCACCGAGCCTTTCCAGGTTGCGGCTGCTGGCGGAAACTCTGACGTACTGGCTAAGACCCCTGAGTATCTTTCAGCTGATCTAGACAAACTGCAGGTAACACTTGTTCGTCGCCCTAAGCGCGACGAGGTTCCAGTGACCTGTGAAGTTCAGCTAGTGGTTGAGTACTACGCAGCTAGGTAGTTAGATAATGACAAGCGGGGAGATTGTTGGCATCATTCTTGCTGCCAGCGTCGCCCTGTTTGTCATTCTGCTAGGTGTGCCATTGGTGAAACTTGGCAAGCTGCTCGACGAGAGCGCATCGACTGTTCGAACCTTCAACAATGAATTCGAACCTATTTTGAGTGAAGCAAAAATCACACTGGCTGAGGCTAATAAGCAGCTGAAGCGAGTGGACAAGATCACAGAAGATGTCGAGCAGGTCACTACAAACATAAGCTCCATGGTTGCCGTGTTTACGGCATCAGTAGGAGCACCACTTACAAAGGTCGCCGGCATTTTGCAAGGCGCGCTAAGAGTGTTCGGCAAGCGGAGGTAATTATGTCCAAATTTGGTTGGTTTGTAGCGGGGATTGGCCTTGGTGCACTTGCCCTGGTTCAGATTCGCGATAACCCACGTGCTCAAGAGGCAGTGAATGAAATTCGTTTGGCTGCCAAAGACTTTTCAAGCTCGATCGCTGACGGCTATCAAGAGCGTCAAGCTGAGATTGCCAAAGCCAACAAGCCTAAGAAGTAGCCATGAAGACTGCCGAAATCAAGCGGCGGTGGCTTTCCTTTTTTGAGGGAAAAGATCACACTGTTGTACCAAGCGCCCCTCTAATTAGCCAAGACCCAACGCTAATGTTCGTGGTGGCCGGAATGGTCCCGTTCATTCCTTTTATGACTGGCGTTCTGCCAGCTCCCTACCAGCGGGCAACCTCGGTGCAGAAGTGCGTGAGAACTTTGGACATCGACGAGGTTGGGAAGACCACCCGTCACGGCACCTTCTTCCAGATGAATGGAAACTTCAGCTTCGGCGACTACTTTAAAAAAGAAGCGATTGCCTATGCCTGGGAGCTATTGACCTCCTCGCTAGAGGACGGCGGCTATGGCATTGACCCAGAAAGACTTTGGGCGACTGTTTACCAGGACGATGATGAGTCGATTGAATATTGGCTTACGCAAACCAGCATCCCGAAAGAGCGGATCCAAAAGCGCGGAATGGCCGACAACTATTGGTCGACCGGGCAGCGCGGTCCGGCTGGGCCATGTTCGGAGATCTACTATGACCGCGGGCCTGAATACGGCCTGGAAGGTGGGCCAGAGGTTGATGAGGATCGCTACATAGAGATCTGGAACCTGGTCTTCATGCAGTATGAGCGTGCAGATGGCGGAACCAAAGACCACTTCGAAATCATCGGGGATCTACCAAAGCAAAACATCGACACTGGAATGGGTCTTGAGCGAGTAGCTTTCATTCTCCAAGATGTCGAAAATATTTATGAGATAGATCAAATTCGACCACTGATTGATCTAGCCAGTGAACTAAGCGGGAAATCCTACGGAGCGTTGGAAGTTGACGACGTTCGGATGCGCGTGATAGCGGACCACATTAGGTCTTCGCTGATGCTCATCTCCGATGGCGTTACCCCGGCCAACGAAGGTCGCGGCTACGTACTCAGAAGGCTGTTGCGCCGTTCGGTTCGCGCGCTACGTCTTCTTGGGGTCACCAAACCTAGCTTCGAGGCCCTTTTCACGGCTAGCAAAGATGCAATGGTCGAGGCATACCCAGAACTTGAGGAGAACTTCTCCAGAATCTTGCGTATTGCGCTTGCCGAGGAGGCAGGCTTTGCGCGAACCCTTGAGACGGGTACCGTTGCGCTGGAGCAAGCAATTTCAAAAGCTAACGGAATCCTGCCAGGCGAAGTGGCCTTCCTGCTACACGACACCTATGGCTTCCCAATCGACCTGACAGTTGAAATCGCCGAAGAGCACGGGCTGACCGTGAACCGTGATGGGTTCAATCAGCTGATGCAAGATCAAAAGGATCGTGCGAAGCAGGACGCCAAAGACAAAAAACTCGGCGGCGGATCGCTACAGGTTTACAGCCAAGTGCGATCTGTTGGTGCGACTGAGTTTGTTGGCTATGAGCAGCTGGAGGCTGAGGCTGAAATCATTGGGCTTGTTAGAGACGGGCAGGTCACTCCTGCCTTAGCAGCAGGTGATATCGGCGAAGTCTTCCTGAACCGAACTAGTCTCTACGGAGAATCGGGCGGTCAGGCCGCTGATGCCGGCAAGATTATTGGGGATGGTTTCGTTCTTGAGGTCCTCGATGTCCAGAAGCCAGTTAAAGGGCTATTTGCTCATAAGGTTCGTGTGACTTCAGGGCAAGTGACGGTTGGCGAATCTGCGAACACGATCGTTGATGCGACTTGGCGACTTGGCGCCTGCCAGGCTCACAGCGCAACTCATGTGGTTCATGCTGCCATCAGGCAAGTCCTTGGACCACAGGCGCTTCAGTCAGGGTCGTTTAATAGACCGGGATACATGCGGCTGGACTTCTCCTGGAGTCAAGCACTTAGTGAAGCGACAAAGAGCGAAATTGAAGAAGTGTCGAACTTGGCAATCTCAGCAGATTTGGCTGTGAGCGCTCAATTTATGACCGTGGGTGAAGCCAAGGACTTTGGCGCTATTGCGCTATTCGGTGAAACCTACGACGAGCAAGTGCGCGTCGTTCAGGTCGGCGGACCATGGTCTAGAGAGCTCTGTGGTGGAACTCACGTTTCTCGCTCTTCCCAAATTGGATTGGTAAGCGTCACCACCGAATCATCGGTTGGTTCCGGTTCAAGAAGAATCGAAGCTCTGGTTGGCCAGCCGGGTCTAAGTGCTCTGCATGCCGACCGCGACATCGTGAAGCGGCTATCGGCGGAACTGAAGTCTTCTCCAGAGGAGTTAGAGTCCAAAGTCACTCAAGCACTAGCCGACCTGAAGGCCGCTGAAAAGAAACTGCAGGAGCTAGAGGCTGGACAAGTACTCTCAAAGGTTCCCGAGCTTGCTAAGCAAGCTAAGCCTGCTGGCAGCTACAACCTGCTTACCCTCGAGGTTTCAATCGAGTCTTCAGACATGTTGCGTAGCCTTGCCATGGCGCTCAGATCAGAGCTCGGGGAGAACTCCGTGGTGATCCTTGGGAGTAAGGCCAGTGGTTCTGCGGTAGTGGTTGCTGTGGCAGGTAAGGATGCTGTTGCGGCTGGAGCCAAGGCGGGACAGCTTGTTTCTGTTGCCTCAAAGATCTTGGGTGGCGGCGGCGGCGGAAAGCCAGACATGGCCCAGGGTGGTGGGTCGGACAGCGAGAAGCTTGCCCAGGCACTGAGCGCAGCGGCAGCTTCGATCTAATGAAGAAGCTGGGCCTTGACATTGGTCTTTCAAGAATTGGTGTCGCTCTGTCTGTCGACACACTAGCAATCCCGCACTCAACCGTTCCAAACGACTTAGCCGCGATAACTGCGATCAGCACCCTCTACGATGAGTCAAGCGCTGTCTGTTGCTACGTTGGATTGCCGATCTCGCTTTCTGGATCGAAGACCGCAAGCACCCAAATGGCGATTGACTTCGCGAGCCAGCTGCAGGCCTTGGGTCTTGAAGTGCGTCTGATTGATGAACGACTCACTAGTCGACAAGCGGCCGGAAACCTTAGACAAGCGGGCAAGAATTCAAAGCAACAAAAGGGAATCATTGACGCTAGTGCTGCAGCTGTAATCTTGGACTTCGCACTGAGTTCGGAGATCTCGGGTCAGCTTGCAGGCAAAACCTTGGAGGAAGTTCATGATTGAAGACCTTGAAGCGACGCCAGTAACCAAGCGCTCCTATAAGTCATGGCTTGCCGGATTGATTTCGCTAGCGGTGGTTGTCGGTCTGATTGCGGGCGGTCTGTCGCTTGCAGGTTCGAGCGTTCAGGATTTCCTAAGCAGGTTTCAGATTGAGGACTATCAAGGAGAGCCTGGTCCCTCGACGATTTTGGTCATCGAGACTGGCGACAACGGCGAAGATGTGGCCAGAAAAATGGTTGAGGCCGACATCATCAAGAGCTTTGATGCGATCTACCGCGACATGCTGAACGTGGATCTGGTGCTCTTTCCGGGGAGCTACGAATTCCCTACCAAGCTCTCTGGCAGCTCGGCACTAACACTGTTGATGACCGGTGAGAACAGGATACTCGTGACAACAACTATTCCCGAGGGATTGACTGTTGACCAGACAATTCCAAGGCTGGCCGAGGACCTAGATGTCTCAATCGCCGCTATCGAAGCGGCAATAGAAACACAACTGGAAAGACTTCCGGACGATGCTCCTAGCGTCGAAGGATATCTGTTCCCGGCGACCTACTCGTTTGACCCTGGAGTCACTGCAGACCAGGTGATCACCGCAATGGTCGATCGAATGGAGCAGGAGCTCGCAGGTTACGAGATCTCACTGAAAGACTCCCTTGAGATTGTGACTCTTGCTTCGATTATTCAATCCGAGGGGCGCCTGACTGAGGACTTCTACAAAATCTCTCGAGTGTTCCTGAATCGTCTGGATCTCGAAATGCCGCTGCAATCTGACCAGACCGTCAAATACCGATACGAAGGCAACCTTGACTCTTTCCAAGAAGGCCTTAGGGACACCGAGAATCCGTTCAACACATTTTCAAATCCCGGTCTGCCATTAGGCCCCATCACTAATCCAGGAGCACTAACCATTGAGGCGGCACTAAGACCCGCAACTGGCGATTGGCTTTACTTCGTGGCCATCAACCTGAACACCGGGGAGACGATCTTCTCGGAGACTCTAGCCGAACATGAAAAGGCTGCCGACCTTTATCGACAATGGTGCAGGGATAATCCAAATGATGTCTGCTGACAAGTATGCGGTGCTGGGGTCGCCCATAGCGCACAGCAAGTCACCGGTGATTCACCGGGCGATTCTCGATCACCTAGGACTGGATAATAGGTACCTAAAACTGGAAGTCACGGATCTTCAAGAATTCCTAAAGTCGCATGATGAATTTCTAGGCCTTAGTTTGACCATGCCACTGAAAGTTCAGGCTCTAACTGTTGCCACCAAGGTTTCTGATTTGGCCCTGGAGGCAGCTGCGGCTAACACTCTTTATTGGTTCGAGGGCGTTTGGTGTGCAGAGAATACCGACATCTTCGGACTCCAGCAGGCAGCTGCACAGCTGCAACCTAAATCTGTGGGGGTGCTCGGCACCGGAGCAACGGCTAGAAGTGCCGTAATGGCATTCAGAAAGTCTCCGCTAAAGCTTTGGGGCAGGCGCAGTGAGGCTGCTGTGCCCTTGGCAGAAAACTTCGAGGCGGAGCTGGCTAGCCTTCAGGAAGTGCTCTCCTGCGATCTGGTGATAAGCACATTGCCGACCGGTGCCCTGAGTGAGATTCTGGTGGAACAGCCAAGCTTTTCAGGCACCTTGTTGGATGTCGCCTACAGCAACAAGCTTGGCGCTGAGCACTTCGCGGAATCAATCTCAGGCTTGGACATGCTGATCTGGCAGGCGGTTGGCCAGCAACGAATTTTCAATGGTGAGGGCCTAGAAACACCCGTTCCAGACGAAGCAAAATTGGTAGAAACCATCAGGGCGACCCTGGGCATGACAAAATAGACCCATGTTGCGTTGGATTACTGCCGGAGAGTCACACGGCCCAGAACTAATAGGTGTCATCGAGGGTCTGCCAGCAGGCGTAGAAATCCTGGAGGCTGATCTGCAATCGGCCCTTGCTCGTCGCCGGTTGGGTTATGGTCGTGGCGCTCGCATGAAATTCGAGCAAGACCTAATTAGCCTCTCGGCTGGAGTGCGCTTTGGTCTAAGCCAGGGTGGTCCCGTTGCGATCCGAATCGCAAACACCGAGTGGCCAAAATGGGAGACCGTTATGAGCGCTGCGCCGGTAGCCAAAGACCAGCTAACTGGCGCAAGAGGTGCACCACTGACAAAACCACGCCCTGGTCACGCCGACTTTACCGGCATGCAAAAGTATGGGTTTGCTGAGGCTAGGCCGGTACTTGAGCGAGCTAGCGCCCGTGAAACCGCCACCAGAGTTGCGCTAGGGGCTGTGGCGCAGAAGTTTCTCGAGGAGCTTGGTATCAGGCTGGTCACTCACACAGTTGCCATCGGAACTGCATTGAACAGCTCCACCGAGCTTCCTGGACCAAAGGACGTTGCAGCACTAGATGAAAATCCAGTTCGCTGCTTCGACAAGCAAGCCAGTCAAGCAATGGTTGCTGAGATTGATGACTGCCACTCTACCGGCGACACTATTGGCGGCGTCTGTGAGACGTTGGTCTACGGTTGCCCTCCAGGGCTTGGCAGCTACGTACACGCCGACCGTCGACTGGATTCGCAGCTGGCTGCCGCCGTGATGGGCATCCAGGCAATGAAGTCGGTGGAGATTGGTGACGGACTGGAAACAACCCGTCGTCGCGGTAGCGTCGCACACGACGAGATCGTGAACTCAGATGCTGGCGTAAAGAGGCTTACCGACCGAGCAGGTGGCATCGAAGGCGGAATGACCAACGGCGAGATAGTTCGAGTCAGAGCCGGCATGAAGCCGATCAGCACCGTACCGAAGGCGCTCCAAACCATCGACACTGGCTCAGGTGAGGCAACAACGGCTCACCATCAACGAAGTGACGTTTGCGCCGTGCCGGCGTCTGGAATCGTTGTCGAAGCAATGGTTGCTCTGGTAATTGCGAACTCAGTTTTGGAAAAGTTTGGTGGCGACTCGGTTCAAGAGACCAAGCGAAACATGGATGCCTACCTTGAGAGCATTCCGGAGACGCTCAAGTCGCGAATCGTTAGAGACTAATGTCCAAGTCCATTGTTCTTATCGGTCCAATGGGTGCAGGAAAGACGACTCTTGGTAAGCGTCTGGCCAAGACCCTCAAGCTAGCTTTTACTGACACCGACAAGCTGATTAGCCGCAAGTACGGCTCGATTCCAGACATATTCGCCGACAAGGGCGAGGCTCATTTTAGGCAACTGGAATCAGCTGCCTTGCAGCAAGCGCTTGAAACCGGCGGTGTCATAGCCACAGGGGGCGGAATTGTGCTCTCCGAGGCAAATAGAGCGTTACTAAAGGGCCAGCGGGTCATTTTCCTAGACACCACCATGGAGTATGTCCTGAAGTCACTGAACACCAAGAAGCGACCGCTACTAAAACAGGACCCAGCCAACTGGCAGGTTATCTACGACCAGAGGTTACCGCTCTATAGAGAATGCGCCAGCGCAACGGTCCGCACTGATAACCGCCCGGTTGTTACCATTCTCCAAGAGCTTGAACGAGAGGCGGGCAAGAATGTCTAAGGTGCTTATTGGGCGCGCTCTACTAAATGAGATTCCCGAGACCCTGCACGGTTCGAAGAAGGTTCTTATCGTCTATCCGCAGCCCCTAGCTGCAACGGCTGACGTCTTAGCCGATAATTTGAAGTCGGCAGGAATTCAAACATACATGGCCGAAGTTCCTGCAGCTGAAGATGCCAAACGGGTTGAGGTCGCAGCTTTTTGTTGGCAAATCATGGGCCAAGGGGAGTTCAACAGAAACGATGCTGTGATTGGACTGGGTGGTGGATCAACCACAGACCTCGCTGGTTTCGTGGCCGCAACCTGGCTCCGTGGTATCAGATCCGTTCTGATCCCAACCACGCTGCTGGGAATGGTCGACGCGGCCATTGGTGGCAAAACTGGAATCAACACCTCCGAGGGGAAGAATTTGGTGGGGGCATTTCACCTGCCTGACAGCGTCGTGATTGACCTTGATACGCTTAGTTCGCTTCCAAGAAACGAGCTACTGGCCGGTATGGCGGAGGTCGTCAAGTATGGCTTCATAGCTGCTCCAGAAATTCTTGAGATTATTGAATCTGACGAATCCGCCACCGACCCAACATCCGAGGCGTTCGAACGGCTTATCAGAGAGTCGGTGCGCATAAAGACTGATGTCACCTCCCGAGACTTCAAGGAATCTGGTGACCGCGAATTTCTCAACTACGGACATACCCTTGGTCATGCTATCGAGCACGCCGAGCGATATAAGTGGCGCCATGGAGCTGCCATTTCGATAGGCATGGTTTTCGCGGCGGAGCTTTCGATGCTCTCCGGAAAACTATCCGAAGCCGAAGTTTCTAGACATCGGAGTATTTTTGAGGGTCTTGGGTTACCCAACACATATCGCGCTGACCGTTGGCCACAGCTGTTGGACACAATGCAACGCGACAAAAAGGCCCGCGGCGGAGCTCTCAGGTTCGTAGTTTTGGACAGAATTGGCAAACCTTCAATTCTGAGCGCTCCCACGCCCGAGCTGCTATTTACAGCATTTCAGTCGATAGTGGAATAGCGTGTAGTCATGCCTGAAATCTATGTACTAAATGGACCGAACCTGAATCTGCTGGGATCAAGAGAGCCCGAGGTCTATGGAACCATGACCCTGAGTGATCTGACCCAGCGCCTTGAGCACTGGGCCGAACAAAATAAGACTCAAATTTCAGTTCATCAAACCAACAGCGAGGACGAGCTAATCGGCTCAATTCACAGCGCGATTTCCGAAGAAGCCGCCATTGTTCTGAACCCGGCTGCTTTCACACATTACAGCTACGCACTCAGGGATGCCTGTGCCGCTCACACTGGCTCTGGATTGAAGCTAATCGAGGTCCACATCACGAACCCGCACTCCAGGGAAGAGTTTCGCCACAACAGCGTAATTTCGGGGGTCGCCACCGGCGTGATTGCCGGTTTTGGCATGGATAGTTACCTACTGGCCCTTGAACAGCTGACACGGGACTAGAATTTGCAAGTCCCTAAAGGAGAAAAATGGCAAGCTCAAACGACCTAAAAAACGGAATGGTCCTTCAGATAGAAGGCCAGCTTTGGAGCGTAATTGAGTTCCAGCACGTCAAGCCCGGTAAGGGGCCCGCATTCGTGCGCTCCAAGCTGCGCAATGTTCTTAGCGGCAAGGTTGTCGACAAGACTTTTAACGCCGGCGTGAAGATCGAAACCGCTAACGTGGACCGACGCGACATGCAGTACCTATACAACGATGGCTCGGGGTTTGTGTTTATGGACACATCCAACTACGACCAGCTAATAGTTCCCAGCGAAGTCGTTGGCGATGTAGCCAACTTCATGCTGGAGAACCAGAACGCGACAGTCGCGCTGCATGAGGGCGCTGCGCTGTATGTTGAGCTACCACCATCAGTGACTCTTGAAATCACCTACACCGAGCCGGGCCTGCAGGGCGATCGCTCCACCGGTGGCTCAAAGCCTGCAACCCTGGAAACTGGATACCAGATTCAAGTTCCACTGTTTATTGAGAACAACACCAAGGTCAAAGTTGACACGAGAACGGGTGACTACCTGGGACGTGTGAGCGAATAGTTGAGCAGCAGGAGCAAATCTAGAAAGCGTGCCCTTGACGCGCTTTATGCCTCGGAGATTCGAGGGGGAGAGCCATTAGCTCTGCTGCAGGAAACCGCAGGCAGCGTGTCAGACCGCCAGAATCAAGAGGCGATATTCGACTACGCCGAATCCATGATCACTGGCTTCGACGCCAACAAGTTGCTGATCGATAACGAACTTAGACAGCTCGCTGACGGCTGGGCTCTGGAGCGAATGCCGAGCATCGACAGGGCTATTCTGCGTCTTGGAGCGTGGGAAATTCTTTACAACCCTGACGTCCCAAATGAGGTTGCCATCGCCGAAGCTGTTGCGCTAGCCAGTGAGTACTCAACCGATGACTCACCAAAATTCGTAAATGGAGTGCTCGCCAAGCTGGCAAGAGGCAGCCAAGCTCTTTAGTGCTGTTATGATTTAGGCAAATGTCCTTTAAATTCGTCCTGCGAGGCGAAGAAGGAGAAACAAATGACTGACCGCACGGTCCTATCTGAGCTCGACATTCTCAGGGCGCTAAAGCGCATAGCTCATGAAATCCTCGAAGCAAATTCGGGGCCTGAAAACCTTCTTATTGTGGGGATACCCACCCGTGGTGCTCCATTGGCGGAGCGGATTTCAAAGATCCTAAAAGAAATTGAGCCGGGCCACAGTTTTGAAAGTGGCGTTCTGGACATCACTTTGTACCGCGACGACCAGGACGCAGCCTCCAGACAACTTGGGCACACCAGCATTCCCGTTTCGGGCGTACACGACAAAACTGTGGTGCTGGTGGATGACGTTTTGTTCTCAGGCAGGACGATCCGAGCCGCACTAGATGCGCTGACAGAGTTTGGAAGACCCCGTCAGGTCAAACTGGCGGTCTTGGTTGACAGGGGCCACCGAGAGCTGCCAATTCGACCTGACTTCGTTGGAAAGAATCTGCCCACCGCAATCTCAGAACACGTAGCAGTGAACCTGGTTGAAATCGATGGCGTGGATCAGGTGGTGATTTCTGAATGAAGCACCTCGTTTCGATCAAGGACCTGAACATTGACTCTGCAATCTCACTTTTGGCCAGCTCTCAAGAACTCGCACTTGTGAATCAGCGACAAGTTAAGAAGCTTCCAACCCTTCGAGGCAAAACGGTCGTGAATCTCTTCTATGAGAACTCCACCAGGACCAGAATCAGTTTCGAAATTGCGGCCAAGCGCCTCAGTGCTGACGTAATCAATTTTGATGCAAGCACCTCTAGCCTCTCAAAGGGGGAGTCGCTGAAAGATACTGCCCTGACTCTTGAGGCGCTTGGTGCCGATGTGATTGTCATGCGTCACCCAATGTCCGGTGCTGCCCAGAGACTGGCAAGCAGCGACTGGATTCGTGGCAGCGTAATCAACGCCGGCGACGGTTCTCATGAGCACCCAACGCAAGCTCTCCTCGACGCGCTCACCATGCAGCAGCGCTTGGATCTCGGGTCAAATTTCAAGGGATTGAAAGTCCTGATCGTTGGTGACATCTTGCACTCAAGAGTTGCACGAAGCAATATCTTCCTGCTCAAGCTGTTGGGGGCAGAGGTAAGCGTCGCGGGACCAGAGACACTGGTTCCAATTGAGATTTCTAAATTGGGCGTCACCGTGCATCACGACTTCGACCAGGCGCTTGCTGACCAACCAAACGTAGTAATGATGCTTAGGGTGCAGGCAGAGCGGATGTCTAAGGATCTGTTTCCTTCAGCTAGTTCCTACGTCAAATTTTGGTCACTGGGTGGACACCGACTCGCTGGACTTGGGCCAGAGGTTGTAATCATGCACCCGGGACCGATGAATCGTGGATTCGAGATTTCGGCTGAGGCAGCCGATGATCCACGCTCGGCGGTGTTGCAACAGGTCACAAATGGACTAGCTGTAAGAATGGCTGTACTACAAACAACCCTTTCTGGAGGAAATTAGCATGCCTATAATCCTCAAGAACCTAACACTGGCCGACGGCTCCCGATCTGACATCAGAATCGAGGGCGACACCATCGTCGAAATGGGGACGATTTCGGGCAGCGGAATCGACTGCGATTCTCTAATAGGACTGCCGGGCTTTGTTGACCCACACACGCACCTGCGCGAGCCTGGATTTGAGGCAAGTGAAACTGTCCTGTCCGGTTCAAGAGCCGCTGCAGCCGGCGGCTACACCGCGGTCTGTGCGATGGCCAACACACTGCCGGTTGCTGACACCGCAGAGATCGTTGACGCGGTGCTAGACGCCGGGGCAGAGGCGGGTTACTGCCAGGTGCAACCGATCGGGGCTGTCACGAACGATCTTGCCGGCAAACAACTTTCGGAGATTTCACAGATGCACCAGTCGCGTGCGAATGTGAAGATGTTTAGCGACGACGGAATTTGTGTTTCTGACCCTGCCCTTATGCAGGAAGCGCTGGCCCAGGTCAAAGTCTTCGGAGGAGTCATTGCTCAGCACGCGCAAGATCCTGAGCGAACGCAAGGCGCCCAGATGAACGCCGGGGCGCTTGCAATTGAACTTGGACTAACAGGCTGGCCACGACTTGCAGAAGAAGACATCATTGCCCGCGACGCGCTGCTTGCCGAACAGACCGGCGCCCGTCTTCACATCTGTCACCTGACAACTGCTGGCGGGGTAGAGGTAGTCAGGTGGGCGAAACAACGCGGAATTACAATCACAGCTGAGGTAACACCTCATCACCTGCTGCTCACCGAGGAGTTGGTGCGCAGTTATGACCCTGTTTACAAGGTGAACCCGCCACTCAGGACAGATGCCGACACTAAAGCACTGATTGCCGGAGTTCTCGATGGCACCATCGATGTGCTTGGCACCGACCATGCTCCACACTCGGCGGAAAAGAAGGAAGCCGAATGGGGTCATGCGGCCTTTGGCATGCTTGGCCTAGAAACGGCAGCGAGCATCCTGCATCAGGTTTTAGCTGGCACCGGCTCGCTAACCTGGCAACTTTTCGAACAGCTGATTTCCAGTCGCCCGGCAGCACTGACTGGACTAAGCGATCACGGCCAACTAGCCGTGGGCAGGAAGGCGAACATCACTGTTTTCAATCCGCATGAAGACCTTGCGGCGAGCACCATCAGCCAGTCGCTGTCGTCCAATAATCCATATGCCGGAATGGTTTTCAAAGGCAGAGTTCAGCACACGCTTTACAACGGCATCTTCACGGTGAGAGATCAGAAACTGCAGGAGCTGAAATGACCAGAGAAGTAATCGGGTTACTCCTGCTATTGATAGTTCCAGCATTCGCCCTGGCTGCCTACGTTGGGGTCAGAAGAGCAAGAGTCAAACAAGAGACGTTTTTGCCTGCGCCCGTAGGCATCGAGCCTGCTGACTCTCCGGTCTTCTATGACGGCCTTTATGTGAGCACGGTGCTTGCCGAAAGCCCGCTGACGCGAGTTTGGGCTCATGGTCTTGGGGTTCGTGGCAAAGTGAAGCTTGTCTCTAAGGAGGCGGGCCTAGAAGTCCACCGACAGGGTGAGGCATCGTTTGTTATCCCCACTGTCCAAATTGTTGGATTAGACAAAGCCTCGGCAACCATTGATAAGGCAGTTGAGTCAAACGGACTTTTCTCCATTATCTGGCAGCTTGGCCAGACCCAGCTGGTTACGAATTTTCGAATTCCTAACCAGAGCACCAGGCAGCAGATTTCAAATCAGATCACAAACAAACTAGGAGCTTGACTTGAGTAACGCTTATTTAGTTCTAGAGGATGGCACAGTCTTTGAGGGCGATAGCTATGGGGCAGAGGGTCAAACTCTCGGCGAGTTGGTCTTCTCAACCGGAATGACTGGTTACCAGGAGACGCTCACAGACCCCTCCTACGCCGGTCAAATCGTGATGCAGACCGCACCGCACGTGGGGATTACCGGCACCAACGCCCTCGACGAGGAGTCGAGCAGAATTTGGGTCTCCGGCTACGTCTTGAAGGAGCCATCAAGGATCGCCAGCAACTTCAGAGCAGAGCGAACTCTCGAAAGTGATCTGACCTCGCAGGCAATCGTCGGAATTTGTAACGTCGACACCAGGGCAATCACCCTTCACATCAGAAGCGCAGGCGCGATGCGCTCCGGCATCTTTTCCGGCTCGGCCGCGCTTTCTCGCGAGCAGATGATTCAGGCAGTAAAGGACTCGGCAGAGATGAAGGGTCAGAGCCTAAGCTCCAAAGTCTCTACAACCGAGAATGTCTCCATTCCTGCCCAGGGAACAAGGGTCGGCAAAGTTGCAATCCTTGATCTTGGTATCAAGAAGTCAACCATTGAGCACTTGAATGCCAGGGGCTTAGATGTTGAGCTGTTCCCCGCTGACTCCTCCAGTCAGAGGATTTTGGACAGTCAGCCTGACGCATTCTTTTTCTCGAATGGCCCTGGGGACCCATCAGCAAGCGCTGCTCAGGTATCGATGCTTCAAGACCTATTGAAGACCGGCAAGCCCTTCTTCGGAATCTGCTTTGGAAATCAGCTCCTAGGACGAGCTCTCGGTTTCGAAACTTACAAGCTCAGCTTTGGTCATCGAGGCATTAACCAACCGGTTATGAATTTCACCAGCGGCAAGGTTGAGGTCACAGCACACAACCACGGATTTGCGGTCAAGCTTGAGCAGGACAGTGCTGATTCTCCTGCCGGTTTTGGTCGAGTAGTGGTCTCACACCGGGGTCTGAATGATCAAGTGGTCGAGGGTCTTGAGTGCCTGGACATCCCAGCATTTTCGGTGCAGTACCATCCTGAGGCAGCAGCCGGCCCACACGACAGCCACTACCTATTCGACAAGTTTTTGAACGCCATCAAGGAGAGCAAGTAATGCCAAAGAGAAATGACATTAAGTCTGTCCTAGTCATTGGGTCAGGACCGATTGTGATCGGGCAGGCCTGTGAGTTTGACTACTCGGGTACTCAGGCTTGCCGGGTGCTTCAGGAGGAGGGCATTCGCGTGATTCTGGTGAATTCCAATCCGGCGACCATCATGACTGATCCGGACTTCGCAGATGCAACCTACATCGAGCCGATTACACCGGAAGTTATTGAAGCGATTATCGAGAAGGAGAAGCCGGATGCCATCCTGCCAACCCTCGGTGGTCAAACCGCTTTGAACGCCGCAATGTCGCTTTACGAGCGTGGATCGCTCGACAAGTATGGAGTTGAACTAATCGGTGCAAACGTGGCAGCCATCAAGGCCGGCGAGGATCGACTTGAATTCAAGGAACTAGTGCTTCGAGCCGGTGCCTCAGTTGCCAAGTCTGCTGTTGCTCACACCATGGATGAGGTTATAGAAATCGCAGGGCAGATTGGCTACCCGATGGTAGTTAGGCCGTCGTTTACCATGGGTGGTTTGGGTTCAGGTTTTGCCTACAACGAAGCAGACCTGCGGCGAATTGCCGGCGCTGGACTGCAGGCCTCGCCAACCACCGAAGTCCTTCTCGAAGAGTCCATTATGGGGTGGAAAGAGTACGAGCTTGAGCTGATGCGCGACAAAAACGACAACACGGTTGTGGTTTGCAGCATCGAGAATTTTGATCCCGTGGGTGTTCACACCGGCGACTCAATAACCGTTGCCCCTGCTCTTACCCTTACGGACCGTGAGTATCAGAACATGCGAGACATCGCCATTCAGATCATTCGCGACGTCGGTGTTGACACCGGAGGTTGCAACATTCAGTTCGCGGTAGACCCTGCCGACGGCAGAATTATCGTCATCGAAATGAACCCGCGCGTTAGCAGGTCATCCGCCCTGGCATCAAAGGCCACTGGGTTTCCGATCGCAAAGATTGCAGCGAAGCTGGCGATTGGTTACACATTGGATGAGATTCCAAACGACATCACCGGTGTCACGCCGGCTTCTTTTGAGCCAAGCCTTGACTACATTGTCGTGAAGGTTCCGAGGTTCGCCTTTGAGAAGTTCCCGGCTGCTGACCCAACGCTCACCACCACCATGAAGAGCGTTGGCGAGGTGATGGCTATTGGAAGAACCTTCTCCCAGGCTCTTCAAAAGGCGCTCAGGTCACTGGAGAAAAGAGGGAGTTCATTCAGCTTCCCAACTGTAAGAGCCGACCTGAATACGCTGCTAGAACAGATGAAAACCCCAACCGAGAGCCGCATCGGCCAGGTTCAACAGGCACTCTGGTCAGGGGCCACGGCCCAGCAGATCTTCGACGCGACCAAGATTGACCCATGGTTCATTGACCAAATCGTTCTTATAAATGAGGTCGCCAGTTGGTTCGGAGGACTTGAGGAAATAGATGTTGCAAGCCTGAAGCGCGCAAAGCAGCACGGGTTTTCTGACAGTCAGCTCGCCGAGATCCGAGGCGTAACTGAGGAGTCAATACGAAGACTAAGACACCAGCACAACCTGAGACCGGTGTTCAAGACCGTGGACACCTGCGCCGGTGAATTCCCAGCTCTGACCCCGTACCACTACAGCAGCTACGAGCAGTTCACAGAGGTGGTGCCATCGAATCGTAAGAAGGTCGTTATTTTGGGCTCCGGCCCGAACCGCATTGGCCAGGGTGTGGAGTTTGACTACAGCTGCGTGCATGCAACATTTGCACTGAAGGAGTCCGGCTACGAGACAATCATGATCAACTGCAACCCAGAGACGGTATCAACTGACTACGACACCGCCGACCGGCTTTACTTCGAACCTCTTACTTTGGAGGACGTGCTGGAAGTGATTCATGCTGAGTCTCAATCCGGCGAACTTGTTGGCGTAATGGTGCAACTCGGAGGTCAGACTGCGCTTGGGTTGGCAAACGGCCTTGAGGCCGCTGGCATAACCATTCTCGGCACCACCCCAACCGACATTGACCGGGCTGAGGAGCGAGGCAAGTTCCAGCAGATTCTGGATCAGGGGCATCTTTTGGCACCGGCAAACGGAATGGCCACCAACCTAGCCGAGGCCGCTGCCGTGGCAGCAAGAATCGGCTTCCCGGTACTGGTGCGTCCAAGTTTCGTGCTGGGTGGCAGGGGCATGGAAATTGTCTACGACCAAAGCTCACTGGACGGCTATTTTGATCGCATTGCAGAGCACGCACTGGTTGACGCAGAGCACCCGCTGTTGGTTGACAGGTTCCTTGATGACGCAATTGAGATTGACGTTGACGCGCTCTACGACGGTGAGCAGCTTTACATAGGCGGCGTCATGGAGCACATTGAGGAAGCCGGGATTCACTCGGGCGACTCCAGCTGCACTTTGCCGCCTATCACACTCAGCCAGGCGCAAATTGACCGAGTAGTGGCCGCAACCAAGATAATCGCCACCGGGTTGAATGTGGTTGGACTTCTGAACGTTCAGTTTGCTCTGGCTTCGGATGTCTTGTATGTCCTAGAAGCCAACCCAAGGGCAAGCCGCACAGTTCCGTTTGTGTCGAAGGCGCTTGGTATCACCCTTGCAAAGGCTGCTGCAAGAGTAATGGTGGGGCAGAAGATCTCAGAGTTGATTAACGCCGGGCATCTTCCTGCATCCGATGGATCTTCATACCCAGCTGGAACACCGATCTCTGTGAAGGAAGCAGTACTGCCATTCAAGCGCTTTGCTACTAAAGACGGCAGATTCGTTGACTCGCTGCTTGGCCCAGAAATGCGCTCAACTGGTGAGGTCATGGGAATCGACAAGGACTTCCCAACCGCCTTTGCCAAGGCTCAGGCCGGCTCTGGCTCGGCACTGCCCACCTCTGGAACTGTTTTCGTTTCGGTTGCCGACAGAGACAAGCCGCAGCTATTGCTGCCGGTGCGTCGCCTATCGCAGCTTGGGTACCGCATCCTCGCTACCGCCGGCACGGCTGCGATGCTTGCCAGACACGGAATAGAGGCACAGTCAGTAATCAAACACTCGACCGCAAAACAGGGCCAGACCTCGATCGTCGACATGATTACCGCAGGTGAAGTTGATGTTGTTGTAAACACACCATCTGGTGCGGATGCCCGAGTAGACGGCTATGAGATTAGAGCCGCAACAACCGCTGCCGATAAGCCGATATTCACTACGGTTGCTCAGCTAAGCGCAGCAATCGGTTCCTTCGAGGTTGTTAGAGAGGGACCGTTTAGCGTAAAGCCGCTACAGGAGTATGAAATCGAACGAAAAGAGCTGATCAGTGAGTAGCTTTCAGGCAAACATCGAGCTGGCTGTTTCCAAGCACGGGCGACTTTGTCTTGGCATTGACCCAAGCGAAAAAGAGCTCCATAACTGGGAACTGCCAGACAGTGCGACCGGAGCTAAGGAGTTCGCGCTTCGATGCATAGAGGCAGCAGAGGGCCGAATCGGCATTGTCAAGCCACAGGTTGCCTTTTTTGAGAGGTTTGGATCAAGCGGATTTTTGGCGCTCGAGGAGGTGCTGCAGGCAGCAAGAGACCTTGGGTTACTTGTGATTTCCGACGCCAAACGTGGCGACATCGGCTCAACCATGCTCGGCTACGCCCAGGCCTGGTTTGGAGACGATTCTCCGCTTCGGGTTGACGCACTGACGATCAGTCCGTATCTGGGCCCATCCTCAACGGTTGAGATCCTCGAGCACGCCCGCGACATTGGTGGTGGCATCTTTCTGTTAGCTGCCACCAGTAACCCGGAGGCAACTGAGTTGCAGACGGGTAAAACTGGAAAAGCGACCGTTTCGGCCACCGTGATAGAGCTGGCCCAAAAGATTGGTCTTGGCGATTGTGGAGTTGTTATTGGTGCGACCCAGGACCTGGATCAATTTGGAATTGCTCATATCCGCACCACTGACCTAGGGGTGCCAATTCTGGCCCCAGGCTTTGGCGCACAGGGTGCAAAGCTTGCCAGTCTCAAGGATCAGTTTGGCGCAAGCTCTGCTCGGGTAATCCCGAACATGTCCAGGGCTCTGACCATGGCTGGCCCTGACTCTGTGGCGAAACTCATTGATAAGGCTAAATTAGAGCTATGAGCTTGATTGTGCTGGCAGGACCGGCTGGGGTTGGCAAGGGGTCGCTAGTTAGTTGGCTTTTAGAGAACGACCCGCGCTTCACACTTTCGGTGTCAGCCACCACCAGAAAGCCTCGGGCAGGTGAGGTTCACGGAAAGCACTACTGGTTTCTTGAAAAGCAAGAGTTTGAGAAGCTGATTTCCGACAACCAGCTCCTGGAGTGGGCGATAGTGCACGGTGAGCACTACTACGGCACACTTTTGAACGAACTGACCCGCGCAGAAGCCAATGACCAGCACTTACTCTTGGAAATAGACCTGCAAGGGGCCAGACAAATTGAGCAGCGGATACCACGGGCCATTAGCATTTTCGTCAATCCACCGAGCTGGGAAGAGCTGGAATCTCGTTTAAGAAACAGGGGGACCGAGACAGAATCGGAAATTCAAACTAGACTTGAGACAGCTCGCGAAGAACTAGCAGCTAATAATGAGTTTGATTTTCAGGTAACCAACGATGACCTGGCCAAAACTGGTAAGAAGATTGTTGAAATAGTTAATGAGTCGGAGAGATAAACATGAGCGATAACAAGAGTCCACTGACGGGAATTGTTTCCCCTCCAATTGACGAGCTTCTAGAGAAGGCTGACTCCAACTATCAGCTAGTAATATTTGCGTCCAAGCGCGCTAGACAAATCAACGAATACTACAGTGCGCTGCACGAGGGCTCACTGTTCAACTACGTTGGACCACTTGTTGATTCAGCAATAGACGACAAGCCTCTGAGCATTGCCCTGCATGAAATTCACGCGGGCAAGCTTGAGATGATTCCAAATAAGTAGGTAAATTTGCGAATTCTGCTTGGAGTAACCGGCGGAATCGCTGCCTATAAGGCCGCGAACTTAATTCGAGCATTGTCCGAACAGGGGCATGAAGTCACAGTGTTGCCCACCGAAAACGCACTTAAGTTTGTGGGCAAGGTCACCCTCGAGGCACTTTCAGGCCACGCAATCGATACCGATCTCTACAGCGACGTTGCCCAGGTTAGGCATGTTGAACTCGGCGCCCAGGCGGACCTGATTCTCGTTGCACCTGCCACTGCCAATTTTCTGGCGAAGCTTGCCGGTGGGGCGGCCGATGATTTGCTGCTGAACGCAATACTTGCCAGCACCGCTCCAGTTTTTGTTTGTCCTGCAATGCACACTGAAATGTGGCAAAACCCGGCCACAGCGGCAAATGTTGAGACTCTCAGAAGCCGCGGTATATCAGTGATGGAACCCGCCAGCGGAAGACTGACGGGTCAGGACTCCGGACCTGGGCGACTGCCAGAGGTCGATCAAATCCTTGAATTTGTCTTGGGTCACGGCCCACTGAGTGGCAAGACTGTTCTTGTCACAGCCGGTGGTACTAGAGAATCAATTGATGAAGTGCGCTTTATCGGAAACGCATCCTCGGGCCGTATGGGGCTTGAACTGGCCAAAGCCGCCCGTGACCTTGGTGGTCAGGTGACCCTCGTTGGTGCAAATCTCGAGATCACGCCACCGCATGGGGTGACCTTTGTACCAGTTGCAAGCGCTTCTGACTTAGAATTGGCAATGAACCAGGCCTGTGACCTACTGATCATGGCCGCAGCTGTATCCGATTTCACGGTGGAGAGCCCGTTCCGAGGCAAGCTGTCTAGGTCTGAAGCGGTGACGCTGTCGTTGACTCCTACGAAAGACCTCGTTGCCAATTACGCGTCAAATCACCCGAAAACTTTTTGTGTAGCCTTCGCACTAAGCCCGGAAGGTGGGAATGTGGAGCAGCTTGCATCAGAAAAGCTGTGGTCGAAGAGCGTCCAGGCGGTAGTTGGAAACAGTGTTCAGGCACTGGGATCCGATGTCACCGAAGTGTCATTTGTCACGCCTAACGGAGTCGAATCAGTTTCCGGAACCAAGCAGTCGGTTAGCCGAAAGCTTTTGGGACTGATTATTGAATCGATGTCCAAGCGCTAACTAGACTTGTCGGCATGACGCCACGCACATTTACCTCTGAGTCTGTTACTGAGGGGCACCCCGACAAGATCTGTGATCAGATTTCCGACACGATTCTCGATGCAATTCTTGAGCAGGACCCAAACGCAAGGGTCGCTGTAGAGACCCTAGTTACCACCGGCCTGGTTCACGTTGCCGGAGAGGTTGACACAACAGGCTACGTCGAGATTCCACAGCTGGTTCGGCAAAAACTTCTTGACATCGGATATAACTCGTCCGCCATTGGCTTCGATGGGGCATCCTGTGGCGTCTCAGTCTCGATCGGCCAGCAGTCGTCTGACATTGCAGCCGGGGTAAACAAGTCGCTCGAGAGTCGATTTGGACAGGTTGATCCTGACCTTGGTGCCGGTGACCAGGGAATGATGTTTGGCTACGCCAGCAATGAGACTGCAACCTACATGCCGGCTCCGATCACTATCGCACATCAGCTAACCCAAAAACTCACCGAGCTTCGCCGTGAGGTGGGTTCGATGGTGCTGAGACCGGACGGCAAGGCTCAGGTTTCAATCGATTACGTTGATCAAAGGCCAACCAGCGTCAATACAATCGTGCTGTCCACGCAGCATCACCCAGACGTAACCCAAGATGAGCTGGCAACCATAGTGTTGGACCGAGTTGTAAAACCAGTCTTGACAGCATCCGGCCTTGATTCCGATGCGACCCGATACATAATTAATCCATCGGGACGATTCGTTATTGGCGGACCACAGGGTGATGCCGGCCTTACCGGTCGAAAGATCATTGTTGACACCTACGGCGGAATGGCACGACATGGAGGTGGTGCATTCAGCGGCAAGGACCCGTCCAAGGTTGATCGTTCCGCCGCGTATGCAATGCGCTGGGTGGCAAAGAATGTCGTCGCAGCGGGCCTTGCCGCTCGTGCAGAGATTCAGGTTGCCTACGCAATCGGTGTTGCGAATCCAGTGTCCCTGTATGTCGAAACATTCGGATCCGAGACGGTAGATATCAGCGCCATCGAGCAGGCCGTGAAGACCGTTTTTGACCTGCGGCCCTCGGCAATTATTTCGGAACTTGATCTAAAGCGCCCGATTTATCAGGCCACTGCCAGCTACGGGCACTTTGGCAGGGAGCTTCCTGATTTCACCTGGGAACGATTAGATCGCGTTCAAGCCCTTAAAGACGCAGCGGGAAAGTAAATGGCCCGCTTTGCTTCGATCGTGGCAAAGTCACCTCTGATTCAGCTTGATAGGAAGTTTGATTACATAGTTCCAGAGGACCTTCAAGATCAAATTGCCCTCGGTCAACTGGTTTCATTTCCCTTCGGTCGCGCCAAGAAGCCGCAAGAGGGCTATGTCGTTGAGCTCATGGATGCCAGCGAGTATGCAAGTAGCAAGCTATTGGCCATCAAGGATTCCAGGTGCCTGCTTACTCCCCAGCTAGCGGACTTCACGCGAGCGGTTGCCGACAGGCAGTGTGTGGCGCTAGGCGAAATCCTCGCTGTTGCAATTCCCGATCACATGCCCACAATTGAGATGCTGGAACCGATTAGTTACCGGGTAGTTGGTTCGACACCAACGTTCAAGCTCGATGCGCCGCTGACTAATAGATCGGCTGTATTGAGTTCAGGAAAGCCGTTTGTTGTCGACGAGAAACTCTTCGCTGACTGGGCTGTGCTGCTTGTAGAGGCAGCATTAGAGCGGCACGCTGCTAGGCAGTCCTCAATCATCGTAGTTCCCGAGAGATCAGACATCGATGCCATCACCGACTATTGCAAACACCTTGGCGTCGGCGATCAATGCGTGGTGTTGCTGCCGAACCAGAAGCGTTCGACGAAGTTTCAACATCATCACCAAATTGCTCAGAGCGAGGTATCGATCGTCATCGGAACCCGCTCTGCAATTTACTCACCCTGCCAGAACCTCGGTCTAATCGGCCTGCATGACGACGCCGATGACAGTCTTAGGGATCAGGGGTCTCCCTTTACCAACGCCAGGGACTTGGCTCTGATAAGAGCTGGGGATACCCTGCAGCTAGTTCTAACGGCGCCATACCGTTCCACCGAGGCGCAGAGATTAGTCCAGCTTGGCTATTTGTCCAGCCACAAGATTGTGCAGTCACCAGCCAGAATTTCCTACACCGAGCCGGGACTGCGCATGGACCAAAGCGCCTTTCAGCTAATCAAAGACCAGTTGCCAATTGGCCCAGTGTTGGTTTTGCTTCCTAGGAAAGGTGACTCGGCAGCGGCTTTCTGCGGCGGCTGTGGTCAGAAACTGGCCTGTAGTTGCGGAGGCTACTTTTGGCAACCTGATGCGGACCACATTCAATGTCGGGTGTGCAGCAAGCCATTTGTGTCCTGCACGAACTGTGAGTCTCGCAATTTCAAGAAGGGTCGCACCGGTTCCAGCAGGACGGTTGCAGAGCTGGGAAAGGCATTCCCGAACGCGCTAATTAGTGAGGCCACGGGTTCTAAGAAGCCGAGCGGACTGAAGAGCAAGAATCAAATCGTCGTTGCGACACCGGGCTCGGCACCTCGACTACCTGGCGGCTACTCGGGGCTACTTATTCTGGACTGCGATGTCTGGCTAGCGCGACAGAGCCTAAATGCGCAAGGAATCGCTATCCGTGATTGGCAGGAGGCAATTGAACTCATGCAACCTAGCGGCAGGGCGGTCTTATCAGGGCTCGATGCGGCTCTTGGGAAGGCGCTATCGCTTGGGCAACTCGAAGCGCTTGCCGCCACCAGCCTGGCCGAGGCCAAAGAGATGTCGCTTCCCCCCACAGTGAGAATCTGCACCCTGGAAGCAGAGCCGCAAACTCTAAACACTGCCCTTGATGCAGCCAAATCTGAGGGGGCAGAACTGCTTCGGCTGGATGCGGACGGCTCCAGGGCGCTGATTAGGTTTGGATATCGCCAAGGACCGGCTGTCGCCAAGGCGCTTAGGGCAGTGTCGGTCGGAACAACCGCAAGAACTGTCAATAACTCAAAACGGAGAGGGCTCAGGGTCGTCATGGATGATCCTGATGCACTGTAGGTTCTAGATGATGAAGATTGTATTTGCCGGCACACCTGAAATTGCAGCTAGGGCACTGTCTCTGATTTCAGAGAAGCATCAGGTGGAGTTGGTTATAACCATGCCCGATGCACCGGTTGGCAGGAAGCGGGTTCTCACCCCGTCACCAGTAGCTCAAACAGCCGATGCTCTTGGCATTCCGGTGCTGAAGACCCAAAAACTTGATGCGGCTGCTAGGGCGAAGATTGAGGCCTCGCAGACTGACCTTGCGATAGTCGTGGCATATGGAGCGATGATCAACAGTGACAGTCTGGCGCTACTTCCGTGGTGGAATCTACATTTCTCGATTCTGCCAAACCACAGGGGAGCGACACCTCTTCAGCACAGCATGATCACCGGCACCGGAGTTGGCATTTCAATCTTTGAGCTAGACAAGGGACTAGACACCGGTCCGATTATCGTCCAGGAACCAATGACGTTCTCCGAATCCGAGACAGCCGGATCGGCGCTGATGCGATTTACCGAACATGGAACAGCCCTGCTACTAAAGGCAATGGAAGAGGGGAAGCAGCCGGTGCCGCAAGTCGGGAAGGCTAGCTACGCCCACAAGTTTTCCCGAGAAGACGCCCATCTTTCGCCAATTGAGCCAGCAGACCTGCTAGCCCGAAAGGTCAGAGCCTTTAATCCAGAGCCCATGGCATGGGTTTCAGTCGACAGCGCTCCGCTTCGAATACTAGAGGCAGCCGTGCTGCAAGGAGATCACCTGGCATCAACCAAACCCGGGCAACTCATGAAATTGGAAACTGGTGAGGTTGTGATCAGCGCAGGGGACGGAAACTTTATGGAACTTTCAACAGTGCAACCGGCTGGCAAGAAGCCCATGACCGCGGCTGCTTGGTGGAATGGCCTCAAGGCAGGAGCTCAACTTGACTAACGCACGAGACATATCCCTAAACCTGCTGCTTCGAGTGCAGGTTTCGGATAGCTATGTGAACCTACTGCTTCCAAAGGAACTGGCCAAGCACCAGATCAGCGACGCCGACCGTGGCCTGATCCAGGAACTAACCTATGGCTGCCTTCGCTGGGAGTTGCAATATGACCGCATGATTGACCACTTCACTCCTGGAAAAGTTCTCTCCCCACACGTGCGAACCTCCATCCGGCTCGGACTGCACCAGCTTTTTAGAATGCGAGTTCCGGCCCACGCAGCCATTAACGAATCGGTTGACCTGGTCAAAAAGTACGAACCGAATGCCGCAGGACTGGCAAACGCTGTGCTCAGAAATGCCGAGCGGGCAGGCTTTGATTCATTGGTGAGCACGCTGACAGAAGGCCTGAACACCATTGAGGCGCTCAGCGTGAAGTATTCGCACCCGACTTGGATTGTTTCCGGCTTTCTCTCAGCGCTTGATCTTGATGGAAGAAAACAAGAGCTTGAGCAATTTTTGGCTTCAAATAACGAGGTCCCTCAGGTCAACCTTGCTGGGCTGTCCAGCGCTTCCAGGCTCGCTCTGGATGAGCTTGAATCAGAGCAAGGTTCCGCCTCGCCAATTGGTTACCTGGCCGAAGGCTCTCTGGATAAGTACTTGGAGATCCCAGGAGTGCGGGTTCAAGATCAGGGTTCGCAACTAGTGGCGCTGGCTCTCGGGCAGGTTGCAAATCTTGAGGGCAACTGGCTCGACATGTGTGCAGGGCCTGGAGGAAAAGCGGCGGTACTAGAAAGCCTGAAGCCAATTTCAAAGGGGGAATTGGTCTGCTACGAACCCAATCAAAAGCGCGCCGAGCTGGTCTCGAACGCTTTGGACAAGGCTCATCAGAGCAAAGTCGAAGTCAGGAGTGGACAGAGTGCTCCAGCAGATTCGTTTGACGCAATCCTGCTTGATGCACCGTGCTCAGGCCTGGGGTCCTTGAGGCGGAAGCCAGAGGCGAGGTGGCGGAAATCACCCGAGCAACTTCCTGAGCTAACGACGCTGCAGTCGAGTCTCATCGATTCTGCCGTTAAGGCCCTGAAATCCGGCGGCTACTTGATGTACGCAACCTGCTCGCCCTTAGTTGCTGAAACTAACACTCAGATCAGAGGGCTAATAGAACGACATCCGAACATGAAGCTTGTTGACTTGCCGGCGATACTTGGAACACTCAGCCCGGAGCTTGAGCTAAACACTTCTAGAAAGACTGTGCAATTGTGGACCCATCAACACAAGACCGACGCCATGTTCATGGCCTTGCTAAAGAAAGACTGAGGGCCTGATGCAGATTAACCCATCGATACTCAGTGCGGATTTCGCAAACCTCGAAGCGGAGCTAAAGGAAATTTCAACTGCGGACATGGCCCACATCGACGTTATGGACAACCACTTCGTCCCCAACCTAACAATTGGGCCACAGGTAGTTTCAAGGTTGGTTGAAGTATCGCCAATACCTCTGGATGTTCACCTAATGATTGCCGACCCCGATCGTTGGGCGCCCAATTATGCAGAGCTTGGTGCAGCCTCGGTAACTTTCCACCTGGAGGCAGCTGGGAATCCGATCCAGCTTGCAAGGAAGCTAAGAGGCGCCGGTGCCAAGGCTGCTGTTGCGATTAAGCCCGGGACTGCCGTATCCGAACTCACCGAACTCCTAACTGAATTCGACATGATTTTGATCATGACCGTGGAGCCAGGTTTTGGCGGGCAGCCGCTACTAACGGACACCCTGGAGAAGATCAAGCACGCTAGGTCGCTGATTACGGAGACAGGTTCAGCCATTACGTTGCAGGTCGACGGGGGAGTGACGGAGTCAAATATTGCGCAGCTGGCTGAACTTGGAGCCGACTCTTTTGTTGCGGGATCAGCAATTTTTAACCATCCTGATCGGGCGCTCGAGATTCTAAAGCTTCGTACACTTGCCCAGTCGGCAAGCCCCAAGCTGTAATCTAGACGCATGAAATCCTTCGACAACCTCTTTGCTGAGCTAGAGAGCCGCCTTGCGGAGCCAGTTTCCGGCTCCGGAACTTCTGAGCTATTGGAGGCCGGCGTGCACGCAATTGGGAAAAAGCTTGTTGAGGAAGCGGCAGAACTCTGGATGGCCGCCGAGCACGAGTCAGACCAACAGGTTGCCCTGGAGGCATCTCAGTTGATCTACTACGTCCAGCTAATGCTTGTGTCTCGCGGAATCTCCTTGAGCGCAGTAGAGGAAGTGCTCTGATGTTGAGAGTTGCAATACCAAACAAGGGGATTCTGTCCGAGTCAGCTATTTCCATGCTGAAAGAGGCTGGCTACCAAACGCGCCGAGACACCCAAGAGCTTCACCTGGTGGATTCAGAAAACAACATTGAGTTCTTCTACCTGCGACCAAGGGACATTGCCACCTATGTTGGTTCTGGGTCACTGGATGTTGGACTAACCGGGTTGGATCTTTTGATGGACTCAGAATCGGCTGCTGAAGAGATCGCGGATCTAGATTTCGGGCAATCAACATTTCGATTCGCAGCTTCGGTGGAGGCAGGATTCAAGCAGGTCAGCGACCTTGAAGGCAAAAGGCTCGCTACGGCCTACCCAACGCTAATTGCCAACTACCTTTCAGAGCAGGGCGTCTCTTGTGAGATCGTGAAGCTCGATGGAGCGGTCGAGTCGGCGGTGAAACTCGGCGTAGCCGATGCTGTCGCCGATGTCGTTTCGACTGGAAATACGCTTCGAAAGGCAGGGCTGTCAATTTTTGGTCCAACAATTCTGCGATCAACTGCCAGGCTGATTGCGGCCCCCGGAAAGGCAGCGGAGGCTAATCAGCTGTTGATGCGTCTAAAGGGTGTGCTGGTAGCTAGGCAGTATGTGATTATCGACTATGACTGCCCAATCGAATTGGTTGCGAAGGCTTCACTAATCACCCCTGGGATTGAATCTCCCACGATTTCCCCGCTGGCCGACAAAGACTGGGTAGCGGTCCGAGCCCTTGTTTTGGCCAGCAAGATGAATCAGATTATGGATGAGCTATACGCAGTTGGCGCCAGGGCCATTTTGGTGTCCGCCATCCACGCCGCGAGAATCTAGTGCCGGCACTGCGGGTGATTCCTTGCCTGGATGTGGCGGCGGGCAGAGTAGTAAAGGGCGTTAACTTCGCCGACCTCAAAGACAGTGGCGATCCGGTTGAGCTCGCCAATGACTACTACCTGCAGGGGGCTGATGAGCTGACTTTCCTGGACGTCACCGCAGCCAGCGAAAACCGAAGTACGACCCTGGACATGGTTACCAGGTGTGCCGAGCAGGTGTTCATTCCGCTCACCGCAGGTGGGGGAATTAGAACGCTGGCCGATGTCACTGCCCTACTGGCCGCTGGCGCCGACAAAATCTCAGTTGGGTCCGCTGGGGTTAGCAACCCCGAGTTACTTCGAGAGATTTCAAGCGCCCACGGGAATCAAATTTTGGTGATTTCGCTCGACCTAAAGCGAGGAGATAGCGCTTCCGGGTTCGTTGTGACCACTCACGGCGGCAGAAAGACAACCGACCTTGATGGACTTGCCTGGGTTCAGCAGGTTCAAGAACTTGGAGCCGGCGAGTTGCTAGTAAACAGCATCGACGCCGACGGAACCCAGGACGGTTTTGACCTGGAGCTCATCGAACTAATCAAGCGTCAAAGTTCAGTGCCGGTCATTGCATCCGGCGGAGCAGGACGCCTTGAGCATTTCGTCGAGGCGGCTCAGGCTGGTGCCGATGCGGTACTTGCAGCGAGCGTGTTCCACAACAGAGTGTTTAGGATTGACCAGGTCAAGCAGGCGTTGCGAGAAGCAGGATTCGAGGTTCGATGAATTACTTAGACATCTCCGCTGTCAAGTTTGACCAGTTCGGCCTTGTGCCAGTGGTGGTGCAGGACGAGAACACTAAGGATGTTTTGATGGTTGCTTATGCCAACCAGGAATCCTTAGCAATGACCGAAGAGCTCGGACAGATGGTTTTCTACTCACGATCGCGTTCCGAGCTTTGGCACAAAGGCGCCACCAGCGGCAATACCCTCAGCGTCAAAGCAATCATGATTGACTGCGACTCGGACACTCTGCTTGCAACCGTAGTCCCAAATGGGCCAGCCTGTCATCGTGGAACCACCACCTGCTTTGAGGTTCAGCCATGATGGACCTGAAAGAATTTTTGGAGCTATCCAAGAACTACAACGTAATCCCGTTAACAAAGCGCCTGTTTGCTGGCAGCGAGACTCCGATCGGCATTTACCAGAAGCTCGCTGGCTCGCGTCCAGATACCTTCCTTCTGGAATCGGCTGAGCAGGGGGTTTGGGGCAGGTATTCCTTTATCGGAGCAGCCTCCAGGGGACAATTGCTTGCGGATGACAGCGGAGCTCACTGGGTTGGCAACTCGTCACCGCTTCCAGAGAACGGTCAATTGCCAGAGCACCCCGTGGCAGCGTTGGACACCGTTCAAAGTTCCTGGAGATCCAGCCCGGTTGACTTCCCTCTTAGCTCTGGGCTTGTCGGCTTCATGAGTTGGGGAGCCGTGAATCTAACCGAGCAGCTGCCGACCGCAAAGAAGGCAAGCTACTCGATCCCGCTCTACGGGTTCAACCAGTTTTCAGAGTTGGTAGTTATGGACCACCAGCGCTCCGAACTGATCCTGGTGAGTGTGGTGTTCCTTGAGGCTGATGGCAGTGAAGCGGACTACGACCGAGCACTTGAATCCATTGACGCTCTGGAAGCCAAGGTTCGCGAGCAAACACCAGCCATGATCTCTGAGCCGAACTGGCCTGAGGCAGAGTTTTCGTCCAATACCGAGCACTCTGAATTCTTGGCAAAGGTTGAACTAGCTAAAGAGCACGTTCGCAAGGGTGACGTCTTCCAGGTTGTGATATCACAGCGATTTGATCAAGACGTGGTGGCGGATGCGCTCGATGTTTACAGGGCTATGCGAGCTTTGAATCCAAGCCCCTACATGTATTTAACCCGCTGGGCAGACAGCGAAGGCGAATTCGCAATTGTTGGCAGCTCGCCGGAGGCACTTGTCAAGATGGTCGGGGATCGGGTGATTACCCACCCAATTGCAGGCTCTAGGCCACGGGCCGATAGCGCCGCTGCGGATAATCAGCTTGCGGAAGACCTGCTAGCCGACCAAAAGGAGCGCAGCGAGCACCTGATGCTGGTTGACCTTGCCAGAAACGATCTGCTGAAAATCTGTGATCCAACCAGCTTGCAGGTCACTGAATTCATGCAGATTCATAAGTTTTCGCATGTGATGCATTTGGTGTCGACCGTCGAGGGTCAGCTTTCGAAGAATGTCAGCAAAGTTAAAGCCATGCTCGCAACCTTTCCCGCCGGAACTCTTTCCGGCGCCCCGAAGCCAAGGGCACTTGAAATCATTCATGACCTTGAGGACGAGTATCGGGGACTTTTCGGGGGAGTTGTTGGCTATTTCGACTTCCAGGGAAACGCAGATCTCGCCATCGCAATTCGCACAGCGGTAATTAGAGACGGAGTGGCCCGGGTGCAGGCTGGAGCGGGCATTGTTCTGGACTCTGACCCGGAAAGCGAATACCAAGAGACCCTGGCTAAAGCTGCCGTAGTTCTAAGAGCGGTTTCAGCCGCAAATGCGATGACAAATGGTTAGATTCCTGAGCATCGCCTCACTGGCTTCACTTGCATGGCTTGGAACGGTGTTTCTGGGCTGGCTCACCATTACCGACCCCCACTCTTCGTCAACAGCCGTAATCGACAACATGGTGGGCTCTCAGGTCAGTGCGCTTTGGCTCTCGTTGCCGGCGATCGTGCTACTAACTACCGTGCTTGCAAGATACGCGAGCCTTTCAAGCGTGATGCCGATTATTGGAGCCTTGTTCGCGATCGGAGCGTTTGCGCTGTCGCTGTTTTCAGACTTCTACGCCGAGCCCAGCGTCTTGGAGATTGTCGCTAATGCCACTGGCCTTGCAAGCGCATCTAGCTTCGCTATTGAAGTGGGAATCGGGTTCGTCGCCTACCAAGTTCTGGCACTTGTTACCGCAGTCGTCTTGACTCTCTCACTATTTGCAGGGAAGCGGCAGCCAACCTCAAACAAACCAGACACTTCAGAAGTTTCCGCAGACTCTCAGTCTTTGTGGGATGACCAGAACAACTGATTGCTAGAATCTACAGAGTCAGGAAGGGCATAATGACAAATCACAACGCAGAACCAGGTCACGGAAACTCAGTTGCAGCGTGGACAACGGTGATAACCGTAATCGTCGCGTTTAGCATCGGAACTTGGTTCTTCTTCTTGGACGTAGCGCCAATGGTGTGGGCATCAGCAGGTCTTGCAGTGGTCGGAGTTGTTGCCGGACTAGCCCTAAAGGCAGCCGGTTACGGCGTTGGCGGCAAGCACTCAAAGTCTCACTAGTGCTAGACGCGCTCTTCGCTGCGGCAAGCGACGATGCCGAAATTCGTCGCAAATCCGTCTCTGAATCAGCCCTTGAGACGCGCATCGCTGAGCTTGATAAGTCGGTCTCGGCTATCACTGCGCTTTCTGCTGGACCTCAAATCAAGATAATCGCTGAAATTAAGCGGGCAAGCCCCTCCATGGGAGAACTGGCCGCCATCGATGATGTTGCATTGCTGGCTAAAACCTATGAAGCTTCCGGTGCACACGCGATTTCGGTATTGACCGAACGCACCGGCTTTAAAGGTTCACTGGCGGATCTGAAGACAGCCAGCGATTCGGTCAACATCCCCACACTTAGAAAAGACTTCATTTCCTCTGAATATCAACTGCTGGAAGCCCGTGCTAATGGAGCGTCTTTCGCATTATTGATTTTGAGCTGGCTGACCGAAGCCGACTATCGCAGATTGGCAAATTTTGCCCACGACATAGGCCTTGATGTCCTAACCGAAACCCATACGATTTCCGAGATTGAAATAGCGAATAATTGCGGAGCAAATTTGGTTGGCATCAACACCAGAAATTTGGAAACCTTCAAAACTGACTTGTCGCTATTTGAGTCAATGGCACACCTGCTGTCCGACGATGCGATTAAGGTCGCTGAGTCATCGGTTAGGGACGAACAGGATGTCCTTCGCTATTGGAACGCAGGGGCGAACGCAGTACTTGTGGGTCAAGCACTAGTTACTGGCGACCCAGCACAGCTCATCCCCAAGTTCATTGACGCAACATAGGATTAAATGATGACCACCAAGCTTTCAGAACAACAGGGCCCCTATTTCGGAGCCTACGGCGGGCGATTTGTGCCGGAGCCGTTGATTAAGGCCCTTGATGAGCTTGACGCTACATATCAGCAGGCCAGGGCTGACCAAAGCTTTATCGATGAGCTAGCAGAACTGCATAGGACCTACACTGGGCGCCCCTCCATAATCACCGAAGCCAAGCGATTTGCTGAACACGTTGGCGACGTGCGTATTTTTCTAAAGCGCGAAGACCTAAACCACACTGGCAGCCACAAAATCAATAACGTCATGGGTCAGGCATTGCTGGCCAAGCGCATGGGCAAGAAGCGAATCATTGCGGAGACTGGCGCCGGACAGCACGGGGTTGCCAGTGCTACAGCAGCTGCTTACTTCGGTTTGGATTGTGTTGTCTACATGGGCGAGGTAGACACCGAGCGACAAGCATTGAACGTTGCCCGAATGAAACTCCTTGGAGCCGAAGTTGTGCCAGTGACAACTGGATCCAGAACCCTAAAAGACGCCATCAATGAGGCCCTTCGCGATTGGGTGGCGAACGTTGACAGCACTCACTACCTATTGGGAACCGTTGCAGGACCACACCCGTTTCCGACGATGGTGCGCGATTTTCACAGTGTGATTGGCAATGAAGCTCGAGCGCAAATGATCGAACTAATCGGGGGATTGCCAGATGCCGTAGCAGCCTGCGTCGGTGGCGGGTCTAATGCAATCGGTATCTTCCATGCGTTCTTGGATGACAGCGATGTTCAACTCTGGGGCTTCGAAGCTGCCGGCGATGGCATTGAAACCCCGTTTCACGCAGCGACTCTTTCGAAGGGTGTTCCAGGCGTGCTTCACGGCGCTAGGAGCTACATGCTCCAGGATGAGGATGGGCAAACCAAGGAATCACACTCGATTTCAGCGGGGCTTGACTACCCGGGTGTTGGTCCCGAGCATTCCTGGCTGAAAGACTTGGGTCGAGCAAATTACCATGGTGTGACTGACTCGGAGGCAATGAACGCTATGAGGTTGTTGTCACAGACCGAGGGCATCATTCCTGCCATCGAGACCGCTCACGCACTGGCTGGTCTAAAGCACCTGGCAACTAAGCTCTCTGCCAATGCAAGTATCTTGGTGAACCTGAGCGGCCGCGGTGACAAGGACATGGAAACCGCCGGGCGCTATTTCGGTCTGATAGGTGACAAATGATCTCAGTATCTGAAACTTTGCGGGCAAACCAGCTTTCTGGCAAGGGTTCGCTGGTTGGCTATTACCCGGCCGGATTCCCCAATGTCCACGACTCGATAGAGGCCCTGGTTGCCATGGCTGAAAACGGCTGTGATGTCCTGGAGATTGGCGTTCCATATAGCGATCCAGTCATGGACGGGCTGGTTATCCAGCAAGCTACCGAGCTGGCTAGAGACAACGGTTTTGGTCTGAAAGACCTGTTTCATGTAGTCCGAGAGGTTCGCAGTCGAGTTCAAACTCCACTGCTGGTCATGACTTACTGGAATCCTGTCCTTGCCTACGGCATCGAGCGCTTTGCGGATGATCTTGTTGATTCAGGTGCTCAGGGCCTTATCACTCCAGACCTAGTTCCAGATGAGGCAGCCGACTGGATAGAGATCTCAAAGCAAAAGAATCTGGATCGGGTGTTCCTTGTCGCGCCATCCAGCTCTGACGATCGAGTCAGAGACAACTCCGATGTCTCGCAGGGGTTTGTTTACTCAGTATCGACAATGGGAATCACTGGCGAACGGGCTAACTTAGACGCCCTGGCAAGAAACCTGGTGCAGCGAGTTCGGACCCTGAGCGACCAGCTGACGTGTGTGGGAGTCGGGATATCTACCCCAGAACAGGTTCGCGAAGTGAACCAGTATGCAGATGGCGCGATTGTTGGAACGGCATTTGTGAAGGCATACCAAGCCGATGGCCTAGCTGGATTGGTTGCGAAAACTAAAGATCTTGCTAGCGGTTTAGGATAGGGCCGTGGACTTTCTAACTAGCATCCCTTCTCCAGAGATCAGCTTCATTGACCTGGGGCCGTTTCGGATTCACTTTTACGCCCTGTTTATTCTCAGTGGCATTGTTATTGCAACAATCCTCACCGACCTTAGACTTCGACGTCGCGGGGCTCCCGCCGGCCTGTTTCTAGACATCGCGCTCTGGGCAGTTCCGCTAGGAATCTTGGGGGGTCGCTTCTTCCACGTGCTTACCCATCCGAGGGACTACTTCTATGAGGGCGCTGACCTGCTTGATGTATTCAAGATTTGGGAAGGTGGACTCGCAATTTATGGCGCACTAATCCTTGGAGCTGTTGGCGTATGGATTGGAGCACGACAGGCAGGAATTCGCTTCCTGGCTGTTGCAGATGCGGCTGCTCCAGGAATTCTCTTGGCTCAAGGCCTAGGTCGCCTCGGCAATTACTTCAACCAAGAGCTATTTGGTTTGCCAACCGAACTGCCTTGGGGGCTTGAGATTCCCAGCTCAAATAAGGCTTACCCGAACGGGCTTCCTGACGGGTTAACGTTCCACCCGACATTCCTCTACGAAATGCTGTGGAACCTGATCGGTGCAATCGCCCTTATTTGGCTCGGAAACAAGCTAAAGCTCCAGTGGGGAAAGATTTTCGCACTGTATCTGGTCATCTACTCAACTGGACGAGTTTGGATTGAAAGTATCCGAATTGACCCAAGTGAGATTATCCTTGGACTTAGAGTAAATATCTGGTCAGCGTTGATCGGTATTGCAATAGGACTCACAATTTATTTGGTTCAGACGCGCCGACACCCAGGCCAGGAACCATCAGTTTGGTCAAAAGGCAGAGAACCTGCCGAAGACACCGAACCAGCAAAGAGCTAATAACTAGCAGCTAGTTTTCACCTCAAGCACATGGCAACATGTCGGGCCAACGAAGTTCCGAAAAGAATTCGATTGGAGTAACCGTGTCGGCAATTAGCCCATTTTCACGCTTTGGCCAGAGCCCAGAAGCGCAAGGACTGTACGACCCAGCAGCTGAGCACGATGCTTGCGGCCTGGCCATGGTTGCAACGCTCCGTGGACGCGCAGGCCACGACATTGTCGACATGGCGCTTTCCTCGCTTCGTAACCTGGAGCACCGAGGAGCTATTGGTTCAGACGCTGGAACTGGCGATGGTGCGGGAATTCTGACTCAGCTACCAGACCGATTCTTCCGCGAAGTAGCGGGATTCGAGCTGCCTGCGGTCGGCTCTTACGGTGCGGGCCTAGTTTTCCTAGAGGAAGCTGCTGCGGCAAAGGATAAGCAGGCCTTTGAGGCACTTTGTTCAGAGGAATCGCTAACTGTTCTCGGTTGGAGAGTGCCACCAACAGATCCGAGCGTGCTGGGAGCTTTGGCCAAGGAGGCAATGCCGCTGATTGAGCAGGTGTTTGTCGCCGGAACTGATAACGCCAGTGGTCTGGAGCTAGAGCGCAGGCTGTTTAGGGTTCGCAAGCGCAGCGAGCGAGAGATTGGCATCTATCACCCCTCACTATCGGTCAGGACGATTGTCTATAAGGGCATGGTCACAACCCTGCAGCTGGAGCCGTTCTTCCCTGATTTGTCGGACGACCGTTTCGAATCACTTCTGGCTTTGGTTCACAGTCGCTTTTCTACGAACACTTTCCCGTCCTGGCCGCTGGCTCATCCATTTAGGTTCATTGCTCACAACGGCGAAATTAACACCGTCAAGGGAAATGCCAACTGGATGGCAGCCAGAGAATCTCAGCTGGCAACAGATTTGCTTGGAGACATTGAGCAGCTCAAGCCGATTGTGTCTGCAGGTGCCTCAGACTCCGCAACCTTCGATGAGGTCTTAGAGCTACTCGTGTTGTCGGGAAGATCGCTACCGCACGCCATGATGATGATGATTCCGGGCGCATGGGAAAAGCAGCTTGACCTGGACCCTCAACTAAGAGACTTCTATGAATACCACTCCATGATCATGGAGCCTTGGGACGGCCCAGCTGCCGTCGTCTTCACAGACGGCGACCTTGTTGGGGCAACCCTTGACAGAAACGGGCTTAGACCGGGTCGCTTCGTAGTCACAGAAGACGGTTTCATCATTCTTGCCTCTGAAATTGGTGTTGCCGACATCCCTGAAGATCGAATCGTTCGCAAGGGCAGACTTCAGCCCGGAAAAATGTTCCTAATCGACACCAAGGCTGGTCAGATTATTGAGGACGAGCAGATCAAGAGTGAGGTCGCTGCTCTAGAGCCGTGGGGCCAGTGGTTAGATGAGAGTCGAATTAATCTGCGCGACCTGCCAGACCGCGAGCACGTTCGATATTCAAGCAAATCGGTCCACAGGCGCCAGCGGGCCTTTGGCTACACCGAAGAGGACCTCAAGGAATTCATTGCACCGATGGCTAGAAGCGGCCAGGAGCCAATTGGAGCGATGGGAACCGATACTCCAATCGCCGCAATTTCGGAGCGTCCAAAACTGCTGTTTGACTACTTCACCCAGCAATTCGCGCAGGTTACCAACCCGCCGCTGGACGCCATTCGTGAAGAAGTTGTTACCTCAATGACCACCAGCATTGGCCCGGTTAGAAACTTGCTTGAGGCTAGCGCTGAGCATGCCAAGCAAATGGTTCTGGACTACCCGATTCTAGGTAACGATGAGCTTGCAAAAATTAGGCACATCGACCGCGCGAACAACATCGGCAAGGCAGTGACGATTTCGTGCCTTTACCGTGTCGATGATGGGGCATCCGCCCTAGAAAAACGCCTCGAACAGATGTGCGAAGAGGTCGACAAGGCCCTTGAATCCGGCGCCACTTTTATTGTGCTGTCTGATCGAGATAGCAATAGGGAGCTCGCTCCAATTCCTTCCCTAATGTCCTGCTCAGCAATTCATCACCACTTGATCCGCAAGGGCACCCGCATGATGGCCGGACTCGTGGTTGAGACAGGTGATGCCAGAGATGTGCATCACGTTGCAACCCTGATCGGGTTTGGTGCGTCAGCGATCAACCCTTACTTGGCGCTAGAGAGTGCCGAAGAGCTAGTTGTGAACGGAACCATCACCGGAATCACACCTGAGCGAAGCAGCAAGAACATGACCAAGGCCCTGGGCAAGGGTGTCCTCAAGGTCATGTCCAAAATGGGAATTTCGACTGTTGCCTCCTATGGTGGCGCGCAGTGTTTTGAGGCGATTGGCCTTAGCCAAGAGCTGGTTGACAAGTACTTCACTGGCACCACCACAAAACTCGGTGGCGTTTCCATGAGTATCCTGCACCGTGAAATTGAGCAGCGGCACACAGCCGCATATCCAATCGAGGGAACCACTCAGGACCTTGGGCCACTCGAAGTCGGTGGCGAGATGAAGTGGCGACGAGAAGGACCTCCGCACCTATTTAACCCGGAGACCATTTTTAAGCTGCAGCACTCAACCAGCCGCAAGAACTACGAAATTTTCAAGTCATACACAAACGCTGTTGACGACCAAGCTGAGCGCCTAATGACCATTCGAGGGCTCTTCGAGTTCAAGAAGGGGCTTCGCGAACCAGTGCCAATCGAGCAGGTTGAGCCCGTCAGCGAAATCGTGAAGCGCTTTTCAACCGGCGCTATGAGTATGGGGGCAATCTCCCCAGAGGCGCATGAGACGCTCGCGATTGCGATGAACCGCCTCGGCGGAAAGAGCAACACCGGTGAGGGCGGTGAATCTGTCGGGCGCTTGCTTGATAGAGAACGACGAAGTGCTGTCAAGCAGGTTGCCTCCGGTCGTTTCGGTGTCACCTCGATGTACCTAACTCATGCCGATGACATTCAGATCAAGATGGCCCAGGGCGCAAAGCCCGGTGAGGGCGGCCAATTGCCTCCCAACAAGGTGTACCCATGGATTGCGGAGCTCCGGCACTCAACTCCTGGAGTGGGTCTGATTTCACCGCCGCCGCACCATGACATCTATTCAATTGAGGACCTGAAGCAACTGATCTTTGACCTCAAACGTGCAAACAGAGCTGCCAGAATCCACGTGAAGCTGGTCAGCCAGTTTGGCGTTGGAACCGTGGCTGCTGGTGTTGCTAAGGCCAAAGCAGACGTGGTTTTGATTTCCGGACATGACGGTGGTACCGGAGCAAGTCCGTTGAACTCACTCAAGCACGCCGGAACCCCTTGGGAACTTGGTCTCGCCGAAGCCCAGCAGACGCTGCTTCTGAACGGCCTTCGCGACCGAATTGTGGTTCAGGTGGACGGTTCCATGAAGACCGGTCGTGACGTTGTCATTGCTGCGCTGCTCGGAGCCGAGGAGTATGGTTTTGCGACTGCGCCTCTTGTGGTTGAAGGCTGCATCCTGATGCGCGTATGCCACCTGGACACCTGTCCAGTTGGAGTTGCCACTCAGAACCCGTTGCTTAGAGACAGATTCCATGGTCAGGCAGACCATGTTGTCAACTTCTTTGAATTCCTAGCCCAGGAAGTCAGGGAGTATCTGGCAGAACTCGGCTTCCGATCCCTTGAAGAGGCAATCGGCCACGTTGATGTGCTCGATGTAAACAAGGCCATTCACCACTGGAAGGCCGACGGCCTTGACTTGTCTCCTATTTTTGCGGCAAAGGACATTATTACGTCAGAGTCGCAGTACCAAACCAAAGAGCAGGATCATCAGCTACACGAACACTTCGACTATCCACTGCTAGATCAGGCTTCGGCGGCGTTGAAAGAGGGCAAGCCAGTGTTGATCGAAAAGAAGATCAACAACACCATGCAGGCCATCGGAACCATGTTTGGTAACGAACTCACCAAGCGCTGGGGGGAGCAGGGTCTTGAGCCGGGAACGCTCCGCCTGAACCTCTCAGGAAGCGCAGGGCAGTCATTGGGTGCATTTGTGCCACGTGGCATGGAGATTACTGTGCAGGGTGACTGCAACGACTATGTCGGCAAGGGCCTATCCGGGGGAGTGATTTCGGTCCGCCCATCGGATTCAGCGGGCTTTATTGCGGCCGAGAACGTGATTGCTGGCAACGTGATTGGTTACGGAGCGACCTCCGGCAAAATCTTCCTAAACGGGGTCGTGGGCGAGAGGTTTATGGTTCGAAACTCCGGAGCGATTGCTGTAGCCGAAGGCGTGGGCGATCACGCCTTGGAATACATGACCGGAGGCCGCGCGGTTATCCTCGGTAAGACTGGAATCAACCTGGGTGCCGGAATGTCGGGCGGAATTGCCTACGTCTACAAGCTCTCTGAAGCAAGGGTTAACCGTGAGGCGCTGCAGCTTGGCGAAATTTCGCTAAGTGCACTTGAGACTACAGAGCAGCAAGAGCTGCTTTCGATTCTTGAAGAGCACGTTGACCGAACCGGTTCGCCTCTCGGTACAAAGATTCTAGAAAACTTCGACTCAGAGGTAAAGAACTTCGTGAGAGTGCTTCCAAGGGATTACGCGCGAGTAGTCGGCATCCAACAGGAGGCGCTGGAAACCGGAATTGCGCTTGACGGCGAGGAAGTCTGGACTCAAATTCTGGAGGTAACCAATGGCTGACCCAAGAGGATTCATAAAAGTCACCGAGCGAGAGACCGCTTCGCGCAGACCGGTACCAGTTCGAATCAAGGACTGGAAAGAGGTCTACGAGGAGCGGAACTCTGGAGTTGTCAAAGAGCAGGCCAGCCGATGCATGGATTGCGGTATTCCATTCTGTCATGCTGGCTGCCCACTTGGAAACCTAATACCAGAGTGGAATGACTTGACGCACCGTGGCCGCAATAGAGAGGCCATAGACCGACTTCACTCCACAAACAACTTTCCGGAATTTACCGGTCGACTCTGTCCCGCTCCCTGTGAGAGTGCCTGCGTACTTGGAATCAACCAGCCTGCGGTAACCATCAAGGAAATCGAGGTTTCGATCATCGACGACGCCTTCGATGCCGGATATGTTGCCCCAAGTATTCCCGAGAGATTGACTGGTAAAACGATTGCGGTTGTTGGCTCGGGACCAGCGGGGCTAGCGGCCGCACAGCAGCTGACTCGTGCTGGTCACACTGTTGCAGTGTTCGAGCGAGACGATCGAATTGGTGGCCTACTAAGGTATGGAATCCCTGACTTCAAGATGGAGAAGCGCCATATTGATAAGCGTCTCGAGCAGATGATTGCCGAGGGAACCAGGTTCCGCACCGGCGTTAATGTCGGCGTTGACATCACCTGGGAAGAGCTCAAAATGCGTTACGACGCAGTTCTGGTGGCAACAGGTGCGCTAAAACCGCGTGGTTTGGATGTTCCAGGCGCTGACCTTGGCGGTGTCCACTTCGCGATGGACTATCTGTCTCAGGCAAACAGGGTTGTTGCCGGCGACCTAGTCGAGGACCAAATTGATGCCTCCGGAAAGCACGTGATAATTCTGGGAGGTGGCGACACCGGTGCTGATTGTCTCGGCACTGCCACAAGGCAGGGTGCGGCTTCGGTCACCACCATTGCAATCGGGCAAAAGCCTTCGGAGACCAGAACCGAAAACCAGCCATGGCCAATGGATCCAACCCTGTACGAGATTGCCAGCGCGCACGAGGAATTCGGCGACAGAAAGTACCTACACGCGACAATTGAACTAGTTGGTGAGAACGGCGTGGTGACCGGCATCAAGGTCGGCGACACTGAGTTTGTGGATGGCAAGCGACTTCCAAAGCCAGGTACCGAACGCGTTCTGCAAGCCGACCTGGTGCTGTTTGCGCTTGGCTTTACAGGAACTGAATCTGAGTCCATAGTTCAGCAGCTAAAGGTAGAGCTTGATGACAAGACCAACATCAGTCGAGATAGCCAGTACCGCGCAACCGATTCAATTTTCGTCGCCGGTGATGCAGGACGTGGCCAATCACTGATAGTTTGGGCAATAGCTGAAGGTAGGGCAGCCGCCTCAGCAATTGATAAACATCTCGAAGGTGAGACACAGCTGCCGTTCCCCGTGAAGCCAACTGATAAACCAATTTCGGTTTACAGCTAGAAATGAAACTAGGTAACTGAAGAAAATGAGACGCGCGAAAATTGTAGCCACTTTCGGACCAGCGATTTCAGACATAGAGATGACCAGGGCGGTTATTGCCGCCGGGGTGGACGTAGCACGTATGAACCTCAGCCACGGTTCCTACGAAGTGCACGAACAGGTCTATGCGAACATCCGACAGGCCAGCGAAGAGGCTAAGAAATCCGTAGGAATTCTGGTCGACCTGCAGGGCCCCAAGATCCGCCTCGGCAAGTTTGCAGAGGGAAAAATTGAGCTCGTACCAGGTGCGACCTTCAAAATCACTACAGATGACATTGCCGGGGACGTGAACATCTGCTCCACAACCTACAAGGGCCTACCAGGCGACGTTGCGCCTGGAGACATGTTGCTGATCGACGACGGTCGACTATCACTTCGAGCCACCGCCGTGGACAAGACCACTGTGACAACCGAGGTAGTTTATGGTGGCCCCTGCTCCAACAACAAGGGAATCAACCTGCCGGGAGTGGCCGTAAACGTTCCTGCTCTAAGCGAGAAGGACGAGGATGATCTGCGCTGGGCCCTGAAGCTTGGTGCAGACATGATTGCTCTTAGCTTTGTTAGAAACGCCAAGGACATCATCCGCGTTCACGAGATCATGACCGAAGAAGGTCGCTTTGTTCCAGTAATCGCGAAAATCGAGAAGCCACAGGCAGTTGTAGCCCTTGAAGAAATCATCGACGCCTTTGACGGCGTGATGGTAGCCAGAGGAGACCTGGGAGTGGAGTTGCCACTGGAGCAGGTTCCGATCGTTCAGAAGCGTGCCGTTGAGCTTGCTCGTCGCTGGGCAAAGCCAGTAATTGTTGCCACCCAAATGCTTGAAAGCATGATTTCGGCAAACAGGCCTACGAGAGCAGAAACCTCTGACGTGGCAAACGCAGTTCTCGATGGGGCAGACGCACTGATGCTGTCAGGAGAAACCTCGGTTGGTGAGTATCCAATCGAAACCATCGAAACCATGGCGAAGATCATCGAATCGACTGAAGAAAATGGCTTGGAGCGCATCCCTGCACTTGGTACACAGCCACACACTCACTCGGGTGCGGTGGTTCGTGCGGCGCTGCAAATTGCAGAGCTGCTGGGTGCGAAGTATGTCTGCGTTTTCACTGAGTCGGGTGACACGCTCCTTAGGGTCTCAAGGCTCCGCTCGCGCGTGCCAGTGCTTGCCTTTACGCCAAATGAAGAGATTCGTAGAAGGCTGTCTCTGATCTGGGGAGCAACGACTTTCCAGGTGGGTAAAGCAACCCACACCGACCAAATGATCAAGCAGGTGGACGAGATCGTACTTGAATCCGGCAAGTGCCGCGTCGGAGACGAAGTTGTGATTGTGGCTGGATCCCCTCCGGGAATCCCAGGTTCCACCAACTCGCTCAGGGTTCACCGTGTTGGTGATGCCGTGAACGAAACAGTTCCTGGCTACGCTTCCTAAAGCCTTAAGCCAAAAAAAGAGCGGTGGATTTCCACCGCTCTTTTTCTTTGGTGCCGGAAGTGGGATTTGAACCCACACGCCCATAGGACAAAGCATTTTGAGTGCTTCGCGTCTGCCGTTCCGCCATTCCGGCTAGCCACTACACTCTAGCGGATTCCAAATTCCACCATGGCGCTAAACTTGGATTTATGGATGAACCACTGAAGGTTGTTGTCGCAGAAGACGAAGGCCTCATTCGCATGGACATTGTCGCAACGCTGAATGAGTCTGGCTACGAGGTAGTTGGGGAGGCGGCCGACGGTGAAGAGGCCGTCAAGCTCGCAACCGAACTCAGCCCGGACCTAATCGTGATGGACATCAAAATGCCTAAGCTCGACGGGATCTCTGCTGCTGAAAAGATCGCTAAGTTGAAGATTCCGGTTGTGTTGCTAACCGCCTTTTCTCAGTCAGATTTAGTCAAACGAGCCGCTGAGGCGGGAGCCATGGCTTACGTGACCAAGCCCTTCAAGCCCACCGACCTGCTTCCTGCGCTTCAGATTGCACTATCTAGGCACGAAGAAATTACCGCCCTGGAGTCTGAGATTGCAGACATCACAGAGCGCCTTGAAACCAGAAAGCTTATGGACAGGGCTAAGTCTGCACTGCAAACCAAAATGAACCTGACGGAACCAGAGGCGTTTAGGTGGATTCAAAAGGCTTCCATGGACCGCCGTCTAAGCATGGCTCAGGTTGCCAAAACTGTTATTGAACAGCTAGAGAAGAAGTAACTACTTTTTCTCCCGCAGGAAATTCGTGATCCGGACAGTGGAGAGCAGGGTGCCATTGTCGTCAGTGATCTTAATCTCGTGACTGGTTAGTGTTCTGCCAAGCTTGATAGCGGTGCAGGTTCCAGTAACAATTCCAGAGGTTGCTGACGCATGATGTGTCGCGTTTATTTCGATTCCGACTGCAAACCCCCATGGGTGAGCATGCACGTTTGCGGCAAATGATCCGAGTGACTCGCCAAGTACAACGTGAGCGCCGCCATGAAGGACACCTAGCGGCTGAGTATTGCCAGCCACTGGCATTGTTGCAACGGCCCTCTCTGCACTGAGCTCGACGAGCTTGATGCCCATTCGGTCAGCCAAATCTCCCAGACCCCGGTGGTTCATAATTTCCTGGGCATGTTCAGATTTTGCGACATTTTCATCGGTCACGTTTTACCACCTTCGGCAAAGTAGGCTATGGCTATGAGCACCTCTTCAAAGCCTACCTTGCTGTTGATTGATGGGCACTCTCTGGCATTCAGAGCCTTTTATGCCCTGAATGCGGAGAACTTCAAGAACTCTCAGGGGCAGCACACCAACGCCGTTCACGGCTTTATCTCAATGATGCTGAACATACTGGAAGGCGAGAAGCCGACTCACCTGTGTGTTGCTTTCGACGTCTCCAGGGAGAGCTTTAGAACTCAAGAGCTGCCGGAATACAAAGGCACCAGGGGTGAGACACCAGAAGAGTTCATAGGGCAAACCGAACTATTGGTTGAGGCGCTTGAGGCCATGAACATTACCTCGGTGTCCAGAGAAAACTACGAAGCCGACGACCTACTTGCTTCACTTGCCCACCAGGGAGAATTGCATGGCATGCGGGTGCTGGTCGTGTCCGGTGACCGCGACACCTTCCAGCTAATTCGACCCGACACCACCGTGCTGTACCCAGTCAAGGGGGTCATGAACCTGGCTCGCATGGACGACGAGGCGGTACTTGCAAAATACGGTGTACACGCCGTGCAATACCCGGAGCTCGCGGCCCTGGTTGGGGAAACCTCAGACAACCTGATTGGAATTCCAGGGGTGGGACCAAAGACTGCCGCTAAGTGGATTCAGCAGTTCGGTTCGCTCGATCAAATTATTGAGCGCGCCGATGAAATACCGGGCAAGGTGGGCGAAAGCCTGCGGGAACATAAACATCTTGCAGTGCGCAACCGCAGACTGAACCACCTGCTAACCGACCTCGAGTTCGACTTCACATTGGATCAATTGGAACTGGGTCCGGTGAATGAAGAAGCGATTCGAGAAGTATTTGCGAAATTATCGTTCCGAACACTGTTGACCAGAGTGCTGAAATTGCGCGGAGCCAATGGCTCGCAACACTCGGTCGGCAAGGCTGTTGTTGAGGGTGAACCTAGACCTTCCGAACCCCTTTCCCCGGAACCGATGCCAACCATCGCCTCCGAGATTCTTGCAAAGTTGCCAGACGAACCAGTTGCCAGCGCGACCGCTTCGCCAGCAGAGCTCAAGGCACTGATAGAAGCTGGAAGCTCCTTCGTGCATGTCGAGCTAAGTGATGACGAGGTAGTTGGCTTAGGTGTTGCGAACCTGGAGCGAAGATTGAATTGGGATGGCCAGAACCCAGCCCAAATTAGGGAGGTTTTGAACGCCGGGGGATTTGGGTGTTGGGATACAAAGGCGCTGCGCAAGCGCTTGGCTGCTATTGACCTGCACCCAGGCGTACTTACCGACGACCCGTTGCTAGCCGGTTACCTGGTTGATCCGCTGTCAAAGGACCTAAATCCAGATGGGCTAATCCGCCAGTACGCGGGGATTGACATCACTCGCCAGGATCCAAACGAACTATTGAGTGAGACCGACCCTTCCTTGGATGCTTGGGTTTCAGCTGTGCTAAGCGCTGTGCTGGTGCCTCACCTTGAAGATAATGGGCAGCTGGGGGTCTACCGAGACATCGAGTTGCCGGCTGCAGACGTTCTGGCAAAAATGGAAATCACCGGCATCGAAATTGATGTGAAGGCGCTCGAAACCCAGTTCCAGGAACTGACCATTGAGGTAGATGCTATTGCCGCTCAGGCATACGAAATTATTGGGCATGAGGTTAATCTCGCTAGCCCGAAGCAGCTCCAGGTGGTGCTATTCGAGGAACTCGGGATGACCGGGACCAAGAGCCTGAAGACTGGCTTTTCTACCAACGCCGAGGCTCTAAGTACCCTCTTCGAACAGACTCAGCATCCCTTCCTCGAGCGCCTTCTGGCTCATCGAGATGCCACCAAGCTTCGCCAAATGACCGAAACGCTCCTGAAGGCGGTCGCAGCCGATGGGCGAATACACACCACCTACTCGCAGGTCGGCACCTCCACTGGCCGACTAAGCAGCGAAAACCCAAACCTGCAGAACATTCCAATCAAGACCGAACGCGGGCAACGCTTGCGCAGCGCCTTTGTTGCAGGCGAAGGTTTTGAGACGCTCCTTACCGCCGACTATTCGCAAATTGAAATGCGGATCATGGCCCACCTTTCAGAGGATCAGGGCCTGATTCAGGCTTTCCAGGAAGGTGAAGACCTTCACAACTTTGTCGGAGCCAGAATCTATGACGTGGCGCCAAGCGAGGTCACCCCACAAATGCGATCTAAGGTCAAGGCCATGAGCTATGGCCTGGTTTATGGCCTAAGTGAATACGGACTAGCGCGCCAGTTGAAAATTACCGGCGCCGAGGCAAAGCAGCTGATGTCGGATTACTTCGAACGTTTTGGGGGAGTGAAGAGCTATCTTGATTTGGTGGTTCAACGAGCTAAGTCACTTGGGCATACCACCACGATTTACGGCCGCCGGAGGCCATTTCCAGATCTGCACTCAAAGATATTTCAGGTTCGTGAGAATGCCCGTCGGGCTGCACTGAACGCACCGGTTCAAGGCAGTGCCGCAGACATTATGAAGCTTGCGATGATTGATGTTGCGAGTCGCATGCGCGAGCAAAAACTCTTCTCGCAGCTGCTACTTCAGGTTCACGATGAATTAGTGTTCGCAGTTGCACCGGGAGAGCTCGAAACCCTCAAATCTCTTGCCCTGAAATCGATGCAAAATGTTGCGGAATTGACTGTGCCACTCGATGTGCACATTGGCGTGGGGGCCAATTGGGAGCTAGCGGGACACTAGAAAACACGCTAGTATTTCTTGGTGCCCTAGGGCATGTTCCTGTCCGTTCGTCGGGCCAAGAAAACAACGATTTACCGAAATCGTTTTGGCGCGACCCGATTATAAAAGTGAAGTAACTAAACATATGGCAACCAAAGCAACTGCAAAAACTACGCAGGTAGCAGTAAACGACATCGGCTCAGCTGAAGAATTCCTAGCCGCTGTTGAGGCAACACTCAAGTTCTTTAATGACGGAGACCTAATCTCCGGAACCGTGGTCAAGATCGACCGCGATGAAGTACTGCTTGATGTTGGCTACAAGACCGAGGGTGTAATACCTTCCCGTGAACTTTCAATCCGCCAGGATGCAGATCCAAATGACGTTGTCAAGGTTGGCGACGCAATTGAGGCTCTTGTTCTTCAGAAAGAGGACAAAGAAGGCCGCCTAATCCTTTCCAAGAAGCGCGCACAGTACGAGCGCGCATGGGGCGACGTCGAGCGCATCAAGGAAGCAGACGGCGTTGTTACTGGAACCGTCATCGAAGTTGTTAAGGGTGGTGTCATCGTTGACATTGGCCTCCGTGGCTTCCTGCCTGCATCACTGATCGAACTGCGCCGTGTTCGTGACCTAGGTCCATACCTTGGCACTGAAGTTGAGGCCAAGATCCTAGAACTTGACAAGAACCGCAACAACGTAGTTCTTTCTCGCCGCGCACTGCTTGAGCAGAGCCAGAGCGAAAACCGCAGCACCTTCTTGAACGACCTAGTCAAGGGACAGGTTCGTACCGGTGTTGTTTCATCGATCGTAAACTTCGGTGCATTCATTGACCTAGGCGGCGTGGATGGACTTGTTCACGTTTCAGAGCTGAGCTGGAAGCACATTGAGCACGCCAGCGAGGTAGTTGAGGTTGGCCAGGAAGTGACCGTTGAGGTGCTTGAGGTTGACCAGGACCGTGAGCGTGTCTCACTGTCCCTAAAGGCCACGCAGGAAGACCCATGGCAGCTGTTCGCTAGAACTCACGCTATCGGCCAGTACATCCCTGGCAAGGTAACCAAGATCGTTCCATTCGGCGCGTTCGTGCGTGTCGCAGATGGCATCGAGGGCCTAGTCCACATCTCAGAGCTTTCTGCTAAGCACGTTGAGCACGCCGACCAGGTTGTGTCAGTGAACCAGGAAGTATTCGTGAAGCTGATCGACATCGATCTCGAGCGTCGCAGAATTTCCCTTTCACTGAAGCAGGCTCTGGAGGAAGTTGACCCAGCAGGCACCGACTTCAACCCTGTGCTTTACGGCATGAGCGCTGACTACGACGAAAAGGGTCAGTACCGCTACCCAGAGGGCTTCGACCCAGCCACCAGCGAGTGGAAAGATGGGTTCGAGGAAGCTCGCACCAAGTGGGAGGCCGAGTACGCCGAGGCTCACGCTCGTTGGGAGACTCACAAGGTTCAGGCCAAGGCTGCTTTCGAGCACCTAGCCGCGCTTCCTGACACAGCTCCAGCGCAGGAGGCCACAGCGTCTTCTGGTGAAACTGCTGACCAGGGAACCCTTGCTGACGACGCATCTCTTGCAGCGCTGCGCGACAAGCTGAGCGAAGACAAGTAACAAGAAGCATTTAGATAAGAGGGAGTGCCAACGGCACTCCCTCTTTTTCTTTATCCTTATATCTATGCTGATTGCACTCACCGGTGGAATTGCCTCGGGTAAGTCAACCGTGGCAAGACAGTTTGTAGCGCTTGGCGCCACCGAGATCGACGCCGATCTGCTTGCCCGCGAGGTTGTGGAGCCGGGATCTGCGGGTCTAGCATCAGTAGTCCAAGCCTTCGGACCATCGGTAATAGCAGCAGACGGATCCTTAGACCGTCAGGCACTGGCTACAATCGCATTCTCCGACGAGCAAAGTCGCAAGCGACTTGAATCAATCTTGCATCCCCTAATTCAACAACTTGCCAGTGAGCGCATCAAGAACATTGACGGTGTTGTGGTGTACACAATTCCGCTGCTCGTTGAAACGAAATCACCACTGAAGTTTGACCACATCATCGCTGTCAGCGCTCCAGTGGAGAGCAGGGTGCAGCGACTGATTCAACACCGGGGAATGACAGAACAGGCCGCCAGAGCAAGAATCCATGCCCAATCAAGCGACCAGGAGCGCGAGTCAATTGCAGACACGGTGATTAGCTCTGATTGCAGCATGGAGGAGCTGCTGTCCAAGTCGGCAAGCACATACCTCGAGCTAACCGCAGGGACCAACTGATGGAAGAGGTAACCACGCCCTTCAAGGTAGTCAGCCCCTACTCACCAGCCGGAGACCAACCGAACGCCATTGCTGAACTCACCGAGCGCATCAATGCCGGCGAGCGAGATGTTGTGTTGTTGGGTGCAACTGGAACCGGTAAGTCCGCAACCACCGCCTGGTTGGTTGAGAAACTGCAGCGACCAACGCTGGTAATTGCCCACAACAAAACCCTTGCTGCTCAATTGGCCAGTGAACTGCGCGAGATGTTTCCCGAGAACGCAGTCGAGTACTTCGTCAGCTACTACGACTACTACCAGCCCGAAGCTTACGTTCCACAAACCGACACCTTTATCGAGAAGGACTCCTCGATCAATGAAGAGGTTGAACGTCTCAGATACTCAGCGACCATGTCGCTGCTGTCAAGACGAGACGTGATTGTGGTTGCAACGGTCTCCTGCATCTACGGTTTGGGTGCCCCAAAGGAGTATCTGGCGCAATCTTTGCCACTGAAGGTTGGGCAGGTGATTGACCGAGACGATCTGATTCGTGCCCTGGTAGCAATCCAGTATCAGCGCAATGACATTGAATTTACCCGCGGTAATTTCCGGGTAAAGGGTGACACGGTAGAGATCATCGCTGTCTACGATGAGGAAGCAACTCGAATCGAATTCTTCGGGGACGAGATCGAAAAGATCTACAGAATTCACCCACTAACCGGTGAAATCCTGATGGAGCGCGACAGTGTCGCGATCTACCCAGCCTCTTACTATGTTGCGCCAGTGGAGCGGATGGGTAAGGCAATTGAGGACATCGAGAACGAGCTGGAGCAGCGGTACCGAGAACTCGAAGGCCAGGGAAAGCTCCTAGAAGCACAGCGCATAAAGATGCGAACCACGTTTGACTTGGAAATGATTCGTGAGCTTGGCTTTTGTTCGGGCATCGAGAATTACTCGAAGCACATTGATCAGCGCGCAACCGGGGAGCCGCCGGCCTGTCTCTTGGATTACTTCCCAGAGGACTTCCTGACAGTCATTGATGAGTCTCACGTAACCGTCCCGCAAATCGGGGCTATGTACATGGGGGACTCATCCAGGAAGCGAACACTGGTTGAGCACGGATTCCGCTTGCCCTCTGCGCTTGATAACCGACCACTGCGCTTTGAAGAATTCTTGGAGCGCACCGGGCAAACCGTTTACCTGTCGGCAACCCCTGCCAAATACGAACTAGAGAAGTCGGACGGAGTAGTCGAGCAAATCATTCGCCCAACCGGCCTGGTTGATCCTCAAATCGTCGTCAAACCCGCCAAGGGACAAATTGATGACCTGCTGGATGAAATCAGGACTAGAACCGAAAAGAATGAGCGAGTTCTGGTGACAACGCTCACCAAAAGACTGGCCGAAGAGGTCACCGAGTACTTCACCGAAATGGGAGTCCGAGTCCGCTACCTCCACTCCGACGTCGATACCTTGAGACGCGTCGAGTTACTAAGAGAACTCAGGCAGGGAATCTTCGACGTTCTGGTTGGAATCAACTTGCTCCGAGAGGGTCTGGACCTTCCTGAAGTGTCACTTGTTGCCATCTTGGACGCCGACAAGGAGGGCTTCCTGAGGTCCACGACCTCTTTGATTCAGACCATCGGTCGCGCCGCTAGAAACGTCAATGGTGAAGTTCACATGTATGCCGATGTAATGACCAAGTCCATGACCCGGGCAATTGACGAAACCAATCGTCGACGCGATAAGCAGATCGCATATAACAAGAAGATGGGCGTGGATCCGCAACCACTACGAAAGAAAATTGCTGACATCACTGACAGCCTGCAACGGGAAGAAGTTGACACCGAAAAGCTGGTCGCTGAACTGAGCATGCAGTCAAGCAAGAAGGCCGGAACAAAGGCACGCGGGCGCCCTGCAATTGGTGCTGCCGGGCAGCAAGAAATTCTAAAGACTGTGCTTGAACTCGATGCCCAGATGAAGTTGGCGGCCTCGGAACTGAAGTTTGAATTGGCAGCACGAATTAGAGACGAGATATCGGAACTAAAAAAGGAGTTGCGAGCTTTTGAACGAGCAGGACATGCCTAAACTTGTTCAATGACAATTCAGCAGCCTAAAGGTGCAAAATTAGCCATCAAAGGCGCGAGAGTTCACAACCTAAAGAATCTTGATTTAGAGCTCCCAAGAGACGCGATGATCGTCTTTACTGGCCTGAGTGGTTCCGGTAAGTCATCGCTTGCTTTCGACACGATTTTCGCCGAGGGACAGCGCCGATATGTCGAATCCCTAAGCGCCTACGCAAGACAGTTTCTCGGCCAGGTAGACAGACCGGACGTAGATTTCATTGAGGGATTGAGCCCGGCAGTTTCCATTGACCAAAAATCCACAAACAGAAACCCTCGGTCAACAGTTGGAACAATCACCGAGATCCACGATTACCTGAGGCTGCTGTGGGCGAGAATCGGCGTGCCGCACTGCCATGTCTGCAACGAGGTAATTTCAAAGCAAACCCCACAGGCGATTGTCGACCAGCTCTTGGCGCTCGAGACCGGTACAAAGTTTCAACTTCTCGCGCCAATAGTGGTGCAGAAGAAGGGGGAGTTCCAAGACCTGTTTGTCTCACTTCAGTCCCAGGGCTATGCCAGGGCCGTGATAGACGGCGAAACCGTGGTGCTTGCCGAAGCCAAGGCGCTAAAAAAGAGCTACAAGCACGACATATCGGTGGTTGTTGATCGCCTGGTAGTGAAGCCGGAGGCGCAGTCGAGAATCACTGACTCGGTAGAAACCGCACTTAAGCTTGCAGGTGGTCGGATAGTCGTGGACTTCATCGACCTCAAAACCCAACGTGTCTTTTCCGAGAACCTGAGCTGTCCAAATGAGCACGATTTGGCCCTTACCGAGATTGAGCCGAGAACCTTTTCCTTCAACGCTCCCTTTGGTGCCTGCCAGGTTTGCACCGGACTTGGCACCAAAATGGCGGTGGACAAGGATCTGGTAATTGGGGACGAAGCTGCCAGCATCAACCAGGGAGTAATTTTGCCCTGGTCCACCCAGGGCAAGGGCCTGTATTCCTATTTCGTGAGACTACTTCAGGGATTAGCGGCAGATCTTGAGTTCAACCTGGATACCCCCTGGAAGAAGCTGTCGGAGTCCACCCGGGACGCAATCCTCAACGGCAACGACTTTGAGGTGCAGGTGAAGTGGCGCTCGAAGTACGGTCGTGAAATGCGCTACACCTCTGGCTTTGAGGGCGTTCTGCCGTATATCGAGCGCAAATATCTAGAGTCCGACAGCGATTGGGCACGGGCAAAATGGGCTGATTACCTTCGCGAAATTCCATGTCCCGCCTGCGATGGTGCAAGACTACGGCCAGAAGTGCTTGCAGTAACAGTGCACGGTAAGTCCATTCACGACGTGGCTCAAATATCCCTTGGTGAATCTCACGATTTCTTCGATTCGTTGGACCTGAGCGAGAGGGAGTCAAAAATTGCAGCCCAGGTACTCAGAGAGATTCGTGCCAGGCTGGACTTCCTGCTAGCTGTTGGGCTCGACTACCTTTCTCTGGAAAGGGCAGCCGGTTCACTTTCCGGGGGAGAAGCTCAACGAATCAGACTCGCCACCCAAATAGGAGCTGGCCTGACTGGAGTGCTCTACGTGTTGGACGAGCCATCAATTGGACTCCACCAGCGAGACAACCTGCGCCTGATTGAGACGCTCATAAAGCTCCGAGACCTTGGCAACACACTCATCGTTGTCGAGCACGACGAGGACACGATTCGTGCTGCCGACTGGCTGGTGGATATCGGACCCGGAGCGGGCGTCAACGGTGGCGAGGTTGTCCACTCCGGCAGCTATGCAGCCCTGCTAAAGAATCAGAATTCGATTACCGGTGCCTACCTGTCAGAGCAACTGAAGATTGAGACTCCAAAAAAGCGCAGGAAGGCAAAGCCAGGCGGTGGCCTGAAAGTTGTCGGTGCCAGAGAGAACAACCTCAAGAATGTTGATGTTAAATTTCCGCTAGGAGTTATGACCGCAGTCACCGGTGTAAGCGGCTCAGGGAAGTCCTCGCTGGTCAACGACGTGCTCTACGAGGTTTTAGCGCAGCGTCTAAACGGAGCCAAATCTGTTGCTGGCAAACACACACGGGTTGAGGGCGTCGAGCTTCTAGACAAGGTCGTGCATGTTGACCAAGCTCCAATTGGCAGAACACCAAGGTCAAATCCCGCAACCTACACCGGTGTCTTCGACCACATCAGAAAGCTGTTTGCAGACACCCAAGAATCCAAGGTCCGCGGATATCTTCAGGGACGGTTCTCATTCAACGTCAAGGGTGGACGCTGTGAAACCTGTTCCGGTGACGGAACAATCAAAATTGAGATGAACTTCCTGCCGGATGTTTATGTGCTGTGTGAAGACTGCAAGGGAGCCAGATATAACCGAGAGACCCTGCAGGTGCTCTATAAGGGCAAGTCAATCGGAGATGTGCTAAACATGCCGATTGCCGATGCCGCAGAATTCTTTGCGCCGATTAACTCCATAGCCAGATACCTACAAACCCTGGTCGACGTTGGACTTGGATACGTGAGGCTGGGTCAGAGTGCAACGACGCTCTCCGGAGGCGAGGCTCAGCGAGTCAAACTTGCCACCGAGCTCCAGCGCCGCTCCACCGGCAGAACGATTTATGTCCTAGATGAACCCACAACAGGACTCCACTTCGAGGACGTTAACAAGCTTCTGAGCGTCTTGAACAACCTGGTTGACAAGGGAAACACCGCGATAGTTATTGAGCACAACCTGGACGTGATCCGCTCTGCAGACTGGGTGATTGACATGGGTCCAGAAGGTGGTTCTGGAGGTGGAACGGTGGTTGCCGAGGGAACCCCGGAGCAGGTTGCGAAAGTTAGCCAGAGTCACACCGGTAGGTTCCTGGCAGAGATTTTGTAGCGATGGCAAACGATCTGGCATTCAGGCCCAAGACCTCGGAGATTCCAACCGAGCCTGGCGTCTACCGGTTCCTGGATGCAACCGGTCGAGTGCTGTACGTCGGAAAAGCGAAAAACCTCCGGGCAAGGCTTTCAAACTACTTTGGACCACTGAAATCGCTGCACGAACGCACCCAACGGATGCTCCTGAGTGCCAGCGATGTGAAATGGACCATCGTTGCAAGTGAATATGAGGCGCTCCAACTCGAATTCACTTGGATCAAGGAGTTTGAGCCCCCGTTTAACGTTCGGTTTCGCGATGACAAGTCCTACCCGTATCTCGGAATTTCGATGAAGGACGAGGCGCCTCGCGCTTTTGTGACCAGAAATCGAGAACTATCCGGAGTTCGCTATTTCGGTCCCTATACACAGAGCTGGGCGATCCGAGACACTCTTGATTCGCTGCTAAGGGTTTACCCGGTGCGAAGCTGCTCGTCGGGGGTTTACCAAAGGGCGAAGCGAACCGGGCGACCATGCCTGCTAGCTGAGATTGGAAAGTGCGCGGCTCCTTGCGTTGACAGGATCAGCAAGCACGATCACAAAGCACTTGCCAAGAGACTTGGCGACTTTATTGGCTCCGGCGACCAGGGCCACGTAGCAAGCCTTAGAAAGCGAATGCAGACCGCCAGTGACGAGCAGAACTTCGAGTTAGCAGCAAGACTCCGGGATGACATTGCCGCGCTGGAATCGGTGCTCGAAAAATCAACCGTCGTGCTTGATCAGAAAGTGGACGCGGACCTGATTGGTCTTGCCAGAGACGAACTTTCAGCTGCAGTATCTATCTTCATCGTTCGTGGCGGCAGGATCAGAGGAACACGTTCACTGGTGGTTGACTTGGAGCTAGACCGGAGCAATGCCGACCTTCTGGAATACCTACTCCAAGAGATTTACTCGCCAAATGGCAAGTCCCAGGCGCCGGAGGTGCCCAAGCAGATTTTGGTGTCTGAACTTCCAAATGACCAAGCAGCTCTAGAGGTTTGGCTGACTGAGCTCAGAGCGAAGGCCACAACCATAGCCGCTCCCAAACGAGGAGATAAGGCAGCTTTGCTCTCTACCGCGAGCCAGAACGCAAAGCACGCGCTTACCAATTACAAGCTAAAGCGAGTCTCTGACTTTAGTGCCCGTGCAGAGGCTCTATCCGGGCTGCAGAAGGCGCTCGGCCTTGAAAATGCGCCGCTGCGCATTGAGTGCTATGACATCTCGCACCTGTCCGGTTCGGGCACGGTTGGGTCAATGGTCGTCTTTGAAGATGGCTTGCCCCGTAAGGATCAGTATCGAAAGTTCAACCTTGAAACTGCCGATGACACCGAGTCGATATATCAGGTGTTGCTCCGAAGGCTGAAGTACCTGGCATCTGATGAACCGGGAGAGAAATTCAGTTATCGACCTTCACTGATGGTTATTGATGGCGGTCTGCCACAGCTGCACGCAGCCGAGCGTGCCCTAGTTGAGAGCGGCATAGCGGGAATTGGTGTGATCTCTTTGGCCAAGCGCCTCGAAGAGGTTTACGTTTCGGGCACGAGCTATCCGACGATATTGCCTCGGACCTCCGAGGAGCTATTCCTTTTGCAGCGAATTCGTGACGAAGCTCATCGGTTTGCAATCAGCGCGCAACGAGCAACGAGAAGCAAGGGCATATCTTCGGCGCTGCTCGAGATACCGGGGCTTGGTGAGCAGAAGGCAAGGTTGCTGCTTCGAAAGTTTGGATCAATCAAAAGACTAAAGCTAGCCAGCGAAGCTGAAATTGCCTCGTTGCCAGGTTTCGGAGACAAACTGGCCAAGATTGTGGCCGATCACCTCTCCGATTCTTAAAAACCAGTGTCGCGCGACACGCCGAAGCGCTAACCTAGTTTTCAAGCTGAACGGCGGGGACATGGAATCAGGAAAGCGACCAGAACTACTGGTGGTTACAGGCATGTCTGGCGCCGGTAGATCAACCGTTGGTAATGCCCTTGAGGACCAAGGTTGGTACGTGATTGACAATCTTCCTCCGCAGCTACTGCTACCAATTAGCGACCTGTTCGCAATGGGCAAAGAAACGCTTGCTCGAGTTGCAGTGATCATCGACGTTCGCGGCGGTGAGTTCTTCACCGAACTGCAGGACTATATCCAAAAACTGCGCGCGAGTGAGATTGCGGTGAGGGTGCTGTTTCTCGAAGCAAATGATGCCGCGCTGGTGAAGCGCTTCGAATCGGTGAGAAGACCTCACCCGCTGCAAGGCGATGGGCGAGTGATGGACGGCATTGTTGCCGAGCGCAACCTGCTATTGAGCCTCAGGGAAAGCGCTGACATAGTCTTTGACACCTCGGATTCTAATGTTCACCAACTGACCAACCGAGTTGCCGAGGCCTTCGCGGGGCAGTCGAAAACGTTCAAGGTGAACGTGATGAGCTTTGGCTTTAAATACGGTTTACCAGCCGATGCCGACATGGTGGCCGATGCCAGGTTTATAGCCAACCCACACTGGCAAGAGAACCTCAGGGCAAAATCCGGCAACGACCAACAGGTTTCAGAATACGTTTTGGACCAGCCTGGCGTCAGGGAATTTGAAGAAAACTACCTCAAGGTCCTTCAGACAGTCTTAGCAGGGTATCGACGAGAGAATAAGCGATTTGCGACCATAGCAATTGGCTGCACCGGTGGAAAGCACCGCTCGGTTGCACTCGCCAACGAAATTGGGGCTAGGTTAGCTCTGGATCCGGAAATTACCGTCGCAATTTCACACCGTGATTTAGGTAGAGAGTAATGATGGCACTGACGCAACAGATCAAAGAAGAGTTGGCACGGGTTCCGGTGCGAACCGGGCTTGAGCGAGCCGCTGAATTGGCAACTGTTCTAAGGTTCTGCGGCGGACTGCACCTGATCTCCGGTCGTATCGCCATTGAAGTAGAGCTTGACTCAGCCACCCTTGCAAGACGCCTAACCAAATCAATCTCAGAACTTTATGGCATCCAGTCAGAGCTGTCAGTGGTACAGGCGGGTGGGCTGCGCAAAAACAGTGGCTATCAAATCAGGGTTTTGCGCGACGGCGAATTGCTCGCTCGTCAGACCGGCCTCATTGACAATCGCGGAAGGCCGGTTCGCGGGCTTCCGGCGACTTTGATTAGCTCAACACTGGATGAAGCTAAGGCAGTTTGGCGCGGAGCATTCCTTGCCCATGGCAGCCTTACCGACCCGGGTCGTTCCACCTCGCTAGAGGTAACAGCCCCAGGAAACGAATCGGCGATGGCCTTAGTTGGCGTGGCCAGAAGGCTTGGGGTTGCCGCCAAGGCTAGAGAAGTGCGAAATGTGTATCGGGTGGTTGTTAGAGACGGCGAAGCCATCACCGAACTTCTCAAGCAAATGGGATGCGTGGAGCAGGTCGAGAAGTGGGAAGAGCTTCGTAATCGCAGGGAAATCAGGGGAGTGGCCAACCGGCTTGCGAACTTTGACGATGCGAACCTTAGAAGGAGCGCCCAGGCCGCCGTGGCTGCTGGCGCCAGAGTGCAACGGGCCCTTGAAATACTCGGGGACGAAGCGCCCGAGCACCTAAAGTACGCAGGTGAGCTGAGGCTAAATCATAAAGACGCTTCACTTGATGAACTGGGCAGACTGGCCAACCCGCCAATGACAAAAGATGCGGTAGCTGGAAGGATCAGGAGACTACTTGCCACCGCAGATAAGCGGGCGAGTGAGCTAGGTATTCCTGACACCGAATCTGTAATCTCCGATCTTCTCTAGGAATAATTCAAAGTTTTTTGGGCTTCACAAACAATAGAAAGGGAACCATGACCTACACACTTCCAGACCTGAACTACGACTACGCGGCGCTCGAGCCACACATCTCTGCTCGCATCATGGAGTTGCATCACTCCAAGCACCACCAGGCATATGTAACCGGCGCTAACGCGGCATTGGCAGCAATGGAGGAGGCACGAGCTACCGACAATTTCGGGAACCTACCTAAGCTTCAAAAGGATTTGGCGTTCAACCTCGGTGGACATGTCAATCACAGTATTTTCTGGAAGAACCTCTCCGCAGAGGGCGGGGAGGCATCGGGAGAGTTGTTGGCGGCGATTGCTGAGTACTTCGGCTCCTACGAGGCGTTCACCAAGCACTTCACTGCTGCTGCAATGGGAATCCAGGGTTCCGGTTGGGCTTATCTTGCTTGGGACAGCCTGGGTAACCGTCTAGTTATTGGGCAGCTTTATGACCAGCAGGGCAACCTGGCGATGGGAAACATCCCGCTATTGATGCTGGACATGTGGGAGCACGCTTTTTACCTTGACTATCAGAACGTGAAGGCCGACTACGTAAAGGCCTTCTGGAACATCATCAATTGGGACGATGTTGCAAAACGCTTCGAGTCAGTAAAAGCCAACAGCCGCTCACTACTGCTAGGCTAACGGGGTCCGCCCAAAGGCGCTCGGGCAATAATTATTCACTAACAAGTTCTGGAGTAGCCCCGTGACTCGTATTGGTATTAATGGTTTTGGAAGAATTGGACGTAATTACTTGCGTGCTGCGCTAGCGCAGAATTCCGACCTCGAAATTGTCGCAGTAAACGACCTGTCTGACCCAGCATCGCTGGCACATCTTTTGAAGTATGACTCTGTTACAGGCAGGCTAGATGCCGCTGTATCAGTGGACGGTGACAGCATTGTTGTCAACGGCAAGTCAATCAAGGTGCTTGCAGAGCGTGACCCTGCAGACCTAGCCTGGAAAGAGCTCGGTGTAGACATCGTCGTTGAGTCAACCGGGCGCTTCACCAACGCCTCCGATGCGCGCAAGCACATCGACGCTGGCGCCAAGAAGGTAATCATCTCTGCTCCTGCAACTGACGAGGATGCGACCTTCGTTATCGGTGTGAACGAGCACCTGTATGACCCTGAGAAGCACCACATTATTTCTAACGCTTCCTGCACCACTAACTGCCTTGCTCCACTGGCAAAGGTGTTCTTGGACAACTGGGGTATCAAAAACGGTCTAATGACCACAATCCACGCCTACACCGCGGATCAGAACCTTCAGGATGGTCCACACTCTGACCTTCGTCGTGCACGCGCTGCGGCGATTAACATTGTTCCTTCCTCTACTGGAGCTGCCAAAGCAATCGGCCTAGTGCTTCCAGAACTAAAGGGGAAGCTCGATGGCTTCGCGCTGCGAGTTCCAGTTCCAACTGGCTCGATCACTGACTTGACGCTAGTTTCGGAAAAAGAGGTAACCGTTGAGGAAATCAACGCTGCCTACAAGAAGGCTGCAGAGGGTGAACTAAAGGGAATCCTGATGTACACCGAGGATCCAATCGTCTCCAGCGACATTGTCACCGACCCTCACAGCTCCATCTTTGACAGTGGACTTGTGCGAGTTATCGGCAACACCGTCAAGCTCTCCAGCTGGTATGACAACGAGTGGGGCTACTCAAACCGCTTGGTTGAGCTCACCTCGTTAGTTGCCTCCAAGCTCTAATGATTCGAACTCTCGCAGACGCTGGCGACCTTCGCTCCAAGCGCGTGCTTCTCCGGTGTGACCTCAACGTCCCACTAAAAGATGGCGTAATTGGTGATGATGGCAGAATTCGAGCTTCACTTCAGACCATTCAGTACCTAGTTGACGCTGGAGCAAGGGTTCTCATCGCTTCCCACCTCGGAAGACCTCAGGGGGTCCCTGATTCCAAGTATTCCCTGGAACCGATTGCGAGAAGGTTAGAAGAGCTATTGGGGCAACCGGTCTTGTTTTGTTCAGACACCGTGGGACCAGTCGCAAAGGCTGCATCGAAGCTACTTGAGGATGGCGGCGTTGTTTTACTTGAGAACCTGAGGTTCCATCCTGAAGAAACCTCCGAAGACCCAGCAGAGCGCCAGAAGCTCGCTTCAGAGATCGCTAGCTTCGTGGACGTAATGGTCAGTGATGGGTTCGGTGTGGTCCACAGGGAGCAGGCCAGTGTGTTCGAATTGGCAAAAACAATCCCTAGTTATGGCGGCTTCTTGATTCAAGCAGAACTTGAGGTCCTGCAGCAGCTCACAAGCAATCCGGCAAAGCCCTATACAGTCGTGCTTGGCGGCTCTAAGGTCTCTGACAAGCTCGCAGTTATCGGCAACCTACTTCCATTGGTTGATTCCCTGGTCATTGGCGGTGGCATGGTGTTCACGGTCTTAGCAGCGCAGGGCTACGCAGTTGGCAAGAGCCTTCTTGAAACAGACCAGATTGAAACCGTCAAAGGCTTTTTGAAGCAGGCTTCAGAGCTCGGTGTTGACATCCACTTGCCAGTGGACATTGAAATTGCCGAAGGCTTCAAGGCAGATGCTGCGCACCAGACAGTTGCAGTTGCCGACATGGAAACCTCGGAGCTTGGCTCAGAGGTTATGGGCTTAGACATTGGCCCAGAATCCGCCATGCAGTTTGCTGAGGTCATTCGAAACTCCAAGACTGTTTTCTGGAATGGCCCAATGGGTGTATTCGAATTTGAGGCTTTCTCAAACGGCACTCGGGTTGTCGCTGCTGCGCTAGCCGAGGTTGACGGATTATCTGTTGTCGGTGGCGGAGACTCTGCAGCAGCAGTTAGAACTCTGGGCTTCCCAGAGAGTTCATTTGGCCACATCTCAACTGGTGGAGGCGCGAGCCTTGAATACCTAGAAGGCAAGCGTTTGCCTGGACTGGAGGTCCTAAATGACTAATAGAGTCCCGCTAATTGCAGGAAACTGGAAGATGAATCTCGATCACCTCCAGGCGATCGCCCTGATTCAGAAGCTCTGCTGGACGCTAAATGACGCTGACCACGACTACAAAGACGTTGAGGTTGCAGTTTTCCCGCCTTTCACAGACTTGCGAAGCGCCCAAACCCTGATTGATGCAGAGAAATTCGAGATCAAGCTTGGTGCCCAGGATATTTCGAAGCACGACTCCGGAGCATTTACCGGAGAGGTGAGCGGTTCATTCTTGTCCAAGCTTGCAGTTGACTATGTCCTAGTTGGCCATTCCGAGCGTCGTGAATATCACGCTGAGGATGACGCTGTTATCCACGCCAAGGTTGCTGCCGCATGGCGCCACAACCTGGTTCCAATCATTTGCGTGGGTGAGACACTAGAGCAGCTAGAGAACCTTGGGCAGTCTGCTGTGCCAATCGCACAAACTATTGCGGCCCTTTCAAACCACGATCAGCTAGGCCAGTTCGTTATTGCTTACGAGCCAGTCTGGGCAATTGGAACCGGCAAGGTTGCAACCGCCGAGGAAGCTCACCAGGTTGCCGCCGCCATCCGTGCGGCTCTCAAGGATAATTTTGGAGACGATGCCGCGAACTCAAGAATTCTTTATGGTGGTTCGGTGAAGGCCAATAACGTGGCTGGATTCTTGCAATCTGACCAAGTTGATGGTGTGCTTGTAGGCGGAGCATCGCTAGATGCCGAAGAGTTTGCTGGAATATCGCGCTTCAAAAAGCACATAGTCCTATAATTTACAAGCGTTTGCAAAAATAGTAAGGAAATAGATGGCCGCCCTACAAACCGCACTGCTGGTTCTACTAGTTATTACCAGCGTGCTGCTAATCATGATGATTCTGCTTCACAAGGGTCGTGGTGGTGGTGTTGCCGACATGTTTGGTGGCGGTGTTACTAGCTCAATGAACTCATCTGGAGTAGCTGAGCGAAACCTGAACCGCATCACTGTTATCCTCGGCCTAGTCTGGGTGACAGTAATTATCGTTCTGGGTCTCTTCACAAGATTTGGCTGGGCCTGATGTCTAGCTCTCCTTCAATTAGGGGCGCCCGTGTTGGCGCCGGACCTATGGGTGAAACCGACCGCGGACACCAGGTCGAGCGCATCGCTCTTAGTTTCTACTGTTCAAATGGGCACGAAATCAATCCGCTGTTTGCCGCAAGCGTCAGCGAAGAGGACATGCCAGTTGAAATTGACTGCCCTCACTGTGGATTGCCTGCTGGCAAAGACAAGGCGAACCCACCTCAGGTTGCAAAGATTGAGCCGTATAAGACTCACCTTGCCTACGTAAAAGAGCGACGAACTGACGATGAGGCTGAGCAGATTCTTGCTGAGGCTCTCGATTCGATTCGTAACCGTCGCCAGAGGGCTGCCGACGCTGCTAAAGCGCGTCGCTAAGCTCTTTATCTAAATACCACCTAGTTTCGGACCTACCGGTCACTTGGGCTAGCGGAAGCCTGCAGTTTTCATCTGAGAGCGCCTGACTGACCACAGGAGCCTTGGGGCTTCCGGAAACCAAGAACCAAACGTTACCAGCGCTGTTCAGTGCTCGATAGCTCAGGCTTAGCCGATGACTTGGCGGCTTGGGGGACTGAGCCTCTGCCACAACCCATAATCCGGGCTGATCATGACCGGGAAATAACGAGGCAACATGACCATCCGGACCTACCCCCAGAATGACCAAGTCGAAAACCTCTTTTGAGCCAGGGTTATCGCCGAACATTTCTGTGAGCTCCTGATCCAGTTGGGCACGTGCAGCTTCGATGGGCTGCTCAATCGACGGGTAGCGTCTTAGCTTTAGGGCCGATTCGTCATCCAATTGCGACAGGCCCTGAAATTCATTGCGGTCAGGATCACTGAACCCAACAAAGCGCTCATCCCCAAACATGAAACTCACTCCAGACAAATTAAGCTTCAGATCTTCCATCGCCTTTATGAAGGCGATGCCCAAGGTTCCACCTGTCAAGACCACCCTCATGTGTCCCTTGGCTTCCAGGGTCGCTGCATGCAAGGTGGCGAAATCAGCTGCGGCACGGGACAGCAACTGCTCCGGAGAGTCAGATGTGATTACTGATTTGTTGGTCATGCTTTTAGTCTGGCAGTTAGCACTTCACCGTAAACTTCATCTTCGCCCAAAAAGCGCATGTCCTCGCTCAGGCAGTCCTGATCCGATCGCTTCGGGAGCAACACGGAACTATCGGGTGAGCCAATTTGCCGAATTACTGCCACGTCACCGTCTCGAATCACCGAAAGGGCTCCGGCTTCAAATGACACTTCGACTCCAAGAATTCCGTCGATTGGGTCACCCTCAAAGCTGGAAACAACCTCTGCTGAGTGACCCAGGTGAGTTGAAAGCCATTGCGCCAGCAGCTCCGCACTTGGCGAATTGGCTGCTCCGAAGACCGTGATGCCGGTGACTTCTTGATCCAGGTGCCTGTCAAACAGTGCAGCCAACTGCGACCTCCAAAGAGTGATTCGCGTCCATGCCAAATCGCCATCACCGGGCACATAGTTTGCCGCCAATTGGTCTAGGTACTTTCCTGGGGCGGACTGCACAGCTGAGTCGGTAATTCTCTTGGAGGCAATTACACCAATCGGGTTCGATGACGGATTCTGTTCGGAACCGGAAGGCCACCAAGCAACAACCGGTGCGTCAGGAAGCATAAGTCCGGTGACAATTGATTCGGAGTTGTTTCTGGCATCACCATAGGCCCTGATAATTATCACTTCAGAGGCTCCGGCATCTCCACCAATTCGAATCTCAGCATCGAGCCTGGAGCTCTTTCCGCTGTCGCTAGTGTCATTTGCCAGCACAATTACGCGACTTGGGTGAAGCCGGGAGGCGCCGTTGGCTGCCGTCACGGCCTCTTCAAGGTGCGAGGTGTTGGTCTCAATAATCAGAGTCAGAACGCGCCCCAGGGCAACCACGCCACCATCATCTCGCAACTGCTGTAACTTTTTACCAATCTTTGAGCTGGTGGTGCCCTCCATTGTCACAATCACGGGCGCCTCCAAGCTCTGCCATCATTTTTCAGCATTTCGTGTGCTGAATCTGGACCCCATGAGCCGGGTGCGTACTGCTCTGGTGCACCATTTTCGCTCCAGAACGACACGATCGGATCAAGAATTTTCCAGGAAAGCTCGACTTCGCGCTGCCTAGGAAATAGCGGTGGCTCGCCCAGGAGCACATCCAGAATCAGTCGCTCGTATGCCTCCGGGGAGTCCTCGGTAAAAGCATGCCCATAACCAAAGTCCATCGTTACATCCCTAACCTGCATGCTGGGACCCGGGACCTTCGAACCAAATCGAATGGTCACGCCCTCATTGGGCTGAACTCGAATCACGAGCGCATTTTCACCTAGCAAAGCAGTTTGAGTGGCTCCGAACAGTTGCTGAGGAGCGCGCTTGAACACCACTGCAATCTCAGTAACGCGGCGACCCAGCCTCTTTCCTGCTCGCAAATAAAACGGAACGTCCTGCCAGCGTCGGTTTTGAATGTCCAGGCGCATTGCAGCAAAGGTCTCAGTCTTGCTATCAGGATCAATGCCGTCTTCGCCTAGGTAGCCGAGCACTTCCTGGCCGCCCTGCCATCCAGCTTCGTATTGACCTCGAGCAGTGTGAGCACCAAGGTCCTCCGGCAAGCTAACCGCAGCTAGCACCTTCTCCTTTTCGGCTCTCAAGTCCGAGGCTTCAAAGGTGAGCGGTTGCTCCATCGCCGTCAGAGCTAGAAGTTGCAATAGGTGATTTTGAATCACGTCTCTTGCAGCTCCGATGCCGTCGTAGTAGCCGGCACGGCCACCGATTCCAATGTCTTCCGCCATTGAAATCTGGACGTGGTCGATGTAGTTGTTGTTCCAAATTGGCTCGAAAAGCTGGTTCGCAAATCGCAGCGCAAGAATGTTTTGAACAGTTTCCTTACCCAGATAGTGATCAATCCTGAACACTGAATCTGCTGGGAAAACGCTCTCAACGACATTGTTTAGCTCGATAGCTGTTTCAAGGTTTGAGCCAAATGGCTTTTCAATCACAACTCGACGGAACTGATTGGGGCCAGCCTCGGCAAGTCCAGAGCTTGATAGCTGCTCAACAACCAACGGGAAGTCTCTTGGAGGGATTGAGAGATAAAAAGCATGATTACCCGCGGTGCCACGTTCTTTGTCCAGCTCGTCCACAGTTTGTTTTAGTCTCTCAAAAGCCTCCGGGTCATCGTGTCTGCCAGAAACGAATCGCACTCCTTGAACCAGCTGATTCCAAACGTCCTCAGACCAGGGGGTTCTAGCGTGCTCCTTCACGGAGTCGTAGACAACTTTCTCGAAGTCCTCTTCGCTCCAATCGCGCCTAGCAAAGCCTACGAGCGAAAAGGCAGGAGGTAAAAGGCCGCGGTTGGCTAGGTCATAGATTGCCGGCAGCAATTTCTTCCTTGCCAAGTCACCGGTTACACCAAACATGATTAGCCCACTGGGCCCGGCAATCTTCTGTAATCTGCGGTCCCTAGGGTCCCGCAGTGGATTTTGGTTCACGAAGCGATGACCTTTTCAAGCATCGCCAGACCTGCAAGCGGCTCCTCCATGTGAAGCGACACAAGCGGCAAAGAATTAGCCTCTAGCACTCTGGCGTCTCCTGCTGCCTGGGCTGCGATTAGTTCACCAAAACTAAACGGACGGTCCTTGATATCCAGGTCCATTCCATGATTGCCGGTAATCTGCAAGTAAAGCCCCTGTCTTGGCCCACCTTTGTGGTACTGACCAGTCGAGTGCAGGAACCTTGGCCCCCACCCGAAAGTCACCGGGCGGCCGGTGCGCCTAGCAATAATGTCCCTGAGGGCCTCGAACTGGGGATACTCGGTCCTGCTGAGATAGACATGAATGGCTATGAAGCTGGATTGATCAACCTGCTCAAAGAGCTGTTCGACGGCTGCCTCAACTGTGCTGCCCACGACATTCATGCCATAGCTAGTGACCGAAATTCCTCGGTCAACAAAGTCGACTTCGCTTGCAGAGTGAGGGGCATCCAGGAGCTTGCGGGCGGCTATCTTCGCCGACTCGACGTCGGGTTGATCAAATGGGTTGATGCCAAGAATCTGACCCGCAATTGCGGTTGCATACTCCCAAAGCAGGAACAGCTCACCCAGCTGACCGCTGAATGTTACGTCCGAGATGCTTGGGTCCGAATCGCTGAAGCTGACCATGAGCGTGTCATCGGGGCGGTCTGAAATTTCGGGAGCTGATTTCGTCACCACCACCGGCAACGTGCCCTTTTGAATCTTGCCGGTGCTTTCCGCTACCAGTTGCTCGACCCAGTCCCCGAACCCAGGTAGCAGGTCTGTTTCAATCAGAAACTTATCCTTGACGCCGGTGCCGCCGGGGGTCGCTGCTAATGCCGCGGCCAACCAAAGGGCCGGGTTATCAATCGCATCGCTCGCTAGTTCGCCGGCAGCCATCGATGCGTTCGCAAGCAAAGTGGAGATGTCAGATCCAGCCAGTCCGGCAGGAACTAGACCGAACGCTGTCAGGGCGGAGTAACGACCGCCCACTGTTGGGTCTGCATTGAACACCCGATACCCCTCGGACTCGGCCGCTTTCTGAAGCGGTGAACCCGGGTCTGTGACGATCACGATCCGATCACGAGGATCGATTCCTTTGGACTGGAATCCAGCCTCAAATGCTCGCTTCTGACTGTCGGTCTCTACCGTTGAACCAGATTTTGAGCTGACCACGACGATAGTTCGATCAAGGTCTCTAACAGCGCTTTGAACCTGGTCTGGAGCAGTTGAGTCAAGAATCACAATCTCGTGGTTCGTGTTCTTTCCAATCACCTCTGGTGCAAGTGACGAACCTCCCATGCCGCAAAGAACTACTCGATCAAGCCCTTGCTCCCGGAACTGATCACGAAGCTTAAGTATTGCTGGGATAAGGTCGACTGAACTCTTCGCAGAATCAACCCATCCAAGTCGGATGGCAGCCTCTGCCTGTGCCTCGGGGCCCCATAGCGTACTGTCTTTAGCTGCGATTCTTGATGCCACCTGGTCTGAAATCAACTGGTCAACTGTTGGCGCAAGAGCCTCAATCAACACGGGGGAGAGCTTTATCTGCATTAGTTTGCTGCTTTCAGGGCATTAGCCACAGTTTCAACCAGCTCGTTCCAAGAGACAATAAATTTCTCAACACCTTCTTTTTCCAGCTGGAGAGTCACCTCGTCCAAGTCAACTCCGGCCTCCGAAAGAGCTGCCAGAAACTCTTGAGCCCCTTCGAATGACGATTTGATCGACTCGGCGGGAATCACGCCATGGTCAGCGGTTGCCATCATGGTCTTTTCAGGCATGGTGTTCACGACGTTGGCAGACACTAGCTCGGTTACATAAAGCGTGTCAGGAAGGCTTGGGTCCTTCACGCCAGTGGAGGCCATCAATGGGCGCTGAAGGTTAGCTCCAGCTGCTTCAAGCGCCTCCCAGCGGGCTCCAGTGAAGCGCTCCAGGAACAACTTGTAAGCAAGCTGAGCGTTGGCTAATGCCGCCTTACTCTTTAGCTCAGGGCGACCCAGTGCGTCGAGGCGTGCATCTACTTCAGTGTCAACGCGTGAGACAAAGAATGAGGCAACCGAATGGATCTTTGAAACATCATGCCCGTTGGCTTTCGCCTGCTCCAGGCCATCGAGGTAGGCATCGATTACCTTGTCGTAGCGATCAAGCGAGAAGATCAAGGTCACATTTACTGAAATTCCAGCAGCGGTTACTGCCGTAATTGCCGATAGGCCGTTGATGGTTGCAGGAATCTTAATCATCACGTTGTCGCGACCAACGAGCTGGTAAAGCTCCAGGGCCTGTTTCACGGTTCCGTCACTGTCGTTAGCCAAACTCGGCTCAACCTCGATGGAAACCCGTCCATCTACTCCCTGGGAGCTGTCATAGATTGGCCTGAACAGGTCGCAGGCAGCGGCGACATCCTGAGAGGTAATGTTTGCAATCGCGCGACTGGCATCTGAGCCGGCTGCAGCTTCAGCAGCAATCGCAGTTGAGTATGCCTCGCCCTTGAGTGCTGCGGCAAAAATCGTCGGATTGGTGGTCACTCCGCGAACCGAGTGCGTGTCGATCAAATCCTGGAGATTTCCAGATTCAATCCGCTCACGAGATAGGTCATCTAGCCAGATTGAGACACCGGCCTTAGTTAGTTCCTGCAGGTTCCTATTCATACTTACTTCCCGAGCACTTTCTGAGCCGCAGAAACTACGGCCGCCGTTGTAATTCCAAATTCTGAATAGAGCGTCTGGTAATCAGCTGAAGCACCGAAGTGGTCGATGCCGATAGCAATTCCTGCGTCTCCGACATACTGCCTCCAGCCAGTGCTCAGGCCCGCCTCAATGGAGACCCGCGCCTTTACTTCGGGAGGTAGAACACTTGCCCGATATTCTTCAGACTGGGCTTCGAACCATTCCAAGCACGGGGCTGAAACAACCCGGGTTGAAATGCCCTTTGCCTCGAGCTCTGCTCTGGCCTCAACGGCGAATTGAACCTCGCTACCGGTGGCAATGAGAATTAGTTCTGGCTTCGAAGAGCCCTCGGCATAGATGTACGCACCATTCTCGACCTCGGTAGCCTGACCAAAGCCTGGCGATCTATCCAGCACTGGAAGGTTCTGCCTGGTCAGTACCAGGCCGGCTGGATTCTTGGTGTTCTTCAACACGGCAAGCCATGCCTGAGCAGCCTCATTGGCATCAGCCGGGCGGACGATGTCAAGGTTTGGGATCGCACGCAAGGCCGTCAGGTGTTCAATTGGCTGGTGGGTTGGGCCATCTTCGCCAAGTGCCACTGAGTCGTGTGTCCAGACGTAAATCGGCGCAATGCCCATCAGTGCTGCCAGACGAACAGCGGGACGCATGTAGTCGGAGAAGACCAGGAAGGTGCCTCCGAATACCCTGGTGTTTCCGGACAACGTAATGCCATTGAGGATTGCCCCCATGGCGTGCTCGCGAATACCAAAGTGCAGGATTCGGCCAGCAGGCTTTGGAGTCCAAGCCTTGGTCGACCACTTGGCAGGAACGAAAGATCCGCCACCCTCAATGGTCGTGTTGTTGGATTCTGCTAGGTCAGCTGAACCACCCCAAAGCTCTGGCATTAATTCTGCGATGGCGTTCAGAACCTTTCCGGAGGCAGCTCTGGTTGCCAATTCTTCACCGGCGGTGAATTCCGGCAGCACATCGGCAATGTTTGCAGGAAGTTCTGACTTTGAGATGCGCTCGAATAGCTTTGCAGCATCTGGGTTGGCTTGCTGCCAGAGCGCAAACTGCTGGTCCCAGTCACGCCTTGCAGAAGCGCCTCTGTCAACTAGCTTCCTAGTGTGAGTAAGCACCTCTTCGGCAACCTGGAAGCTAAGTTCTGGATCGAAACCCAGGGCTTGTTTCAAGCCAGCCAATTCCTCTGCACCGAGCTTGGAACCGTGGATTTTTCCAGTGTTTTGCTTGGTGGGGCTAGGCCACCCAATGACCGTTTTTAGGGTAATTAGCGTTGGCTGCGAGGTATTTGCCTTGGCCTTCTCGATTGCATCGTAGAGCGCCTGGACATCCTCGTGGTAACCACCCTGATGCCAGTCAACTTCGATTGTCTCCCAGCCATAAGCCTGGTAGCGCTTTGCGACGTCCTCAGAGAAGCTGATGTCGGTGTCGTCCTCAATGGAAATCTGGTTGGAGTCGTAAATTGCGATTAGGTTGCCAAGTCCCAGGTGTCCAGCCATCGATGCCGCCTCAGAGCTAACGCCCTCTTGCAGATCGCCGTCGCCAGCAATCACGTAGACGAAGTGGTCGAAGACTGATTGTCCAACGGCAGCCGATGGATCAAAGAGTTCCCGCTCGAATCTGGTGGACATTGCAAATCCGGTAGCTGAAGCTAGTCCCTGACCCAGAGGCCCGGTGGTGATTTCAACGCCATCGGTGTGACCAAATTCAGGGTGGCCAGGAGTCAGTGAACCCCAGGTGCGCAAGGCCTCGATGTCTTTCTTCTCAAGCCCAAAGCCACCCAGGAACAACTGGTTATAAAGAGTCAGCGATGAGTGCCCGACGGACAGAATAAAGCGGTCGCGACCAGCCCATCGATCATCTGATGGGTCATGCTTCATTACTTTCTGAAAAAGTAGATATGCCGCTGGTGCAAGGCTTATTGCAGTACCGGGGTGGCCATTTCCAACCTTCTCCACCGCGTCTGCTGCCAAGACCTTGGCAGTCTTGACTGCCAGGTCATCAATCTCATTCCATTCCAACAAAGAGTCATTCCTAACAGGTAGTGCTTAATCAGCTGAGGATTGGCGTCGGCCACACTGCCTTACGCTTTTCGAGAAGTCTATACCGCATGGCTAAAACTGCGCCGTTGCTGGTTTAGAATGGTACAAATGTCCACCATCGAAAAGCCACGAGTCGCGCGCCTGGGAACGAAGTTAAAGGCTTACTTTTTCCTCACTAAGCCACGCGTAATTGAACTGTTGCTAATCGCAACAGTTCCGGCGATGATTCTGGCCGCGGGCGGCTTGCCATCCATCTGGCTAATTCTTGCCACCGTTTTTGGTGGAGCACTGAGCGCTGGAAGCGCTAACGCCTTCAACTGCTACATCGACAGCGACATCGACAAGGTAATGGGTCGAACCAAAAATCGCCCGCTGGTTACCGGAGAACTCACCAACCGTGAGGCCTTTATTTTTGCCTGGGGGGTAGGAATTGCCTCAGTTGTTTGGTTCGCCCTGGTAATCAACCTGCTTTCGGCAGTGTTGTCACTAATTGCGATCTTGTTCTACGTGTTCGTCTACACCCTTGGACTCAAGCGCAGGACTCCTCAGAACATCGTTTGGGGCGGTGCGGCAGGTGCAATGCCGGCGGTCATCGGTTGGGCTGCTGTGACCAATGAGTTGTCACTGAGCGCCTGGGTGCTGTTTTTGATCATTTTCCTCTGGACTCCTCCTCACTATTGGCCGCTATCAATGCGGTATCTGGAGGAGTACAAAGAAGCTGGAGTTCCGATGCTTCCGGTTGTGGCCAAGAATGAGAAGGTTGGGCGTCAGATCATCCTCTACGCCTACGCCTACTTCGCATCAACCCTGCTGCTAATTCCGGTGGCTGACATGGGGCTGGTTTACGTGCTAGCGGCTGTGCTCTCAGGGGTTTGGTTTGTTTGGGAATCACACCGGCTCTATGCCGAGGCCAAGCTGACCGTGCCTAAAAACCCAATGCGGCTGTTCCACGCATCAATCACCCATTTGACAATACTGTTCTTGGCAATAGCGATCGACCCGCTACTTCACATCTAGCCCTTTAGTTCCTCTAGCCTGGCCAGTGCCTCTAGGCGTTCCTGGCCATGGTCGACAATCGGTGGCGGATAGCCGTGTTGGTAACCCGAGATGTCATTCCAGGGCTCATGAATCGATGTTTTGTCCAGGTGTGACAACTCTGGCACCCAGCGCTTGACGTAGTGACCATTCGGATCGAACTTCATCCCCTGCAAAACGGGATTGAAGACACGGTAATACGGCGATGCATCGGTTCCACAGCCCGCGGTCCACTGCCAACCGTGGGCGTTAGAGGCTGGGTCGAAATCGGTCAGGTGTTCCTCGAAAAACTCGGCGCCTACCTGCCACTCAAAATGCAGGTCCTTGATCAGGAAGCTGGCGACAATCATGCGGGTGCGATTATGCATCCAGCCGGTCTGAACCAACTGCCTCATGGCAGCATCGACAATTGGATACCCGGTTTGTCCTGTTTTCCAGGCCAAAAGCTTGTCGCCGAACTCCACTTTGCTGTCATAGCGCATATTCGCGAACCTTGGTTCGTAATAATCGGTGACTGTCCTCGGATTGTGGAACAGCACATCGGCATAGAATTCACGCCAGGCAATCTCCTTGCGAAACACCTCTTGGCCGGGGGCTGTTCCCAGTCCATTTAGCAAAGTTCTTGGATGTATCTCGCCGTGAGCCAGGGCGTGCGAGAGCTTCGAGGTTCCGTTCTTGTCTGGCCGGTTTCGATCCTCCGAATAGAAAAACACTCGATCCTTCAGGAAGCGCTGCAGGGTGCTCAGAGCAAACTCCTCGCCGGCAACAACTTGGTAGGGAGCGGCGCTTGTAGCGCTGGGAACCGCTGAAGCAGCTGTTGGGGTAAGCCAGTTGACTGACTTCACATCCAGAGAGTATGGAGGCTCAATGCTCTGCTCGGACCACCGGCGATAAAAAGGTGTGTACACCCTAACCGGGCTCTGGTCATCCTTCCGGACCGTTCCCGGCTCAACCGCGTAGTAGCTACCTACCAGCTCTAATTGAATTCCTAGGTCGCTAAGCGAGGCCTCAACGGCAAGCTGTTCGGCAATTCCATCGGTGTCAAAAGCCTTGGTCGCGAACACCTTGCTTACGCTAAGTTCCTTGGCCAGGGCCGCAAGCACGGTGGCAGCCTGGCCAACCTCGCAGTGAAGCCCACGCGGCAACGATGAGCTGAGCGCTTTGGCAGATTCGATCAGTGAATGCTGACGAAGGGGAGTAAATGACCCCAGGTTTTCTGGAAACACAAACACCGGTAATAGCGGCAGTGATTCCTCGGCCGCCCGGTTCAGCGCCTGATTGTCCTGCAACCGGCGATCTCGTCGAAACCAAAAAATGGCGGTCATCGATTGAAGGACCTGGCGCTAAATAGCTGAAAGCTCAGAAGTGATGCCAGGCAGGCAGCGCCGAGCATGTGAACACCAACTAGCAACTCCGGCACTCCCAGCCTCGACTGAACAACCCCAATCACCGCCTGGGCGCTAGCTGTTGCAAACAGCAGCAGCAACACGCGGTTTTCTAGTGGCCTGGCGCTTGCGCCTGCCAATCGAAGCTGACTCACCAACTGCACCAAAATCAGTAGCAGCATCAAATATCCGGGGTAGGAGTGGAAATGCTGCCAAAGCTCTAGGTCAAGCCCGTTTCTGGGGGTCGCAGCATCACCGGCGTGAGGACCGGCACCAGTAACAACTACACCGAAGCTAATCGCCACGATGCCCACCAGGAGAGTCGGCCACGCCAGAAATGCATTCACTGCCGAAACTGGCCCAGCAGGCTTTGGCAGCGCTCGCCAAACCAGCAGCGATGCCGTGGCAATTAGCGCCATTGAAACCATGAAGTGCAAGCCCACTATCCAAGAGTTCAAACCAGTGAGAACTGTCACTCCGCCAATTACGGCCTGAAGGATGATGCCAGCTCCGAGCAAAAAGGCCGGGGCAATTAGTCCCTTCGGCTCTCGCGATCTTGCAATTGCCAAGATCAATACAGCAAAGCCCAGCATCATCACTCCAGATAGACCTAAGACAAACAGTGTTAGAGGAGTAAGACCCTGAACGTTATTGAGAATCAGCCCAGCAATGAAAACAAAAACACCCGCAAAGAATGCGATCAATCTCGGCAGGATCTCGCGAAGTGCCTCACTGGCCCTCAGCACGACAATGAAGGTGAGAAGCGCGATTATCAGCAACACAAAAGTCAGCAGTCGATTTCCGAATTCAATGATTCCGTGAATTCCCATCTCGGAGGTGCTCACCAATGACTCATCGGTGCACTTCGGCCAAGTTGGACAGCCCAGGCCGCTGCCGGTCAGCCGAACAAGCCCTCCGGTGACGACAATTAGAACTTGAGTGACAAGAGAGAGCCAGACGAAGAGTCGCAGCCGTGCTTCGCCAAACAACCCTGAGGACACCCGGGTGAAAAATCGGTTCATTGGACCCTAACTAAGGCTTACCTTACTGTTTTATGCCGACGGGATTGCGTAGGCTGTTGCAAAGTACAAACAAGTTTCTCACGCACAAAGATTCCAGGAATACAGTTCCCGGAAATCAGTTGTATTTTTTGAAACCAGGAGGCCACATGTCAGAGAAAATAATCGATCGTCCGGAATTGGATGACCTTGGCACCTACGAGTTTGGTTGGTCTGACAAATCCAGCGCTGGCGACACTGCCAAGCGTGGAATCTCAGAAGAGGTCGTAAAGGACATCTCTGGCAAAAAGGACGAGCCTGAGTGGATGCTAGCCCGCCGCCTGAAGGGTTATGACTTCTTCCTAAAAAAGCCAATGCCAACCTGGGGATCAGACCTCAGCGGCATTCACTTTGACAACATCAAGTATTTTGTGCGCTCAACCGAGCGCCAGGCACAAACCTGGGAAGATCTGCCAGAAGACATTCGCAACACCTACGAAAAGCTCGGCATTCCAGAGGCTGAACGTCAGCGCCTAATTGGTGGCGTGGCCGCACAGTACGAATCGGAGGTTGTTTACCACCAGATTCGCGAGGACCTGGAATCTCAAGGCGTTTTGTTCCTTGACACCGATACTGCATTGAAAGAGCACCCTGAGATTTTCCAGGAATATTTCGGAACCGTTATTCCAGCCGGAGACAACAAGTTCGCAGCCCTAAACACTGCGGTTTGGTCCGGAGGATCATTCGTTTACGTTCCAAAGGGAGTCAAGGTAGATATCCCACTTCAAGCCTATTTCCGCATCAATACCGAGAACATGGGGCAGTTTGAGCGGACCCTAATCATCGCCGACGAAGACTCTTACGTGCACTACATCGAGGGTTGCACCGCGCCGATCTACCAGTCAGACTCACTTCACTCAGCAGTGGTTGAAATCATTGTTAAAAAGAACGCTCGCGTTCGATACACAACCATTCAAAACTGGTCAAACAACGTCTATAACCTTGTTACCAAGCGTGCTATCGCCCATGAGGGAGCAACTATGGAGTGGATCGATGGAAACATCGGATCCAAGGTCACCATGAAGTACCCAAGCATTATTCTTGCCGGTGAGCACGCCAGGGGAGAAACGCTTTCAGTTGCCTTCGCAGGCGAAGGTCAGCACCAAGACGCGGGTGCAAAAATGATTCACCTTGCGCCCTACACAACCAGCTCCATTGTCTCCAAGTCAATCGCCCGTGGTGGTGGCAGGACCTCCTATCGAGGCGAGATTCGAGTAAACCCAGGTGCACACCACTCAGCCAACACGGTTCGCTGTGATGCGCTCCTGGTGGACACCATCTCTCGTTCCGACACCTACCCTGCCAATGACATTCGTGAAGACGACGTGTCAATGGGGCACGAGGCAACTGTTTCGCAAATTAGTGCCGAGCAGCTGTTCTACCTGCAGTCCAGAGGAATGGAAGAAGACGAAGCGATGGCGATGATTGTTCGAGGCTTTATCGAGCCGATTGCCAAGGAGTTGCCGATGGAGTACGCCCTGGAGCTCAATAAGTTGATCGAAATGCAGATGGAAGGGGCTGTTGGCTAGATGGCACAGCACGGAATTGAAGAACATTCGCATGGCCTAGTGCCGCTTCAAACAAGAAGTGAGCGTCCTCGCTCCACCACAATTGGTGACTTTGCTGAGATCTCGAACCGTCAAGAGATTTGGCGCTATCTACCCCTAGACCAGCTCAACGGCCTGGCCGACGAGGTGATGGCTGAAGTGGTTGAACAGGAGATTTCCAGTCAACTAGCTCAGGGCGTAACTGCAACTTGGGTGAACACCACTGAGGACTTCGTCGGGTCCGCTGGGTTGCCAGAAGATCGAATTTCAGCAATTTCTTGGACAAATGCTTCAAAGACGCTGCTGATTGACGTACCTGCGAATACAGAAATTAGCGACCCGTCGTTTCTGACTGCAAGGCTGGCAAACTCAGATGCCAAGGCGCTGCATGTTTTCGTTCATGTCGGTGCCAATGCCAAGGCAACCATCGTGCTTGATCACGTTGGCCTTGGGGTGCTTGCTGAGAACGTTGAGATTCTGCTTGATCAAGGAGCGAAGCTGGACTTCGTGACAATTCAGGATTGGGCTAAGGGCTCGAGCCACGTTTCGACTCAGTTTGCCAGGCTCGGCAGGGATTCATTCCTAAAGCACGTGGTTGTTTCGCTCGGGGGAGACTTGGTTCGCATCACTCCATCAGTTGCTCTGGATTCACCGGGAGCCGAAATCCAAATGTTCGGCGTTTACCTAGCTGATTCTGGAAACTACTTCGAGCACCGCCCATACGTTGACCACATTGCCGCGAACTGTATTTCCAACGTCGCCTATAAAGGCGCCCTGCAGGGAGCCGGAGCGCACACGGTCTGGGTTGGAGATGTCCTGATCCGCCAGACTGCCATCGGCACCAATAGCTACGAGCTGAACCGGAACTTGCTCTTGACCGATGGAGCCAGGGCCGACTCTGTTCCTAACTTGGAAATCGAGACCGGAAAGATTGAGGGTGCCGGGCACGCCAGCGCCTCCGGACGTTTTGACGATGAGCAGCTGTTCTACCTGATGGCCCGAGGCATTGGCGACAGCGAGGCAAAGAAGCTGGTTGTTCGTGGATTCCTAAACGAAGTTGTCCAGAAAATCGGCATTGCTGAGGTTGAGCAGCGCCTGATCAAAACCATTGAGCAAGAGCTCGAAAAGGTTGGCGCATAATGGCAATTCGGATTTGTGCAGTGGCGGACATCAAGCCAGGTAATGCCTTGAGGGTCACCATCGAAAACCACCCAATTGCATTGGTTAGGACCGCAGCAGGTGACTTCAAAGCAATCGACGACAAGTGTTCCCACGGTGAAATCTCACTGAGCGAGGGCTTTGTTGAGGACGAAACCATCGAGTGCTGGGCGCACGGTGCGAAGTTTGACCTGAATACCGGTGTTCCACTGAGCCTTCCTGCTTACGAAGCAGTTAGCACCTACGAGGTTTTAGTTGAAAATGACGAAGTTTTTATCGAGTACGAAGCGTAAAGGAAAATAATGGCAACCCTAGAAATCAAGAACCTCCATGTGTCAGTCGAGACCGACCAGGGAAAGAAGCAAATCCTGCGCGGCGTTGATTTGACAATCAACTCGGGTGAAACTCACGCCGTGATGGGCCCAAATGGTTCTGGCAAATCGACTCTTGCATACTCAATTGCCGGTCACCCGAAATATGAGGTCACCGACGGTGAGATTCTGCTCGACGGCGAAGACGTACTGGCAATGTCAGTAGACGAAAGAGCACGTGCTGGCCTGTTCCTTGCCATGCAGTACCCGGTTGAGGTTCCAGGAGTTTCAGTGTCCAACTTCCTAAGGACCGCCAAGACGGCAATCGACGGTGAGGCCCCGAAGCTTCGCGAGTGGGTTGGGGACCTAAAGAAGGCAATGAATGACCTGCGTATGGATTCAGACTTCACAGAGCGCAATGTCAACGAGGGCTTTTCCGGTGGAGAAAAGAAGCGCCATGAAATCCTGCAGATGGAGCTCCTAAAGCCAAAGATGGCAATCCTTGATGAAACTGACTCAGGCCTTGATGTTGACGCCCTGAAGGTGGTTTCCGAGGGCGTGAACCGAGCTAAGACCAACACGGGCCTTGGATTGCTGCTGATCACCCATTACACCCGAATTCTCCGCTACATCGAGCCTGACTTCGTTCACGTGTTCGTAGCCGGCAAGGTTGCAGAGCAGGGCGGCCCGGAGCTAGCAGAGCGACTAGAGGCAGAGGGTTACGATCGCTACCTCAAGGCTGACGCATGAGCGAAGCCAAGGAGCTCGACCCTGCTCACTACGACCGGGTTATCGAGGCAATGAAGGAAATCATTGACCCTGAAATTGGTGTAAACATTATTGACCTGGGACTTGTTTACGGTTTGCAAGAGTCAGAAGATGGCGCCTTGCTAATCAACATGACATTGACATCGGCTGGCTGCCCGCTTCAGGACGTAATTGAAGAGCAGACCGCTGAAGCCTTGGATTCTGTGGTTGATGCCTTCAGGATCAACTGGGTCTGGATGCCACCTTGGGGTCCAGAGCAAATTACTGAAGACGGTAAAGAAATGATGAGAGCCATCGGGTTCTCAATCTAAAAAAAGACCCCTCGGGGTCTTTTTTTTGACCTAGTTGCGCACCAGTTTCCAAGCAGCTGGCAAGAGAGCTGCGGCCGCTATTGCCTTGACCGCATCTCCAATTAGGAACGGGACGACGCCAGCAGCGAATGCCTGGGACAGAGTCAGTCCAAGCGTCAGCATCAATCCAGCCACCCCGAAGGCGTAGATGACAAGCGATCCAAGCGCAAAGCTAAAGCCAACCTTGATAACAGTGTTTGTGAATCCACGGCTAGCCAAGAACCCAACTAGTGCAGCTGCAAAAACAAACCCGACCAAGAATCCCGCTGTTGGCAGAACGCCGGTCAGGGTTTTTGCCGAGGCAAAAACTGGCAAGCCTGCTGCGCCCATGGCTAGGTAGGTCGCCAGAGATGCCGCACCTCGGCCTGCACCTAGAGTCGCGCCAACCAGCAGCACAGCAAAGGTCTGAAGAGTCAGTGGAACTGGCCACATTGGAATCTGAATCTGAGCAGCCAGGGCGGTAACAAGGGCTCCTGCAAACACTAGAACCACACTGTTTACAGCTGTTCTTGGGATAAATCGATCAGCAATGGTTCCGGTTGCGATGCTCATGTGGGTTGCCTTCCTGGTTGTTGTTGGCAATTCTATTGGTTTGCGTCTTCAAACTGCGCATCCTGCCACGCCTGATTGGCTTTTTGTGGTCTAGGGCTGAGGTCGCCACTGGCCTCCAGCGCTAAGCGCTTCTCATTGCGATAGGCCCAACCGAATCCGATGAACGCCATGATTCCAAAGATCAACCACTGAAACGCATACGACAGATGATTGCCCTCGTCTAACGAAGGCTTTGGCATTGGTACCGGCATCTGGGAATAGGTCGGACTTTCAGCCACAAGTCGGCCGTAACGGTCAGTGATAACCGCACCTTCTGCAGCAAGCAGCTCAGTCAGGCCGCCGGGATTCACGGAGGCCAATTGGCCTTGAACTTCGTCTCGGTTGAGATCCGGCTCCGGAACCCGCAACCGGACCGTGAGTTCATGCAGCCCTGAATCAGGCAGGGGATTGGAGCTGGGTGCCGTAACGGTTTCGCCCGCTGGCAGCCAACCTCGTTCCACCATGAGAATTCGTCCGTCTTCCAGCACCAACGGAACCAACTGCAGGAAGCCCGCTTGACCACTCA
>JAFMHN010000015.1 GCA_017854485.1 Aquiluna sp. | reverse complement strand
CTAGTTCTTTATGAAGCTCTCAATCGGAGGGCAGCTGCAAACAAGATTTCTGTCACCAAACGCGCCATCGAGCCTTCTGACCGGAGGCCAGTACTTCGACTTTGCCTGCCCCGCAACTGGGAACACCGCAGTCTCTCTGGAGTATGGGTGCTCCCACTCTGAAGTGAGCTGTCCTGCTGTGTGGGGGGCATTCACAAGCGGGTTGTCCTCGGCTGGCCAGTGCCCGTCCTGAACCTTTTGAGCCTCAGCCCTGATTGCAAGCATCGCATCGATGAATCGGTCAAGCTCTTCCAGTGGCTCAGACTCAGTCGGCTCAATCATGAGAGTTCCCGCAACCGGGAAGCTCATGGTTGGGGCGTGGAAACCGTAGTCGATCAAGCGCTTGGCAACGTCGTCATTGGCAATGCCAGCAGATGCCTGCAGTGGGCGAATGTCGATGATTGCCTCGTGGGCAACTAGGCCATGCTTGCCGGTGTAGAGAAGCGGGAAAGCATCCGCCAGCTTCTTGGCAACATAGTTGGCGCTCAGAACTGCAACTGCTGTTGCGTCCATCAAGCCCTGGTTTCCCATCATCTGGATGTATGCCCAGGAGATCGGCAGAATGCTAGGCGAACCAAACGGCGCAGCCGAAACCGGTCCATAGTTTGGTAGTTCAACCTGAGCCATCTGGTGACCTGGCAAGAACTCCCTGAGGTGTTCTCTTGCCACCACCGGACCAACACCGGGTCCGCCGCCGCCGTGAGGGATGCAGAAGGTTTTGTGGAGATTCAGGTGCGATACGTCGCCACCAAACTCTCCAAACTTCGCGTAACCAACCACCGCATTTGTGTTGGCGCCATCGATGTAAACCTGGCCACCAGCGGCATGAACCAGGTCGCAGATTTCAACTACCGCTTCCTCGTAAACACCGTGAGTCGATGGGTAGGTGATCATCAGCGCAGCCAGAGCTTCTTGGTGCTCAGCAATCTTCTGCTTTAGATCCAAAACATCAACGTTGCCGTCGGCATCGCAGCCAACCACCACGACATCGAGCCCTGCCAAGACAGCACTGGCTGCGTTGGTTCCATGAGCAGAGGAGGGGATCAAGCAAATGTTTCGCTGGAAATCCCCGCGGGAGCGGTGATAGCCGCGAATGGCCAATAGCCCCGCCAACTCTCCCTGACTACCGGCGTTTGGCTGCAGCGAGACTGCTTCGTAGCCGGTGATGTCGCTCAACCAGCTGCTCAGTTCAGTTATCAACTCCATGTAGCCCTGGGTGTCCTCAGCAGGTGCAAATGGGTGCAGGTTTGCAAACTCAGGCCAGGTGACCGCTTCCATTTCGGTCACTGAGTTCAGTTTCATGGTGCACGACCCGAGCGGGATCATGCCCCTGTCCAGTGCGTAGTCAAAGTCGGCCAGCTTCTTCAGGTAACGAAGCATTGCGGTTTCAGAGTGATAAGAGTTGAAGACCGGGTGCTCTAGGTAACTGGAAGTCCTGTGGTTTTTCAGTCTGTCTGAGGAGTCCTCTGGACGAGGAGCCCTGGCACCAAAGGCACCGGCCAATTCGGCCAAGAGGTCCCAGGTAGTGCTTTCATCCACGGAAATTCCAAGTGTGGTTTCATCGACCATCAAGACCGTCAGGTCCTTGGCCCTAGCTGCCTGGTAGTGCTTCTCAGCCTCGGTGTTGACGATTCTGATGGTGTCAAAGAAGTTTTCGTGCTGAAGCGTGAAGCCAACTTCTGCCAAAACCTTGGCAAGGGCAGAGGCCTTGTCGTGGATCTCCTGAGCGATTGCCTTGAGGTCTTCTGGGCCATGGTAGACCGCATACATTCCGGCCATGACTGCCAGGAGCACCTGGGCGGTGCAAATGTTGCTGGTCGCCTTCTCGCGCCTGATGTGCTGCTCTCTGGTCTGCAAAGTAAGCCTGTAGGCCGGGGCACCCTCGGCATCTACCGACACTCCAACCAGACGACCGGGCATAGTGCGCTCTAGCTTCTCGCGTACTGCAAGATAGCCGGCGTGAGGACCACCAAAGCCCATTGGCACTCCGAAGCGCTGGGTTGTTCCGCAGACCACGTCCGCACCCTTTTCACCCGGAGGGGCTAGCAGAGTAAGGGCCATTAGGTCGGCGCTGGCAAGAGCCAAACCACCAAATTCATGAACCTTGGCAAACAGACCATCAAAGTCAATAATTCGGCCGCTGGCTCCCGGGTACTGAACCACTGCGCCAAAACATTCCTGGTCGAGTTGACTAAGGTCGGCGGGGTCGAAGTAGCTGATTACAATTCCAAGCGGCTCGGCTCGGTGCTCTAGCAGTGCCTTTGTCTGAGGGAACATGTCGTTGTCGACGAAGAATACATTCGAGTCGCTGTCAGCGCTGCGCTTAGCAATCATCATTGCCTCAACCACGGCGGTTGACTCGTCCAACATCGATGCGTTGGCGGTTTTCATGCCGGTGAGGTCGGTTACAACCGTTTGGAAGTTGATTAGGGCTTCAAGCCGCCCCTGGCTGATCTCCGGCTGATATGGGGTGTAGGCGGTGTACCAGCTTGGGTTTTCCAGCACGTTGCGCTTGATCACACCCGGGGTTCTGGTCCCGTAGTAGCCAAGACCCATAAAGCTCTGGGTAATTCGGTTTTTAGAGGCTATCTCGTGAAGGCGGTCTAGTGCCTCATCCTCACTGATTGCATCTGGAAGCTGGCTGCCACCACGGTAGTGAATGGCCTCAGGCAGCGCCTTTTCCATTAGCTCGGACAGGTCCTTGATGCCAAGGTAATCCAGCATCTGTTGCTGCTGGTCTTTATTTGGTCCGATGTGGCGGTTACGGAACTGATGGTGATCTAAAAGCAATTACTCTCCAACTAGCGCGTCGTATTCGGATGCCGAAAGAAGGTCCGGCAAAGAGGTATAACGAATTTTAATCAGCCAGCCATCCCCGAACGGGTCATCATTTACCTGGTCAGGTGCCTGATCCAAGGCGCTGTTTACCTCGACGATCTCGCCATCCATCGGGGCATAGAGCTCTCCGACCGACTTGGTGGACTCGATCTCACCACAAATTTTCATGTGGGCGGCATTAGAGCCCACCTTCGGAAGGTCCACGTAAACAATCTCACCGAGCGCATCAGCTGCGTACTTGGTAATTCCAACTGTTGCCACGTCGCCTTCGACCAGCACCCATTCGTGCTCTTTGGTGTACTTACGGTCTGCTGGGTTTGCCATCTTTATTACCTTTCCCGCTTATAAAACGGTAGTTGAACAATCTTGTATGGAACTCTGGTGCCGCGAACATCGGCTTCAACTTCGCTGCCTACTTCTAAACCTTGGTCAACTTGCAGCATCGCCATCGCTATTGGCTCTTGAAGTGTTGGTGACAGTGCTCCTGATGTGACCTTGCCAATTGCAACATCCTCACCGGGTAGAAAAATTTCATAGTCGGCACGGGCTGCCCGGCGCCCTTGGCCGGCTAGGCCGAAGAGTCGGTGGTCTGGGTGCTTGGAGCTTTCGAGCGCTTGCTTGCCCACAAATTGATCCTTATCAAACCGAATCACCTTGCCCAGGTTTGCTGAAAATGGGGTGTAGTCGATGCCTAGCTCGTGACCGTAGAGCGGCATGCCGGCCTCAAGGCGAAGGGTGTCTCGACAGGCTAGGCCGCATGGCTCAACTCCGTCTTGAGCTACAAGAAGCTGCCAGATCTTGGATGGGTCGCCAGCAACAAAAATCTCAAAACCATCTTCACCGGTGTAGCCAGTGCGAGCCAAGAACACATCTTGGTCCGAGATTCTGGCAGCAGCGATCGAGTAATACTTCAACTCGGTCAGGTCAACATCTACCAGCGAACCAAGGATCTGATTGGTCTTAGGGCCCTGCATCGCAATCAGAGACCAAATTCCAGACTCATCCACCACCTGGGTGTCGGGGAAATTTTCAAGGCGCTGCTTCAGCGCTTCCACCACCTGGTGGTGGTTGCCGGCGTTGGCAACAATCATGAACTCATCTTGGTCAAGACGGTAAACGATCAGGTCGTCGATGATGCCGCCCTGATCGTTGCAGATCATTGTGTATTTGGCGCGGCCAACTTCGATTTCGGAGAGCTTAGAAATAAGGGCGAAGTCGAGAAAGTCCTCAGCGGAACCAGTGACTCGAATCTCTGCCATGTGGCTTATGTCAAACAGGCCACAGCCGTTGCGAACAGTGTGATGTTCATCAAGGTCTGAGCCATAGCGAACGGGCATTTCCCAGCCACCGAATTCGGTAAAGCTGGCCCCCAACTTTTCATGCTCTGCTCTGAGTTTTGTGTTTAGCACATCACCAGACTAGTCAAGTTTTTCAGCCAGTAATTACTCTTGGCCAAGGTTGCCAGTTAGGCGTCCGTGGAGCCGCTCACTGGCCTTGTTCATTCCCTTGATGTAGACGTTCTTACCCATTGATTCATATTTGGTTGTGATCGAATCCAGAGCAGCAATTGTCGAGGCATCCCAGATGTGTGAGTTGGTGACATCAATAACAATTTCATGCGGGTCATCGGAGTATTCAAACAGCGTGGTCAGGTCATTGCTCGAGGCAAAAAACAGCTCACCCTCAACGGTGTATAGGGCCGCGCTAATTTCATCATCGCCGCCAATGCTTCTGGTGACGCTGGCAAAGTGGGCAACTCTCCTGGCGAAGGCGATCATCGCAACGATCACACCGACGATCACTCCGATTGCAAGGTTGTGGGTCCAGACCACCACGGCAACGGTGGCGACCATAACTGTGGTTTCGCTCTTGGGCATGCGCTTCAGAGTCGAGAGTTGGATGCTGTGCCAGTTGAAGGTTCCGAAAGAAACCATGAGCATTACCGCAACCAACGCCGCCATTGGAATTTGCGCAACGATGTCACCTAGGCTGACCACCAAAATCAACAGGAACACACCTGCCAAGAAAGTGGAAATTCTGGTTCTGGCTCCAGAGGCCTTCACGTTGATCATGGTCTGACCGATCATCGCGCAGCCACCCATGCCACCGAGGAACCCGGACAGGATATTTCCAACCCCTTGAGCAAGCGACTCTCTGGTTTTCTGGCTGTGAGTGTCAGTGATTTCATCGACCAACTTCGCGGTCATCAGGGACTCAAGTAGGCCAACCAGAGCCATTGCCAGGGCAAACGGAGCAATGATGTTGAAGGTCTCCATGGTTAGCGGAACATTTGGAATCAATAGCTCCGGAAGTGATTCTGGAAGCTCACCCTCGTCACCAACTCGTGGCACCGAAATCGCCATAATCAAAACCATCGCACTGACCAGCACGATTGCAACAAGTGGTGCCGGGATCACCTTGGTGAAGCGCGGCATGAAAATCATCACAAGCAGTCCGATTGCGACCAGCCAGTAAACGGCAAACGGAACACCAATCAGGTGCGGCAACTGAGCCATGAAAATCAGAATTGCAAGTGCGTTCACAAACCCCAGCATCACGCTGCGAGGTATGAATCGCATGAGCTTGGCAGCCCCAAGCGCACCCAGAACTAGCTGGAAGATTCCAGCAAGGATGACTGTGGCCAAGAAGTAATCCAGCCCGTAATCTCGTGCCACAGGGGCAATCACAAGTGCCACCGCGCCAGTTGCGGCTGAAATCATCGCAGGACGTCCGCCCAGAATTGCGGTGGTAATTGCCATCACGAAGCTTGAGAACAGTCCCACTCGTGGGTCAACACCGGCCAAGATGCTGAAGGAGATTGCCTCTGGAATCAAGGCCAGGGCAACAACCAGTCCCGCTAGGCTCTCGCGCAGCAACAGCCTTGGATTGGCGATCGCTTCTTTGACAGTTGGTCTGGGGCGATAGCGAGGATCAGTTCCAGAAAATAGCGCAGTCAGCTTGGTTTTTAGTGTGTTCAAAATTTTTGGCTTCTTTGGTTGCCGGACAAATTCACGGCACTCCATCGCGCCTAAGTGCTACCAGCCTACGCTAGGGAAGCCGATAGCCGTCTAAAAAGTTCTTCGTACTTCTGTGATGTCAGAGCAATGATCTCGTCTGGTAACTCTGGTGGTTGGCTTTTTAGATCCCAGTGTGCAAGCAACCAGTTTCTAATAATTTGCTTGTCAAAGCTCTGGTCTCTAATTCCTTGTTCCCAGGCATCACGGTCCCAGTAGCGAGAGCTGTCTGGGGTCAAAACTTCGTCACCGAGGGTCAGGGTGTTTGTTGCAGGATCATTGCCGAATTCGAACTTGGTGTCGGCAAGAATCAAACCGGCCTTCTCAGCAAGAGCGCTAGCCTGCTCGAAGATCTTCAGGCTTTGCTCACGCAGCTGCTCCGCGATTTCTTGACCTACGATTTGGACGGTCTGGTCGAAGCTGATGTTCTCGTCCTTTTGACCAACTTCAGCCTTGAAGGCAGGGGTGAAGATAGGTTTGGGCAGCCGATCGCCGTTTTGCAGCCCCGAAGGAAGCTCCACGCCGCAAATCTTCCCGGTTGCTTGATACTCGGTCCAACCTGAGCCGGAGATGTAGCCGCGGACAACGCATTCGATCGGGTACATCTCAAGCTTTTTGGCCATCATCGCTCTGCCCTGAACCGCAGCCGGCACAGCCAATTCATTGCTGCGGTGGTTTGGGATTTCTAGGTGATCAAACCAGAAGTTGGTCACCTTGGTCAGTGCCTCACCCTTGCCCGGAATCGGCTTTGAGTGAATCGTGTCAAAGGCGCTGATGCGATCGCTGGCAACCACTAAAACCAGGTGGTCGTAGTTCTGATCTTCACTCTGGTATAGGTCACGGACTTTGCCCGAATAGACGTGTCTAAAGCCTGGAAGTTCCATCTACTCAGCAACCTTCAGTGCTATGTCGCTGCGGTAGTGAGACCCCTGCAAACTGATTCGGGACATTCCCTCGTAGGCAAGCGCTCTGGCAGCGCTAAAAGTTTTTGCTGTTCCAACCACCGAAAGCACTCGCCCGGTTGGGCTTGCCTTGCAAACCTCAACATCATCCATCGCCTCGGCGCTTTCGATGCCGGTAACCTCACGAGCCTCAACCGAGGTGACGGGGTAGCCCTCTGATGCCAACACCACTGTGACTGCAACATCCTCTGAGAATTTTGCAACAGGGGCGTTGTCTAGCTTTCCAGCAGCAGCAGCGGCCAAGAGTTCAGCCAGATTTGTCTGAAGCCGCCTCAGCACAACCTGAGTTTCAGGGTCCCCAAAGCGAGCGTTGAACTCGATCACCTTGATGCCGCGCTCGGTCACGATCAGCCCGCAGTAGAGCAGGCCAATAAATTCAGCTCCGCGCTTTTTGAGTTCATCAATGGTTGGCTGGGCAATCTTTTCGGTCACCTCTTCAACGAAGTTGGCTGGCAACCATGGAAGCGGGGAGTAGGCGCCCATGCCACCGGTGTTCGGCCCAAGGTCGCCATCCAGTGCTCGCTTGTAATCCTGTGCTGGGCTAAGCGGCATTACGTTCTGACCGTCTGAGAGGAAGAACAGGCTGACTTCCTCGCCGTCTAGAAACTCCTCAACCAAAACACCGTCACTCAAAAACTTCTCCGCATGCAAAAGTGCCTCGGTTTTGTCTCGGGTGACAATCACGCCCTTGCCAGCAGCAAGACCATCGGCCTTGATCACATACGGCGCACCGAACTGGCTCATGGCATCTTCAACCTCGGCCAGGTCATCACAGCGTCTAGACATTCCGGTTGGAATATCCGCAGCCGCCATGACGTCCTTGGCAAACTGCTTGCTGCCCTCGAGGGCAGCAGCTTTTTGATCAGGTCCAAATACCAGCATCCCTTGAGCCCGAAGATTGTCGGCAAGACCTGCAACGAGCGGGCCCTCTGGGCCAATGATGGCCAGGTCCACTGCTTCCTCCAGGGCAATTTTCAGGATTCCCAAATTGTCTGAGATGTCTTTCAGCGCCCTGACCTCCACCTGCCTAGCAATGTATTCATTGCCAGGGGTGCAGACGATGTCCTTTGGTTCGGTGCCGGTCCTGATTAGGGCCTTCACGATGGCGTGCTCTCTGGCGCCGGAGCCAACAACAAGGATTCTCATTCTGGTGAGTTTACTAATCGGTGAGGACCTTGCTGGGTTGTCATAATGGTGAGGTGGGTAAGAAACTGATTTCAGAGGCAGCTGGCAAAGCTGCCCTTGCCGACCTTGAGGCTCAAATGCCGACTGCGGTCAGGTACCTACTGCAGCAGATTTCAGTTGCGCATCCCGGCGGCACGGTCGAGTTGCGCGTTCCGCCCTTTGGTGCAGTCCAGTGCCTTGAAGGACTCAACCACAGAAGAGGAACGCCCCCCAATGTTGTGGAGCTGAGCCCAGATGTGTTTTTGAAATTATGCATGGGTCAGTTGCAGGTTGCAGAAGCCAGTAAATTGCCCGGCTGTAATTTTTCTGGAGAAAAGGCGCTGTCCATTTCAGAAGTTTTTCCGTTGACCAACCATTAGTTGTCGTTCCGGCCCTGGCTAGCACTTCATCCATGGTTATATTGACCCGTGACCACCAATGAAAACCAAGAGGGCGAAGTTGTAGAGATTCGCAGGGCCCCGAAGGTGCTGAGCTTCGCTCTGACCGGAGCAGCAATTGGTTTGGTGCTGTCGTTTCTGTTGAATCTTTTGATTCCGGATGATTCAAGGTCAAACGAAAATGTGCTGGGTCTGTTGCTGGTTGCCCTTGGCAGCTTGGGGCTTGGGGTTGGCGTGATGTTCGCAATCATTTTTGATTTAGTTTCCTCACGAAGAACCAAGCAGGCTGTTGCCAGCAAGGAAGTGCAATGACCCGAGGCGACGGGCGACTAAATCACGACATTCTCCCAGGCGAGAAGGGTCCGCAAGATCAGTGCGGCGTCTTTGGGGTCTGGGCACCGGGCGAAGAGGTTTCCAAGCTTGCTTACTTCGGGCTCTACGCCCTGCAGCACCGTGGTCAAGAATCAGCAGGCATCGCCACTTCAACCGGCGAAAAGATTTTGGTTTATAAGGACATGGGTTTGGTGTCTCAGGTCTTTAATGAGTCCGCACTTGAGTCACTGCAGGGCTACATGGCCGTTGGTCACACAAGGTATTCAACAACCGGAGCTTCCCATTGGCGAAATGCGCAGCCAACTCTTGGCCGCACCACCTATGGAACAGTGGCGCTTGGGCACAACGGAAACCTCACAAACACCGCCGAATTGCTGGAGCTCTTAGACCAGCGTTACCCAGATCACGAGAGTGAACTTCGTGGTGGAAACACCACCGACACAGCGGTGCTTACGGCGCTGCTGACTGGAAACCAGGACAGCACCCTGGAACAGACAGCCCTTGAGTTATTGCCAAAGGTCAAGGGTGCTTACTGCCTGGTGTTCATGGATGAAACCACCCTTTATGCCGCGCGTGATCCGCAGGGAGTGCGGCCCCTGGTTCTGGGAAGGCTCGAGCGCGGTTGGGTAGTTGCGTCAGAGACCGCAGCCCTTGACATCGTGGGTGCCAGCTATGTGCGCGAGATTGAACCTGGCGAGTTGATTGCAATTGATGAAAACGGAATTCGCACTACGAAGTTTGCGCCGGAGAAGCGCGCCGGCTGTGTTTTTGAGTATGTGTATTTGGCAAGACCCGACACCTCAATTGGTGGCCGAGTGGTCTACGAGGCACGCGTGGAGATGGGCAGAACCCTTGCCAGGGAGCATCCAATCGAAGCAGATTTGGTAATGCCGACGCCGGAGAGCGGAACCCCGGCAGCCATTGGCTACAGCGAGCAGTCCGGAATCCCGTTCGGCCATGGACTTGTGAAAAACGCCTATGTTGGCAGGACTTTTATTCAGCCCTCACAAACCATTAGGCAGCTTGGAATCAGGCTAAAGCTCAACCCGCTGCGAGAGGTAATTGCAGGCAAGCGGCTGGTGGTCGTCGATGATTCAATCGTGCGTGGCAATACCCAACGGGCCCTGGTAAAGATGCTGAAAGAGGCAGGCGCTGCAGAGGTTCACGTTCGAATCTCAAGCCCGCCAATTACTTGGCCGTGCTTTTACGGAATCGACTTTGCCTCCCGCGCGGAGCTGGTTGCCTCCGGCATTGGAATTGAAGAGGTAAGGCAGTCAATCGGTGCGGACTCGCTTGGCTATCTATCCAAAGACGGCATGATCGCTTCCACCGACCAGCCAGAAAACAAACTCTGCACCGCCTGCTTCACTGGCCAGTACCCGATCGAACTTCCTGCAGCAGAACGATTGGGCAAGAATCTCTTGGAGCGCTCGGTGGCAACCATCGAAACTGAAGGGCATGTTCACAATGGCTAATCCATACGCTGCCTCAGGGGTTGATACCGAAGCTGGTGACCGGGCCGTAGAGCTGATGAAAGCCGCGGTTTCTGCCACTCACAACAACCTCGTTCTCGGCGGCTTCGGCGGATTTGCGGGGATGATTGACGGCAGCATTCTGAAAAACTACGATCACCCAATTCTGGCGACCTCGACTGATGGCGTTGGAACTAAGGTCGCAATCGCTCAGGCGCTTGATAAACACGACACCATCGGTCAGGACCTGGTTGGCATGGTGGTTGACGACATCGTTGTCACCGGCGCTCGCAGCCTATTCATGACCGACTACATCGCCTGTGGTCACCTGGAGCCAACAAGAATCGCGGACATAGTCCGCGGCATCGCCACTGCCTGCAAGGCAGTGGATGTTGCGTTGGTTGGCGGGGAGACCGCCGAGCATCCGGGGCTTCTGGGTCCAGAGGAATATGACGTTGCTGGGGCCGCGGTAGGGGTAGTTGAAAAAAGCAAGATTCTCTCGGCTGATTCGGTGAAGGTTGGGGACGTAGTGCTTGGTCTCGGGGCTTCAGGCCTGCATTCCAATGGTTACTCGCTTGTCAGAAAAATTGTTGCCGACCACAACCTCGACTACAAGCAGCAAATGCCGGAATTCGGCAGAAGCCTGGGCGAGGAGCTTTTAGAACCAACTGCCCTCTACACCGGAGTTTTGAACAAGCTGCTTGCCGATGTTCGGTTCCAGGGCAAGATTTCAACCATGAGCCACATCACCGGTGGTGGGATAGCGGCCAACCTTTCCCGGGTTCTGCCTGGCAATGTGATGCTGGAGGTAGACCGCTCAACCTGGTCGCCGCTTCCGGTGTTCCAAGTGATGGCGGAGATCGCAGACATTGACCTGTTTGATCTTGAGACCACCTGGAACCTTGGGCTCGGGTTCGCGGTTGCGGTCAGGTCAGAAAGCGCCGCCGCCATCTCTGAAACCCTGAACGCACTTGGAGTCAAGACCTGGGAGCTTGGAAGGATTCAGGCAAGGCCAGCCGGAGAGTTAGCTCCAGATTTTGTGTCCGTTGCTAAGGGTGTTGCTGGCGGTGCTGTGAGGTTGGTCGGCAATTATGGCGACTAAGCAAACAGCGGTCGTTGGCATCATTGGCCTACTTGCCGCTTCAGGTGCGTTTGTGGTCGGCATGATCACAGGAGCTAGCAACGCCGAAGTTTCTCTGGTCCGCGACACACCAAACGAACTTTGCTTCATTGACACCTCAGAGCAGCTATTCACTGAGAAGCATGCAGCCACCAAGCTGATCGGTTGTCAGGTGGTTGGGATGACTAAGCAGGCCGCTCTTGATTACATTGAGAGCAATGATTTGACGGTTCGGATTGCCTCAGAGGATGGCGAGTACTTTGCACTCACCGAAGACATGTCAGATTCCAGAATTAATTTGGATATCTTGGTCGGCCTGGTGGTTGGCGCAAGCGCTTGGTAGCTACTTAGATTCTTCTTCGTCTTCTTCGTCGTCATAGAGGTCAGCCCACTTGTCGACATACTGATCTGAATCTTCTGGGGTGCTTAGCTCTGCTTCGAGCGCAGAATAGTCGGTTGCCGGGCTGAAGTATTTCAGCTCTCTGGCAACCTTGGTGTTCTTAGCTTTTTGACGGCCACGCCCCATGGCGAGCCCCCTTTTTCTCTAACTAATCTGGGCAATAAATCTACCCAAGAAACCTGTGGGAACCTGTAGGCCAATTCTATCAGGGCTAAGCGAGCCAGAAAACCAGAGTTAGCAGAAGTAGTGGAAAAACTATATTTGTGGCAATTGTCAAAAGCATTTGAGCAATCCGACCGCGGTGATAGAAGTCAAAACCTGCCTGCGAGATTCCGGAGAAGGTTGACAGTCCACCGGCTAGGCCCAGTGTGGCAATGATCAGGTAGTCCTGAACCAGGTAGCCCGAGTGGAAATAGGCAATCAGCAGTGCCGCCAGGCCATTTGTTAGGAACAGCCCAAATGGCATCGCCCCTTGCCAGCGCATTATGAAAACTCGGGCAACGCTGCCCAGGCCTCCAAAAACCCCAATCAGGAGCGTAAGCAAGATCGGATTACTCATTTGGCCTCAGCCTTTTGCTGGACTCTTCTGCCCTGATGCCAGCCAACTCCATAGGTTGCTACTCCGGCCAAAAGCATCGCGAAAATCTCCCAGCTCAAGCCATTGATGTCGATGAATAATGTGACCGCGCTCATAGTGGTGAAGCCACCGGCAAAGCCATAGGCCCAAAGCCATTTGCACCACAGGGTTTGGAAGTAGGGGAGCCTAGCGGTCAACCCCAGGAAGTAGGAACCGAGCAGGTTAATCACAGTCAGTGCGATTAGCTCAGATGTTGGAAACTCAACGTTTATGGCAATTAGTTCCGCGAGCAGGTAGCGAAGCATGCTGCCAAGGGCACCGCCTAGAAAGACATACCCGGCCATTTTCAAACTGGTCGACACCCAAACAAGCCTAGCTAATCAAAATCTTTTGGCACTAGCATTTCAAAAATGGATCAGAACAGCTTTATCTCGGGAAGTTATTACCAAAATGACTACACCAAAGAGCAGAACAGCCAGTTCACCAGAGAGTTTTCAGCAATCACCGAGAAAATGGCGACCTGCCTAGACCAGGGGCTAGCTCCCGGTTCCGAACAGATGCAGCAGGCCGTCCAGGAGCACTACAACTTTTGCCTGAAATTTTGGACGCCAAACAAGGAAGCCTATAAATCGCTGGCCATGAGTTACGTGCTGCCAACCGACTACCGCGATAGCTACGAAAGCGTTCGCGAGGGTCTAGGAAAATACATCTATGACGCGGTCATAGAGTTTGCTGATCAGAACCTTTCCTAGGCTTTGACCTTAGCTTTTCTTCCCAGCCTGAAGGTTGAGAGGAAGCCCAGGAACAAGAACAATCCGGCAGCCCAAGCCGCCAACTTCACGCCCTCAGTAAAAGCCTCACCTGACTGGTAGATAACATCATCCAGAACCTGCTGCGAGACCTGCTGCGGAAGCAAAATCTGATCAAGGACCGGAATCGCACCACCGGCACTGTCGACCACAATCTCAACAACTTGAGCCTGCTGTGCTGCAGTCAGTCCAGTGTCTTGAAGATTGGTTTCGAGGTTTGACTGGATTCCTGTGAACAGCATTGTTCCCAGAACGGCAATACCCAGAGCCGAGCCCACTTGTCTAACAGTCGATTGAGAGCCAGATGCTTGGCCGTTCTGGTCCATTGGTACATCAATCATGATCACACCAGTCAGCTGAGCTGTTGCAAGACCGATACCGATTCCGTAAACCAGCAATAGTGGCGCTACTAGGACCCAACCTGACTCGGTGCTCGCCAACAGTGCGATTCCAATGACCGCAGCTAATTCAAGCATCACACCGATCTGAACGGCTCTTGCCGGTGGCAATTTTCCACTGAGTGCACCCCCCACACCGGATGCCAGGAAAGCACCAAGTGCTAGCCAGAGCAGCACTAACCCGGAACTTACCGGAGATAGCCCAAGCACGTTTTGCAACCAAAGCGGAAGGGCAAAGAGGATTCCAAACTCACCCATTGAAATAATCGCCGCAGCGATGGAGCCGTTTCGGAAAGAAGTGATCGAGAACAAGCCAAGATCCAGGATGACGTTTTTGTGAGCCTTTTCCTGTCTGCGTTCCCAAAAAACAAACAGCAATCCTGAGATCAGCGAGATGGCCAGCGCAACTGGAATCACGCTGATGGTGTCAGCTGGCCAGGTGAAGCTTCCTAGGCTGAACTGGTTGGCTGTTTGGCCCCACCAGCCGTAGATGCGACCTTCGATAAGACCAAACACCAAAGTTGAGAACATCACCACTGAAATCGCGGCACCGATCCAGTCAATACCGCCGGCTCGCTGCGGTGATTTTGATTCCGGGACCAGCAAGAGCAGTCCGGCCAAAATCAGAATACCTAGCGGCAGATTGATCATGAACGCCCATCGCCACGTGAAATCGGTTGCAAGCCATCCGCCAAGCACTGGTCCAACTGCAACCATCCCACCAATTGTTGAGCCCCAGATGGCAAATGCAATCCCGCGTTCTTTGCCCTGGAAGTTAGCGTTCACTAGCGACAGGGTTGTTGGAAGAACCATCGCTCCACCAACACCCTGCACCACTCTGGCAAGAATTAGCTCCGTAGCGGACTCCGTCAGGCCGGCCCAGACCGAGGCGATGATGAAGATCACGATTCCCAGGTTCAGTATTCGCTTTCTGCCGAAGCGGTCGGCTATCGAGCCAAAAACTAGAAGCAATGACGCAAAAACCAGAATGTAGCTTTCTTGGACCCACTGAACTTCTGTTGATGAAAGCTCCAGCTCATCGATGATGGCCGGGAAAATTGTATTTACGATCGTGCCATCAATGATGACCAGTGAGATTGCCATCGATATGAAAATCAGGCCAATCCAACGCCTACGTGCTGACATGTTGCTCTTTTCTTTTTATTTAGTGCTAGCCAGCGGCCAGCAGGGCACAGGCCCCAAGTGCCAAAACAATTCCGGCACCCTGTGACAGAGCTATTCGCTCTTTTAAAAACACTCTCGCCAGCAATATAGTTCCCACCGGATACAAAGCGGTTAGCACCGCTGCGATTGCTAGGGCACCGGATCTGGTGGCGATCAAGAAGGTCACGTTGCCAAGAACGTCGCCCATCCCCGCAAGAACTACTAGGCCCGCCAGTTTCCAGTCGGTCAGCGACTCAATGAACTGGTTCTTTGGCTGACGCAACCACAGGACAAGCAGCCCAGCAATCAGCAGCACCAGGCCAACAACTCGCATGACCACCAGCGCCGCCAGCCCAGAGTCGGAGCCGGTTGAATCTAGGAATACAAAGATGCCGGAGAAGCCAAGGCCCGCGCCGATTGAGTAAACAAACGCTGGGAGCGAAGGCAGCTGAACCTTGTCGCCCGGCACAAAGCCAACCAAGACCACTGCAATCAGGATCAAGACCACCGCGACAATGGCAAAACTGGACAGTTCCTGTCCGGCAACCACATCAAAAATCACCGGTATCACGGCAGAAACAACTGCGGTGAGCGGACTGACAATTGAGATTGGGCCAAGTGCCAGCGCTGCATAGAGACAACTGATTGCAATTGCTGAACAGACGCCGGCATAGATGCCGGCTTGAATTGTTTGGGCAGAGTAATCGGCTCCAACAAAGACGCTTAGAACAAGTGCGATTACCAACCCAACGCTAAAGGAGTAGGTGGTTGCTGCGACAGCGCGAATTCTTTTTGCCGCTAGCGCGCCAACGAAGTCTGCGTAGCCATAAGAAAAGGCGGATAGTAGGCCAAAAATTATGGTCACTATCCGCCTACTTCCTGGTGGCTCCGACCGGCGTCGATCCGGTGACCTAACGATTTTCAGTCGTTCGCTCTACCAACTGAGCTACAGAGCCGTGGAGGGGACTATCCCCCCACCATTCGCATATTTCTTGCGAAGCGACCCTGACGAGACTTGAACTCGCGACCTCCGCCGTGACAGGGCGGCGCGCTAACCAACTGCGCTACAGGGCCAAATGGTACTACTGACATCGCCTGGTGACCCCAACGGGATTCGAACCCGTGCTGCCGCCGTGAAAGGGCGGTGTCCTAGGCCACTAAACGATGGGGCCGTGAAGTTGGCGACTTCAAAAGCACCGAGGCATAACAATACTGGTGAAACCACTAGTTGCGCAACACTTAGGAAACCTTCAGTTATTAGTTGAGTGTTTAAGTTAGCCTGTTGGCGAACAGGCGGTTTTGTGAAAGTACGTAATCGAGTAGTCGCAGCCCTTGCTGGCATTGGCATGTTTGCCACCAGTGTGGTGCTGTTGCCGGCCTATGCCGTGCCGAGCTACCCCACTGCGGCTGAGGTTGCAGCAGCAAAAGCCAGCGTTCAAAAAAAGGCCGAGATGGTTCAGCGCATCGAGGGCCTTCTGGAGACTCTCCAGGAAGAGGCCGATGCCCTAGAAATTATTGCCCTCCAAAAAAACGAGCTGTACAACCAGGCGGTAGACGAAGTTAATCAAATGGCAGCAAAGGTTGCCGGGCTCGAGGCTCAGGTTGCAAGCTCTGCCCAAGAGGCTGAAGACGCGAAGATTCAGCTGGCTCAAATTGTTGGGAAAATGTATCGGGACCAGGCCAGTGGAAATACTTCACTGGAGCTCTTTTTCAACCCAGATAACGCCGAAGACCTCCTCTATCAGCTGACCATGCAGGACATGATGGCTCAGCGCACGGGCGCTATCTATGACGCAGCTTTAGAGAAGCAGACCCAGGCAGAGGCGCTAGCAGCTGAGCTCGACAGCGCCCGAACTGAACTGCAGCTGCGCGAGGATCAGGCCAAAGAACTTTACGACCAGGCTCAGGCTGCAGCAGATGCGGTGATTGCCAAGGTAAAACAATCAGAGCGCGAGCGAGCCACGATGATGAGCCAGCTGGCAAGCCTTAAGGACACTGCGGCAGATCTTGAGCGGCAGCGGATCGAGGGTCTAGAGGCCGAGCGTCGTCAGAACCTGGTGAAAACTGCCCCGACTGCTCCAGAGCTCTACAGCGTAGGTAACCCCGACTACGCAAAAGTTGAAACCGCAATTGCCTTTGCCTCTGAGCAGCTCGGAGAACGCTATGTGCTTGGCGGAGCCGGGCCAAATGTTTGGGACTGTTCCGGAATCACCATGAAGTCATACGCTGCAGCCGGTGTTTACATCGGCTGGCACTCAGCTACCGCCCAATACAACATCATGGCCAGCAAGCAGAAACTTGTTCCCTTCCAGGACATCCAGCGCGGTGACCTAATTTGGTGGAGTAAGGAACGAGCGTTTTCAGGCGACAAGTATCACGTTGCCATTTACATGGGCGACGGCATGATGCTGGAAGCTCCAAACCCTGCTAGAACCGTGAGAATTGTTCCGGTGCGCTACGGTGAGATTTGGCCCTATGCGGGAAGGCCAACTGCCTAACTACTAGTGCTTGTAGTTGGCGTAAGCCGCGTCAATAACCTTCTGGGTCGCAGCCTTGTCTTGCCAGCCCTGAATCTTTACCCACTTGCCAGGCTCTAGGTCCTTGTAGCGAGTGAAGAAGTGCTCGATTTCATCGAGGGTCTGCTTTGGAACGTCTTTTAGATCCTGGATGTGCTGCCAACGCGGGTCTTTGTCCTGAACGCAGAGGACCTTCTCGTCAACTCCGCCGTCATCTTCCATGACCAACATGGCAACCGGGCGCACCTTTACGCCAACGCCTGGGAATAGTGGGTACTCAAGAAGAACTAGAGCGTCCAACGGGTCTCCGTCGCCACCAAGCGTGTTTTCGAAGAAGCCGTAGTCGGTTGGGTAAACAAATGGTGTGAACAAAACTCGGTCTAGGTAGACCCGACCGGTTTCGTGGTCGACCTCAAATTTGTTTCTAGAACCGCGTGGAATCTCAATAACTACGTCGTATGACAAGGCATCTCCTCAATAGGCTTAGACAAAAGATTACCGAATCGAGAGCAATGGTTTTGAGAAATCGACTTACTCCGGCAGTAGCCGATGTTCGTCGTGCGCTCAGGCAGAGTCTCGAAGGCCTGGAACTAAACCCAGAATCCAGAATCCTGGTGGCCTGTTCTGGCGGCCCAGACTCCATGGCACTGGCGGCAGCAGCAGCCTTTGAGGCGCCCAAGCTCGGTCTAAAGGTGGCGGCTGTGATTGTTGACCATGGTCTCCAAGAGCAATCGCAGTTGATTGCCACTGAGACTGCAGAAAAACTCGAGGCACTGGGCCTAGACCCGGTTGTAATCGAACGGGTCACTGTTGCTGACGACGGAACCGGCCCGGAGGCTGCGGCCCGAACTGCTCGCTATCAAGCTTTGGAGCGGGCTCGCAATCTAGTTTCGGCAGACCTGATTCTGCTTGGCCACAACAAAGAGGACCAAGCCGAGACCGTGCTGCTGGGTCTTACCAGGGGCTCTGGTCTGCGTTCAATTGCCGGCATGCAGATGCTGGATGCTGAAAAGAAACTGCTTCGGCCACTGCTTCAGGTCAGCAGAGAAACCCTTAGAGCAAGCTGCCAAGACCAAAACATTGAGTTCTGGACCGATCCTCACAACTCAGACCCCAAATTCACTCGGGTGCGAATTAGGCGGCTTCTAGAAAACTTAGAACAGCAGCTTGGCCCAGGCTTTGCCGATGCCCTTTCTCGGACGGCTGAAATGGCCGATGAGGCCGATGCGGTTGTGCTCAATCAGGCAAAACTGTTGCTTGCCAGAGCAACTGCCAACAACTCCTCTGGCGAGATTGGCTTGACCGTTTCGGCGCTCGCTGATGCACTGCCTGGAATCAGGCGGAGGGCAATTTTTGAGACCACCCTGGCAACAGGCGCAAAGAGCGTTTCCAGGGTTCAGGTGCTTGGGGTTGATGAACTAATCACGAATTGGCACGGACAAAAGAAGCTAGCCCTTTCAGGCATTACAGTAGAGCGGGTAGGCGACAGAATCGTCTTCACTCGTTCAGTTACCAACTAACCAGGGAGCCTGCCAGTGCACCTAAACCACCCAGACATTACCAAGGTGCTTGTCACTGCAGATCAGATTTCAGTAAGGGTTGCCGAACTGGCAGCAGAGCTCGACGAATACTATGCGGACAAAGACCCGCTATTAGTCGGAGTGCTAAAAGGCGCTGTGCCATTTATGGCGGACCTCTCTCGGGCAATGGAGTTGTCAACTACCCAAGACTGGATGGCAGTTTCTTCCTACGGTTCTGGGACGATTTCCTCTGGAGTGGTCAGAATCCTCAAAGATCTGGACACTGACCTGGACGGCCGACATGTGTTGATTGTCGAGGACATTATTGACTCAGGACTGACCCTTTCCTGGCTGACTTCAAATCTGGCCACTCGTGGAGCGGCCAGCGTCGAGGTTGTGACCCTATTGCGCAAGCCAGATGCCGCGAAGGTAAAAATAGATGTCCGTTGGGTGGGTTTTGATATCCCAAGCGACTTCGTAGTCGGCTATGGCCTTGACTACAACGAGCGTTATCGGTCGCTAGACGGAGTTGGCGTGCTGGCTCCTTCGGTTTACTCTTGAGCCTTGGCAGATAAAGCGAAAGGGGCGGCGAAGCCACCCATGAAGATGAAGAAGTTTTTGCGTGGACCGTGGTTGTGGATTGCGCTTGCGATCTCAGTACTGCTGATCGGAGGCAGCCTGATTGGCGGTCAGCAGTTCACCAAGGTTGACACCCAGGTCGGTCTTCAAATGATTCAGTCTGGATCCGCCAAAACCGTCAAGATTCTCGACGGAAATCAGCGCGTCGATGTTGAGCTGAGAAACCCGGACGCCGAATACGGCCAGAGTATTCAGTTCTACTACGTTTCTGGCCGTGCTGAGTCAGTGGCAGCAGCTGTTGCCGATGCCGAGATTTCTGAGGGGTGGACCGACGAGGTTCCATCAACCCCCTGGTACCTGGCACTGCTTGGCTCACTACTGCCATTCATAATCATCCTTGCCCTGTTCTGGTTCCTCATGAGCTCAATGTCCGGCGGCAACCGCGGAGTGATGCAGTTTGGCAAGTCCAAAGCCAAGATGGTCAGCAAGGAAACTTCAAACGTCACCTTCGACGACGTTGCCGGCATTGAAGAGGCCCTGGAAGAGCTGACAGAACTCAAGGATTTCTTGAAGAATCCAAAGAAGTTTTTGGACATGGGAGCAAAGATTCCCCGTGGTGTGCTGCTCTATGGCCCTCCGGGAACCGGTAAGACGCTCATTGCTAAAGCGGTTGCCGGCGAGGCAGGCGTTCCGTTTTTCTCAATCTCAGGTTCAGATTTCGTAGAGATGTTCGTCGGTGTCGGTGCTTCCCGAGTCAGAGACTTGTTCGAGCAGGCTAAGCAGTCTGCTCCCGCCATAATCTTCATCGACGAGATCGATGCTGTTGGTCGTCATCGTGGAACTGGAATCGGTGGTGGCAATGACGAGCGTGAGCAGACCCTGAACCAGCTGCTGGTCGAGATGGATGGTTTTGACACCAATGCCAGCGTGATCCTGATCGCTGCTACTAACCGACCAGACGTGCTTGACCCGGCGCTTTTGAGGCCCGGTCGATTTGATCGTCAGGTTGGCGTGAATGCTCCAGATTTGAAGGGTCGCGAGAAGATTCTGCAGGTTCATGCAAAGTCCAAGCCAATCGCTGAAAACGTTGACCTTGCGTTGGTTGCCAGACGAACACCTGGCTTCACCGGTGCAGATCTTGCCAACGTCTTGAACGAAGCGGCTTTGTTGGCGGCTCGACTCAACCGAACTGAAATCACCGATGAGGTGATTGACGAAGCCATTGACCGGGTAATAGGTGGGCCGCAGAAGAAGTCCTCGATCATGAAGGACCAAGAGCGTTTGGTAACCGCCTATCACGAGGCCGGGCATGCACTGGTTGCAGGAGCTGGAAACTACTCGGACCCGGTAACCAAGATCACCATCTTGCCAAGAGGCCGTGCCCTTGGCTACACCATGGTGATGCCAATGGAGGACCGCTATTCAATAAGTCGAAACCAGCTACTTGATCAAATTGCGTATGCCATGGGTGGCCGGATAGCTGAGGAAATCGTATTCAAGGATCCAACCACCGGTGCCTCAAATGACTTTGAGAAGGCAACCAACATCGCCAGAACAATGGTCACCAAATACGGCATGAGCCAAAAGATTGGCGCCATGACAATTGGCACCGGAACCTCAGAGCCGTTCCTTGGAAGAGAGCTTGCAACAAGCGCCAGCCACTCCAACGAAATGGCCAAGCAGGTAGATGAAGAAGTTTCGGCGATTCTCGACCGCGCTCTGGATGAGGCCTACAAGGCTCTGACCACAAACCGAGTAATTCTGGACAAGCTGGCTAAGCAGCTTCTTGAAAAGGAAACTCTGAACCAAGATGAGATTGCAAAGATTTTCAAGACGGTGAAGAAGCTACCAAAGCGAACCACCTGGAAGTCATCAACCAAGCGAACCGGCACCAACAGGGGCCCAATCGCTGTTCCAAAGCGCAAGGTAGTTCAACTGGAAGTCCTTCCAGAGGCAGCTAAGCCGGCGGATGAAGATGCAAGCTGATCGAATCAAGAAAGCCGTTGTTGAACTTCTGGAGGCAATTGGCGAAGACCCAAACCGCAAGGAGCTAGCCAACACCCCGAGCAAGGTTGCTGATGCTTACGCCTCGTTTTTTAGGGGCATCGGTGTCGATCCGTTGAGTGTTCTGGGAGATACCTTCGAGGCTGTTGATGCCGAAGCGGTGATCCTGAAGGACATCGAGCTGGTGTCCATTTGCGAGCACCACCTGCTTCCTTTCACAGGAGTTGCACACGTGGCATATCTGCCGAATAAGAAACTTGCCGGCCTTGGCCGCCTCGCCAGTGTTATCGAGGTTTTGGCATCAAGACCACAACTGCAGGAGAACCTGACCGCCGAGGTTGCCGACGCACTAGAAGCCGGATTAGAAGCCAAGGGTGTCTTGGTTGTGCTTGAGGCAAGACATCAGTGCGTTGCATCCAGGGGCGCCAGACAGCCTGAGGTGAACACGGTCACCATGGCATCCAGGGGCCTCTACACAGAACCCGGCTATCGCGCTGAGGTTTTGGGATTGATTAGCAAGTAGTCATGACCGGCTGGACCAGACCCAAGCTAATGGGCGTGCTGAATATAACCCCCGATTCTTTTAGCGATGGTGGCGAGTTTCTAGACCCAGCTTCAGCGCTCGAGCAGGTAAGCCTGATGGTTGGTCAAGGCGCGCAGATCATTGATGTTGGCGGCGAGTCAACCAGGCCTGGCGCGCAGCGAATCTCGCTGCAAGACGAACAAGATCGAGTCCTGCCGGTGATTGAAAAAATCAAGGCCGAGTTTGACGTGCTGGTTTCAATCGACACCATGAACTCCAAGACCGCCAGAAGGGCGGTTCAAGCTGGAGCCGACATTGTGAACGATATCTCAGGTGGTCTGGCTGACCCACAAATGTTCGCTGCAATTCAGGACCTTAAGTGCCAATACATCCTCGGACATTGGCGCGGGCACTCAGATCAGATGGATAGCCTCGCTAGCTATTCCGATGTTGCCAGGGAGGTTGTTGCCGAGCTGGCTGAGCAAGTGTCGATGGCCGTTGCCTCCGGAGTTTCCAGAGACCGAATCGTCGTTGATCCGGGCCTTGGTTTTGCAAAGGACATTCACCACAACTGGGACCTGGTCAATCGTCTCGATGAACTCGAGGCCCTCGGCTTGCCGGTATTGGTTGGGGCATCAAGAAAGCGGTTTTTGGCTCACGCCCTAAACGCTATTGACCCTGCCTCGGTTTCAATGCCGCGCAGGGATGTTGCCACCGCGGTCTTGACAGCACTTTTGTTACAGCGAAAACTATGGGGAGTCAGGGTGCACGAAATTCAGGGCACCAAGGACGCCATTGCAGTGGTTGCGGCACTGAAGGCTGGACAGGAGGAACATTGATTTACAAGATTCGAATTGATGGCCTTCAGGTTCACGGGTTTCACGGTGTCTTGCAGCACGAGAAGGACTACGGCCAAGAGTTCTTTGTAGACATCAGCCTGGATGTTGATGCGGGTCTTGAAGACAATATTCAGTCGACAGTGTCGTATGCCGCGATCGCCGACATCGCAACCGAGATTTGCGGCCGGACTAGGTTTGAACTGATCGAGTCACTTGCCGCTTCACTAGTCAGAGCTGTTCTCAGTTACGACCCTCGGATTTTGAGGACAACCGTCACTGTTCACAAACCAAGTGCCCCCCTCACTCAAAAATTCCATGATGTTTCCGTGACACTTGCTGGAACCAGAGATGAAAACTAGGGCCGTCATTGCGCTTGGGTCGAACCTCGGTGACCGCGAAAAGACAATCCAGAAAGCACTGAAACAGATTGCCAAGCTGCGCGGCGTGGAGCTTTTGGTGGCATCAAAGAATTACGTTTCTCAAGCACTTACCGAGACCGGCTTTGACCCGGATCAGCCGGAATTTATAAACGCCGTGGCAATCATTGAAACCAAGCTTGCGGCAAAGAAGCTGCTTTCACGATTGAATGAGATTGAAAGCAAATTTGGCAGGATTAGGCTGGCTCGCTGGGCGCCCAGAACTCTAGATTTGGACATCATCACCTACGGAACCTCACTGATTGAAACCAAGTCATTGATCGTGCCTCACCCACGGGCCTTCGAGAGGTCTTTCGTGCTGGTTCCATGGCTAGAAATCGACCCGGAGGCGGTTTTGCCCGGGTTTGGTTCCGTTGCTAATTTGGCAGCCAGCATGATCGATGAAGTTCGGGTGCAAGCGTGAAGACCTCGGGCCTAGGCGGCGCATTGGGTTTCTTGCTGGTTGGAATCGTGGCTGGTGTTGCTGCAGCTCAAGTAACCGCAGGTTTCGGGTTGGCGTTTCCGGCAAGCCCAACCACTCTGCCGGTGAGCTTGATTGTGATTGGCCTTGCCGTATTGATAGCGAGCATCCCGATTTATCGCTACCGCAAGCAGCTTGAGAGCTATAAGTCTGGAGTTCGACCGGCAAGACCCAATCCTTTTTATGCGGTACGGGTGATGCTGTTAGCCAGGGCATCGATTTTCACGGGAGCACTCTTTGCAGGCTGGCATCTTGGGTTGGTGCTTTGGTTGGTTATCTTTACCGCAATGCTGCAGTCATTGATTCTCACAGAGGGACTGTCGCTAATCGCCGCCGTGCTGTTAGTGGTTGCTGGCTACCTGGCCAGAAGAAACTGCAAGACTCCTCAAGATTTAGACGGCGAGGCGGCCTAGATGAAGATCGGTGTAATCGGCGACGATCCAGCAGGACCAGTGCTAGCCAAGGCCTGGGCTAACGCCGGCCACGAACTTGTTGGGGTCTTTGTTGAGAGCCCGGAGGCCATTGAGCGGATAGAGGCACTGCTGCCGGATGTTCCAATAAACAACATGGCCGCTGTCGCAGAAGATGCGGACCTTTTGGTGCTGGCCATTCCCTCCAGTGACCTGGAAATCACTTGTGCTGGACTGGCGGACTTGGGGCTATTTGGCCCTAAGAAAATTGTCGTGCACCTGTCGCCGCTTCTGGGCTACTCGATTCTTGCCGATGCCGCACGGTTCGGGGCAATCCCAATCGCTCTGCATCCGGTGATGCACTTCACGGGCACCTCGATGGACCTAACCGTCCTGAAAAACACAACCGTGGCAATCAGTGCCCCGGAGCCACTGGAGCCGATAGCGCAGGCCCTGGCAATCGAGCTTGGGGCTGAGCCGGTTGTTGTAACCGAAGCTCAGCGGGCTGCCTACGCCGAGGCATTTGAGGTCGCGAGCAGTTTCTCATCGCTTGTCGTAAAGCAAGCTCTTGGCATTTTGGAAGCGGCAGATGTGCCAAACCCCGCCAGACTTATAGCGCCGGTTGTTCGCAGCGCTGTCGAGAATGCATTGGCAGAACCGGTTGGCAGGATTGACCCGAAGGACGTGCTCTAGTGCAGCTGGCCCACACCATCCCAGAATTGAACCAAGCCTTGGCTGTTGCAGATGCCCAGGGACGCCGAGTTGGATTTGTGCCGACTATGGGCGCCCTGCATGAGGGGCACCTGTCCCTAATCAGAAAAGCCCAGGCCGACTCGCTGTTTGTTGTGGTGTCAATCTTTGTGAACCCCAGGCAGTTTGGAGAGGGTGATGACCTGCGCAACTACCCGAGGACCTTGGGGGTTGACGCACGAATCTTGACCGACCTTGGAGTTGATGTGCTGTTTGCCCCAAGTGTGCAAGAGGTCTATCCGGAATCGGGAGTCCAGGAGGTTTTCGCTGGAGAACTGGGTCAAAGACTCGAGGGTGAATTTCGGCCCGGTCACTTTGACGGCATGTTGACGGTTGTGAATCGACTGTTCAATTTGGTGGGTCCAGACGTCGCGTTCTTTGGTGCAAAGGACGCTCAGCAGCTGATGCTGGTGAAAAACATGGTGCGAGGCCAGGTTGCCAATGGGGACCGTGAGCCGATTTCGATTGTTGGCTGCGAGACTGTTCGCGACTCTGAGGGGCTCGCATTATCAAGCAGAAACCAGCGAATTCCAGCGGATCAAATCGCTGCCGCTAGGAGCATTTATCGGGCCCTGGTCGCTGGCTCCAAGCACAAGAGTCGTCAGGACTGTCTGGATGCCGTCACCCGGGAGCTTGACCCGATTATTAGACTTGAGTACTTAGAGCTAGTTGATCCAGAAACTTTTGCAGCTGCCCAGAGCACCAAAGGTGCCAGATTGGTGATTGCTTGCTGGGTCGGCGAAGTCAGACTTATCGATAATTTACTGCTAGGTGGTAGCGCGTGAGCGAAGAGTACGAGGGTGTAGACCTGCCCGAACAGATTGCTGTTCGAATGGAAAAGCGCGAGCGGCTAAACAAGCTGGGCGACGCCTATCCGGTGTCCTTGCCAATCACCCACACCATCGAGGCCACGAAGGCCCACTACCCGGCGCTAGAGGCGGACATCGCTACCGGTGACGAGGTTGGCCTGGCCGGACGAATCATGTTTTTGCGCAACACCGGGAAGCTTTGCTTCGCGACCCTTCAGTCTGGAACCGGCGAGCGGATCCAAGCAATGATCAGCTTGGATAAAGTCGGGCAAGAACAGTTGGATCTCTGGAAAGAACTGGTTGATCTCGGGGACCACGTTTTTGTTGAGGGTGAGGTTATTACCTCCAAGCGCGGAGAACTCAGCGTTCTGGCTTCCAAGTGGCTTATGGCCGCCAAGACCCTCAGGCCGATGCCCAATTTGCACAATGATCTGGGTGAAGAGTTTCGGGTTCGTCACCGCTACATTGACCTGATCGTCAGGGATCGTGCCAGGGAAGTTGTCAAGATTCGGGCCCAGGTTATGCAGTCACTGCGCAACACCTTCGCCAATCGCGCCTTCATGGAGATCGAAACACCGATGCTGCAGGTTATGCACGGAGGTGCTTCGGCTAGGCCGTTCAAGACTCATTCAAACGCCTTCGACACTGAGCTGTATTTGAGGATTGCCCCAGAGCTCTTTTTGAAGCGCGCCGTGGTTGGTGGGCTGGAGCGTGTGTTTGAAATCAACCGAAACTTCCGAAACGAGGGTGCTGACCGCACTCACTCGCCGGAGTTCGCGATGCTGGAGGCCTATGAGGCCTATGGCGATTACCACACCATGATGGACTTGACTCAAGAGTTGATTCAAAACGCGGCCTCAGATGTGATGGGGACCCAAGTGGTGACCATGGAAGATGGCAGCGAGAACGACTTGAGTGGCAACTGGCCAAGAATCTCGATGTATGAATCGTTGTCTGAAGCCGCAGGTCATCAGATCACCCCCGAGACTCCGCTGGCAGATCTGAAGAAACTCGCCGGCTCACTGGAGATAGAGATCGACCACCCGCTTCACGGAAAGTATGTTGAAGAACTCTGGGAGCACTTCGTGAAGCCTGGCCTAACCGCGCCAACCTTCGTCATTGACTTCCCTGTTGACACCTCACCGCTTACCCGCGACCACCGCAGCAAGGCCGGGGTTGTTGAGAAGTGGGACCTCTACATCAAGGGCTTCGAGCAGGCCACCGGCTACTCGGAGTTGGTGGACCCAGTTGTTCAGCGCGAGCGCTTTGTTGCCCAAATGGAGCTAGCAGCATCCGGTGACCCGGAGGCAATGAAGCTTGACGAGGAGTTTCTTAAGGCTCTTGAGTTCGGCATGCCACCATCCGGGGGAATGGGTCTTGGAATCGACCGGTTGTTGATGTCATTGACCGGTTTGGGCATTAGGGAAACAATCTTGTTCCCATTGGTGAAGTAGGAGCAGATGACTTTCGCAGAGGGTTTAGTAGACGCACTGATTTCGTTGATTCCGCCTGCTCTGGTTGGTGTCCTGTTTTGGATAATGATGCGTTCAATCCTCAGGGCCGACAAGGGCGAACGCGACGTATATCAAAAAATTGAGGCAGAAGAACGCACAAAGCGCGCTAACGCCTTGGGCGAACAGCCCTAGTTTTCACTCGTTGACGGGCTTAGCATCTTCATAACGAAGTTTGAAAGGTGCAAACTTGTTCGAAAAATTTACTGACAAAGCCCGTCGCGTTGTGGTGCTTGCCCAAGAAGAGGCCAAGCTTCTAAATCACAACTACATCGGAACCGAGCACATTCTGCTCGGCTTGATTCATGAGGGCGAGGGCGTCGCAGCCAAGGCGCTTGAGGCACTGGGGATCAACCTAGAGCAGGTTCGCGAGCAGGTTCAGGACATCATTGGTCAGGGCCAGCAGGCACCTTCTGGTCACATTCCATTTACGCCACGGGCCAAGAAGGTCCTGGAGCTAAGCCTTCGGGAAGCACTTCAGCTTGGACACAGCTACATCGGAACCGAGCACTTGCTGCTTGGCCTGATTCGCGAGGGCGAAGGTGTTGCAGCGCAGGTTTTGACCAAGTTGGGTGCGGACACCAACAAGGTTCGTCAGCAGGTAATTCAGCTTCTTTCTGGTTACCAGGGCAAAGAAGCGGTTTCAGTGGGAGGCGAAACTCAGCCACAGGCTAAGGGTTCCCAAATTCTGGACCAGTATGGCCGTAACCTTACTCACGCTGCAGCCGAGGGCAAGCTTGACCCGGTTGTTGGTCGTGAGCGCGAGATTGAAAGAGTCATGCAGATTCTTTCCAGGAGAACCAAGAACAACCCCATCTTGATTGGTGAGCCAGGTGTCGGTAAGACCGCAGTAGTTGAGGGGCTAGCTCTTGCCATTGTTTCCGGCAACGTTCCCGAAACCCTGCGCGGAAAACAGCTTTACACCCTGGACATGGGAAGCCTGATTGCAGGATCCAGATACCGTGGTGACTTTGAGGAAAGACTCAAAAAGGTCACTAAGGAAATCAGAACTCGTGGCGACATCATCACGTTTATCGATGAAATCCACACCCTAGTTGGAGCCGGCGCTGCGGAGGGTGCAATTGATGCGGCTTCGATCCTGAAGCCAATGTTGGCAAGGGGTGAACTGCAGACAATTGGTGCAACAACTCTGGATGAGTACCGTAAGCACTTTGAAAAGGATGCAGCCCTTGTTCGTCGTTTCCAGTCGGTTCAGGTTGCAGAGCCGAATCCAGCCATGGCAATCAACATTTTGAAGGGGCTTCGTGATCGCTACGAGGCACACCACAAGGTTTCGATCACCGATGGCGCAATTGTTGCCGCGGTTGGAATGTCAGATCGCTATGTGACCGACAGGTTCCTGCCGGACAAGGCAATTGACTTGATCGATGAGGCCGGGGCCAGGGTTCGCTTGAGCTTCCTGTCGGCACCACCCGAGCTTCGCGAGATGGAAGACAAGATTGCTGTGGTGCGCCAGGCCAAAGAGCAGGCTATTGCGGATCAGGACTTTGAGGCAGCGGCCAGCAAGCGTGATGAGGAGAAGAAGCTCACCGCCGAGAAGGTTCGCATGGAGAAGGAATTCCGTGACGGTAATGTCGAGAAGCCAGGAATCGTTGACGAAGGTTTGATTGCCGAAGTTCTGGCTCAAGCCACCGGAATTCCAGTGTTTAAGCTTGGTGAGGACGAGGGCTCGAAGCTGATCTACATGGAGCAGGAGCTGCACCAGCGAGTCATTGGCCAAGAGCAGGCCATCGCTGCGCTGTCAAAGACCATTCGTCGTCAGCGGGCTGGATTGAAAGATCCAAAGCGCCCATCTGGATCCTTTATCTTCGCCGGTCCCACCGGTGTTGGTAAAACTGAGCTTGCTAAGGCACTTGCTGAGTTCTTGTTTGATGACGAAGACGCATTGATTTCTTTGGACATGAGCGAGTACGGCGAGAAGCACACAGTTTCAAGACTGTTCGGTGCTCCTCCGGGATTTGTTGGTTACGACGAGGGCGGTCAGCTGACCGAAAAGATTCGTCGCAAGCCCTTCTCAGTTGTGCTGTTTGACGAGATTGAGAAGGCCCACCCGGACATCTTCAACTCGCTACTTCAGATTCTGGAAGAGGGTCGTCTGACCGATGGTCAGGGTCGAGTGGTTGACTTTAAGAACACGATCATCATCATGACCACAAACCTTGGAACCCGGGAAATCACCCGCGGAGCTCTTGGCTTCACGCTTCAGGGAGACACCAACAACGACTACGACCAGATGAAGGCAAGGGTTAACGAAGAGCTCAAGAAGAACTTCAAGCCTGAGTTCCTAAACCGTGTTGACGACGTGATTGTCTTCCCACAGCTGACTCGCGAGGAGCTAATGCAGATCGTTGACCTCTTCGTGAAGAGGCTGCAGGTTCGCCTTGACGAGCGCGACCTAAAGCTCACCCTCACCACCTCAGCGAAGGAGCGACTAATCGAACTTGGTTACGAGCCTTCCATGGGTGCAAGGCCGCTTCGCAGGGCCGTGCAGCGTGAAATTGAGGACGCCATCTCAGAGCGCATCTTGACCGGCGATATCGCCAACGCTCAGGATGTTCTGGTCGATTACATCGAGGGCGAATTCAGTTTTGTCGCCAACAGCAGAGAGCAAGAACCAGCGGCGAAGTCTTGACCGAGATTCAGAAATACTCCGTTCTAGAAACCGGTGACGGCTTCGAGATAAGGCAGTATGAACCGTTTATCACGGTCTCAACGCTTGAGAATGCGGGCATTAGGTCAGCAGGGAACCGCGCCTTTCAGAAGCTAGCCGGGTTCATTTTCGGTGGCAACTCTGAGTCAAAGCGAATCGCCATGACCGCTCCTGTCACGGAAAAGCCGGTGGCCGATGGCTACGAAGTTTCTTTTGTCATGCCTGCCGGCATGACCATGGAAGAAATGCCTAGGCCCTCGGGTGGGAATTTGACGATTGCCGAACACCCGGGTCAGAAAATGGCGGCCATAACCTTCAGTGGTTTGGTTGGTGAAAAGGCTTTCGCCAATCAAGAGCAGAAACTTAAAAATCTACTCACTGGTGCAGGTCTCACATTTGACCCAACACCGATTTACGCCAGGTATGACGCCCCAACCACCCCATTTTTTCTTAGAAGAAACGAAGTGTTGCTCGCGCTCGACAGCTCCCCGCCCAACAGCCAACCAGCTAGCAAAATTTGAGCCAAATCCGCTTGTTGGCAGCAGCCAAAGCCCTTGCTTTTTCTGGCAACCGGCAACGTTTACCTACCCGTCGATGCCTAAGTGGTTCATAATTGGCTGATGTTCCACATC
>JAFMHN010000026.1 GCA_017854485.1 Aquiluna sp. | reverse complement strand
CGTTTACCTACCCGTCGATGCCTAAGTGGTTCATAATTGGCTGATGTTCCACATCAGATCAGCCAAGACCGCCGACGTTCCGGCAATTACCAAGATCGCTAAGCCATTGGTGGCCGAGCGCGTTTTGCTGGGTAAAGAGCTCGTCGCAGCTTATGAGTCGATTCAAGAGTTCATTGTGGCCGAGCGTGATGGGCAAGTGATCGGGTTTGGTGCCCTGCACGTGATGTGGCAGGACCTCGCGGAGGTTCGAACGCTAGCGGTGGCAGAAGGATCAAAGCGTCAGGGTATCGGCGCAGCACTGCTGGCCGAACTGGAACTCAGGGCTCGCGACCTTGGCATCAAGCGAGTTTTCTGTTTGACCTTTGAAAAAGAGTTTTTTGGTCAAAATGGCTACGAAGTGATCTCTGACGTTCCAGTTGCACCAGATGTCTACGCTGAACTAGTCCGGTCTCACGATGACGGAGTTGCGGAGTTTTTGGATTTGGCAAGAGTTAAGCAGAACACGCTGGGAAACTCGCGCATGCTCAAGCAGCTGTAGCTAGATTTGTTCTATGGCCAACTTAGATCCAGTAATCATCAAGCGCAGACGAATCGGAGCGCTGGTCGTCTTAGCTGTTTTGATCACTCTCATTTGGGGAATCCCACAACTCTTCTCTGGTTCCGCTCAAAATGCTGCTGAGCCAGAACCCACTGCCACTGAAGAGGCCATCAGCGCCGAGATAACCGATTGTGCCCCGGGTGTCGTAAAAGTTGAGGCAATGATTGGAAAGTTTGACCCGGAGACTCAAGTTGCAGAAACCCTGAACAGTTTTGCTGGAAACAGTGAGCCCTACATTTGGTACGAGGTTACAAACACCGGGTTGGTGGACTGCAGGTTCAATGTTGGTTCCAGGGTCACCTTCTTCACTATCACCTCCGGCGAGCAGACTTATTACTCATCCAGGGATTGTGACCGAAGCAATGACAAGGACCTGACTGTTCTGCTGCAGGCCAATGTTCCACTCAAGGCCGAGCCTTCAATCTGGGAGCGGGTTTACTCTTCACCGGAAGGGTGCAGCGTTGCTGATGGCATGCAGCAGGTTCCCACTAGCGGCGCGACTTACAAAATAAAGGCCGAAGTCAACGGGGTGATTTCCGATGAGGTCAGGTTTATTCTCAACTAGCCCAGGGCTTTTGCCAGCGCAACCTTGAGTTGGCCGCTGCTCGAGTCAACGATCGCTTTGTGGCCAAGTCGCGTTGCCTCATTGCTTCGCTGAGCTGGATTGGAAACCCCTCGAATCTCGCCCGAGAGTGAGATTTCGCCAAAGGCAGCAACTGACTTTGCAACGGGCTTATCGCTCACTGCAGAAGCAATCGCGATCGCAATCGCAAGGTCTGCTGCCGGTTCAATAATTTTCATTCCGCCAACTGTTGAAACATAGACATCTTTGTCGCTGAGCGAAATGCCAGCGCGTCTTTCTAGAACTGCTAGCAGCATCGCCACTCTTGAGCTGTCAACGCCGTTGGTCACGCGCCTGGGTTGCGGGGAGCTGCTCTTGACCACTAGAGCCTGGATTTCGGCAATTAGCGCCCGCCTACCTTCAACAGCAACGGTGATGCAGGTCCCAGAAACGGGGGTGGTTGCTCCGGAAACAAAGAGCTGACTGGGGTCACTGACCTCAACAATTCCTTCGCCGGTCATCTCAAAGCAGCCGACTTCGTCGGTTGGCCCGAATCGGTTTTTTAGGGTTCTGACAAACCTCAGTGCGGTCTGGCGATCACCCTCGAAATGGCAGACAACATCAACCAGGTGTTCAAGAGTGCGGGGCCCAGCAATCGAACCGTCCTTGGTCACGTGGCCCACCAGAATAATTGGAGTGGAGTTTTGCTTTGCAAGTCGGATTAGGTTCGATGCAACCTCACGCACCTGGGATGGCATGCCCGCAGCACCATCAATCTCCTGGGAGCTAACGGTTTGCACCGAGTCAACCACCATCAGGTCCGGCTGGAGCTGTTCGAATTGCCCTAGAACGTAGCCAAGGTCGGTTTCTGATGCGAGGTATAGGTTGTCGCTCAAGGCCGAGGTTCGCTGGGCCCTCAGGCGAACCTGGCTCGCCGATTCTTCGGCTGAAACATAGAGAACTTTCTTGCCGGATTTGGCCAGCCTGGAGGCAACTTCCAGCAACAACGTGCTTTTTCCAACTCCGGGTTCGCCCGACAACAGTATTGCAGCACCATCAACCAGGCCACCACCGAGCACTCGGTCGAATTCGTGAACCATGGTGGGCTGATAACCGTCTGTGACCACCTCCACCTCAGTTATGGGCTTGGCGGCATTTGCTTGGCTGATATTGGCTGGTTTTGCCTTGGTGGATGGGGCTTGTTCCGAAACTGAATCCCAGGCCTGGCAGTTGCCGCACTGACCCACCCACTTAGTGGTGGACCAGCCGCACTCCCGGCAGCGGTAATCAATTTTTGTCTTAGCCACAGGAACAAACTACCTTGGCCCACCCCCAGCTAGATAACCTAATGACACAACTGTTGACTTTTTAGACATCGAAATTAGGTGGGCCATGCGCAAGCACTCGCAGGAACTGTGGCTCGTGCTAATGGTTTCGCTCGGGGCCAGCAGCATCTATGCGGTCCTTAGCTTGCTCAGAAAGCTCTCCAGCCAGCAGGGGCTGGCTGGTTCGGTTACCACCATCAATGCGCCCCGGGCCGAGCAGCCTTGGCTGGATGCGGTCAGCCAGTTGGCGGCAATATCGCTGAGCCTGGTGCCAGTGCTACTCGCCCTCTACTTTCTTCGGCTCGACAAACTCTCGATCGGGCTCGTCCCAAATCGGCGCGATTGGCTACTGGGAATCGGGCTTCCGTTGGCCGTTGGCATCCCGGGCATTGGTCTTTATGTTTTGGCCCTTCAGCTGGGACTAACCTCAAGGATTATCCCGAGCACCCTTGGTGATTACTGGTGGACCCCCATCATTTTGTTCCTAGCCGCACTGCGCTCTGGACTGCAAGAGGAAGTGATAGCGGTCGCTTTTCTAGCCAAGAAGTTGGGGCTGATAAGACCTGAAATCACAATCTTGGCGGTTGTGGTTATTTCCAGTGCCTTTCGAGCCAGCTATCACCTCTACCAAGGCTTCAGTGCGTTTCTCGGCAACTTTGTGATGGGTCTAGTTTTCGCCTACATCTTCATGAAAACCGGCCGGGTGGCACCGCTGGTCATTGCCCACACCGTTATGAACACTGCCGTGTTTATCGGATTTCCGTTGGTAAGCGCTTGGCTCTGAGCCTCATAGGATTTGAGCATGGAAAAGCTAAGAGTTTGTTTTTTGGGAACCGGGTCCATGGGGTCGGCAGTGATGGAGGGTCTGATTGCCTCAGGTCATCCTCTTGAACTAATTTCTGCAACCACCAGGTCAACCGAGAGCGCCAGCAGGTTTCGTGCCCGAGGGATAAGTGCCATGGCAATCGCCGAGGCTCCGGATGCAAATGCACTTCTGGCTGGCGACGCTGACCTGATTGTTTTGGGTGTCAAGCCCTACCAAATTGTTGATGTGCTCAACGAAATCAAGGACGAGATCGCACCAAACGCGGTTGTGATTTCAATGGCCGCTGGCATCAAGCTCGAGACCATGGCGGCAGTAGTTCCGGCAAACAAGAATCTAATTAGGACCATGCCCAACACCCCAGCCCTTGTCGGAATGGGCGTCACAGGCGTCGCACCGGCAAGCTCAGCGGCTGAGGATGCGATTGATGCAACGCTGGAGTTGTTCAACGCCGTTGGCGTGGCATTGGAAATTTCTGAGGACCTTATCGATGCGCTTAGTGCCGTGTCTGGCTCTGGACCAGCTTGGGTTTTTTACATCATGGAGCAGTGGGAAAAGATTGCGGTGAATCACGGGTTCACCGCTGAGCAAGCAGCACTCATGGTTAGAGGAACTCTCGCCGGATCAATTGACCTCCTGGCCCAAAGCGACAAGGAGCTGGCTGAACTCAGGGCGAATGTGACAAGCCCTGGCGGAACAACTGAACAAATCATTGCCTCACTGGAAAAAGCAGACCTTCAGGGCATCTTTGAGCAGTCCTTGCAGCAGGCTCTGAAAAGAGCCCGTGAAATCGGTGAGGGGAAGGGTTAGGCTTTAGTCATGGCAGATATTTTTGAAGCAGTCGCAGACCCCACCCGCAGGCAGCTCCTGGAGAGCTTGTTGGAATCAACTGAGGTTGGCGGGCCCGGCGAGCTAACAGTTAGTGAATTAGTTGAACAAACCGGGCTAGGTCAGCCAACGGTCTCCAAGCACCTAAAGACCTTGCGTGAGGTTGGTTTGGTCGAGGTTCGCGAGGCGGGCCAAAAGCGCTTCTACTCGGTTACCCCAGAGCCGCTCGAGGAAATTGAAGACTGGATGATTAATTTCCTGTCGCTTGATTTCGAGGGCGATGAGGTTGAAACAGATGACTTGGCGCACAACTTAGCTGGCGTTGGCGAACAGCTCGGCCACTGGCTAACGGAGCGCTCCAACTGGCTAACCCAGCAGCTAAAGGCTAGGGCCTCGGAAGTCGACATCGATTTTGACGCAGCCGAGATGGGCAAGCGCCTGGGCCGCAAGTTGGCAGATGCCAAGTCCGAAGCCGAAAAGTCGGTCAAGGATTTCGAGCGAATTGCTAAGCAGAAGGTGGAAGAGGTTGTCGACGACGTGAAGTCTGAAGCTGCCCATCTAGCCGAAGAACTTAGAAACAAGACAGGTCGCAAATAATGGCCAAGGAAACCGAGAGCGAGATTAGGGCGTTTGCCCTCCGGCAAATAAAGAAGAAGCAGGGCTTCAGAACCTATTTATACGTCTACGCCGCCGTGACCTTGATCGTTGTTGGAGTTTGGTTTTTCACTTCACCCGGGTCTTATTTTTGGCCCCAGTGGGCCATCTTTGGCATGGGAATCGCGGCTGTTTTTGTTGGCCTGGATGCCTATGGCATCTTTGGCCCCAAGCCAATTAGCGAAGCCGATATCGACGCAGAGGTTGAGCGACTCGGCCGCAAAGGCTAGAGTATTGGAGTTGCCCATTCGGGCAATCTAAAAGCTTTATGAGGTTTTAATGGGTTCGATTATCAAAAAGCGCCGCAAGCGCATGTCGAAGAAGAAGCACCGCAAGCTGCTTCGCAAGACACGCCACCAGCGTCGCAATAAGAAGTAGTAACAAACCCGCCCTTGTGGCGGGTTTTGTTCTTAACGGGTTTTTAGATGGCGCTTCTTGAACTTGGCAATTTGCCAGTTCGCCGCCTCGGCATATTTTTCCAGCGCCTTATCTGGGTTTACCGCCACAGCATGCTTCACAAGGGTGAGCAGCGGAAGGTCGTGAACTGAGTCTGAATAGGCCCAGGATTTGCTCAAGCTGATTCCGCGCTCAGCAGCCAATTTTTTTGCCGCCTTGCGTTTCGCCTTCCCGTGCAACGGAGCGCCAACCAATTCTCCAGTGAGCACGCCATCTTTTCTGCCCACGATCGTGCCCAGCGCTCCAGTTGCTCCAAGGTCTTTGGCGATCACTTCGGCAAGCTCAACCGGGGCCGCGGTTATCAGCCACACCTCGTGACCCTGTGCCAAGTGCTCTTTCAAAGCGGCAACTGTTTGCGGCCAAAGCCTGGGCTTGATTTCAGATTCGTAAACCTTTTGAACCAGCGGCTCAAGTGCGGAGAGGGGGTAGCCCTTAGTGATTGAGAGGGCTCGGTCCTTAATGTCTGCCAGGGTGGCGGTTTTCTCACCGCGGCGAATAAACATCATCTGCTCAAATGCAAAGCGCCAGATGTCGCGACGTTTGATAGTGCCGCCTCGAAATGCGACTTTGCCGAACAAAATTGGGGTGGACCCGCGAACGAGTGTGTTGTCGACATCGAAAAATGCGGCAATTTTCTTCGCCTTCTTCTTTTCGGATTCGATCACCGCCACAGTCTATTGTGCGTTGGGGTTGGGTTAGTATGTGGAAATGTTCGATCGTATTCAAATCACCATGATTGTCCGGACCGGTTGCCATCTTTGCGTTGCCGCGGAGGCGGCCTTGGCAAGAGTCGTAGGAAAATTTAGTCAGGAATATCCTGATGAGCAGTACAACGTGGCCCTGACGGACATTTCGGATCAAGTTGATTATCAAAGGTTCACCGATGAGCTCCCTGTGCTGCTAATAAACGGGGAGCAGGTTTCCACCCTTCACCTTGACGAGAATGAAGTCTTTGCCAAGCTAGTCAGCTTGGTCAGTGCGTAGAGACGCCTTTCCTGATGCACTGAGGGGCTTTGCTCTCCTTGGCATCGTTCTTGTGAATGCGCCGTTCATAGCAATCAACACGGTTGTTGGAATTGGCGCTGCTGACGTATTCAACGCCAGTAATTACTGGCCCGCTTTTCTGATTACAAGCTTGGCGCTCGGTAAGTTCTATTTGCTGTTCTCTTTCCTTTTCGGGTACAGCGCGGCATATGTTTTGAAGTCAGATCGTAAGAACATCCCTCGTTGGCTTGCAAGGGCTGCCATGCTAATCCTGTTTGGCGCCCTACATGCTGTGTTTTTGTTTCACGGCGACATTCTTTTTGTATATGGAGTTCTAGCTGTAGCACTGGTCGGTCTCTATTTTCGATCAGATCGAGTCCTGCAGATTTGGTCTCGGGTTTTGTATTTTTCGACGGCCGGTCTGTTCGGTATTTTTGCGTTACTCTTGCTGGTTGCAGAAAACGTTCTTGGCGAGGATTTAGGCGAGACCATCACATCTAGCTCTCTGGACATGGCACTGGTGGGCGGATCTTTTAATGAGGCTGCAGTGGCCCGATTCGAACTTTGGTCCTCTGGGCTAGTGGAGTCATTCTTACTCCAGGGCATTCTGGCTTTTGCTGCATTCTTGGTCGGAGTGCTGGCCTCGCGTCGGAGGCTGCTGGCAGCCGGAGCTAGCCCGGAGGCGATGAAGAAACTGGCACTGTGGGGGTTGGGATTGGGGCTGCCGATTCAGCTGACTGGGTCCTGGTTTCTTCTGCAAAACCAACTTTCTGAAAACTTCAGTAGCGGAGTTGACCTAGGCCTATTCGTGCTGCTGTTTTTCTCAGCACCGCTTCTGAGCGCAGGTTACGTAGGAGGACTATGGCTGGTTCTTCAGACCCTCGGCAGAGGCGTTGGCTTGATCGCCGCAGCTGGTCGACACTCTCTCAGTGTCTACATCAGCCAGTCGCTAATTCTCGCCTTTGTGTTTTCGAATTGGGGTCTTGGGTTGTTTGGTCAACTCCAGCTATGGCTCGTGACCCTGATTGCAATTGCTGCCTGGTTGGTGCCGTCATTACTTGCTCTCTGGAACTCTCGCTATCGAGCTTCCGGCCCGCTTGAATGGCTTCTCAAGAGAACCACTGCGCCATTTAGGTATCAGCAATGAACCTGGAGCAACTGGGTCTATTCGGGGTATTTCTGGCTGGGGCAATTCCTTGGTTTGAGGCCATTGGTGTGGTCCCAATCGGAATACTGGCGGGCTTGAATCCCGCACTGACCGTGGTGTTTGCGGTTGCTGGAAATGCAATCACCATCTTCCTTTTTGCCTACGCGGCTGAGGCGATCCGGAACTGGTTGCTGGCAAGGCGACTTGCTAAAAACAAACAGGGTGAGTCGCCAAGGCTGATCAAGGCTCAGCGATCATTTGACCGCTGGGGAATTTATGGACTGGCGCTAATGGGCCCGCTGGTGATCGGAACCCAGTTCGCGGCTCTAGTTGCCGTTGCAGCGGGCGTGAAGCCACTTAAAACCTCTTTGGTGATCACGGCTGCCACACTGATGTGGGCAAGCGCAATCGCCTTGGTGTTTGGAATCTTTGGTTTTGAAGTTTTCGACAACGGCTAGCTTTTTATGGCTCCAGTCGGTTTGGTCCACGGAACAAGAAGCTGGCTTCTCGAATGTTTCCAAGGTTTAGTAGCAGCATCACAACTCGAGTCAAGCCCATGCCGAACCCACCGTGCGGGGGTACTCCATAGCGGAAGAAGTCTAGGTAGGAGTTCAAGCCTTCTGGCTCCAATCCCTTTTCCTTGATCTGCTCAGTTAGGACCTCAACCCGGTGCTCACGCTGAGCACCCGTGGTAATTTCGGTGCCCTTCCAAATTAGGTCGTAGCTCTTGGTTAGGTCGTTGTTGTCCTCGTGGCGCATGTGGTAGAACGGGCGGATGTTCTTCGGGTAGTCAGTCAAGAACACGAACTCGTG
>JAFMHN010000014.1:1015-30951 GCA_017854485.1 Aquiluna sp. | reverse complement strand
ACGGCCTCCGCCAGTAGTAGATGAACCAGTCTCAACAACAGTTGAGGCTGGTTTTTTCTTATTTTTAGAGGGAATCTCTAAGGCGTCGCGACTAATTGTAAAAAATGTAAACAGGTCCGTCAGCTTCCCCACACCTTTTGTTATCCAAATGTAATCGCTTTCAGTTTTGAATAAACAAAAGCTTCTCTAAGCTTGGAACATCCTCCTCATGGGGGTTTTGGGCTTTTATACCCGAATCAATTTCGAAAGGACAAAAATGTCGACATTACGTTCTCGTTTTGTTGCGGTTGGCGCAACAGCGATTGCGGCTTCTTTGGTTCTTGCTGGATGTGCAGCAAGCGACGAAGAGACCACTGCGGGCGGCACCACCGACACAGGCACCGACTCAACAGTCAACTGTGACGCTTACGCTGCTTACGCAGGCAACGAGGGTGCTGAGGTAGAGATCTACACCACCATCATCGACCCAGAGGCCTCACTATTCATCGAGTCATTCGCTGAGTTCGAAGAGTGCACCGGCATCACCATCAACTGGAACGGTACTCAGGAGTTTGAGGCTCAGATTGCTGTTCGCGTTGAGGGTGGAACTGCACCTGACCTAGCGATCTTCCCACAGCCAGGTCTGCTAGCTTCATTCCCAGACAGCTTGGTTCCTGCAGACGCAGCCCTAACTGCTTCGGTTGACGCTAACTACTCACCTGACTGGAAGAACTACGGAACCGTTGACGGAACCTTCTTCGCTGCTCCTTTGGGTGCAAACGTGAAGTCATTTGTTTGGTACTCACCAAAGACTTTTGCTGACAACGGCTGGGCAATCCCAACCACTTGGGACGAGCTGCTAGCTCTTTCTGACACCATTGCAGCTGAGGGCAACGTACAGCCTTGGTGTGTAGGTATCGAGTCTGGTGGAGCTACCGGTTGGGCAGCTACCGACTGGATGGAAGACCTAATGCTTCGATTCCAGGATGGCGAGACCTATGACGCATGGGTTGACGGCTCACTTCCATTCAACGACCCTAAGGTTGCTGAAGTTATTGCTGAAGCCGGCAAGATCATCAAGAACCCTGACTACGTAGGTAACGTGCAGGCAATTGCTACCACTTCCTTCTCAGCAGGTGGAGCTGGTGTTGTTGACGGTTCATGTGCAATGCACCGCCAGGCATCATTCCTAGGTGGAATCTTGGTCGGCGACTACGGTGCCACCATCGTTACCCCTGAGGACACCGATGTTGAGGGTGGAATCACCACTTTCTACTTCCCAGGCGTATCAGCTGACAACAAGCCTGCCCTTGGTGGTGGCGAGTTCGTTGGTCGATTCACTGACTCTGCAGCAGCAGCTGCTGTTCAGTTGTACCTAACCAGCCCTGAGTGGAACAACGCTAAGGCAGCTCTTGGTGGATGGTTCTCAGCTAACAAGGGACTAGACACTGCAAACGTTGCTGACCCAGTAAACAAGGTTGCAGTTGAGATCCTTCAGAACGCAACCCTGTTCCGTTTCGACGGCTCTGACGTTATGCCAGCAGCTGTTGGTGCAGGTACCTTCTGGACCGAGATGACCGCATGGGTAGCTGAGGACAAGTCTGACCAGGCTGTTCTAGACGCTATTTACGCAAGCTGGCCTTACTAAGGCTAATTAGTTAGAAACCGTGGGGCCTGAATCAATTTAGGCCCCACGGTTTTCTTCCTCTAGGATTTGAAAATGATGCAATTCGCAATCTTTGCTGAGAGAAAAACACCGTGGGACATTATCGGTGAGAACTTCACTTTGTTGGCGAGTGCCCTGCTGGCCTTTGCCGCTGTAATCGTTCTTCTGTTCCTAGTCGCCGGTAGGACCAATGTGAAGGCCCAGGAGTGGCTGAAGTACCTGGTGTTCCTGGTTCCAGCGCTCCTACTTTTACTGATTGGGCTTATCTACCCAACAATTCGAACCATCATCCTGTCGTTCATGGACGCCAAGAGCGAGAACTTCGTTGGATTCGACAACTACGTTTGGGCCTTCACGATCCCTGAGATCGTGGTGGTTCTTAGAAACACAGCCGTTTGGGTATTTTTGGTCCCATTCCTTTCAACGGCAATCGGCCTTTCGATTGCCTACATGACCGACCGCATGAAGCGGCCGACCGTCATCAAGTCCCTAATCTTTATGCCAATGGCCATCTCCTTTGTTGGAGCCGGTGTTATCTGGCGCTTCGTCTACAACTTTGAACCAAATGAAAATCGGGCCGACATCGGGCTGCTGAGCGCGATCGTTAAGTTCTTTGGTGGCACCCCACCGAACTGGCTACTGGAGTCCCCGGGCAACACCTACCTTCTGATAGCCGTAATGGTTTGGATTCAGACTGGTTTTGCCATGGTGGTGCTTTCGGCAGCGATGAAAAATGTGCCGGATGAAATCGTGGAGGCTGCAATGCTGGACGGTGCGACTCCAATCAAACGCTTCTTCAGAGTCACCATTCCAATGATCAGGGCGACTTTGGTTGTAGTTCTAACAACAATCATCATCGGAACCCTCAAGGTCTTCGACATCGTTCGAACCATGACCGGTGGAAATTTCCAGACCAACGTGATTGCAAACGAGATGTATTCACAGGCCTTTAGGCAGATGAACTACGGAACCGGTTCCGCACTTGCAATCATCTTGTTCGTGGCGATCATTCCGGTTATTGCCTACAACGTCAGGCAGCTTCGCCTAGAAAGGACCGAGCGCTAATGACTGCATCAGTTGCTACCGTGCGCGCTAAGCGTCGTGCGAAGAACATTTTTAGCTCCCCAATTGCTTCGGCTGTGGCCTGGATCATTGCAGTGGTTTGGACAATTCCAACCTTCGGTCTTTTGGTTTCGTCAATCCGGCCCGAAAAGGAAATCAACTCATCGGGTTGGTGGACCTTCTTTGCTAACCCAAATGTGTCGTTTGAGAACTACCAAAAGGTCCTGTTTGAGGGAACCACCACCAACCCTCCGCTGTTCCAGTTCTTCTTCAACTCTTTGGCTGTGACCCTGCCGGCAGTTATCTTTCCGATCACTTTGGCGGTCTTTGCCGCCTATGCACTTGCCTGGTTTGATTTCAAGGGCCGTGACACGCTGTTCTTTGGTATTTTCGCGCTGCAGGTTGTGCCGCTACAGTTGGCCCTTGTTCCGCTGCTGCAGTTGTTTGCAAAGGGCCTTCAAATTGGCGATTTCACAATCATTCCCGATTTTGGAATCACTGGAACCTACATCCCAATCTGGATCGCTCACACCATTTTTGCGTTGCCGCTAGCTATCTTCTTGCTTCACAACTTCATTAGTCAGATTCCGCGGGAGTTGATTGAAGCTGCTCGCGTTGATGGCGCTGGACCGTTTACCTTGTTCTCGAAGATCGTCTTGCCGCTTTCGGTGCCGGCAATCGCTTCGTTCTTGATTTTCCAGTTCCTCTGGGTCTGGAACGACCTGCTGGTTGGTCTTACCTTCGGTGCTGGGTCTAAAGAGGTTGCTCCGATGACCGTCCGAATTGCGGAAATGGTTGGAACCCGAGGCTCTGGCTGGGAAGTTCTAACAGCCGGTGCGTTCGTGTCAATGGCAGTGCCACTGATCGTGTTCTTCGCACTTCAGCGCTACTTCGTGAGAGGTTTGCTAGCAGGCTCAGTAAAGGGCTAGCAGCCAGCAGCAGTTGAGTATTAGCGGTTTTTAGCTAGGTACTGAATTAGCTTTGCGCTGTCCTTAGCAATGCGCTCTTGGTCCGTTGGATCCACGTAGTAGATGCCGAAGCGCTTTTCTAGGCCCTCTGCCCACTCGATGTTATCCATCAGTGACCATGCGAAGTAACCGCGCAGGTCAACCCCCTGGTCTTTGGCATCCAGTGCCGCGGCAATGTGGTTCAGGTAGTAGTCCACTCGGTCTTGATCGTGAATCTCACCGTTGACCAGCTGGTCGTCGAAGGCGCCACCGTTTTCTGTGATGTAAAGCGGGACACCTGGCAGCCGCTCTGAGGTTTGCAGCAGAGTGCTGGTCATTGCCGGGGCATAGATTTCCCAACCCATTTCGGTTCTTGGATCCCTTGAGGCCATTTGGAATCCGGTGGGGGTTCCAGGATATAGCGAGAAATCTTGACCCTGAGCGCTTGGCTCTTGCCCAGTTGCCTGGCTCGAGACCCTAATTGGGGTGTAGTAGTTGATTCCCAGCCAATCAATTGGCTGGGCGATGCTTGAAAGCTGGTCCTGATCAACAAATGACCAGTCAGTGATGTCCTGGGTTCCGGCCATTAGGGCTTCAGAAACACCCCTGCCTGCCAATAGGTCAAGCCAGAACTTGTTCTGCAGGCTGTCAATGTGTTCGCGGGCAGGCTCTGCTGCCTGATCCTCTGAGATCACCGTGGTGAGATTCAGCACAATTCCAGGAGAGCTAACCTTGTGATCCCGCAGCACGGTCATGCCAGCGCCATGGGCGGTCATTAGTCGGTAGGCGGATTCCAGTCCCGCGGCTGGAACACCCAGACCCGGGGCATGCATCTTTGTCGCATAACCAAGGTAGGCGCTCACCCAGGGCTCGTTGAAGGTTGCCCAGCGATCCACACGGTCACCGTAGTTTTTTGCCAGCAAATCAACGTACTCTGCAAAGTAGTTGTGGATGTCCTGGTTTAGCCAGCCACCCTTGGCCTCAAGCTCACTGGGGAGGTCCCAGTGGTAAGCGGTGAGCACCGGTTTGATGTCTCTGGCCAGTAGGCCATCAATCAGTCGGTTGTAGAAATCAATGCCAGAAGAACTTGGGGCCTGGTGTCCGGGCATCACCCTTGGCCAAGAGACCGAGAAGCGGTAGGCATCAACGCCTAGGTCAGCCAGAATGTCCAGATCCTCCTCGAGCCTGTTGACGTGATCACAGGCCGGGTCGGCTTTGGTTCCATCTTTGATATTTCCTGGAACAGCCGCAAAATCATCCCAGATGCTGCTGCCTCGGCCCTGACTGTCACCCTCTATTTGCCATGATGCGGTGGCAACGCCAAGTGTGAATTCCCTAGGAATTCGTTTCAATAATTCGGTAGCACGGGTATCCTCAGACATGTAAATAACATTAGCTTGAAAAGACCTAAGTGACTGATTCCGAATACGAGTTCCTAGGGGACTCAAAACCCAAGCGCCGCGGCTGGCTCAAGGCCATGGTGTGGTTGATGGTTGTGGTGCTAGCCGGAACCTTCGCGGTCGGTGCCGGAAGCTATTTCTTCATTACAAACCAGCTGAGTGCATCAGGCATTGAGGTTTACTCAACCGACGGCAATTCCTTTGATCTTCCAACTCCCGAAGACATTGATGGCCCCATTAATGTGCTGCTAGTTGGTTCCGACACCCGAGAGGGCCAGGGCTCAACCTCCTATGGCCCAGTTGGGTCGGCGCTCGCAGATGTAATTATCCTGCTTCACATTTCTCGCGATCGCCAGAATGCGGTCGCCATGAGCATTCCTAGAGACTTGATGGTGGCAGTGCCCTCCTGCCCGAATCCTGAAGGCGGAGATCATTACCCAGCCCGAGACTTTGCCCAAATCAACAGCACCATGACCAAGGCCGGCCCCGCCTGCACCTTGCTCGCTGTTCAGCAGCTGACCGGGGTCACAATCCCATACCTGGCAGTCATCGACTTCAAGGGCGTGATCGCCATGAGTGAGGCAATTGGCGGTGTTGATGTTTGTGTTGCAACAACCATTGACGATGAATACACAAACCTCTACCTAGAGCCCGGCGAGCACACCCTGATTGGTGACGAAGCGCTCGCCTTCCTCCGAACCCGTCATGGAGTTGGTGACGGTTCTGACCTATCGAGAATTTCAAACCAACAGGTCTTTTTGACCTCACTGGTTAGAAAGCTGAAAGATGAAGGGGCCTTGACAAACCCATTCACCATGTTCCGATTGGGAACGGCAGCCCTTTCCAACATGACGCTTTCCAGGAGCCTCACTGACCTGGGAGTGATTTTTGGACTGGCGAAGCAGGTCAACGATGTTGATCTTGACAAGATCACCTTCATCAAACTGCCGGTCTATGACTTGGACGGGGAGTATGCAGGGCGGGTCGCCCCAAGTCCTGAGCGAGCCGCCGAGCTGTTTGAGCTAATGGCCTCCGATAAGCCACTGGTGTTAGCTGAGGCAAACCCTGGTTCCGGTGCTGTTGTGGCAGAGGACAGCCCAGTGGTTGACGCAACGCTGGAGAGCAGCGACCCAGCTGCTGCTGAGGGCGAGGTCTCGGTGTTGCCGGAATGGGTGCAGGGAACCAACGCAGCCACGAAGAGCTGCTCAAACTAATTTTTGGATTGAAGCCAGATTGCTAGTAGGCTGGTGCAGCATCAAGGAGACGTCGCATAGTCCGGTCGAGTGCGCCTCACTGCTAATGAGGTAGGGGCCTTAAAGCCCCTCGGAGGTTCAAATCCTCTCGTCTCCGCCATTGTTCCAAAACGGACATTGCACTAAGCTTTTCCAAGTTACCCAAGCGCTTGTGGCTCAACGGATAGAGCATCTGACTACGGATCAGAAGGTTGGGGGTTCGAGTCCCTCCAAGCGCACGAGACCCGCGAAGACTTCACAACTTCGTGGGTTTCTTTATTTAGTTGGCTCTACTGAGCCGAATCTGGGTCGATATCCGGGTGAGCTCCAAGGCCGTATTTCTTGTTCACTGGGTCAATAAACACATCGGGTTCTTCTGGTGGACGTAACGTGAATCTCAGGAAAGCAGCGACCAAGCCAGCTAGAAATACCAGCGAGACGCCAATTGTTCCAGCACTGGCATCAAGTTGCGAAAGCAACAAAACGAAGATTGTTTGGGCAATCGCGATAACCCCAAAGAACAGGCCAATGTCTAGCCAAAGAATGTTGCGCCTGGTGATCATTTTGTAGACAAAAACTAGACCAACCATGCTTATTGGCAGCGAATAAAGCGCGATCGTTGCCGCGGGTATGAAGGCCGAAATTTGGTAGCCACCAGCAAGGAACAGAACAGCTTGGAGGATGAAGACCGGCCAAACAGCAATTTTGATGTGTTCCCAGTAGCTTTCGTTCACGGCCGCGAAAAGCATCACGAATCGATTGTGCTTGGTCCAATCAAACAGGAAGTGAAGCAGGCTGCCCAAAATGCCCAGCGGAATAATCATCCAAAGAGAGATTGCCACGATTGTCTCCAAAGTCATCAGTGACCCCCTCTCCCATTCAGGCTCCTAGCAGTATCGCACAGGGCTCCGGCACAAGCCTCAAACAGCCCATGGCGGCCATAGGATTGGGGTATGTCAGAAGCAGATGTCACAGCATATATAGAGGCCCAGGAAGAGCCAAAGCGCTCGACACTGCTGGCTGTCAGAAAACTAATTCTTGAGATTGAGCCAACGCTAGAGCAAGTTATCGCCTGGAACTCGCCTCAGTTTAAGTTCAACGGCAAATACGCCGTTGGTTTGGCTGCCTTCAAAAACCACCTAACCTTCTCGCCACAAAGCCCCGAGGTAATGGCTGCGCATGCCGATGACCTGGCAGAGTTTGTGACATCCAAGAGCTCGTTCCAATTTGGAGTGGATCAGGTGCTAAGCAAGGAGCTGTTGACAAAGCTGATCAAAGCTCGGCTAGCACAGTTCTAGCTGCTATTACCGAAACCGAATCCCCTTGGCATCCATGATGGTCCTGATTCTGGCAACAGCAGACTTGCCCATTCCGTGCATCGCAATCAGTTCGTCCAATGTGACATTTCTTAAGTCTGAAACTTTGTAGAGCTTGGCATCAACAAGTGCCCGCCTGGCAGGGGCTGGAAGTCCAATCTTGCGCCAGTCAGCATCCAAGGCCTCATAGAGCTCAGACCCACGTTTCCCTTGAGGTGACGGGCTCTTGCGCCTGGGTTTTTGGGACATGAGCGCAAGTCTAGGTGAGCATCAACGCAATTGACTCATAGTTGGGAAAGGCTCGGTTGCATCCAATCCGCGCACTTCTAACTTCGCCTGATTCCGCCACTGCGCTTTCTAGAAACAGCGTCAACGGTTGCAGCAAGGGCCAATACCGTTCCGGTAACCACGAAGCTGATTCCAGCAGAGAGTCCCAACAAGCCCAGGCCGTTGTCAATGATTGAAATCACCATTGCTCCAAGGGCTGCGTGAATCAGGCGGCCGCGACCACCAAAGAGGCTCACGCCACCAACAACCGCCGCCGCAACACCGCTCAGCACGATGGTTCGACCCGCTGCAGCCTCAACCACACCAATTCGGCTGACGTGGAACAGGCCAGCAACAACCGCAAGGCTCGAAGTGATCATGAAAGCAGTGATGCGAATTCTTACAACCTTGATGCCAGCTCGTCTGGCAGCTTCTGGGTTGCCACCAACTGCGTAGAGGTGACGACCAAACTTGGTTCTATCCAACAGGAATGTTCCCAGGAAGATAATCAGCAGCACGATTGGGATAACAATCGGAACACCGGAGATCTCTTTCACCGAGGCGCTTCGGTTTAGGTTCAGCACGTAAACCACACCGCCGCCTACCACCGCCATGAAAGCAAGCTTGATCAGGAGTAATGACAACGGCCTGTTGACCAGGCCACTGGCAGTTCTCCGATAGCGGTCATACAGGCCCATGCCTCCAGAAACCAGCAAGACTATTGCCAGTAGCAACCAACCACCCCAAACCGGCAGGTTGTCGTTCATGATGGCGCGAACCTCTGGAACCTCAACCCGGAACAGACCACCGTCGCCAAGCAGAATAAGTGCTACACCCTGAAGCCCCAGGAAGAAGGCAAGCGTGATCACAAACGATGGCACTCCAATTTTGGCAACGAAGAATCCAAGCACGAATCCAAGCACCACTCCAACCAGCAAGGCGCTCACCAGGCCGATTGGCCAAGGAACTCCGAAGGTTGTGGTGAGGTAGAAAACGTCCATTGCAACACCGGCTGCAACACCAGCCGAAAGGTCAATCTCGGCAAGTAGCAGCACGAAGACCAATGCGATGGCAAGCGTTGTTAGCTGAGCTGCCTGAACGAATAGGTTTGCAAAGTTCAGCTTGGTGAGGAAGTAGGGACTGAGGTAGGAAAATAGTGCGGTTAGCACCAGCAGTGCGCCGGTCGCCGGCAGTGCGCCCATCTCGCCGTTCTTGACTCGTGCGAAGTAGGCCTTCACCTGGTCAACAACGCCACCTTCGTGGCCGGATGCGATGTCTTGAGCCGCCAAATTTAGGCCGGTTGAATTCTGGTTTGTCATGGTTTAGTCCTCAACACTCTTGGTTCCGGTGATGTAGCCAACCACATCGTTTTGGGTGGTTTCGGTGGTCTCGATTTGGGTGACCATGCGACCCAAATACAAAACTGAGATGTCGTCACAAACTTTAAACACATCGGCCAGGTTGTGGCTGATGATCAGGACCGCAACTCCAGAGTCAGCAAGTCGCTGAACCAGGTTCAGAACCTGCTCGGTCTGAGCAACACCAAGCGCGGCTGTTGGCTCATCCAGGATCACAAGCTTGGCATTGCGAAGCACTGACCTCGCGATAGCAACGGTCTGGCGCTGTCCACCAGACAGAGAAGAAACCTTTTGGCGAACCGACTTTACGGTTCTAACAGATAGTGACTGGAGTGCCTTGGTTGCCTGCAGCTCCATGCTTGGCTCATCAAGGGTCTTTTGCAGTAGCTCCTCGCGACCTAGGAACATGTTCTGAACAATGTCTAGGTTTTCGCACAGTGCTAGGTCCTGATAGACGACCTCAATGCCGAGCTGGGATGCCTGAATTGGATCGTGGATGTCGACCTCTTGACCGTCAAACAAAACTGTTCCGCTGTCATAGGGCTGCACTCCAGACAGACCCTTAATCAGAGTTGATTTTCCAGCTCCGTTATCGCCTACCAGTGCGGTTACTTGACCTGCGTAAACCTTTAGGTTCACGCCCTTCAAAACCTCCACCGGGCCGAAGCTCTTTTTGACATCGCGTAATTCGATGACCGGATTAGACATTGGTTCTCCCGATCTGCGGTCTCAGCTTTGAGTCCGCAATTTGTTTCAAGACTATAAAGAAAATTGTGTGATGTGCGCCGGCCTAAAAAGACCGGCGCACATCCTTACTACTTATTTGGTTGTGACTAGTTGATGCCGTACTTTGCACAAGCTGCTGCGACATCTGCGGTGCAGAGGTCCTCAACGCTTGCGTCGCCAGCTGCAACTACATCCTTGACCTGGTCAGGACCAACCGAGATTGGGTCTAGAGCCAAGAATGGGGTTCCGTCTGCAAGGGTCTTGTTTGTTGCAGGAACCTCGCCCTTCAGGATTGAGATGGCCATTGCTGCGCCAGCCTCAGCCTCGATGGTGAATGGCTTGTAAACGGTAGCGAACTGCTTGCCTAGAAGAACGTTCTGTAGACCAGCAATCGATGCGTCCTGACCTGAAACTGGAACGGTTAGGCCGTTCTTGTCTAGGATCGCGATGATTGAAGCGGCGTTGTTGTCGTTTGGAGCAAGAACGGCGTCTACGTTACCCGAAACAGCGGTGAATGCCTGCTCGAATAGGGTGCCGGCCTTGGTTCCATCCCAAGTACCTTCCATGGTGAATGCAGCGGTTGCGCCTGCAGCGTCAAGAACTGAAAGTGCTCCGTTTAGGAACATTGCAGCGTTGCCGTCAGCTGGGTCACCCGAAGAGTAAATGATGCTTGCAGTTGCAACGTCCTTGCCAGCAGCTACTAGGCCGTCAACAATCATCTGTCCCTGCATTGCGCCAACAACCTCGTTGTCGAATGATAGGTAGTAGTCAGCGCCAGCAATTGGGCGGTCGTAAGCAATAACAGGAATGCCCTGTGCCTTTGCCTTCTCAGCTACGGAAACACCAGCACCCTGGTAGTCAACCAATAGCATCACGCCACAGCCTTTGGTCAGCTGCTGGTCGGCGATGGTTGCAAACTTTGCGGTGTCTGACTGAGCGTTCTGGATGTCAACTTCGTATCCAGCAGCGGTCAGAGCCTTCTCTAGGGCTGGGCGGTCGCCTGGCTCCCAGCGGGTTCCGCTGTCGGCGTCTGGCAAGATCACGCAAGCACGACCAGCGGTCGCCTCAACGGTCTCGGTTGCGGCACTTGTTGTTTCAGCTGTCTCGGTGGTGTCTGCTGCACAGCCAGCCAGCGTCAACGCTGCTACTGCTGCAAGTGCCGAGATTGAAAATAATGAAGACTTCTTCATGATTAGTCGGTACCTTTCATTTTTTTATTTCATACCCGAGAGGGCTCCCCCCGAATAGGTCCGAATTGGACTTGTTTATTATGTTGTATTACACAACAAATTATTGCAACAGGAATCATCTTGTTTTAGCTAACGAATAAGTAACGTTATGTATTTGTTGTTTTAAACAACAAGTATCTTTACTGGTGTAGAAGGAGAAACTCACCATGACTGCTGACAAGGCTGCGCCCGCCCACAAGGGACAAAGTGGCGAGAGCGTCCGGCAGCACAACCTCTCCACGGTGCTCAGGCTGGTGCACCTGCAGGGAACGATTCTCAGATCCAAAATCACTGCCACCACCGGCCTCAACCGCTCAACTGTTTCGGACCTGGTTTCTGAGCTTTCAGAACTAGGACTGCTGGTGGAAAAGGAAACGGTTGCTCCCACTGGAGTGGGCCGCCCCTCATTGGCGGTAACCGCAACCGACAACATCGTTGCCTTTTCCGTGAACCCAGAAATTGATGCCACCACCGTCTCCGCTGTCGCGCTGTCCGGGCGAGTGGTTACCAAGGAGCGCAGGTTGATGCGCTCCCACCCAACCGCGGACAATGCAATTGCGGTCGCCTCCGAAATGATTGCCAAGATGAGCAAAGAGCTAGAGCCTGGTACCCGGATCGTCGGGGTTGGGGTATCGGTTCCGGGTCAGGTTCGCAGCTCAGATGGTGTGATCAGGTTTGCTCCACAGCTGGGCTGGGTGGAATCAGCATTCGCTGCAGCGCTTAGCCAAGAAACTGGCCTACCGGTTTACTTGGGGAACGATGCCAGCCTCGGCTGTATTGCTGAGGCGCGCTTTGGCGCGGCCAAGGGCATCAACGATGCCGTTTTCCTGTTTGCGGGTTCCGGCGGTATCGGCGGTGGAGTGATCAGCGAGGGCAGAACCGTCAGCGGCGCTGCCGGCTATGCCGGGGAACTTGGTCACATTCGCATCTCCAGCTCTAAGCAAGTCGACTATTCCGGTTTCCCCGGAACCCTAGAAGCCCTGGTTAGAAGAAACGACCTGCTTGACATCTTCAAGCTTTATGTAGCGACCGATGAAGAACTTGATGCCGAGATCAGGTCCACCGAGTCCACAAAAGCCAAGCGCCTAATTGAGGACCAAATTGACTCACTGGCAGATGGCATCAGCACCCTGGTCAACATCTTCAACCCGGAGGTTGTTGTCCTCGGCGGATTTCTAACTTCACTATTTGAATTCGCTCCGGACCAACTGATCTCAAAAATGAAGAGAGGCGCATTGGCTGCAGCCTCGGAACGAGTGGTTATTCGGAAGGGTGCGCTTGGTTCGAACCTGTTAGTCCTTGGTGCTGCCGAGCTCCCATTCGAGGCACTGATTAACGCGCCATCAAGCTTTTCGTTGACAGACGCCTAGCCATCAGACCCGCATGTTGAGTGATCGCTTGAGATTCCTAACCGCCGGCTTTTTACTCTCACGGAAACAGGCAACGAAAGCCCAAAGAGTTGCCTCGCAGTCAGTTCTGAGTTTCTAGGTTCAGGTCCCAGAGCAGCCAGTCGCCGCCCTTGGTGATCCTGAGCTGTTCTAAACCATAGGCAGCCGCAGGATTAGTAATGGCTGCCCTAAATGCTGCAACCGGTGACCCGGTCCAGTCGGCATAGGTCTTAACGGCGTCCTTCAATAGCAGCGTGGAGCCGGCAATCGACCCCGATTCTGTCCTAGCAACACCGTTTGTCACGGTCACAGCCATCGAGCCCAAGGCGTAGTTGCCGTCTGGCATGCCGGTTGCAACCATGGCATCGGTGACAAGGATCACTCTGTCTTGGTTCAACAATCTTGCAGCAGCTGCCTCAACGTGAATGCCATCGGCGATTATTTCGGTGAAGGCTCCAGCTTCTAGCGCAGCAGGAATTGGACCGGGAGCCCGGTGGTGAATTCCGGCCATGCCATTGAATGCGTGGGTCATGACCTTCGAGCCCTTGGCAAAAAATGCCTTGGTCTCAACATAGTTGGCCGCACTGTGACCAAAGCAAAGACTGATGCCAGCTTCAAGAAGGTTTTCGACTTGGCTGTCGGAGATAAGCTCTGGCGCGACAGTCATTGACTGAACTAAGCCGTTAGAGGCCTCGATGATCTGTGCGAGTTCGGAATCGCTGGGGGCATGCAGCACGTTTGGGTCGTGCGCCCCTTTGTATTCGTGCGCAATGAAAGGCCCCTCGAGATGAAGGCCGGCAAAATTCTTGTGGTCAATCTTCTGTGCCTCGTGAATTAATGCAACCATTTCCTGCACAGGAGCACTAATCAAGCTCAGGAAGGTGCGGCCAACACCATTTTTGGCGTGGAAGTCAATGACCTCAAGCATGTCCGCCAGGCCGTTGTCATTCGAGAAGCCATTGCCCCCGTGGACGTGGGTTTCGCAAAGCTTTGGTGTTATGAATCCGCCTAGTCCGTCCTCGGCCGTTTCAGCGTGCTGCTGCCAGCCATCGCCAACACCGAAATCAATCAACCTGTCGTCAACAACCACCCAGGAGTCAGGAATCAGCTTCTCGCCGTCAAATAGGTTCAGGTTGCGTATGGCTCTAGCAGACAACTATTTCCACGCCCTGTTCCTCAAACCGTTTCCTAACCTCTGCTGCTGGCTCCTCGTCGGTCATAATCATGTCTATCTGGGCTGGCTTGCAGATCCTGGCAAAAGCTTGGTGCCCGATCTTGTCAGCGGTCGTGATCACCACAACCTTCTTTGCCGCATCAGCAATCAGCTGATCAATCTTGGCCTCACCCTCGTGGTTCGCAGTCGCACCAACCTCGGCGTCCACGCCGTTTACGCCAAGAAAAGCAATGTCCAGCACAAGGCCATCGAGCAGGCTTGAGGCGAAATCCCCAATGAGTTCATAGCTTTGCGGCCGGGCGATGCCTCCGGTAACAACAATCTTGATGTGTGGGCGGATGACCATTTCAGTCGCGATGTTGATGGCGTTGGTGACCACAGTCAGGCCAATGTCTCCGTCACTGGAGTGCAGTCTGTGGCTGGAGGCCAGCTCCCTTGCAAGCTCGGTCGTGGTTGTTCCGCCATTGACTCCGATACGGTAGCCCTTTTCAACCATGGCAGCTGCCACCCTGGCAATGCGCTGCTTGCCTCGGTCTTCCTTGGCTGTCTTGTAGCGAATCGGAAGATCATAGGCAGCACCGCTGGCCTGAATGCCACCGTGGGTTCTAGTAACCAGCTGCCTGTTTGCTAGCTCATCAAAGTCTCTGCGGATTGTTGCCAGCGAGACCTTTAGAGAAGTAGCGGCGGTGTCGACGTCGAGCGCTCCAGTCTTGGAAACTAGCTCCAAAATCCGATTGATGCGCTCGTTCCTGCTCATCCCTAAAGCCTACTTAATCGAGCCAGCGGTCAAGCCGCTGATTAGCCACTTCTCAATGGCAATAAACAGGAACACCACTGGGACAATGGCAATCAATGAGGTGGCAAAGACGTAGTGCCATTGCACTTCGTAGAGACCTATGAATCCGGTGATTCCAACTGTCAGGGGTCTGATCTCAATTGAGCTGGTAAGAGTCAGCGCAACCACGAACTCATTCCAAGCGGTGATGAAGGTGAAGATGGTAGCTGTGATTAGCCCAGGCAGTGACAATGGCAGGGTGATGCGCCACAGCACCGAGACCTTGGAGCAGCCATCGATCATGGCTGCCTCTTCAACTTCGTAGGGGATGCTGGCAAAGAAGCCGCTTAGGATCCAGACCGAGAACGCCAGGTAGAAGCCGGCATTGACAAGCACCAGCGCCAGGTAGGTGTTGACCAGCCCTAGCGCCACCATCTCTCGGTAGATACCAATCACCATGGAGGTTGGAGCAAACATTTGAGTGGCAAGCACCAGCAGCAGAATCAGGTTCCTGGTGCGGAACCTAAAGCGTGCCAGGTAGTAGGCAGCCGGCACCGAGACCAGCAGCACAACGACAGTGGCGGCGCTCGCGATAATCAAAGTGTTTATCAGGTACTGCAAAATCGGGGCCGACTCCCAAACTGTCACAAAGTTTGACCACTCGAGTCGGGTGGGGAAGTAATCAGCCGGAATCTGATACAGCTCATCCTTTGGCGTTAGCGCGGTAAACATCATTCGGATATATGGCAGCAAGAACAGCGTTGCCACGGCAAACCCGGTGATTGTAAGCAGACCCTTTTTGCTCAGCTCTCTGTTCTTGGCTTTTGCCCTGGACGAGGAAGTGTTCGCTGCTGGCTTTTCTGAAATGCTCATCGGTCTTCCCTCTTTCCAAACCCGGTCGCTCGGATGTAAATCAGAACGAAGATCAAGATGATTCCAAAGTTCACTACCGAAAGCGCTGCTGACTGGCCAATTTCTTGGCTGCGGAAAGCCAACTTATACATCAGCGTGGTTGTGGTGTCAGTGGTATAGCCCGGGCCACCACCGGTCATGACCCAAATAATTGGGAACTGGTTGAACACGTTGATCAGGTTGATCACGGTTGCAATAAACAGTGAGGTTCGAAGAAGCGGGAAGGTGATTGAGAAGTAGGTCTTTCTAGCCGAAGCACCATCAACCTTGGCTGCCTCGTAAACCTCGCCGGGAACAGTTTGCAAGCCAGCCAAAATCACGAAGGTTGTGAACGGCAGCGACACAAAAACAGCAACAATGATCAACCAGGGTAACGAAGTCTCAGCAGAGCCCATCCAGTCGATTGCCTCTTCCACGAGGCCTAAGTCAAGCAAGATTCGGTTCAGGATTCCGTAGTAACCATCCAGCATCCAGCGGAAGCTGGTCGCGGTCATGATCACCGAGGCAGCCCAGGGCACAATCAGTGCGTAGCGAACAAACCTGCGGCCAGGGAACTTGGCATTTAGCAACTGCGCCAAGAACAGTGAAATAAAGATCGTGATTGCGACAACTGTGATTACCCAGAAGAAGGTTCTAGAGATGGCACCCAACAGGTTGGGGTTGTCAAACAGTTCGCGGTAGTTTTCGAGCCCCGCAAATCCCTTGGTGACACCTGATCCGGAAATCTCTAGGACCGAAGTCCTCCCCATCTCGTAGACCGGCCACAGGACGATGGCCAGGATTAGCAGCAACATGGGCGTGATCCAGGGAAGCGGTCCAGCAAGGAACCTTCGGATCAGGCTCTTCTTCCGGCGCTTGGCCGGTGGAGCAGGTGTTGTGGTGTTCATCTTTGCCCTACTTTTTGATTCAAACTTAGCGGCTAAGGAAAAGGCGGGGCCAATAAATTATTGACCCCGCCCAGTCCTTGGATTACTCCTAGGGAGTGCTACTCAGCCTTTGAAGCGATGCCTTCTAGAACAGACATGATGTCTGCACCCTTAGCAACCGCTAGACCGATGGTCTGCTGGGTCTCACCCTGAACAGCTGGCCAGCTGGCCTCTGCACCTGGGTAGAACACAGCGTTTGGCAGAACTGCGATGTATGGGGCTAGTGCCTCATCGCTGCTCATTGCCTCACCGGCGCTCTTGGTTGCAGGTAGGAATCCACCAGCGGCCTCAAGGAAGCCTGCGTAGTTGTCAGCCTCGAATAGGAAGCTCATGAATGCCTGCACTGCAGCCTTGTTGGTCTCGCCTTCGTTCTTGAATCCGAAGAAGTAGTCCTGAACACCAAGGGTGATGCTGGTGCCATCTGCACGGTTAGTTGGGAACGGTGCGATGTCGTAGTTGATGGTTGAACCCTGCTCTTCCAAAACACTAGGAAGGAAGATCGCACCATTCAACATGCCAACCTGGCCCTGTGCGAACAGTGCGAATGCACCGTCGGTACGGTTGAAGGTTGCAGGTGATGGGTTGGTTAGACCGTCAGCAACTAGGCCCTGTAGGTACTCAAGAGTCTCTACGTTGGCGTCACTGGTGATGTCCCATGCACCGTTGTTGTAGTAACCACCGTTGTTAGATGCTGCCCAGATTAGGAACTCAGCCTGAGCTTCCTCTGGTCCGAGTGGCAATGCCAATGGGGTCACATCTGGCACGGTTGCCTTGATCTTTTCTGCGGCAGCGCGAACGCCGTCCCAGGTAACAATGTCATCCTTGGTTAGACCCGCTGCATCGAAGATGTCCTTGTTGTAGAAGAACAGACGAGCAGATGCCAAGTCTGGCACTGCGTAAGCAGTTCCTTCGTACTTAGAGTTCTCGATGAATGTTTCAACCATGTCATCCAAGGTTGCTGCTGGAAGAAGCTCGTCTGCTGTGTAAAGCAGGCCATCCGCTGCGAACGAGGAGAAGTAGTTGAGGTTTCCAATGTCAGGAAGGTCGTTGGTCTGAACCATGGTCTTGATCTTCTGATCAATGTCGTTCCAGCTAACTACCTCGACCTCGACGTTGATTGTTGGGTTGTCTGCCTCGAAGCGCGCTACTAGGTCGTCATAGTAGGGCTGCATGTCATCGGTGTACTGCGCGGCTACAACGCGAATAGTGGTTGATTCAGCAGAGGAAGAAGAGCCAGTATCTGTCGCTCCTCCATCAGTTGACTCAGCTGCACAGCCTGCAAGTGTTCCAGCGGCTAGCAAACCTGACAACGCAAGAGCTGCTCCGCGACGGAGTGAGATCTTTGCCATTGCATTCCTTTCAATTTATTTAGAAACTCAACAAGGGTTATGAAGAGTCTGCCTTGATGTTAGTCACTATGTGTCAGACGTGACTACTTTTGATTATTACAAGTTGGTTACAATCAAAATAAATCAGAGTAGAAAACCGCTAAAAAACGCCACAAAACTACTAACCAAGCGGGATTTAAGAGAGCAATCAGACTCTAGCAAAACATTTCTTGATTGAATTGTGATGTTTTTTGTTTGTTTTTTGCTTGAATTCACTACTAAGCTTCAGAACAGGTTTTTAGTAGCTAACAGAATGGAAAGAAAATGACCACACACGCAGAGACAGAGATCTTCTCCCAGCCAGAGATCTGGGAGCAGACCATGGCTTTCTATCCAAGCGTGGCTCACCTGTTGCCTGCAGCAGGGGAGCGAGTTGCCTTCGTTGGCTGCGGTACCAGCTGGTTCATGTCGATGGCAATGGCCAGTCTTCGCGAAAGCTTGGGCCTGGGCGAATCAGACGCCTTCACTGCCAATGAGTTTCCGCTAAACCGTAAGTACGACCGGATTGTTGCGATTTCGCGCAGTGGAACCACCACTGAGGTTGTTGACCTACTGGCCAAAATCACCGGCACCCCAACCGTGATCATCACGGCAGTTGCGGGTTCGCCGGTCACCGTGAACGCCGATGAGACCATCCTGATTGATTTTGCAGACGAAGAAAGCGTGCTTCAGACCAGGTATGCAACTGCCGTACTGACACTGCTTCGCACTCACTTTGGCCAAGACCTTTCTAGCCTGCCTGACCAGTGTCGCGAGATTCTGAATGCGCCCCTTGACCCGCAACTACTTGACTGCGAGCAAATTTCATTCCTTGGAACCGGTTGGACCGTAGGTCTGGCTCACGAGGCTGCCCTAAAGACTCGTGAAAGCTCGCAGTTCTGGGCCGAGGCATATCCCGCAATGGACTACCGCCACGGACCGATCTCGATTGCTCAGCCTGGACGGGCAGTATGGATTTTCGGAGAGCCACCGGTTGGCCTCGAGGACAACATCCATGCACTCGGTGCACTTGTTGTCACCTCAAAAATGGACCCAATTGTTCACCTTGTCCTAGCTCAAAGAGTGGCGGTTGCAATCTCACAGGGTCGTGGCCTAGACACCGACAACCCGAGAGGCTTGGCGCGCTCCATCGTTCTGAACTAAGGTTCAAACCATGAGCTTGATGCTGGGTATCGACCTGGGTGGTACCGCAATAAAGTCTGCCCTGGTGGATAGATCGGGAGCCACCTCGGATACTCGATCCACACCAACACCCCAGAATGATCCCACTGGCCAAAGGTCCATTGAAGTACTCACCGAGCTCGCGAACTCATATCGAGAAACCGCCGAAGTTTCCGGAGTTGGTCTGGTGGTGCCGGGACTCGTGGATGCTCAAAACGGCATCGCAATCTACTCCGGAACCCTGGGTTGGCGGGACCTGGACATCGTTAGTCAGTTAGAGGCAAACCTTGGAATCAAGGTGACCTTGGAACACGATGTGACCGCAATTGGGCATGCCGAGAATCGAGTCGGTGCCGCAAAGGACGCCTCCAGTGCGGTGGTAGTTGCCATCGGAACCGCGCTGGCCGTCAGCGTGATCATTGACGGTGAGGTTTATCACCCGCATCCGGCAGTTGGAGAACTTGGCCACACCCCAACCAAAAACCAACGACCCTGTGTTTGTGGCCTCAAGGGATGTTTGGAGATGACCGCCAGTGGTGGTGCTCTCTCTAGAAATTACAAGGCGGAAACCGGTGAGCAAGTAAGTGCCCTGGAGATCTTCGAACGCTCTCAGTCAGGGGATACGACAGCACTTGAACTTGTCGAAGAGTTCATGGACGTTCTTTCAACCAGCTTTGTGTTCGTTTCTGCTTTAGTTGGCCCAGAGGTAATTGTGTTGGCCGGAGGTGTCTCCACGGCAGGTGACAGCTTCATCGACAGATTGAATCAAGAGCTTGACCAAAAACTAACCATTCATCGCAGGCCCAAGTTGGTTTTGTCCAAGTTGCAGGCAGGTTCTGGTTCGGTTGGGGCAGGGCTTCTGGCATGGGAGCGCCTGGGTTGATTGGCGTCGTCACCTTGTCACCGGCGGTTGACGTCACCTATCACCTGGCCAGCGCGCAACTAGGCGAGGTCAACCGGGTTGAAACTGTAACCAAAGCTCCTGGCGGCAAAGGTCTAAACGTTGCCAGAGTTCTCAAAAAACTAGGGTCAAGCGCCGTGCTCCACGCACCGCTTGGCGGTTCCAGTGGACTGTGGATCAAAGATCAATTGGCGACGCTTGAAGTCGAACTTATTGCAACTAACATCGCGGGCGAAACCAGGTCAGCAGTTGCAATTGTTGCCCAGGAAACAAGCGTCTTCAATGAGCCAGCATCTGCAATTACTGAAACCGAGCTTGTCGATCTGGAGTCAACGCTTGCAAGCTACGAGTTCGTGGTGGTCACAGGGTCGGTGCCGACTTCAGTTTCGGTCGAGCGCTTTGGAAAACTTCTGGAATCAATAAAGCAAAAATCAAAACTGCTCTTGGTTGACACTACCGGTGACTACCTGATCGCAGCCAGCAAGCATGCCGACTACCTCAAGCCAAACCTGGAGGAGCTGCTTGCGGCAACCGGTTTGCCCCAGGAACAAGCAATAGCAAAGCTTCAAGAGCACGGCGCCAAAGTGATTTTGTCGCTTGGCGACCAGGGGGTCTTACTGCACTCTGACAAACGCCTTGGGTTTCGGGCTCCTAGCCAACGGGGAAACCCAACCGGTGCAGGAGATGCGCTAACCGCAGGTTTCGTTTCGGTGCTGGCCGGCAACGGGCAAGCCTCAGAGCTGGAGGCACTTCGCTTTGGGTGCGGGCTAAGTGCGGCGAGCGTGAGAAGCCCAATTGCGGGAGACTTTAGTGAACAAGACCTAACCGAGCTGCTAACCGAAATTGAGGAAGCCTGATGCCACTGGTCTCAACAGCCAAGATTCTTGGAAGTCAGAAGTGTGTTCTGGCAGTCAATGTGGTGACTCTCGAGCACGCTGAAGCTTTTGTCTCTGCGAGTGAAATCACTGGCACTGGCCTGGTTTTACAACTAAGCGAGAATGCTGTCAAATATCACGGTTCGCTTGCCCCTCTTGGTGCCGCGATGATTCAAATCGCAAGCGCTGCCGAAACTCCAATCGCTGTTCACCTCGACCATGCCACCAGCAGGCAGCTGGTCACTGAGGCAATCAACCTCGGCTTCACATCGGTTATGTTCGATGGCTCAAACCTGGACTTTGAACAAAACGTTTCTGAAACGCTCGCGGTTGTAGCCGAAGGTCATACCAACGGCGTTTGGGTGGAAGCGGAAATTGGCGAAATTGGAGGCAAGGACGGAGCTCACGCCCCGGGAGTAAAAACCAGCGTTGAAGATGCCGTGAGTTTCCAAAAAGCAACCGGAGTCGATGGCCTTGCGGTTGCAGTTGGCTCATCCCATGCCATGGTTGAAAAGCAGGCATCCCTGGACCTGACTCGGATCCAAGAACTTGCCGCTGCAGTGCCGGTTCCTCTGGTGCTGCATGGATCTAGTGGTGTTCCTCGCGACCAGTTAGTTGCAGCGGTTGAAGTTGGCATTCGAAAGATCAACATCTCCACCGAGCTAAACAAGACCTTCACCGAGGCCATTAGAGAAGTGTTGGCTGCAGACGAAGCGATTGTGGATCCGAGGAAATACCTGAAGGTTTCTAAATCCCAGCTCGAGGCTCACGTCGTGGATTACCTGTTGCTTCTTTGCAGCTAACTGCACATATTCTTGAAATTTGTAAAAACTTCAAATGCGTAAGTTTCGCCCAGTATCTTCATAGGTATGACTTCAGATACCAACCCAGTACTCCACCCAGATCGCAACCTAGCCATGGAGCTAGTCAGAGCTACTGAGGCTGCCGCCATTCGCGCCTATCCATTCATTGGTCACGGTGACAAGAATGCAGCCGATGGTGCTGCGGTTGATGCCATGCGGGCATTTCTTGGAACAGTGAACTTCGAAGGTCTGGTAGTCATCGGTGAGGGCGAGAAAGATGAAGCCCCGATGCTTTTCAATGGCGAAAAGGTTGGAACTGGACTTGGCCCAAAGGTTGACATTGCTGTTGACCCAATCGACGGAACCAGCCTGACTGCTGCCGGACGCCAGAATGCAATTTCGGTGATTGCCGTTGCCGATAGAGGATCAATGCTTGATGCTTCGGCTGTTTTCAAGATGAACAAGCTAGTTGCCGGTCCTGCAGGAGTAGGTGTTATCGACATCAGGCAACCAATCGGCGACAACATCAGGGAGTATGCCAAGGCAGCAAATAAGCCGGTTGGTGAAGTGGTGGTTGCAGTCCTAGACCGTGACTACAACGGCGAATTGATTGATGACATTCGTGCTGCCGGAGCCGGCACCAGGTTGCTTCGCGATGGCGATGTTGCAGCAGGCATCCTGGCAGCAAGACCAACCTCAAGGGTTGACATCTGCGCAGGTGTTGGTGGTTCACCGGAAGGCATCGTCACAGCCTGTGGCATAAGGGCTCTTGGTGGAACAATTCAGGGCATCCTGCATCCGTTGACCGAGATTGAAAAAACCACGGGCTTGGAAGCGGGCCTGATCTTCGATCACGTTTATGAAATGGACGACATGGTTTCATCCGACAACACCTTCTTTGTTGCAACCGGTGTTACCGATGGGGCGCTCATGTCAGGGGTAAGGAAAAAGGGTGATCTGATCACCACCGAGTCGTTGGTTATCCGGGGCAGGTCTGGAACCTATCGAACCGTGCATGCCGAATACCAAGCATCACGCTGGATTTAGCCTTAGACGCTTCTTAGGAATCGGAGCTTGGTTTCACGTGCAGTGAATTCATGTGAAATCGAGTTAATGTGCTTCACGTGCTCAGTTTCCATGTGACTATTCCACGCTTCAACCGATTGCCACTTTTCCAACATGATCCACATCGCGGAACCCTCTTCGGTCACCAAGTCATAGAGCAGGCAACCAGGTTCTTTCAGGGTGTCGGCAATCAGTGCCTTGTAGGCAGCTTTTGCTTGTTCAAGTTTTGATTGGTCCGGGTGAATTTCAGCAATTAGGTAAAGCGGATTCAAGCGTCCTCCTCAGGGATAGTCTGGATGGTCCCGGTGATGGTTCCAACCAAAGTGTCCCCCGTGAACTCGCTTGTCGGTGCGTCTCTGACAACCTTGCCGAGTCTTAACACCACAATTCTGTCTGTGACCTCCAAGACATGAGGCAGAGTGTGGGAGATGAAAATAACTCCTAGACCCTTCTTCTTTGCCTCCTTGATGACCTGCAATACTTCCCCAGCCTGCCTTGCACCTAGGTGGTTGGTTGGTTCATCAAGAATGATCACCTTTCTGGCCCAAGCCACGGCACGACCAATGGCAACAGCCTGTCTCTGGCCACCAGAAAGTTGGCTGACCGAGCGGTTAGAAGCCGGAACCGCAATTCCCACGCGTTCTAGCTCTGAATGAGCCTTTTCCTCCATGGCTTTGGAATCCAAGAATCCCAGTTTCCCAAGCAATCCTCTTTTGGTGATTTCCCGGCCGAGAAAAACGTTCTTGCTCACGGTCAGATGGGGCGCAAGACCGCTGTCCTGGTAGAGGGTCTCAATCCCCGCATCAAGCGCTTCTCTCGGACTACTCCAGGAAACCTGCTTACCGTCAAGCTCAATCTGACCACCGTCAGGCATGTGAGCACCGGAGAGCACCTTAACCAGGGTGGACTTCCCAGCACCGTTGTCTCCAACAAGACCAACAACTTCGCCGGCATGTAGCTTTAGGCTCGCGCCATCCAGCGCAACTACTGAACCGTAGCGCTTTGAAACGCCTTTGACTTCGTAGATTACTTCCTTCATTTCCTTACCTCGCTCGATTCTGAGGTCGAAGGGTTTGAGCCGCAACGGCAGCTGCAATTAGAACCGCAACAACAACCTTTTTCCAGTCCGGGGCAACGCCGGCCATGATCAGACCAGATTGCACAGTGAACAGAATTAGTGCACCGATGATCGTGCCCATCATTCTTCCGATTCCACCCATGAGTGACGCGCCACCTATTACGACGGCCGCGATGGCATCCAACTCCCTCATCACACCTGATGATGGCGATCCTGCGCCCAAGCGCAGGTAAACATAAAACCCGGCAAGTCCTGCCAGTGCACCAGCGAGGGCATAAACCTTTGTCAGGTGTCGTTCGACATTAATTCCAGCCGCTCTTGCAGCAAAGCTGTTTGAACCAATGGCGTAAGTGTGGAGCCCAAAGCGGGACTTATGGAGGAACAGTCCAACGGCTGTAACCACAATGATTACTCCAATGACAGCCCAGCTAAGTGGCATCCAGGTTGGATTGATTGGGCTGATCAAGCTGAAGTCGTTTGGTCCGCCGATTGGCATTCCGTTTGAGATGATGATTGCAAAACCAAGGGTCGCACCCATGGTCGAGAGGGTTGCCACGAAGGGCACAATCCTCAGTTTGGTTATCAAAATTGCATTTATAAGGCCAACCAAAAGCCCTGTTCCGATAGCCACCAGTCCGCCAACTAGAAGCGGTGGGTAGGCATCAGAACCCGAGGTGGTTATGTCAAAACCTAAGACGGTTGACATTACCCATGCTGAGGTAACTCCGGAGATGGCCAGAGTTCCACCAACTGAGAGGTCGATTCCTCCGGAGATGATGACAAGGGTTTGTCCAGCAGCCAACAGCACGATCGATCCCCAGTCGGTCAGGATGTTTCCTGCCGTGGCTACTGAGAAGAACTTCGGCTCTGCCAGGGTGAAGACGATCGCTAGCGCGATTAGCACCGAGAGCAGAATCGAATTCTGATTTCCTGCTACCGCCTTGAATCTCTCAAGGCGCAGATTTGGCTGTTGACTGCTGGACATAGTTACCTTTTCTCTATCAGCTAGAAGCCTAGTTAGCTACGTATGTGTACTTGACTAGGTCAGCTGCTGAGGTGTTGGCGTCCAAAGTTACGTTTGGAATTACAACCTCAGCGTTAGCTGGTGCGGTTCCGTTGCGCAGGTAGTCAACTAGAGTCTGGATCGCTAGGCGAGCCTCTGCAGCTGGGTCCTGTGCAATCAGAGCAGTGAAGATACCTGCTTCAATCTTTGCAACGTTGTCTGGGTAAGCGTCGTATCCAACAAGGGCAACCTGGCCAACTAGACCCTTTGACTCAAGTGCAGCAGCTGCACCAGATGCGTTTGTCCCGTCAATCGCGAAGATTCCGTCTAGGTCTGGGTACTTGGTCAACCAGTTGTTCACGTTGGTGGCAGCCTTCTCAGGGTTTGACTCTGAGTAAGCAACGTCAACGATGTTGATGCCTGGGTAGTTTGCAGCAATGGTGGACTCGAAGCCTTCCTTGCGAGCAACGTTGGTGGTGGCAGTCGCGCTGGTTAGACCAATTACAACTTCGTAGGTCTCGCCATCGGTGTAGCCAATTGCATTAGCAATAGCTTCAGCTGCCTTCGCGCCACCATCTTCGTTGTCACCTGTGATGAAGGTAAGAACGTCTGATAGGTCTCCAACGCGGGTGTCAACGTTTGCAACGGCGATGCCAGCGGCAACAGCCTTTGCTACCGAAGCCTGAAGAGCAGTTGGGTCAGTTGGGATTAGCACTAGGCCATCTGGCTGCTGCGCTAGAACTGCGTCAACGATTGGGATCTGGGTCTCTGGTGAGTAGTTAGAAGGGTCTCCCTGCCAAATCAGAGTCACGCCCTGAGCTGCAGCTTCTTCTTCAGCACCAAGCTTCATGGCCTGGAAGAATGGGTCAGACTCGGCACCCATAACAAAAGCGATTGTTAGGTCCTCTGCAACAACAGCAGTGTCACCTGTGGTTGGCGCAACAACTGCCTCTTCCTCAGCTGCACAACCAGCAAGGCCGATTGCAAATGCGGCAGCGCCGGCTAGCGCCACTGCTTTTTTGAAATAGTTCTTCTTCAATTTGTCTCCTTGGTTTAGTGTGAGAAATGCGAGAACGTTCTCGCAAATCCTGACACTATGATGAATGAAGTGCTAGGAATAGGGCAAGTTTTTCGAATAACGGTTTTGTCACGATTGATTTTGCTAGGGAGATCTTGAACAAAAAAAGCAAAGCGCCAACCATTATTGACGTCGCCAATTTGGCGGGCGTCTCGCGTGCTACTGCATCCAGAGCCCTTGCTGGTTATGGTCGAATCAGTCAGGAAACTATAGACAGAGTCCAACAGGCAGCAACCAAACTTGGCTATCGCCCGAACGAGGTTGCCAGGGCGATGAGAGCAGGCAAAACAAAGACCATCGGGTTGGTCGTAATCTCCGATTTCACTAACGCGTTTTTTGATCGTGCAACCAAGGCAATCATTGATGCCGCAAAGCAATCTGGGTACCAAACCGTTGTTTCTCACACAGACGAAAATATTGAGAATGAGAGACAGGCCATCCGAACGCTCATTGAGAAGCGAGTTGACGGCCTGATCCTGGTTCCTTCCTCCGATGTGGACCACGAACACCTAAATAGTGAAAATCTTGGCTCAACTCCAGTGGTGCTAATCGACCGCAAGCTTCCTGACCTGCCTTTTGCTTCAATCACAACCGGAGACTATGAGGGCGCTATCGAGGCAGTAAATTTTGCGTTTGACCAAGGTCATCGAGACATGGGTTTTGTTGTGGCCGTTCCGCAGTTAGTTGGCAGCACCACAAAGCGACCTAACATCCCAATCTCGACTGTTGAGGATCGGACGCATGGTTTTGAGACGGCCATTAAGAAACTCAACATCAATCCCACGATGGTATTTTGCGAAGACAGCCAAGAGGGAGCGGAGGCGGCCGTTGAGAAGATGCTCGGGAAAAGCACCAGACCGACAATTCTCTTTACATCAAATAATGACATGCTCTTGGCTGTCCTCAGGGTTGCTGGAAAGTTAGGTGTCCAGATCGGATCTGACCTATCTGTAATTAGTTTTGACGACAGTCCCTGGGCTGCGGCTATGAGCCCGGCGATAACTGTTATTTCCAGGCCCGTGGATGAGCTTGGGAGAAGGGCCGTCGACCTATTAATGCAAGAGATTCGTTCAGCGCCTAGGGGCGAGAGCCTAGTCTTGTCAACAACCTTGATTGTTAGAGAGTCCGTTTCTAAAAGGGATTCTCTATAGCCATTTAGCAATAGGCCCTGCTCCAGGGGTTAATCACCAAGCCGTCGGAGCACTTGCGCGCGAGCTGTACGTATTGATCTCAAGACTTGCGGTTAACCGAACATATTAAACAGGGCAGCAACCAAGAAGTTACTGTCACCGCTGATGCACCAAAGGAAAAGCTCGTTGCAACAGGGGCTGGCTGGGAGTTGTCGATTGCTGCTAAGACAGCACACGGATGGAAGGTATAAACGCCTTTGAGACGGAAAGCGTGAAATTCAGACCAATTTCGAGCCACACAAAGGCTGATTGATATGGAGCAAAGCCCAGCAACGCTCAATGAGAAATTTGCTCTTGGGTTTTTAGGTCTAGATGCTCGCGGTTGCTAGAAAGCCATATCAAGACCATCAGGCAATAGCCCGAGGGTTCTAGCCTTCAACACAGCCTGTTGCCTGGTGCCAACACCGAGTGCCCTAAAGATTTTTACTGACTCCTGCTTAATAGTTGACTCACTAAGAATCATCTCGTTGGCAATCACAAGGTTTGTCTTACCCTGAGCCATCTCGATGAGAATCGCATGCTGTCGCTCAGTCATGTCTTCGGGAGAGGCCTGCTTGGCATCTTGCCCATTGGCTACTGTTTTGTAGCCAATGGAGTCAAGAAACAAACCACTGGCATCTTGGATGGCCTTTAGGGTTCCGTCCTGTGGGTTAAAGATAAACCCGCCCTTAGCCGAGGACCTAACTACTGCCCCTACTGGTAGGTCAGCTCGTAGCGAAACGCAAGCAACCACATCGGCTTCTTGGTCATCAAACTTGGCGGATCCAAATGCTAGCTTTCTGGTTCTAGCGGTCTCTGTTAGGAGATTGTCGTCGAACTGAGAAATGCTTTGTCCTGCAAATGGGTCCTTTCCATAGGAGCCAAGCTGTTGCCAGCGGCCGGCATTGGTGAGGGTATATAGCTGCACACCAATTGTGCCGTCTCCAAGGAGCTCGTCCGTTGCCAGCCTGCGACACATTTCATTCCCAGAAGCACTTGAGGCAAGAAGCCCAATCATGCGAACTGTCTGTTCTATCTCTGCCTTAACTTCCAAAAAATTCCTTAATCCCTGTGACGAGTGACCTATCGTCGCCTTTGTTGTTCCGTTTTGCTTAATTGTGCCGAACATCCTACTCAACTGTTCGGACAATTTTAGAACCTGTCCGAGCAGACATATTAATTGTCCGATTACCGCCTAGCCACGTGATTGGGGGGGGGTAGCGCTCTCAATAGCCGCCCTAATGGGGATCCGCCGGTCACAAGCAACAAATCAAGTGGCCCAGGCCGATTCAGCGCATCCCCCGAAGAAGGCACAGCAGCAGGACAGTCTTTTTGAGCCAAGAACACCCTCAAGACAAAGTGCAAGTTAAGGCATCTTCCCCAACTAAGAAAACAGGGCTTTTTGTTGTACGCACAGACATTTCAGATGCCCGTTTATACCTAGGTCCACCCTAGTAACCAAAGCACCAACCCACTGGTTACCTAACTATGTAAGGGTGTGCTATCTCCTGCTTGGTTGGTGGTATCTCACTCTTACAGCCTGTAACTAATTGGTTATAGGTAAACCAAGAAAGAAAGAGAAACATGTCTAAACACATGACTCGTAAGGGTTTTGCTTTGGCTTCTGCTCTGGCTCTGGCTGGTGCAACCCTAGTTTCCTCTCCGGCGGCTTTTGCTGCGGAAGGCGACGTGGCGCTTGCTCCGACCACAGGTGCGACCTGGGGAGTATTTTCAACTGACCAGTTCAGTTTTGACTCCACGGTGAACAATCTGCTGCCAGCAAACGTTGAAGACGGCAAGATCACCTACAAGATCACTAACTCCGAGCAGGTCGGTCTAACCTTTGACCTTGGCGCCGGGGGAGCTGACAACGACACAGTAACCCTGACCGGATACACCGCTCTTGGAGCGGCTGTAGCAATCGGTAACGTTACAATCGTTGACGAGCTCGACACCGCTGGTCAGTTGACCGATGGTGGTGACAAGAACGGTGCTTTCACCGTCGACTTCGACCACCACGACATCGTCAGCCTTGTCATCAGCGGCATTCCAGCGGCGTTGACCGACAAGGACAACACCGTAACAGTTCGCGCAAGTGACACGTCTGCCGCTGGTGACGGCACGGTTGGTCTAACCAACACCCAGAGCGGTGCGCTGGCAACCTTGGGCTACGGCAACACTACGTATGGCAGCGTCGACATCACTGTCCAGGCTTATCTTGAGACCGATGGTGATGCAACCACCGTCGAGAATGCTTCAGAAGTGGAGACAATCTCATTTGTTGATCCAGCTTCGGTAAGCATCATTTCGGCTGTTGAGAGATTCCGTGCAAACGGTATCAACGCCGCCGGAAATGGTCTTGCAGACGCTCTCGAGCTCAATGATGGCGGAGACACCTACCTCACTGGAACTATGAGGTTTACAAACACCGCCATCAACTACAACCAGGTAACTTGGTCCAACTGGAAGGTTGCCGTTGACAGCTCAACTGACGCTGATGATAAGGCAACTGCTGCGATTGATCTGCGCACTCAGGCTGACGGGATCTGGGCTGTTGCTGACCACAACTTTGAAGTTGTGACTCCAGCTGGCTACCTGTCCTCAAACCTAAACGCAGCTGGCAAGGTCTACTTCCGTACCTCTGTGACTGGTGACGACTTGACTGAGGGTGCGACCTATAAGGTTTCGTTCCGTCACGCAAGCGACACTGCTCCTTTCAACGACTTCGATTCGACTGCTGCGCAGGTTCTAGCAACTGCAGTAGCCGCAACGAACGTTGAGGCAGCGATTTCAACTCCAGCAGATGTTGATCAGGATGATGCTCAGGACAACACGATTGTGGTTCGTCCTGGAAGCAAGGTCCTGACCTACACCGCACAGATTCGCGACGCTGCTGATGCAGATCTTGCGACGGCAAACGTCCCAGTTCTAGCGGTCGTGACTGCAGCAACTTACTACCCAACTGGTGAGGTAATTACTGTTTCTGGCACTGCCAACCGCATTACCGCGAAGAACCAGACTGTTATCTCTACTGCCCTAACTAACGCAGATGGCCAGG
>JAFMHN010000014.1:0-1005 GCA_017854485.1 Aquiluna sp. | reverse complement strand
GGTTAACAGCACCACTGCCGAAAAGGGCCAGGTTATAAACGTTGAGTTCTTCGTACTGCAGGCTGCTGACACCTTCACCAGCGCCAAGGCAAACGGTGGAGCAGCAACGACCTACGCAGCTACTTACACCGCTCCAAGCTCGGCATCGATTACTGCCGACAACACGGTCGTAGCTTCTGCTAAGCCATCAATCACCTTCACGGTTGTTGACAACTACGGCGAGGCCTCAACCTCTAACACACTGGGTGCCTACAACGTCGAGCTGAAGGCTCCAGATGCTGACAACCTTGAGCTACACGCTCCAGTTGCAGCTGACGGAACCGTAACCTTCACATTTGACAACTACCTGACCGCTGGCCAGGCAGATGTTCTAACCGCGAAGGTCTACACCGGAACCTCAACCAACCCGACCTACACCACGCTGTCAACATCGGTAAGCCTCTACGCAGTTTCTGCAGTAGCCGGCATAAATGTTGACGCAAAGATCGCCGATGTAGTAGTTGACTACGTTGACTACATCAATGGCAAGACTTCCGTAGCGAAGCCTGGCCCAACTGGTGGAACCACATACTCCGGTACCGTGGTTGACGCGAACGGTGCAGGTGTACCCGGTGCAGAAGTAACCATTTCTGGTGACAACATGCAGTTCAAGAACGGCACAGTCTTCTCAACAGACAGTGTTACCCTGAACGCCTCTGCAGCCGGAACCTTCTCGGTTACCTTCTGGACCCACACTGCAAGTGCAGCCGGAGAGAACATCACTGTTACTTCCGGTGGCAAGACAGCAACCACCCTGGTGACCAGCAAGGTTGAGGATGGCGACGGAGCTCTCTCTGCAGCCAACCTGAGGTTCAGCTGGACCATTCCTGCTAACCCAGTGATGAACACCACCTATGCAGTAGTTGCAACTGTTACCGACGTTTGGGGCAACCCAATCAAGGGTGCAGAGGTTAAGTTCTCCGGCTTCGCAGCCGCTGAGTTCAACGCTGCAGCAAGTGCTACTAA
>JAFMHN010000025.1 GCA_017854485.1 Aquiluna sp. | reverse complement strand
GATGCCGAAGACTTTGATGGAACTACCTACAGCTTTGTTGATCAAGAATCGTGGTGGTGGTGCAACGTAAGGGAGTCAAATACTGAGCCGCTACTTAGGCTCAATGTTGAGGCAAGTAGCCCGGAGTTGATGTCGGAAATTCGCGATGCTGCCCTTGCGGCCATCGCGGCCGAGGCCTAGAAAAAACTAGAATTCTGCTTAGGGCTAGCTCAACCCAGCTAGATTGGTAGCTAGAAGTAAGCCATTTCTTAGACCCCTCGGGTCTAAAGATCGGAGGTCGCAGTGATTCAGAAGGTCTTGGTTGTTGACGACGACGATGCCCTGCGCGAAATGGTTGGCCTGGTCCTCGCTGGCGCTGGTTACGAACCGGTATTTGCAGCGGACGGGATTGAGGCCGTCGAGATTTTCAAGAGCCATGAGCCCGACCTGGTGCTTTTAGACATCATGCTTCCTGGCCAATCCGGGATCGAAGTTTGCAGGCAAATCAGAGCCGTTTCCGGGGTTCCGATTGTGATGCTGACTGCCAAGGGTGACACTGAGGACGTCGTGCTTGGCCTCGAGGCCGGTGCCGATGACTATGTCGTGAAGCCACACAAGGGCGCTGAGCTGTTAGCGCGCGTCAAGGCTCGCCTGCGTCCGTTGCCGGATGACGATGTGATTTTGCAGGTTGGCGGGCTAAGTCTTGACCCGAAGACCTTTGAGGTTCAAAGAGACGGGGTCGGTCTATCGCTGACTCCTTTGGAATTCAAGCTGCTTCACACGCTAGCGGCCAAGCCGCAGCAGGTTTTCAGCAGAGAAATGTTGCTGGAGCAGGTCTGGGGATACCAGTACAAGGCCGACACCAGACTGGTCAATGTTCACGTTCAGCGGCTTCGTTCGAAAGTTGAAGCTGACCCCGAGAATCCCAAGATTGTAATGACGGTTCGTGGCCACGGCTATCGAGCCGGCACAGAGAATTCGTGATCAAACTCCTTAGACGCTCACTGACGGCAAGAACAGTATTCGCAACCGTTTTCCTTAGCGCGCTCTCTCTGATTACTCTCGGTGGTTTTCTTTCTTTTTCGCTTGCCAATGGCTTCTATCAAAACCGACTGGATCAGGTGCTCAGTGAAACTGAGCGTGCTGTTTCAAGCGTCCAGGGAACCATCGCTGCAGCATCTCTGACAGATGAAACCACCCTGCAGACGCTAATCAACTCGGTGGTTCCCTCGCTTGAGATCACCGGTGGTAGCGGGTCAAGACAGGTGGCGCTTCTTAGGAGCCCAGGTCAGCCTCAATTGCAGTTATTTCAGTCTCCCATTTCGCAAGACCTGGATCTCGGCACCATCCCGGAGTCGCTGAGAGAACAGGTTCGGGCATCAGCGGGCTTCTTGACCTACACACCGGTGAGCTTTGTTCGAGATGGCGTTGAGGTTGCCGGAATTACGGTCGGTGCTCCGCTGACCATTCCACTTGCCGGCAGTTTTGAGCTCTTTCTGGTTTTTGATCTGAGCGCAGAGCAGCAGTCACTTGCCCTGGTTCAAAATGCCATCACAGTTGCCGGCATCATCCTGCTCGCGCTAATTGCGCTAGTTAGCTATCTGGTCACCAGATCAGTTGTTAGACCGGTGGAGCAGGCAGCCAAGGCGGCTCAGACACTCTCGGCCGGCAAGCTAGATGAACGGCTGCCAGAGCGAGGTCAGGACGTGCTGGCCCAGTTGGCAAAATCGTTCAACAAGATGGCCGCCAGCCTGCAGCAGCAGATTCAGCAGTTGGATTCACTTTCCAGAATGCAGCGTCGGTTTGTTTCGGACGTTTCTCACGAACTCAGGACGCCACTGACCACCATCAAGCTTGCCGGTGAGGTTATTTTTGGCAATCGCGAAAAGCTGGAACCGGCTCTTTCAAGGTCAGCAGAGCTGATGCAGAACCAAATCGAAAGATTCGAGTCGCTTTTGGCTGACCTGCTAGAAATTTCAAGATATGACGCGGGCGCTGTGGTTGCCGACCTTGAATGGCAAGACCTAAATCTTGTAGTTGGTGCATCCATTGCCAGCATTGAACCGCTTGCTCAATCCAAGAACACTGAAATTTTGATCGAGCTGCCAAGCGGCCCAGTGGAGGCCGAATTTGATGCCAAGAGAATCGAACGGCTGCTTCGCAATTTGCTTTCAAATGCCGTGGAACACGGTGAAGGTAGGGCGATTACGGTTCAGGTAGGTCAGAACACAAACGCTGTTGCGGTTTGTGTCACCGACACCGGTGTTGGCATGTCCAGAAGCCAACTGGATCGGGTTTTTGATCGTTTCTGGCGTGCGGACCCGGCACGACAGCGCTCAGTAGGGGGCACCGGGCTCGGGCTCGCCATTTCGAAGGAAGATGCAACTCTGCACCGAGGCTGGCTGCAGGTTTGGTCAAAACCAAACAAGGGCACCAGCTTCAGACTCACTCTGCCAAAACGAGCAGACTCAATCATTGGTAACTCACCGATTCCGCTTCCCCCAAGGTCGGTGCAAACATGATTAAAAAACTAATCGCACTGCTGTTGCCGCTGGTGCTTGCCGGCTGCGCTGCGCTGCCTACCAAGCTAGATGTCCAGACCGGTCCGGAGTTGGAGCCAGCGGTTGCTCAGGAGTTCTCCTATTACACCCCCTCAGGACCTGCGCAAAATGCCAGCCCCCAGGAGATTGTCTCCGGATTCTTGGCTGCTGGCACCGGCCCCCAAAATGACTATGCCGTTGCCAGGCAGTTCTTGAGTCAAGAGTTCGCTCAGCGCTGGAACCCAGAGAACCAGACCATCATCAGAACCGGTGTCCCGTCCTATCGACAGAGCGGTGATTCGCTGGTGGTGGTTGAGCTGAACGTTGGCGCGAGAATAGATGATCAGGGCAGATATCAGGACAGCAGTGCCCCTGATCCAACCAATCTTCGGTTTCGTTTGGTTCAGGTGGATGGACAGTGGCGCATTTCTAGTGCCCCGAACCTAACTGTGGTCACTACGCCGGTCTTTAGCGTTGTGTTTAATGCATTCCCGATTTATTTCGTTGATCGCGGGCTTGAAAATTTGGTGCCTGATCTGCGCTGGTTCCCATCCAAGACCTCGACTGCAACCAGGCTTGTCAACGCGCTACTTGCTGGACCGAGCAGTTGGCTTGAGAATGGCGTCACATCTGCAATTCCAGAGGGAACGCAGCTCACCATCAACGCCGTAATCATTGTCGACGGCGTGGCTCAGGTTGATTTTGATGCAGATGCGCTCAGTGCTGGAGCGCTGGAGCGCAGGGTGATGCTTTCCCAGCTGCGATCCACTCTGCTTCAAGTACTGGGCGTTGATGATGTCTCGCTGTCGGTAAATGGGTCCGTGCAAGAAATTAGTGACATTGGCATCGAGCCAACTGTTGGCATGAACCCCACCTACTTACTTACGGCAAATGGAGTGGAGCGATTGGGAGCGGTGCAGTCTTCTCCAATGAGCGGAACGAACAACCTATTTGAGGACTATCGACCGCTGCTTATAAGCCTGACCGATGATGGCGACCGCATCGCATTCACAAATGCTGAAGGTGTTTTCGAGATCCGAGTTCAGCCACTGCAATCTGAGATCACACAACTAAGCAAATTGGTCGATGTCGTGGCTTTGGAATATGACAAGTTCGGGTCGCTCTGGGCTTTCCCCAGAAATGCTGCTGAACCAATCGAGGTGTACGACCCCTCTACCGTCGTCAGGAAGCTCGAAAGTTCCTTTTCTGGCACCCGAACTGCCGCAACCATTGCCCCGGAGGGAACCAGGTTCGTTCAGTCCATCTCTGAGGTGGAGGCCGACTCGGTAATCTCAATCGGAACCGTGTTGCGAGACGCAAACCGAATTCCTCTTTCCATAAACCCCGGCTTAATGATCTACCCGGTTTTGGGCGACCCTGTCGCAGTTGCCTGGCAGGGCAACACGACGCTGCGGGTGCTGGAGACAACCGCAAGTGGCCTCACGGCTTTCAGCGAGTACCCGGTGTCTGGACCAAGAATTCAGCTGACCATGCCGCCGGCGATTGGGCTTGAAATCCACAGCGCAGTCTCGACTGCAAGCACCTACTTGCTCTCCGATGCGGGCGAAGTCTGGCTCTACACTGCAAATAACTGGCGGCGCATCCTTACTGGGGTAGTCAGCATGAGCGCCCTTAGGTAACAGGGCCACAAATATCCCGCTTCTCCACAATCTGCCTCAGCTCCTGTAAAGCCAAGGCCAAAGCCGGTGACAATGTGCGGGTGTATACCCCGCTTATTGATTTTGTGTTTCCAAGCAGCTGCGCCGTCTGTGGCCAGGCGCCGAGCCCGGTTTGCCAGGGGTGTTTGCCAGGGTTTTCTGTTAGGCGAAGCGAGCTGGAAAAGACGCCGGTGTGGTACGCCCATGAGTACGATGAGCCAATTGGAAAGTTGCTGCGATCATACAAAGACGATGCCCGGACTTCATTGGCCAGCAAGCTTGCACCAGCCCTGGCCGCCGCTTTGGCAGAAGCAGCAATAGAAACCAGCCCCGAAGTTATTTGCCTCACTCCTAGAAGCCGCGCAAACTACAAAAAACGGGGCTTTGATCCTGTGGTCAAGTTGCTTTCTAAGTCAGGAGACAGACCCAGCCAGCCGATTGTCAGCCTCCTGTCCTGGCAGCGAGTGGCGAGCGATCAGCGAAGTCTCGGGCAGGCTGCAAGGGCTAGAAACCTAGTTGGCGCGATGGAAGCTAAGCCTGGCAGCAGCAGAGTGTTGTTCGTAGATGACGTTATGACGACAGGTGCTACGGCGCTTGAGGCGATTCGGGCACTTTGCCAGGCCGGGCACACGGTTACTGGAGTCTGTGTGTTGGCTAAGAGAATTCTCTAAAGCGCGCACACCGAAATAAAAAAGGGCGTAGTTTTAATAAAAGGCAAAACTGCCTACAGGAGGTAAAAATGGAACTTACTTTTTCAACCAAAAACCTCACAGTCTCGGATCGCTTTCGAGATTACGTATCTGAAAAATCCGGCAAAGTAGACCAGCTGGCGCATAAGCCAGAAGAGCTGCTAGTCAAGGTGACCAGGTACGAACACTCGAAACAATCCGGACAGGAAGATCGCGTCGAACTGACCGTCTATGAGCCGGGACACGTGGTCAGGGCAGAGGCTCAGGCCCCAGATAAGTTTGCTGCCTTCGATATGGCCTTCGGAAAACTACAAGAGCGACTTCGCCGCTATTCAGACAAGAAGAAGGTGCACCGCGGTGGCGGACACAAGCGAGTCGGCACCAGTGAACTGGCTGGCTCTGGCTTCAAGGACCTTGATGTCACCCCAGCCGATCCTTCACTTTTCACCGGGGAGATCAAAGTCACCGAAACTGTTGATAGCCCAGTTTCTCAGCCACAATTGGTAATTAGGGCGAAGGAATTTGAGAAAATCGCCATGACCAAGGAAGAAGCTGTGGACCATATGGAATTGGTCGGACATGACTTTTATCTCTATCACGATGCAGATTCTGGTCAAGCCGCGGTAGTTTATAGGCGCAAGGGCTACAGCTACGGGATGATCTCACTTATCTAGAAGCCGACCGCTCGGGCTAGAATTGCAGCCGATAATCAAGGAGTAACTTTTGGCATCATTTATTGACAGGCTGCTGCGTGCTGGCGAAGGCAGGCTGCTCAGAAAATTGGAGACCATTGCCTCCGAGGTCAACGCCCTGGAGCCCAATTACCAGTCTCTGAGCGATGAAGAGCTGAAGGGCGAAACAAGCAACCTAAGGGATCGATTCGCATCAGGCGAATCTCTCGATGACTTGCTACCAGAGGCGTTTGCTGCTGTGCGTGAGGCGTCAGTTCGAACTCTGGGAATGCGTCACTTTGATGTTCAGTTGATGGGTGGAGCTGCGCTTCACCTCGGAAACATTTCAGAGATGAAAACCGGTGAGGGTAAGACTCTGGTTGCAACTCTGGCTGCTTATCTAAATGCGATTCCGGGCCGCGGTGTCCACGTTGTCACCGTAAATGACTTCCTTGCTAGCTATCAGTCGGAGCTAATGGGGCGAATTTTCCGAGCCCTTGGCATGACCACCGGTTGCATCGTCTCGGGTCAGGACCCTGTCCAGCGCAAGGCGCAGTATGACTGCGACATTACCTATGGAACTAATAATGAGTTTGGTTTTGATTACCTGCGCGACAACATGGCCCTAAACCGTCAGGATTTGGTTCAGCGCGGCCACTTCTTTGCTGTTGTCGATGAGGTTGACTCGATTCTGATTGATGAGGCGAGAACTCCGCTGATCATCTCTGGCCCCGCCGCTACCGATGTCAATCGCTGGTTCGGTATTTTCGCGAAGCTTTCGCTGGATTTGGTCCCAGAAGAGGACTACGAGGTTGACGAAAAGAAGCGAACAATCGGTGTTTTGGAATCAGGAATCGACAAGGTCGAGGACTACCTGGGAATCACAAACCTTTATGAGACCGCTAATACGCCACTGATTTCATTCTTGAACAACTCAATCCGCGCCAAAGAGTTGTTCCGGAAAGACCGCGATTACGTCGTGGTCGATGGTGAAGTGCAGATCGTTGATGAGCACACCGGCAGAATCCTGCCCGGTCGCCGCTACAGCGAGGGAATGCATCAGGCGATTGAGGCCAAAGAGGGCGTTGCGATCAAGCCCGAGAACCAAACTCTGGCAACGGTCACCTTGCAGAATTACTTCCGCCTGTATTCCAAGCTCTCCGGCATGACCGGAACCGCAGAAACCGAAGCGGCCGAATTTATGTCCACCTACAAACTTGGTGTGGTTCCGATTCCAACTAACCGCACCATGGTTAGGAAAGACCAGACCGACCTCATCTTCAAAAATGAAGAGGTCAAGTTCCGCATGGTTGTTGAAGACATTTTTGAACGACACCAAAACGGTCAGCCAATTTTGGTCGGAACCACAAGCGTCGAGAAGAGCGAATACCTTTCGAAGCTGCTTGCCAAAAAGGGCGTTAAGCACGAAGTTTTGAATGCAAAGAACAATGCCCGCGAAGCTGTGATTGTTGCCCAGGCCGGAAGGTTTGGTGCCGTGACTGTCGCCACGAACATGGCTGGTCGCGGAACTGACATCATGCTTGGTGGAAACGCTGAGTTCTTGGCCGTGCAGCAGATGGCGAAGCTTGGACTGGATCCAGATGAGCAGCCAGAAGAGTACGAAGCCAAATGGGACGCTGTCTTCGAGGGCTTGAAGGCTGAAGTTGCAACCGAGGCTGCAAGGGTGCTGGAAGTCGGCGGCCTATATGTTCTAGGAACTGAGCGCCACGAGTCCAGAAGAATTGACAACCAGCTTCGTGGTCGATCTGGTCGCCAGGGTGACCCGGGTGAGTCTCGCTTCTACCTCTCGCTGACTGATGACCTAATGAGGTTATTCAACTCGGGTGCGGCCGCGGCACTAATGAATCGATCATCGGTTCCAGACGACTCAGCAATCGAATCCGGAGTTGTTTCGCGCGCAATTGCATCTGCACAGTCTCAGGTTGAGGGTAGGAACGCAGAAATCCGCAAGAACATCCTGAAATATGACGATGTCATGAACCGTCAGCGTGAGGCAATTTATGCTGACCGTCGCCAGATTTTGCAGGGCGAGGATATTTCGGGGACTTTCCAAGAATTCCTGGAGGAAGTAATCACTCAAGTTGTGCAGCGAACTGAGCTCGAGTCGAATGTTTCCAGTTGGGACCTAGAGAGTCTTTGGGCTGAACTGAAAGCAATCTACCCAATTGGCCTTGAAATTAGTGAAGTGCTGGAGGAGGCTGGTTCCAGAACCAAGCTGAGTTCTGGCTGGCTCGTCAGCGAAGTGCTGAGCGACGCCAAGCTTGCATACCAGAGGCGAACCGATGAAATCGGCGAAGCGCTAATGCGGGAACTTGAGCGCAGAGTAATGCTTTCGGTTGTTGACCGGAAATGGCGAGACCACCTCTACGAGATGGATTACCTGAAAGAGGGAATTGGCCTAAGGGCGATGGCCCAGCGAGACCCGCTGATCGAGTATCAGCGTGAGGGCTATGCCATGTTCCTGGAGATGATGGCTGGAGTCCGCGAGGAAGCCGTTCAGTTCCTGTTCAACGTAGAAATCAAGCAGAACTTGCCTGAAGTACAGCAGGAGCAACCGGCGCAGCTTACCTACTCGGCCCCAACTGAGCAGGGAAAGGTTGACGTTCACAATGAGCCAACCAAAAAGGTTTCACCACCGGCTCCGACTCAGCCTAAGAAGCCTGACCGGGGCGGGCAAGGCAGTTCTTTCTTCAAGAGCTAATTAGGGATATTTCCGTTATTCGATACCGCTGGTAAACCAACTCTGCGCGGAGCGAGACTGCTCTGACGGCGCCTGAAATATCCAAAAGCACCACGCCCTGGATGGCGCGCGCGTCAGTTGGAAAGACTTGGCTTTGCCTGACAACAACCACCGGTCGGTGATAGCTGCCGGTGACCACTCGATGTCGGACTGCTCTTGCAGCACGCTGGGTAATGTCGTAGTAGGCCTTGTCGGTGAGCCAGCGGGCTAGCTGCTCGGGCCTCCTGGTGCCGGCTAAGACTTCTACGTAGGCTGCAGAGATTTCTGCAAAAAACCCTGATGGGTCTTTTTGTTCCCTTTCTC
>JAFMHN010000013.1 GCA_017854485.1 Aquiluna sp. | reverse complement strand
CGCAGGGCGGACAGGACTCGAACCTGCAACCTGCGGTTTTGGAGACCGCTGCTCTACCAATTGAGCCACCGCCCTATGTGACATCGCCATCAACCGTTACTTAGCACGAGGCTTGGTTTCAAGTGCCACCTGGAAAAGACACACTTCTAGATTGAATCTATTTAAGTGAGTTTCGCCAGATTAGTTTTCGGCAGATGTCAACCTAAGTAATACTAGGGGGTTATTTGGTGCTTCGCAACGGGTAATCCGCGCCAAAACTCCAGCTTCCCCAACTATTCTAAATACATGTCTGAACATAGAATCTCAAAGCGCATCAGTGCCATCGCCGAATCCGCGACTCTCAAGGTTGACAGCAAAGCCAAAGCCCTGATTGCTCAGGGGCGCCCCGTGATCTCATATGCTGCCGGTGAACCAGACTTTCCGACACCTGAAAACATCGTTGAGGCCGCAGCCAAGGCCGTCATGGACCCGAAGAACCATCGCTACACACCCGCGGCTGGACTGCCCGAGATGAAGGAAGCGATTGTTGCAAAGACGCTTCAAGACAGCGGAACAGAGGTAAAACCAAGTCAGGTGATAGTGACTAACGGCGGCAAGCAAGCCGTTTATCAAGCGTTCCAGGTCATCATCGATGATGGCGACGAGGTGCTGGTTCCAGCTCCCTATTGGACTACTTACCCGGAGGCAATCAAACTTGCCGGCGGAGTTCAGGTGGATGTTTTTGCAGGATCTGACCAGGGATACAAGGTCACCGTTGAGCAGCTAGAAGCCCACTACACACCGAAGACCAAAGCACTCTTGATCTGCTCACCGTCCAACCCGACCGGCGCCGTTTACTCGAGAGAGGAGTTGACCGCGATTGGAAACTGGGTTGCTAGCAAACCAAACCTCTGGGTGGTAACCGATGAGATTTACCAGAACCTGGTCTATGAGGGAGTCAAGGCCTACTCAATAACCGAGTTAGTGCCCGAGATTCAAGACCGCACAATCATGGTCAACGGTGTCGCCAAGAGCTATGCGATGACCGGTTGGCGTCTGGGCTGGATGATTGCGCCGGATGATGCAGCTAAGGCTGCAGGAAACCTGCAGTCTCATCTAACTTCAAACGTTTCTAACATTTCACAGCGCGCTGCGATTGAAGCTTTGACTGGGGATCAAGAGCCAGTCAAGAAGATGCTCGAAGCTTTCGATCGCCGTCGAAAGTTGGCGGTTTCCGAACTGAACAAGATTTCTGGCATCCACACCCCCAACCCACAGGGCGCCTTCTATGTCTACCCGGATGTTGGTGGACTGCTTGGTAAGACCTGGGCCGGCAAGCAAATCAACAGCTCATTGGAGCTGGCGGATTTGATCCTTGACGAGGTTGAGGTTGCGATGGTTCCGGGTGAGGCCTTTGGCCCAAGCGGCTATCTGAGACTTAGCTATGCGCTTGGAGACGACCAGTTGCTAGAGGGTATCCAGCGACTGCAAAAACTATTCGGCTAAAAACCAATCAGGTTTGGCTCTGGAATGAGATTGATTCCCCACCTGGCTGCAACACGTTCTTGAATCAGCCTTGCTAATTCCAGTACTTCTTGACTGCTGGCACCACCACGGTTTGTAATGGCAAGCGCATGCTTATTGGAGATTGCAGCCTTTGACCCGGGTAGCCCATAGCCCTTTGGGATGCCGGCATTTTCGATCAGCCAACCTGCAGAGAGCTTTACCTGATCCTCGTCCGGCATCGACCAGCGCTGCATCTCTTCGGGAAACTCCAGGCTCTTGGAATAGCTCACGACCGGGTTTGTGAAAAAACTTCCGCAGCTAACGCTGTCAGGGTCATCGGCTTTCACAACCATTCCCTTTGAGCTCCTTAGCTCAAGAACGGTCCCCCTGACCTGACTCAGCGGCAGTTGCGAGCCATAAGCTGCTCCAACATGTTCGGTGATTTGCCCCGACGCCATTGGAACACTCAGCCCATCAAGTTTCAGAAGTCGAAACTCAACCCAACCGATGATTCCCAACAAGCCGTGCTTTAGAGCGCTGTCGCGATACGAAAATTCAAAAAAGGAAGCTGGCTTGATTGCCAGTTCCCCTGTTTCCCGATCGAGAAATTCAACTTGGGTGATTACCTGTGAAACCTCTTGGCCGTAGCCACCAACGTTCTGAACCGGAGTTGCCCCGACGCTGCCGGGGATGCCACTCATGGCTTCGATGCCGGCGTAGTCATTTTCCACAGCCCATGCCACAAACTCATCCCATGAGTGCCCGGCCTGGACCTGGACCGTAACCGACTCGGAGTCCTCAGCGACAATCTCAATCCCGCGGTTGGCAACCAGCACAATTGTCCAGTTGCTCATGTCATCTGCAAAAACAGTGTTACTGCCGCCGGCCAGCACCTGGTGCTTGTCCTCAGCGTCCCAGAGCTCAGCCATCGTGCTGTAAAGAATCTCGGTGTTGGTGCAGGTAATGATGCGTTCTGGGACTCCACCGACCTGCATGGTGGTGAGGGTTGAAAGTGGAGCGGGGTTAGAAACAGTCAAAGCTGAACCCACGTCTGTGACTTACCCAGCACTGTGTTTTCCTCAAAACTAACAATTAGATCAATTCGGGCTCTGCTTGTTTCCTCATCGAGGGCGCCAACTTTGGCAACAACAGAAAGCTTGGCGGGGCCAGCTGCTGGGACCACGACAGGCTTCGTGAACCTCACGCCATAGTCGACCACCTTGCCAGCATCTCCCAGCCACTGAATCACCGGTTGGATGGCAATTCCCATCGTCAGCATTCCGTGAGCAAGCACGCCCGGAAGGCCGACTGCCTGGGCAACATCGTCTCGGTAGTGGATTGGGTTGAAGTCACCAGACGCTCCTGCGTAGCGAACTAGCGAGTCCCTGGTTATTTCAAAGTTCTGCTCTGCGACCTGGTCGCCAACATTCAAACCGGCAAAATCAGGCATCTGCTCCCCTAACGACCAGTGTGGACAAGGCGGTGCAAACTAAGGTTTCTGACGGATCATAAATCTTGGTCTCGAAGCTGACCATGTGATTGCCTCCGAGTGACTTCACACTTGCAACCTGGAGCTGACTGGTCAGAACATCGCCTGCCACTATCGCGCGTTCAAACACAAATTTTTGATCACCGTGAACAACCCTAGAAAAATCTAACTCAGCCTCTTTGTCGGCAATAACGAGTTTCAGACCAAATTCTTGAAGAACAATTGGGAAAGTCGGGGGAGCCACTAGGTCGGCGTGACCGGCCGCCAGAGCTTTGTCTAGATCCAGAGAAGCTTCGCCAGCCATTGTGGCTCTTGCAAACTCGCGTATTTTTTCACGGCCGACGACATAAGCCTCTGACCGAGGATAGGTCTTGCCTTCGATATTTGGATTCACCATGAATACAGGGTAATGCCTTGGTAGCGGGGGCGGGACTCGAACCCGCGACCTCACGATTATGAGCCGTGCGCTCTAACCACCTGAGCTACCCCGCCGCGCTTGATCCTAAGATCGAGCCCCGAGACAGGATTGAACTGTCGACCCCTTCCTTACCATGGAAGTGCTCTACCACTGAGCTATCGGGGCGAAGCCTAAAGGCAACCGAAGAAGATTAGCACTAGCGCACAGCGCTAGGCAAACGCCAAATTTGTAAATCTAATTCAGCTGCGTCGTAGCGTATCTTTCCGCCCACCACTCGAAGTGATCCGTTTCCAAAAAGATTCTCAGCTCCCTCGGCGCCACCAAGGGCATCCCTGGAGAACTCGAGCTTCCTATCGCGGCCCCTTGAGGCAATTACCAGAACCGATTCAGTCTTGGATTCGCGAACAAAGGCGATGGCCTCGGCAGATGAGTAGAGCCAGCGCATTGAGCCCTCTTGAAGGCTGCGATGGCGCTTTCTAATCTGCGACAGCTTCGCGTAGGTGTCCAGCATCGATAGGTCAGAATCGCGCTCTTGGTTCCACGGGATTGGAGTTCTGGAGGCCTCTCCATTTTCGCCCTCTAGACCAAACTCGTCGCCAGCAAAGATCATCGGTATGCCAGGCATCGTGAACTGGAGGCCGGCCGCAACCCGCTGCGAGTCTGGAATGGCAAAGGTTTTGAACCTGCCGGTGTCATGGGTATCTAGGGCATTGAGGTTGTGAAGCCGCACATGCCAGGGGAAAGTAGCGGCAAATGAGGTGTGAAGTTCTCGGAATTGTTCTGCGGTGATGCCTTTTCGTCCCGGCCCAATTTGATTCTCTTCGGTCTTCACTTCCTTGTTCCAGAGCCAGCGCCAAACCGGGCGAGTGAAGTTTGAATAGGTCATCGCCGCCTGATAGTTGTTGCCCTGGATTGACTCGGCAGCATCTGAGGTGAACTCTCCGATCAGGAACGAGTCCGGGTTGACTGAGCTCATGGTTGACCTGATGCTGTCGGCCACCTCAGCACCGTGGTTTTCATCACGAACCTTGCCAGTCATGTTCGCAACATCAATCCGCCAACCATCAAGCTGGTAGGGGGCTTTCAGCCACTTTGCCACCACCGAGTCTTTACCGCGGATGAATCGGTCTTTTAGCTCTGAGGAATTCCAGTTGAATTTCGGTAGAGACGAAACACCCCACCAGGACTCGTACTTTGTGTTGCGTTCAGTGAAGTAGTAGAAATCGCTTTCTTTAGCAGCGGGCTTTTTGTGAGCCGCTACAAACCACTGATGCTTGTCACCAGAATGGTTGGCGGTTAGGTCGCCCATGACCTTCAGGCCCATCCCGTGAGCTGATTTCACGAGGCTACTAAGAGCCTTGTTGCCGCCAAGCAGTGGGTCGACCTCATCGAAACTTGCTGCGTCATAGCGGTGGTTTGAAAAGGCCGGGAAAAAAGGCGTCATGTACAAAACTGTGGCGCCAATTTTCTTAAGGTGATCTAGGTGCTCCTCGATGCCCTTCAGATCACCGCCGAAAAACTGCTCGGCAACGCCCGCTCCATGGCCCTTGACCTTGTCGGACCAGTTTCGCTTGTCTGCCCACTCTGGAAGCTCTCTTGAATCTGCCTGCTCGCTTTTTGCAAAGCGATCTGGAAACACCTGATAGAAAACAGCTCCGGTGGCCCACTTGGGCACCGAGTTGTAGATGTTGATCTTGAAGTCATCGCGGTCTGGCTGATCATTTTCAAAAAGCCCCACTGAATTCAACCAATAGCAATCGCCGGCCTCGGTCTGAATAAAGAAGCGATAGGAGACCTCCGGGTTCCACATCGTAATGACGCCCTCATGCCAATCCCAGCCATGCCGGTGAATTAGCTTTTTGAATGGCGTGCTTAGAAATGCCTCGCCGGAGTCGCTTTGACGGACCAGGACGCGAGTTACTTTGCCCAGGCTTTGGTGAGTTCGAATGCGAATCTTTACTTTGTCCATCAGCTCAGGTCGCTGGTTGGCAACATAGAGCGCAGAGCCGTCGTGGTGAGGTTGGAGATCAAGATCCGGCATGATTCAAAGTTACTAGCGGATCCGGCTTGAGTGGCTTAGGCAAGCCTAGGTTGTTGCGAACTAATTGGGTCTAATAGCCCAGGCTTGCATTTATCTCATCGAGCATTTTCTGCCAGATAACCGCTGGCTCATCATCGCCTCTAATGATTCCAACTTGAGCAGCGGCCCACGGAACCCAAATCGAATCCATTTCAGCTAGAACTGGCATCGGAACAGATTCAAGTCCGGCCATGCCAAACTCATAGGCGATCTTGGACGCACTTGATTGATCCAGTGCCGCAAGTTCAGCTGGCGCCTTGCCTGTTGCCTGGAACAGGGCCAATTGGCCCTGGCTGCTTCCGAGGTACTCAAGGACAAACTTGGTCGCAGTTGCCACTGCATCGGAACCCGAAGCAACCATGGCTCCGGTTGCACCAGAAAATGTTGAGGCTGGGTATGGTCCGGCTGGCGGAACTGGGTATGCAGCCCAACCGGATTCGCCGAACTCTTCGTTGAACCAGTTGCCGTTCCAGGGCCCGGTCAACCAGCAAGCTTTAGCACCTGATAGCAGTTGCTCTTTGATGGTCCTGGTGTTACTTGCTAGATCGAAACTGGTTGCGTTATCTGACAGCCAGGCTGCAAATGCAAATCCAGCCTCTCCGCCCATTCCAAGCACCGGCAAATAGGAGCCGTCCTCAGCGGTTTCAAAGACCGGGGCCCCGAACGAAGTTTGCAGAGCATAAAAGTGATATGGGTCACCGGCCCCATCGTTTAGCGAGATCGCCAGCCCGGCGGCAACCGCCTCCTGGAAGGTCTCAGGCGCAGTGGGCATAGCTTCAGAGACACAGGCAAGTGCTGCATTTTCTTGTGACACTGGCAGCCCGTACTGTTGCCCTTGGTAGGAAAAGGCCTGAATGGCACCGGGCATAAAGCCCTCGGCAACGCTCGCAACGTCAATGGGTTCGAGCTTTCCGGCAGCAACCAACTCTGGCTGCCAGTCATAACTTCCAAGAATTATGTCGGGCCCAGTGCCCGGACCGGCACCTAGAAAATCTGGCTGCAGGTTCTCCTTGACCACAAGGTTGACTCGGGTTCCGGTGTCCATCAAAAACTGTGCTGCGACAACCTCCAAACCAAGCGCTTGGGCTTCGCTCACCCAGATTGTTATGTCTGTTGGAGAATCGGCTTGGACCTGGGCAGCAGGCGTTGATGTCTCTGGCACCACCTCGGGACTTGAGCACCCTGTTGCGAGAAAAAGCACGGCTGCCACCGCGCCGAGCCGCCGGCTGAGTGCCTGTTTCAAGTTGATCCCCTAGCTGTTACTAACTCAAAAACAATAGCTGCATTTCGTTTACAGATTTTGCAGTGGCTAACAGTCTATTTTGGGTGTCACTTTTTTAGTGAATCATTGAGTGTAAGCGCTTGCTTCGCTCTATGCTTTTGCCCATGCAAACCACATTCGCTGAATCGAAACCAGGCGCCGAGTGGTGGCGTTCGGCGGTCATTTACCAGATCTACCCACGCTCTTTTGCTGATGGCAATGGCGATGGAATTGGCGACATCCCTGGAATCACGTCCAGGCTGGACTCACTTGCAGAGCTCGGGATTGATGCCATCTGGTGCTCACCGCTCACCAAGTCGCCTCAAAAAGATGCTGGTTATGACGTGTCCGACTACAGGGACATTGAACCGCTGTTTGGAACCTTGCAGGACTTCGATGAGCTGGTTGCAAAGGCCGGCGAGCGAGGAATTCGCATCATCATGGACCTGGTTCCGAACCACTCCTCGGAGGAGCACGTCTGGTTCAAAGAGGCATTAGCTGCCAAGCCGGGCTCGGCGGCCAGAAACCGCTATATGTTCAGAGACGGCAAGGGTGAAAACGGCGAGCTTGCTCCAAACAACTGGGAATCAGTGTTCGGTGGCCCAGCCTGGACCAGAATCACAGAAGCCGATGGCACCTTGGGCCAGTGGTACCTGCACATTTTTGATAAATCACAGCCGGACTTCAATTGGGAAAACCCCGAGGTCATGGAAGAGTTTGATAGCGTCTTGCGCTTTTGGCTGGACCGTGGAGCAGCTGGCTTCAGAATTGACGTCGCTCACGGCCTTGTGAAGGAGGACGGCCTGCCAGACGTAGTTCTGAATGATTCAACCATGGGGGGCCAACAGGGCCCTGACGACAAGCCCAAGGACCGTGTCAGCCCCCACCCTTTCTGGGGTCGTGAAGGAGTACACGAAATCAACCGTCGCTGGCGCAAAGTGCTGGACGAGTATGAAGGTCGGGCGATGTGTGCAGAGGCATGGGTCATGCCTCTGTCCAGAATGGCAACTTGGGTCAGGCCGGATGAATATCACCAGACCTTCAATTTTGCTTTCCTAGATACACCATGGGACAAACAAAAGCTTCAAGCTGTGATCGATGAATCAATCGAAGAATTCTCAAATGTTGGAGCCCCTCCGACTTGGGTGCTTTCAAACCACGACGTAATCAGGCACGCAACCAGACTGTCCTACGATCAGGTTCCAAAGCAGGGTGATGGCATTGGGCCAGATTATGAACAGCCTGATGAAGCCAAAGGGCTCCGCCGAGGCAGAGCAGCATCGGCACTCATGCTTGGTCTTCCTGGTGGCGCTTATGTTTATCAAGGTGAAGAACTTGGACTTCCTGAGCACACAACCTTGGACGGGTCGGTAAGACAAGACCCGACTTACTTCCGCACAAACGGTGAAAGAGTTGGGCGAGACGGATGCCGGGTGCCGATTCCATGGACTGCCAGTGAACCAGCTTTCGGATTCAGTAAGACCGGAGAATCCTGGCTGCCGCAGCCAGAAAGTTTCAAGAACTATGCCCGGGCAGCTCAGGAGGGCGTGGTCGGTTCAACTCTCGAACTCTACAAATCTCTGTTGCAGGTGCGAAAGCAATACGCGCTTGGTAACGGATCGCTTCAGTGGCAAAATGACCTTGTCCCAGCAGGCGCATTCGCCTACCAAAATGGTCAGGTGCTGGTGGTCGTGAACTTCACAAACGAACCATTCGCCCTTCCCGCAGGTGAGCTGCTTGTGACGACTCAGCTGGGCCTAGCCGCTGAAGGTCACCTAGAAGCAGACCAGGTTGCTTGGATCAGGGCCTGAGTGCTACAGCATGAGGCAGTAGCCGGCGCTGAGTGGTGGCGCTCTGGGGTGATTTACCAGATCTACCCTCGCTCCTTCGCAGATTCAAATGGTGATGGCATGGGCGACCTGGTCGGCATCACCAAGCATCTGGGGGACATTGCCGATCTTGGCGTGGATGCGATTTGGCTGAGCCCTTTTTACTCATCACCCCAGAAAGATGCCGGCTATGACGTCTCCGACTACCGGGGAGTTGATCCGCTTTTTGGCTCGCTTGCAGACTTTGACGCGCTCGTTGACAGAGCCCACGAACTGAACCTACGGGTCATGATTGATCTGGTTCCAAACCACACCTCGGACCAGCACAACTGGTTCCAGGAGGCGCTTGTAAGTCCGGTGGGAAGTGCTGCCCGGAACTACTACCACTTCAAAGACGGCAGGGGCGAGAACGGAGAGCTCCCCCCAAACAACTGGCAGAGCATGTTTGGTGGCCCAGCCTGGACCAGGCTGGAAGACGGTCAGTGGTATCTGCACCTGTTTGATTCCTCGCAGCCTGACTTGAATTGGGAAAACCCTGCCGTGCACAGGGAGTTCGAAGCCATTTTGAGATTTTGGCTGGACCGTGGAATCGACGGCTTCCGGGTAGACCAGCCCCATGCCATGGCTAAGGCTCCGGGACTTCCGGATCACCCCTACGTCGAAACTGCCGGCGCTGGCTTTATTGAGGGTCAGACCGATCCACCGATGTGGTTCCAGGACTCAGTGCACGAGATCTTCAGGTCCTGGCGAAAGATCCTGGAGAGCTATCCGGGAGACCGCGCAATGTGTGGCGAGGCTTACGTCCTTCCGCTAGCGAAAATGGCTCTTTGGGTTAGGCCGGACGAGTTTCACCAAACCTTCAATTTCCGTTTTTTGGATGCCGGGTGGGATAGGCAGGCACTGGTCAGCGCGATTAATGAGTCCTTTGAAGCATTCGACGCCGTTGGCGCTCCCAGCACCTGGGTGCTGAACAACCACGATGTGATCCGCCACGTGTCACGCTTCGGTGGTGACTTTGGAAGAACCACTGCCTCAGATGGCATTGGTCCTGGTGCTGTCCAACCTGACAATGCACTCGGCCTGGTAAAGGCAAGAGCTGCAACCCTGTTCATGCTTGGTCTTCCTGGAGCGAGCTACCTGTATCAGGGAGAGGAGCTTGGCCTGCCAGAGCACACAACCCTTGCCGCCAAATTCCGTCAAGATCCGACATTTTTTAGAACCAACGGCAAGCGCGTTGGCCGCGATGGCGCCAGGGTGCCACTGCCGTGGCTCAAGGGCGGAACCACAAACGGATTTACACAAGCCGAAACCGCCTGGTTACCACAGCCGGAGAGCTTCGCAGAGCTAAGCCGCGATCAGCAAACAGCTTCCGACTCAACTCTTGGAATGTATAAAGCTGCCCTAAAGCTTCGAAGCGAGCTGAGGCTTGGCCAGGGTTCGTTCTCGTGGGTCGAAGAAGATACGGTCCTGTCTTATCAGAACCAGAATGTGGTCGTGGTTCACAATTTCGGAGACTCTCCCGCCGCACTTCCCGACGGCGAAGTGCTGATTGCGTCGGCGCCGCTAGGGTCTGGCAAGCTTCCAGCCAACGTCACCGCCTGGCTTAGGGTTTAGTCCGCAAACTCTTTTCTTGGCCACCAGAAGTGCTTGCCGGTAATAAATGCCATGGCTGGGACGATGACGGTTCTAACCAACAAGGTATCCAGCAAGACACCGATGCACACGATGGTTCCAACCTGAGCTAACGCAATCAGAGGCAGCACACCCAAAACCGCAAACACAGCCGCAAGCAAAATACCCGCAGAGGTGATCACTCCGCCAGTTGCCCCAAGCGCCTTGCGCATTCCCTCTCTGGTCCCAAGCTTCTTGGCTTCTTCCTGAGCGCGGGTCACCAGGAAGATGCTGTAGTCAACACCAAGCGCGACTAGGAACAAGAACGCCAGGATGAAAACCGATAGGTCCAGAGCCGGGAAACCAAAAATGTTCTGGAACACGAACCAGCTTGCGCCAACTGCGGAGAAGAACGAACCCACCACCGCAAGCAACAGCAGCACAGGAGTCAGCAGCGACCTGAGCAGCAGGATCAGAATCAGGAACACCGAAATCAGAATCAATGGAACAAGTAACGCCTGGTCTCTTGCGGTTGCATCCTCAACATCCAGGGTGGTGGCGTCCTGTCCTCCGACCAACGCGATGCTTGAATCTGGAAGTGAATCAAGGGCCACTCGCAGCTCTTGCACGATCAGTAGCGCCTCGGCAGACTCAGGGCTCGCATTCAGCACGGCATCAACCTGCGTGAATTCACCGTTGGTGGCACCAATGCGAACCTCGTCGACGCCGGTAACGCCCGAGGCGATCTCTACGGCTTGGTCAACCGACTGATTCGAAATAATCATCTGAGTCGGTGTCGCACTTCCGGCAGAGAAGCTCTTGGCAAGAACTTCCTGGCCAACAACCGCCTCAGGTTTCTCGATAAAGATTTCGGTGGCGCTCAAACCGGTCTTCACTCCGATTCCACCCGAGGCAAGAATGGCCAAAACTGCCACACCAGCAGAGGCAACAATGACTGGGCGCTTAGAAACTGACTTGCCAAGTTTTGCCCACAGCGACTTGTCATTGCGATTCACGCCGCCAACCTTTGGCACTAGTGGCCAGAAAATTCCGCGCGGGAAAATCACCAGTGCCGCTGGCAAAATCAACAATCCAGCTATCATCGCGACCAAGATTCCAACCGCAGAAACCAAGCCCAGCACCTGGCGGCCTTCGATCTCAGCCAATAACAGCAGCGCCAGGGCAACCGCAACGGTAGAGCCCGAAGCCAGGATTGCTGGGCCGGCACCGCGCAATGCGGTTCGCATGGCCTCCCTGCGATCTTCAAGACCTAACAGCTCCTCGCGATATCTGGCAATCAGGAGCAGCGCGTAGTTGGTTCCAGCGCCAAAGACCAGCACCGAAAGAATTCCGGTGACAGAAGCATCTGGAGTGAACCCCAGTGCCTCAGCGGCTCTTCTTGCCAGAATGCCAGCCATGCCGTCTGCGGTGCCAACCACGATAAGTGGAATCAACCAAAGTACTGGTGACCGGTAGGTAACTAGCAGTAGCAGCGCTACTACCGAGGCGGTCACGGCCAAGAGGCTGAAGTCCGCCCCCTCAAAGATTGATCCAACGTCCTTGATAAACGCTTCCGGGCCGGTGACGTAAACCTGCATTCCCCCAGGCATGCCAATCGGCGCAATTTCGCGCATGGTGTCAACACGGTAGGTGGTCTCTTCAAAAGATTCGGTAATTGCTAGGGGAACCGAAATCAAAGCGGTTGTGCCGTCTTCAGAAATTGCCGCTGGCGGAACAAACTTCTCACCCTGAACCTCTAGGTTCGTAAACTCCACAAACTTTTCGTTGGCACCGCCTGCAGGCATCATTAGGTTCGGATCAAAGGTCCCCTGCAACCAGGTCAATTGCTCCTCGGTGAACTTCGACTCTGCGGTGTAGACAATGAATGCCGCAGATGCATCGGAACTTGGAAGCTCGTCCTGGAGCTTTGCCACCTGAACTGACTCTGCGGTTTCAGGTAGGCCGGTGCCCGGAGTGGTTTCAGTGGCCTCGGTGTTGAACACCGTAAAGGCAAGACCGGCAAAGATCAGACCAATCAGCATGGTGACCGGTGCTGTTTTCTTGCCGGTAATAAATTTCAGAAGACCGTTCATGAATAATTTCCCCTATCCAAAAAAACACTATCGCAGTCAGCCACAAAGCCTTAAACCATAAAGGCCCCGGAATCCGGGGCCTTGGTGGCTAGTGAGGGATTCGAACCCCCGAAGTCGATGACAGCTGATTTACAGTCAGATCCCTTTGGCCGCTTGGGTAACTAGCCGTTGCGTGTTGACGCAGCTAGAAAGAATAGCCGATATTCCGAATCCAGGTAGCGGTTATTGACTGGAAGCCTTTACAGTAATTCAAATGGTAGGCATTATCGAGGTCGCTCAGCACGCTGGAGTTTCCACTGCGACGGTTTCCAGGGCGCTAAACGGCAAGGCAAACGTGTCCGCCAGGGCTCGGGAACAGGTTCTGAAATCGGCGCGGGAACTGGGATATGTTGCCTCATCTTCTGCCTACACACTTGCAACCGGCAAAACTAAAAATGTCGGCGTCGTAATGCCATTTGTGGACCGCTGGTTTTTCTCCTCGGTTCTAGAAGGCGCGGTCAATGCCCTTGTCAACAGGGGTTATGACGTAACTCTTTACAGCCTGTCTGGCGGAAAAGACAACCGGGCCCGGATTTTCGATGAGCTGGTGCTGCGCAAAAGAGTTGACGGGGTTCTCACCGTTGGCGTGAAAATTTCCGAGGCGGAGCTTGCAAAGCTGACCGAGCTGGAAAAACCGATCATCGGTGTTGGTGGGCCGATTCCTGGAACGCGAACGATTGCCATCGACGACGAGGGAGCTGGCAGGCTCGCAACCTCACACCTGATTTCAATGGGTCACACCAAGATCGGAATGATTTCAGGTTCGCCGGTCACCGAAATGGATTTTCACCAACCACACCTAAGAAGGACCGGCTACCAGGAAGCACTGCTTGATGCCAACCTCAGTTTTGATCCGCGGTGGGAAGCACAGGGTGACTTCACGGTCGGTGGTGGTTACTTCGCTGCAAAACAGATGCTCGGAAACCCCGAGAATGCTCCGACCGCAATCTTCTGTGCCTCAGATGAGATGGGCTTCGGGGCGATTCAAGCAGCGCGCGACCTAGGGCTAAGAGTGCCTCAAGACGTCAGCGTGGTCGGCATCGATGGACATCCGCTTGGAGAGTTCTACGGCCTGTCCACGGTTGACCAGTCAGTGCACCAGCAGGGAGCCAAGGCAGCCAACACACTTGTGGATATTTTGGAGTCGAATGACCCCAAGGCCCAAGAAAACTTTGAGTCCATCACATTCTGGCCAATTGACTTAGTTGTTAGAAGCTCAACAGCCAGACGCACACTCTAGCTAGAGTAGACAGATGGCAGATTCATCATTCGACGTAGTAAGCAAGGTTGACCAGCAAGAGGCGGACAACGCCCTGAACCAAGCAGCCAAGGAAGTTGAGCAGCGCTACGACTTCAAAAACACCGATGCGAGCATTAGCTGGAGCGGTGAAATGGTTTTGATCAAGGCAAATTCCGAGGAGCGAGCCAAGGCCGTGCTGGACGTGTTCCACACCAAGCTGATCAAGCGCGGGATCTCACTGAAGTCTCTGGATTCAGGTGAACCATTCCCTTCTGGGAAAGAGACTCGAATCGAGAGCAAGCTCAAGGCCGGAATCGACCAGGAGAATGCTAAGAAGATCACCAAGTTGATTCGCGACCAGGGCCCGAAGAGTGCCAAGGCGCAGATTCAGGGTGACGAGCTTCGTGTTAGCTCGAAGAGCCGCGATGATCTTCAGGAGATCATTGCTCTGCTAAAGGGCGCAGATCTTCCGGTTGATCTTCAGTTCGTAAACTACCGTTAGCCCATCGCTAGGTAGCCGGTGCCGCTGCCGGTGATCGAAAACAGGTTGGCCGACCGGATAAAGGCCGCTTCACCGGGACCCAGTTTCTCCATCTCACCCAGTGAGTTGGAAAGCACTATCTCGCCAGCGATGCAAACCAAGATGGCGCTGTCCACCAGCTTCAAGTCAATCAACATTCGATCGCTACTTGGACTAACTTGATAAACCTTGAAATCTGGCACTCCGACTGGATACTCCACCAGCCCGCTGGCAATGTTTTTGGCACTTACCTTTGGGTGCTCCAGTGGCTCAAACTCGAGCACCTGCATGAGCTCTTCCTTGTCCAGCGGCTTGCTGGTTAAGCCTCCTCGAAGCACGTTGTCGCTGGCGGCCATCACCTCAACACCTAGCCCGGCTAGGTAACTGTGAATGTTGCCAGCTGGCAAATACAGCGCCTGGCCTGGCTCGAGCGTAACTAAGTTCATTAGAACCGAAACCGCAATCCCGGAATCCAGCGGATATTCGTGATTCAGCTGCTCAATCAACTGTTTCCGCTCAGGATCAAGCACTGCGGCATGCTCAACCAACTGACCCACAAGTGCTGAACTGGCCTCCAGCGCGAACCTGGTGGCAGCTTTTAGTCTGCCAAGCCTGAATGCCTCCAGCCAGTCTTGGAATATTGGATTGGCGCCTGTAAGCAACCCCAGATCACGCTCGATCTCTTTTAGGGGCCTAAAGCCACAAAGTGCCGAAAAGTCAGAGACTGCAACAATCAGCTCCGGCTTGTGGTTGTCGTCCTGATAGCTTGGGTTTCCCAAGCCGAACTGCTCTATGGCGCGTTCCTTGGTCGGGTGGGCCTGGATAGACAGCGGCTTTGCGGCAGCCAGGAGCTTTACCAAATACGGAAGATCACCGACGCGCTCCCGCAAATTTCCACCGACTGGATCATCTATTTCGGAGGGGTCGAGTTTGTGAGATCCGAACCATACCTCTGCCTGAGGCTGACCGTTGGAATCGGTGCGCATTAGGCCAGGTATTAGCTCGAGGGAGCCCCAGGCATATAGCTTCGGTTCGTTTTTTAATCGGTAGATGCTCACGGGGTTAGCCTACCGAGCTGCATCCTCATTGATGATGATGGAAATTGGACCGGTTGGAGGAGCGGCGGCATCAAGCTCGCTGCGCCTAGCGCGCTTGGCATAGCTGGCGGCAATCAGACCCGACCCCACCGCCAGACCAATCGGGAAGAAGAACGCAAGCGACAGGCCCACTCCCTGTGACAGGGCACCCATCATGGTCTTCGCACCAATCGAAACGGTTGAGTTCACAAGGCTAAGCCGGCTAACAGCCCAAGATGTTGGAACGCCAGGGATGTGACCGGCGGCGGAATAGAAGGCCGGTGACACCGGTGCCAAGCCAAGGCCCGCTAGGCCCCACAAGACAGCGGTCACAAACAGTCCTAGTTGCACGCTGACTCCTGCAACCGCTGACGAAATTACAGCCGATAGCGCCAACGCAATTGCTGCCAGGTAGGCACCCCTGGAAGCAATCATGTGCGGGTGGAACTTGGTTGCAAGATTGGTCATGGACAACCTGCCAATAATCATTCCCACCATGAAGGCCGCGAATGGGATTGACCTCAGTGCAACGTCAACGTTCAACACGTCTCGGGCAAATACAGCAGCCCAGTCAATAACGGCGACTTCGGGGTAGATGCCACAAAACAAGCCAGCAGCCAGCAGCCACAACTCCGGCGGCATCTGGTAGAACTTCCGCTTGACTGCTGCCTCCTTTTCCTCGAGGTGACCGTCCTCATTGGGGGCCAACAACCAGCGCAACACAAATTCGAAGATCACTAGCGTGACAACGGCAACGATGATCAGAAAAACCTCGAGGCTTAGGAACACCGTTGCCAAACCACCGGTAATCGCCGCTCCCACTGCACCCAAGCTCCAGCCAGCGTGCATGCGTCCGATGATGTTAATGCTTATCTGCTTTTGCAGCAGAACCGCATGCGAGTTAACACTGACTCCCAAAAGCGACATGAAAAAACCAAAGGTTGCATTTATGAAGAACCAGATAAACGGATCCTCGGTGTAGGCAAGAGCAACCAAAAATATCATTCCGCCGTAATTGGCAAACCGAATTACAGTCCTAGAACCAAATCGCATCATCAGTCTTGATGCAAAAAACAACGGAGTGATCGAACCGATAACGCCCAGGCCGATGATGGTTCCCCAGGTTGCAAATGACACATCAAGCCGGTCTATGAACTCTGGAACCCAGGCCACCGAGGATAGCGCGGCGTGACCCATTGCGACAAAAGTGGCAAGAGTGGCTATCTGCGCTTTCCGAAGTCGTGCGCCAGGCAGACGAGTCAAAAACTATCCCTTTGAAATTTTGAGAATCTCTTCGCGGTCGAAGAGCTTTATTCTCTCGCGTCCAGCTGCTTCTCCCAAAGCTTTTTCTTGCGCATCAATCTTGAGCCACTTCTCCCAGTCGATGTAGTCGACGCCCTTGGCTCGCAAGGTTTCCAAGATTTGATTCTCGTTTGGCCGCTCGGGCTGCCACCAAGAGGACTTGTCGGCAATGACATTGCCAATGGTTTCAATTGCATCTGCCTTGGTGTGGCCGATCAGGCCCACCGGGCCGCGCTTGATCCAACCGGTGCAGTAAACCCCGGGGATCTGCTGGCCCGACTCGTTGATAACTCGGCCAGCCTCATTCGCAATAACTCCAGAAGCTGCGTCGAAGGGAATCTGATCCACTGGCGATCCGTAGTAGCCGACTGCTCGGTAGACAGCCTGCACCGGAAACTCTTGAAAGTCTCCGGTTGGAACAACGCCACCTTTGCCATCAAGCTTGGTGCGCTCGATCTTCAGTCCGGAGACTTTCCCGTCGGTGCCGATGATCTCGACCGGGCTGGCAAAGAAGTGCAGGTGAAGTCTTCTGGCTTCTGGTTCCTGCGGATTCTCACGCAGGGTCTCAAGGGTTTTGACCATGACCCGAACCTGGTTATTGCTCTCAATGGCGGCAGTAGAGCCCTCGTCATACTGGAAGTCCTCGTCATACACAATCGACTGGACTCCCTCGACGTGCAGTGCCTCTCTAAGCTCCAGTGGTGAGAACTTAACCTGGGCAGGCCCACGCCTGCCAAAGACGTGCACGTCGGTCACCGGCGAGGATGAAAGTCCCTTGTGAACGTGATCCGGAATATCTGTTGAAAGCAGGTCATCGGGCAGCTTGGCCAGCATTCTGGCAACGTCAAGCGCAACGTTTCCGTTGCCGATCACTGCGATCTGTTTTGCATCTAGCGGCCAGGTGAGTCCGACATCTGGGTGTGAGTCGTACCAATTCACAAAGTCAGCTGCTCCGTAAGACCCATCAAGGTCAACACCTGGAATAGCAAGCGGTGCATCCTTGATTGCTCCGGTTGCAAAAATCACAGCGTTGTAGTGACTCTTTAGGTCATCCAGGGTGATGTCCTGGCCGTAACGCACGTTTCCGAAAAAGCGAATGTCCCCGCGGTCCAGCACCTCGTAGAGGGCCTTGATGATTCCTTTGATTCTTGGGTGATCTGGGGCGACTCCGTAGCGGACCAGACCATATGGTGCTGGCAGCAAATCAAACAGGTCAATCGAGACATCAAAGTCTCGCTCTGCCTTCAAGATCAGATCCGAGGCATAGATGCCAGCTGGGCCGGCACCTATAACCGCAAGACGAAGCTTGGACATGTGTTTCCTCTAGCCTTTTCGATCAACTACGGCCCGAGCAAAAGCTTCAAGGGCCTTACGTACTCTACTGTCTGGAAGGTCGGAGAGTGCGTCGATGGCTTTATCCGCCCAGCGCAAGGTCTCTAGCCGTGCCTGCTCCATCACCTGATGTGCGCGCAGCCGGACCAAAATTTCTGGCAGTGTGGACTCGTCGAGGTGCTCTGTGATATCCACCAGCAGCTGCTTGGAGGCCGAGTCTTGATGATCTGCTAGCAGCAGCACTGGAAGCGTTGGCACACCAGCCAGGAGGTCGGTTCCGGCGATCTTTCCGCTCTGCGACTTCGTTGACTGAATGTCGATGATGTCGTCAACAAGCTGGAACGCAACCCCGATACTTTCGCCAAACTCCTTCAGCGGCCTCTGGTAGCTCTCACTGGCACCAGAAAGCATCGCGCCCAGCTGAGCCGAAAGCGCGATTAGTGATCCGGTCTTATCCCTTAAGACCTGGATGTAGTGCTCAAGCGCGTCTTCCCCGTCCTGGGGGCCAATAGTTTCATGGAGCTGGCCCAGAACCAACTGCTCAAACACCTGCGCCTGCAATTGAAGTGCTTCCTGGCCAAGTCCTGACACAAGGTTTGATGCCCTTGCAAAAAGCAGGTCCCCGGTCAAAATCGCCACGTTGTTACCCCAAACCATGTGGGCGGTCGCTACCCCACGCCTAGAGTCAGCCTGGTCCATAACGTCGTCGTGGTACAGGGTTGCAAGGTGAGTGATCTCCATCACCACTGCGGCATCCAACACATCCTCATTACCCGGAGTTCCAAGGTGCGAAGTCAGCAGCGTGAGCACTGGGCGAAGCCGCTTGCCCCCGGCTCTGGCCAAGTGTGAGGCCATTGTGTCAACCAGCTTTTCGGCCTGGCTGGTTGCTTCAGCTAGCCGGAGCTCAACTTTTTCGAGTGAGTTTTCAAGATCTGACAGCAGAGCCTTGTCTGTTACCAGTCGCAGCTGGCTCGGTAGCGCTATCTTCATTTCTCCCTAATTGCAGAATGAATAGCAACCACACCAAAGCTCAAATTCTTCCATTTGGTCTTCGCGAAGCCGGCAGCGGTGATGTCTTTAGCAAGTTCTGCCTGATCTGGCCAGGCTGCAATTGACTCAGAAAGGTAGCTGTATGCGGCCGGGTTTTTACTTAGCAACCTACTTACTAGCGGCAACAGCAACTTGAGATAAGCACGATAGCCGATTCCCAGTAACCCCTTCACATGCGAGAACTCGCAAATCACTAGGCGCCCGCCTGGCTTTAGCACTCTCAAAAACTCTCGAAGTGCCTTCATTCGGTCCTGCACGTTTCTCAAACCAAACGACATGGTGACAACGTCAAACTCGTTGTCCTTGAATGGCAAATTCATTGCATCGGCAAACACAAACTCGAGTTCGGGGTAACGCTTCTTGCCCTCGGCAAGCATTCCCTTGGAGAAATCGGCCGCCACAACCTCGACGCCGTCTGACCTTAAGGCCATGGAGCTGGTGCCGGTTCCCGCAGCAATGTCCAAAATCCGCTCGCCAGATTTGGCATCAACCTTTTGAGTTAGCGCCCTCCGCCAAAGCCGAGCTTGCCCGAAAGAGAGCAGGTCATTGGTCTTGTCGTAGGCGTGGGCGACCTCATCGAACATCTTGGAAACTTGCTCGGGAGATTTATTTAGGTCGGCTTTAGTCACCGGATAAGTCTAATCGCGAGCGCGAGGGTTACTTTGACTCACCAGGGTGTAGACCACCAGCGAGACTGTCCCCAGCATTAGCCCAACCGCGAGCGGCGTGGTTGCCGACACAAACTTGTCCGCCGGAGTCAGCATTGTGATTTCCACGTTGGCAAAATCAACCGGCAGTGTGCCAAGCGGGTCAACCTGATCATTAACCATTGCTGGTGGAATCACCTGTTGGATGTGAGAGTCCTGATCAAGCTCCAGGTCGTCGCCCTCGGCTTGCAGTCCAAAAACGGGCAGCGGTGTCGCCAATAGCGTAAAAGCAGCCATCTTCAGAATCACACCGTCACCTCACTTAGACTTCTGTTCAGGATATGGAAGAAATCATTTCTTCGCACCTCCGGTTCATATAATCACAGTGAATTGTTAGCAAAGGGCCCAATGGCAATCAAGGCAGTAATACGCCGAATTCCTCCTGCCGAGGTTTTAGACATTTCTGGCTCCTCAGTCTTTCTCAGGGATGGCCAGCAGATTATTGGCACCGGAAAGGCGATCAGCTTTGAAGCAACTGGTCCAAATAGAATTTATGAGCTGTCCAAAATGTGGCAAGAGCTCATCCGCACCGCCGAGATAGATAACCAGTCGGGACTCGCCAACACCGGCCTAATCGCCCTGACATCGATCACTTTTTCTGAATCAAGTGCCGCCCCCAGCCTGCTCTACGTTCCAGCGGTCACCCGGGTTTACCGTGAAGGGGTGGCTTTCGAGGTTGTCGTTGATGCAGAGAGTTCCGGACAACCAAGGCTCAGCCCAGAGGGCATATTTAGTGAAGGTGTGGTTTCGGCGGAGGATTTCAAGACTGCAGTCGCAGCCGGCATCAGGGCAATCAACAGCACCCAGCTGGAAAAGGTGGTTCTGGGCAGAGACCTAGTCATGCCCATCAAGGCGGCACCTGATTTGTCTCGGGCACTGACTCGCCTTCACGAGAAGTATCCAAAGTGTTGGACCTATCAAATTGGCAACGTCTTCGGCGCATCCCCGGAGCTGCTACTTAGAGCTGACGCCGGCGAAGTATCAGCCAGAGTCTTGGCTGGAACCGCCGGGCGCGGAACTGATCCCGATGTTGATAGGGCGATTGCGGATGGGCTCGCGCACTCTCAAAAAAACCGACACGAGCACGACTATGCCGTGAACTCAATGGTGAAAGCTCTTGAGCCATTTTGTGAAGAGGTCGAGGCTGACTCAGAGCCTTTTTCGCTCGCGCTGCCAGACCTATGGCATTTGGCGACAGATGTGACAGGCAGACTTCGGGACAATGTCAGCCTGCTAGATGTAATCGAGAAGCTCCACCCAACAGCGGCAGTGGCCGGAACGCCAACGGTCATGGCCGAGCAGCTGATTTCTCAGTTAGAACCATTCGACCGAGCCGGCTATGCCGGACCGGTTGGCTGGTTAAGTTCCGATGGTGCGGGAGAGCTAGCTATCGCTCTTCGCGGTGGCATTATCGAAAAAGATCAGATCAGGGCGATTGCCGGCTGCGGCATAGTCGCCGAGAGTGACCCTGAGGCGGAGTTGGCCGAGACTGAACTGAAGTTCAAGGCCGTTCGCTATGCGTTTTCTGAATCCAACTGATAATCGATAATCACAAAACCATCCAGCTTCATGGCCTCACTAAGCTCTGCTAAAGATTCCGGTTTGACATAATTCCAGCCAAATGCCGAAGCTGCTGTTTCGATGTTCACAGTTTGAGGCGTTAGAAACAGCTGCCTAAATAGATCCGCCTGAATTGTTTTTGCGACTTCAAGTTTTCTAAAAATTTGACCGCCGGAGTCGTTGCCAACGATCAACTGCACGTTCAGGTTTCTGAGGCCCGAAAGGTTCAGCGAACCAATGTCATGCAACAGCGTCAGATCTCCAATCAGGGCCCTGACGCCCGCCCCTGCCTGAGCGATGCCAATTGCCGTGGCGACTGTGCCGTCGATCCCAGAAAGACCACGATTGGAATAGGCGCGAACTGTGGCTGGCTTCACGCAGCTGTCTGCAACGCGAATCAGGTTGCTGGCCCCAATTAGAAGCGGCACTGAACCGGCGCCATCCCAGACTGCTTCGACAAATTCACTGCGGGCATCGCTGGAGCCTGCCGCCTCTTTCCAGCTTTCAAGCCAGGAGCTCGAAGCAACGCCCTTTGGTTCCAGTTGCCAAGCACTGGCTATCGTGTTGTGACCAACGTCGAACTTCCCGTGCTTTCTTGACTTGGCTACATAGACACTGCTGTTTTTGATCAGGGCGATAATCGGCCTGGAGAGCGTCGGCTTTCCAAACACGACCACTCTGCGAACCTGCTTGGCCAGCGGGCCCAGCAGGCCAGCCTGATAATTCACGATCGCGCTTGAGCCGTATCTGGAACCGGAAGATGGTTCTGCAAACAGTGGCAATTTTGCGTCTTCGGCAAACCTGACCGCATCTGCTCCTGCATCTGCTCCCGCGATGACAACGGTGTGGTCATCAACTTCAATTTCCAGTAATTCTTCGTGCTCGACGCCCGATGCAAGTGGGGTGGATGCAAGTGCTGACAGTATGGAATTGGCGGTGGGTTCTGACGAGCTCAATGGCTCCACAAACTGCAGGTTGAGCTGGACCGGGCCGGCTTGATTCGCGGTGCCCATGGCATTGGCAATTGCATTTGAGGCCAAGGACCCGGCATCCGGGATGCTGGATGGCCTGGCGGCTGGAACATCAACAAATGAGCGCAGGCAGTTGGCGAAGATCCCAACCTGGTTGGTGGTTTGATTTGCTCCAACCCCACGAAGCTCGCTTGGCCTGTCGGCAGTCAGCAAAATCAAAGGCACTGAGCTGTGATGGGCTTCGAGAACAGCTGGGTGAAGGTTGGCAACAGCTGTTCCTGAGGTTGTGATGACAACGCTCGGTTCTTTAGTTGCGATTGCCCTACCCAACGCGGTGAAGGCCAGCGATCGCTCATCAAGACGAACAGTTAGCGAGAGCTTTCCAGCTCCAGCCAATTGACCAACTGCGATAGCAAGCGCCTGTGACCTTGCCCCTGGCGAAATGTAGAAATTGCGAACACCCTTGGCGACCAGTTCGGCGATAAGTGTTGCGGCGAATTGTTGAGAGGGACTGATCACTTACTTGTCTTTGTCGTCTTGGTCTTTTTTACGCAAAAACTTCTGAATGTCCCGCAAGAAATTTGGGTCGTCATCCGGCGCAATTATTCTCGACTGGCCGCCACGAGGCCCTGGATTAGCCGGCAGCGGTCTTCCGACCATCAAGTAGAGCAGGCCACCGAAGAAAGGAACAAGCAGACAGAGGATTACCCACAGCCATTTCGGGAACAGGCGAACCTCGGTCTTGTCCGCACTCGCGGCAAAAACAGTCGTGAAGATCCCCCAGATAATCAGGAATCCAAATGTTGCAACGGCTACTCTCGTCATAACTCCACCCTAGTTCACACACCTGTGCCTAAACTGAAGACGTGAAAAACCCATGGATCAGTTACACCCTTCTCAGGCTTCTCCTGTTCTTCGGAGTTTTCCTCGCCTTGGCACTTCTAGACTTCAACCCATTTTTTGCCGCAATTATTGCCGCAGCAGTGTCTTTTGCTCTGTCTTTGGTGTTTCTAGATCGCCAGCGCAAGGCAATGAGTGAGTCGGTGGCCAATAAGTTGGCAAGAAATACCTCCGGCAGCTACGACGATGCTGAGAGTGACCTGGAGAATCAGATTCTCGACTCAAATACTGAAGCTGACCAGTCCGACACCGAGCCCGACCAAAACCCCAAATCCTAGTCCGGCAAAGCTGGCTAGCTTCAGGGCGGTAATTAGCTCCTTGGCTCCCTTGCCATCAAGAGCTATCAGGGTCGCTGGTAATACCAACAGCAGGTTCAAAAAGCCCATGATGGTGGCCGGATATATCGGAACCAACAAGACATTGATCAGCACCGGAATCCAAAGCATCCAAATAAACAATCCGCGTGAAAGCTTTGCTCCAAGCCTGACCGCAATCGTGTTTTTGCCAGATTCCTTATCGGTGGCGATGTCGCGAATGTTGTTGACCATCAAAACTGCTGATGCATATAAACCGAAGCAACCACCCAGTAACACCGACAGTGGGTCAATAAATCCAGTCTGAATGAAGTTTGTTCCGACCGTCGCAACCAAACCAAAGAACACGAACACTGCCAGCTCTCCGAGCCCGGCATAGCCGTATGGGTTTTTGCCACCGGTGTAGAACCAGGCAGCAATGATTGCCGCTAGCCCTAGGGCTATCAACCACCACTGGTTAGTTATCAAAATGATTGTCAATCCGGCCAGCGCAGCGAGCCCAAAACTAATAAAGGCAGCATTTTTCACGGCTCTTGGCTTAGCGGATCCAGAACCGGTCAGCCGAAGTGGGCCGACCCTGTTTGCGTCCGTTCCACGTATTCCATCGGAGTAGTCATTTGCGTAGTTGACGCCAATTTGGAGCAACAGCGAAACCAGCAGGGCCAAAACAGCTAACGGAAGATTGAATGCATCAAGTGAATAGGCTGTTGCACTGCCCAGAAAAACCGGCGCGAGCGCAAGCGGCAGGGTTCTGATTCTGGCGCCCTCGACCCAAAGTTTTAGTTGTGACATTGACTAAAGACTAATCGGCAAGCAGCTGCTTGGCAGCCTGATAATCGGGTTTACCGCTTTCCAGTCTCGGCAGCTCATCCAGTTGCCTGAAAGCTATGGCTTTGGCTGGCCCCTCAAGAACCGCATTCAATTCTGCGAGCTCCAAGGGCTTGGGTCCCACGACCAGCAAAGCTGCCGACTGACCCCACTTTGACGCCACAGAAACCGCCAGGGCTTGACTGACCGAGTCCAGTTCCAGCACTCTTTGCTCAATGTCATCCAGAGAAACTTTCTTTCCGCCAGAGATGATCACTCGGTCGGCTCTGCCTATGAGCTTGAGCTTGCCATCAACGATCTCTGCTAGGTCCTCTGTTGCATATGCCTGGCCCAGGCCATTGGCAAGCACCGGACCAGAAACGACAACTTTTCCAGCCACAATTTCAACCTCCACGCCCTCCAGGGGCACGCCGTCGTAGACGCAACCGCCGCTTGTTTCGGCCATGCCATAGCTCTCCACCACATTCACGCCAAGTGATTTCAGGCGTTCTATCGAGCTGGTGTTAGGCAGTTGACCCCCAACCAAAATCGCCTGGAAGGACCTCAGTGCCGCCAGCACAGCTGGGTCGGCAGTTGCTGCTGCCAGCCGGTCCAGCTGGGTGGGAACCAGTGAGGTGTAGCGGATCGGGTGCTGCATCAGATTCGAGGAGTTCTTGAACCCCTCAGCTGAGAATGGGACTCTGGAGTTCATGATCACTGGCTGCGTGTCGGCAACTACCGACCGAAACAAAACATTTGCCCCCGCCACATAATTGGCAGGAAGAGCCAGCAACCACTGTCCGTGACCGCCTAGCCTGCTGGCTGAAGCTTCAGCGCTTGCCATAAGCGCTGCCAGCGAAAGCTCAATTCGTTTTGGTCTACCAGTGGAACCAGAGCTTTCAATAATGAGGCCAACGCTTGCATCAACTTCTGCCGGGACCTGTTCAAACTCAGCTGCAATTCCCGTTGTCTCCGGTGGTGAAACAAACCCTGCCAGGTTGCCCGCGGCAACCTCAACCATCATTTTCAGGACGGCAAATGGATCACTGGCAGCTTCGGTTCTGGTCGGTTTCATTAGTAGTGCCAGGGGAATCCAGACCAGTCCGGCTTGCGCTTTTCTAGAAACGCGCTCTTGCCCTCATTTGCCTCATCGGTTGCATAGGCAAGCCTGGTGGCCTCGCCGGCAAAGAGTTGCTGGCCAACTAGGCCGTCGTCGACCGCATTCATTGCGTACTTCAGCATTCGAATGGCAGTTGGTGACTTACCGAGAATCTCCTTGGCCCAGGCAACGCCCTCAACCTCTAGGTCCTTGTGGTCAACAACCTTGTTCACCACACCCATCTGATAGGCGCGCTCGGCATCATAGGTTTGACCCAGGAAGAAGATCTCCCGAGCAAATTTCTGGCCGGTTTGCTTGGCCAAATATGCCGAGCCGTAGCCGGCATCGAAGCTTCCAACATCAGCGTCTGTTTGCTTGAACTTTCCGTGCTGTCTGGATGCAATCGACAAGTCTGCGATCACATTTAGCGAGTGCCCTCCGCCAGCTGCCCAGCCGCTGACCAGCGCAATCACAACCTTGGGCATAAATCTGATTAGTCGCTGGACCTCGAGGATGTGGAGGCGGCCAGAAGAACCTTCTGCATATTCGTAACCATTCTTGCCCCGAACTGACTGGTCGCCACCGGAACAAAATGCCCAACCGCCGTCTTTTGCACTTGGTCCATTTCCAGTTAGCAGCACAACCCCAACATCGGTCTGTGCTCGGGCATGGTCAAGAGCCGAATGAAGCTCGTCGACAGTCTGAGGTCGAAACGCGTTTCTAAGTTCGGGTCTTGAAAACCCCACGCGCACAACCCCTAGGGTCTTGTGACGGTGGTAGCTGATATCTGCCAGTGACTCAAAACCTGGGACGCTCTGCCATATTTCTGGGTCAAACAGCTCTGAAACTGAATTAGTCATAGACCTAGACTAATCCTGTGGTGACCAATCAGATTAATCAGGTGAGTGTTGTCAGGCTGCCCCTGAACACTAAATTTCGAGGTCTCGACCACAGAGAGGTCTTGATATTCAAAGGCTCCGAAAGATTCAGTGAGTTTTCGCCGTTTCTGGAATACGGAGACCAGGAATCGGCCGCCTGGTTGAAAGCAGCACTGGAATACGCAAATGAGCCGCTTCCTGCTCAGCACCGAACCAAGATTGCCGTAAATGCGACGCTGCCGGCGGTTAGACCTGATCTGATTTCATCGGTGTTGGCATCGTTTGGGGTCTTTGGGACAGTCAAGATAAAGGTCGGCGGTGCCGGGTCAGATCTGGAGCAGGACCTGGCCAGGGTTTTAGAAACCAACCGACTGTTTCCGGAGGCGAAAATCCGGCTGGATGCCAATGGTTGGTTTTCGGTGGCCGAGGCAGTTGCTTTCTCCCAGAAAATAACTGTGCTCCCAATTGAATATTTTGAACAGCCGGTTGCGACCATAGAAGAACTTGTCCAGCTCCGGCATCAGCTTGAAGCTGCAGGGATTGAGCTCAAAATTGCTGCCGATGAGTCGATCCGTAAGGCAGTGGATCCGCTTGAAGTTTCAAGGCTTGGCGCTGCAGATATTGCCGTTTTGAAGGTTCAGCCACTTGGTGGAATTCGTTCAGCTCTAGAAATAGCTCAGACCAGTTCGCTGCCCCCGGTAGTCAGCTCAGCCCTGGAATCGAGCATTGGGATTGCTCATGGCCTGCAGCTAGCAGCCAGCCTGACTGACTTGGACTATGCCTGTGGCCTTGCAACGGCCTCGCTACTGGCCGCGGATGTTGTCACCGAACCGCTTATCCCAACCAATGGATTTCTCGATGTCACAGAGCCAGTTCCGGACAAGGCACTACTAAAGCAGTTTGCCGTTGATGCTGAAACTCAAGCTAACTGGCACCAGCGCTTAGATCGCTGCCTAGCGCTTCTATAGACCTGAGTAAACGTGAAGACCCTTGAAGAACAGGTTCACGATGGTGAAGTTGAAAATCACGGACAGGAACGCAATTAGGCCAAGCCAAGCCGCGCGCTTGCCATTCCAGCCTCTGGTTGCCATGGCGTGCAGATAACCGGCGTAGAGAACCCAAATGATGAAGGTCCAAACCTCTTTGGTGTCCCAGCCCCAGTAGCGGTGCCAAGCGCGTTCTGCCCAAATTGCCCCGGCGATCAAGGTGAAGCTCCAAAGCACAAACCCGACCACATTGAATCGGTAAGCAAGCCGTTCAAGCTGCTGCAGGTCCGGGAATCGCTGAAATAGCTTCTGGGCTTTGCCGGACGCCTTTAGCAGGTAGAACAGGTGCAGACCCGCCGCCACCGAGAAGAAACCGCTGGCCATGATGGCAACAACAACGTGAATAACCAACCAGTAGCTCTGGAGCGCCGGCATGATGGTCTGGACTTCGACGTAGAAAAGCGAGACTGCAGCAAACAAAATAATCAGGGCGAAGCCGGCGATGAAAGTCGCAATGAATCGAAGATCACGAATTTTTAGCGCGGTCAGGTAAACCAACAGAATCAAGAAAGCACCGCTGATCGAAAATTCATACATGTTCGCCCATGGCACTCGGCCAGCCGAGATTCCACGCAGCACCACCCCAACGCCAAGCACGATGGTCGACACCCAAAGCAGCACGAAACCGGCCTTTTCAACCTGGCTAAATTTCTCTGGGTCAGCCTGATCCTCGGTGTTGAGTTTCACCAGCTGGAACGAAAACAGCACTAGCGCCAGGGCAAGAAAAGCCAGGGCGGAGGAAACTACCAGTAGCGATACTTCGGACAGGGCTTCGTTTAGGACGATCTCAGTCATTTATTTGCTCTTTGTCTCTATCTCTTGAACTATTTCTTCCAAAATCAGCTTCAGATTCGGATCGTCTCTCCTGGCAAGAGCTGCAAACTCAATTGTGCCACCCGGATTTGCCCTCACCCACACTCTACGACGTGGGATTAGGAGTGACATTGTCATCGAACCCAGAGCTAACAACGCAAAAAGCAGCACCCAAATTCCGCCAGGGTTGTGAGCGATATCTAGTGATGCAAATCTCAGCAGTCCATCAAAGCGAACCGAGCCCAATCCATTTGGCAAGTCCGCCGATTCACCAACCTCGAGTTCGATGGCTGGTGCTGGGCCATTTCTGCCGGCAATCAGTTCCATGTTCGTGGTGTCCAAGGCAAACACATTCCTGGGAACCCCGGAGTCCAGACCAAGGTCGCCGGAATAGACATTCATTGTCATCAGCGGTGAGATGGGATCTGGGTAAATCGATGTGTAGGCGCCGGTGGTTAGCTTTTCGGCAGTCGGATAGAAAAATGCAATTATCCCCAGCTGCTCAGGAAGTGAGTCCGGAGTTTTGATTACCCCTAGTGAGGTCATGTTTGAATCCTGAGGCAAAAATACGACCGGACCGGAGAAGGAAATATCTCCCTCGCCATCGAAGATTGTCACAACCGGAGCGAAGCCATTGCCGGTCAGGTAAACATTGGCACCGGGAACCGGCAGTGGGTAATTCACGCGAATTTCTGAGGCGTAGCTTTCGGTTCCAACTTGCCTCGTAACGCTGGCAATGAAGTCAATTGGCTGACCAATGTTGTTTTTGTTAGCTAGGTCATACACGACGTCAAACTCATCCAAGCTGACGCTAAAGGGCTCGAGCCTGCTTTCGTTGAACAGCGCTCCCGGAGAAAAAGAGTCGTAGCTGGCTAGGTTGTTCACGAAAGTGTCGCCCTCAACTAGCACCCGCTGACCAGAGAAGCTATAGCCACCGCCAAGCCCAACAGCCATCAAGACACCCACCAGCGCGTAGTGGAACATGAGGTTGCCAGTTTCTTTGGCATAGCCCTTTTCTGAGCTAATCGAGCCTTCCTGACGCATTACCCGGAAGCCGCGTTTTTTGAGAACTTCGTAGGCCGAATCCAACACCGAGTCGGAGCCATCGCGAACAATATGCTCTGGCATTCGAGCCAAGTTTTTTGGCGTTTCAACCGGCTTTGCCCGAAGCGCATTGAAGTGAATCTTGGTTCTGGGAAGCACGCATCCGGCTAGTGACACAAACAGCAGAATGTAGATCGCGGAAAACCAGACCGAGGTATAAACATCAAATAGCTGCACCGAATCTAGAATCGCCGCAAGCTCCGGCCGGTTGTCGTAAAAGACCTTGACACCGTTTGGATCCGCACTGCGCTGTGGGTAAACACTGCCGGGGACAGCCGCTATTGCAAGTAGAAGTAGCAAGATCAATGCATTTCGCATTGAGGTCAGCTGACGCCAGAACCAGCGTGGCCAGAAGCTGAGCTTAGAGAGGAAGCTGGAAGCCACTTGTCACCACCTGAAGCCAGTTCGTGAACTGCATCCACAGCCCGGTCATCAATAACACTCCAACAACAATCAGCATCGAGCCACCAACCAAGTTGAAAGCTCGAATGTGTTCTTTCACAAAGCTGACTGATTTTTTGGCCCAGTCAAAACCAGCTGCAATCAAAATAAACGGGATTCCGATGCCTAGCGAATAAACGGTGGCCAGAATTCCGCCACGAATCGGATCTGCGGTGTCCGATGCTAAAACCAGCACTGCTGACAGAGTTGGCCCAATACACGGTGTCCAACCGAGCGCAAAAACAACGCCCAAGAATGGGGCTCCTGCAAGGCCCAGCCTTGGACTCAGGTTAAGTTTTAGGTTCCGCTGCAAAAATTTCAGCTGGCCAATCATGGCAAAACCAAACACCACAACAAGGGCGCCAAGCACGATTTGGATCCATGGGTTTCTTGCCACCACCAGCAAACCTGCCGTGCCAGCTAGGACCCCAAGCGACACAAAGACGGCGGTGAATCCCAGTACGAAAAGTAGCGCCCCGGTTAGAACCTTGTTCTTCTGGTTGGCAGAGCCAGAAACGTAGCCGAGATAACCGGGGACCAGTGGCAGAACACACGGGGACAAAAAGGTGACGATTCCAGCCAGCAGCGCAATCGGAACAGCCAGGAACATTGAGCCGTTTAGAGCTATCTCACCCGCGCTCATTCATCCACCACAGTCTGGATTAGCGTGCGCAAAATTGAAGGTTCAATTCGACCCAGAATCCTGGAGGCCACCCTACCGTCGCGATCAATCACGATTGTGGTTGGGACTGCCTGGGGCGAAACAACGCCTGTGAAGGCAAGTGACACCTGGCCGGATTGACTGTCCATTAGCGATGGGTACTCAATCCCAAACCTGCGATCGAAAGCAAGCGCAGTCTCGGCTGAGTCCCGAACGTTGACACCGATGAATTCAACAGCTCCCTTGAATTCAACACTGAGGTTGGCAAGGTCAGCAGCCTCAGCTCGGCATGGTGCGCAGGCGGCATACCACCAGTTCATCACCACAACACTGCCCTCAAATGCCGAGCTTTCTAGTGTTTGCCCGGATTCAGTGACACCCGAAAACGCTGCAAAATCGGGGCGATTGCCAATGGCAAACTCGGTGACGGTGCCGTCACCGGCTATGTAATTCTTGTTATCGCCAGCCCGAAACTGATCGGCCAGCGGGTCGCTGGCACAGCCAGAGATTACGAGAGTTGCCGCAATTAGGGCAGTGCCAAACTTGAGTCTATTTAAGTTCATTAGACAGCACCGCCATCAACGGCATTGGCAGCGTGCTGGATTCCAGGCTCCCGATACTCAACCTCGACCAGCTTCCCATCAACTACCTCAAAACTGGTGATTGAGGAAAGCGAGCATCTGCGAGCAGTCGGGCTGTGTGGGAGCTCCAAGCCGGCACTGGAGCGATAAAGCATCCAGATTGGCAGCTGATGAGAAACAATCACTACGTCGCCGGAACTGGTGGCACTCCAGTGATCCAGTGCAGCGGCCTGCATTCGACTGGCAACCTCTTGATACGGTTCACCCCAACTTGGCAGGCTTGGCCTGGTTAGGTTCAAAATTAGGTGCGGCTTGGTCAAAAAAGTTACCGGGGCAAGCTTCAAGCCCTTGAACTTGTTCCAGGGTTCGATTACCCGGTCGTCTGTTTCTAGTCGCAGGCCAAAGCCCTCCGCAATTGGCTTAGCTGACTGCTGGGTTCTGATTAGTGGCGAGGCAATTAGTTTTGAAACGCTCCGGCCCTGGGACATGAGGTCCTTGGCGGCCGCCGCCGCCATTTCGTGGCCCAAATCAGACAGTTCAAAGCCTTCGATTCGCTCATAGAGCACACCGCGCGGGTTAAATACTTCGCCGTGGCGAACAAGGTGGATCCGAGCGGCGGGCATGTAACAAGTTTACCTTCGCTAAACTGGCTCTCAACGCCCACAAGCAGACTCTCAGAGGAATCCCAACATGTTAGATCGCTCACTAATTCGCTCACTAGGCGAAGCCCAGGATGGCCCAGTAACAATTGGCGGCTGGGTGGAAACCCTGCGCGATCAAAAACGAATCCAATTCATCATCATTCGCGATGAGTCAGGCAGCGTTCAGGTCACCTACCCTCGCCCAAGCGAAGAGGATGCGCTGGCCGATCAGGTAAGTGCACTGAGCCACGGTTCCTTTGTCATCGTGCGCGGACAGCTCAAGCACGATGAGCGCGTAAAGCTTGGTGGCATTGAGATTCTGCTGGAGAGCCTCGAAGTTGTTAGCGCATCACTGCCTGACAGCCCAATCGCCGAGGACACCTCAATCGACAAGCGCTTGGACTGGCGCTTCCTGGACTACCGCAGGCCAGAGCTGAACCTGATGCTCAGGATTCAAACCACGATTGAGAAGACCTGGCGCGAGCACTGGCTCGAGAATGACTTCACCGAGATTCACTCGCCCAAGCTCATGGCTTCGCCATCTGAGTCACATGCGGAGTTGTTCAAGCTTGAGTATTTCGAAACCCATGCTTATCTTGCTCAGAGCCCTCAGTTCTATAAGCAGATGGCGATGGCCGCTGGCCTTGGCAAGGTCTTTGAAGTTGGACCGGTGTTCCGTGCTGACCCTTCATTCACCTCTCGCCACGCCACCGAGTTTGTTTCGATTGACATGGAAATGAGCTGGGTTGACTCTCACGAAGATGTCATGGCATTCCAGGAAGATCTGATGGTCAAAGCGATTCAGGCTGTGAAGGACAACCATGGGGCTGACATCGAAGCTCTTTATGGTTTCGAGATCAAGGTTCCCACCACACCCTTCCCAAGAATTCCATTGGCTGAGGCTCACAGCATTGTTGAGGCTCGCGGTTACAAGGTTCCGCGTCAAGACGGCGATCTGGACCCGGAGGGTGAGCGCCAGATTGCTGCTCACGTTGAGGAGACATTCGGTCACGAGTTCGTGTTCTTGACTGACTACCCGAAGAACATCCGCCCGTTCTACCACA
>JAFMHN010000024.1 GCA_017854485.1 Aquiluna sp. | reverse complement strand
CACCTGCTTTGCAAGCAGGGGGTCAGGGGTTCGACCCCCCTAGTCTCCACAAAGTGAAACCCCTCCTTCGGGAGGGGTTTTATTTTCAATTGCGGATTTAACCATAATTTTGAGCACGTCTCGTCACTTAATCGGGGACAGAAGCGAGCTCACCACTTGGCTCCAGTTTTTAGGGGTACGTCCCTACGCGACCTGAAAAGCGAAAAACCAGTGCTTAGCATTCCAACAACCAAAATAATGCCTAGAAAAATGAGCGTTATGGGCTGGACGATTGTTTCACCAAGAAGCGCCTGGACATAGGTAAAAGCAATGAGTAGGGCGTAGGCCACTGCACTGCCGATGATTATGGCTCGACGGACGAAGTAGTTTGCAACCCCTATCGAGACGACTACGGCGATTAGAGGAAGAACTTGCAGAGCGTGCAGACCTAGAAAGTGGGAAATTCTGAGGTCTCCCGCTTGAGTAGACCAGCCGAGGAATGGCAAACCTGGTCCCCCGTCCGCTGCTCCCACGGTGTGGGCACCAGCAACACCAGCCCAGTTTTCCGGGAGAACCTGCTGTGGCTGAGGTGGGGTCATTGTGAATGCAATTCCCATGCCAGCAAGTCCAAGACCAATGCTCCACCTGATGGCAAGCCGAAGATCAGCAGACATTCGCTGCGAGTTCCATAACCCAGTTGATAGCAAGAAAGTTGCTACCCAGACGATTGAAATAGCGGTTGCCATCAGACTCCAGATCGTGATGTTGAAAGGAGTGGAAACGTTGAAATGGCTGGTGGACCCCACAGACGCCATGCCCACAATAACCACAAGCTCAACTATTAACATGATGGCGATTACGTTTCCCATCTTGGAAGCCAAGCCCTTCCCTTTTTCGATAAGGGTATAAAGCCAAGAAAAAGTTGTTGCATAAAAAGTTGCGGAGATAAGGAACTTAAGCGGCTTCTCCCATACCGACACCCCCAAGAGTTCGCGAGAGTCGGTGGCGAAGAGCACCGAGACAACTATTGAACCGACAAGACTTGCAAGGGCCGTCGCATTCAGCAGTCTGTGACCTAGCAAGCCACCTAATTTGCCCTTCAAATAAACGCTCACCAACACATTCTATGCATTGTGAGTTTTTACGATTTGCGCGCAAGAATCAGCTCAGATATAAAAAATAGTCTGATTTATAGTGTGGTTTGGAAATAAGCAACCCCTAAACCCCTTGCTATGGTGGCCCAATAGAGCCCTGGTAGTCTCCACTCACAGTGGAAAACCCTCCCGGGAACTGGAGGTTTTTATCACCTAGAGCTATTTTGACTCAGTATATTTCTTGAAATTGTCCAAAATGGCTTGCCAACCCTGGCGCTGCATATCCACCGAATTCTCATCTTCGGTGTCGAAGGAGACTTCAACGACCGTTGAACCTGGGTTTTCAGTGAAGGTAACCAGCGCCTTTCGATCTCCAAACGCGTATTCGAGTAACTTGTTCTTGATGACCTGGGTGTAAACGCCCTCAAAGTCGAAGCCCGCGCTTCCGTCCTTTGCCTCCATGCGAGAGCTAAATGATCCTCCGACTCTGAGGTCTACCCGAGAAGAAGGGGTGTGCCAATCATCTGAGGCAAAGTTCCAACCGACGATGTCTTCAGGTGTTGTGTAAGCAGCCCAAACCCTTTCGACCGGCTTATCAACAGTTACGGTTACCGATATCGTCACTTTGTTTCCTTGAAGTGTGAGTTTGCCTCGATCGCCAGGCCTATCAGGGCTTTAAGCGCCGAAGGGTCGATGTCATCGTTTTCGAACACATCTATCCCTCTGCTCGTCTTGCTGTCTAGTCTGCAGTTGAACAGCCCTGCGGGGTCTGATAGCTGGGCGCCTTTGGGGAAGGTGAGCCTTACCGCTGATTTCAGGTAATCCTGGACGCACAAAATCCCATTCTTTTCAAAGCTGATCGACCCAAGTGGATTACTCGGCTTTCTCCACTTCACAACCGCTGAGATATCAGGGTCGCTTTCCAGTATTGCGCTTCGCAGCTTAGAGAGCACCTCGCCCTTCCAGTTGGGTTGCGAATCGAGAATCTCCTGGATTCCACTTTCAGGTGCACGCATAGTCATTTTTCCTCCCCCACTCATTGGCCTCAGCATCTGTTGCAACATCAGCTATCGGCATTCCGCCAAGAAACTCACCATTTTTGGTGATTGGCCCAGAAAGGGTTCCCTCAGAGTTAGAACCAACGGTGTTCTCGATTTCTTCATCCAGTCCGCCTGCAAATACGAGCACACCAGCTTGCTTCATTTCAGCAACGACTTGCATAGCAACTACCCCCCCTTTCGTTGTACCACTGAGCAGGGTGGTCGTCTACCCATTGCTGGTGTAAATAGGTGAGGTATCTAGACATGACTACATCTAACACCAGAAAGATCTGTTCTGACCAGCATGACGGAGGCAACCCCCAAGGAACGCCCTTCGCAAGATGATGTGGGTGCGTGCTCTAGCAACAAGAAGAGCTCAGCGGCAGAGATTGTTTCGCCAACAGGCTTCGAGCACTAAAAATAGCCTGATTTGTAGTCTGATTTGGAGAAAGATCGCCTCTACACCCCTGGTTTGACGGGCTTAATAGACCCCCCTAGTCTCCACAAAGTAAAACCCCTCCTTCGGGAGGGTTTTTCTTTTACCCCAGAGATTTATATCGCTCAAGCCACTCTCGTTTCAGTGCTCCGAGGTGCATGTGTGCGATCTGACATCTAGATGGAAGGCGCCGCTATGCTTTTGGCACTGGGTAACCTTCCTGGTACCCGTTCGATAAGTGGAAGCGAGAGAGCCAGTGACAGAGAAAATCAAAGGACCCGCGAGCTACTTTCCTTCGATTGAGGAAAAGTACGGAAAGCCAATGGACTACTGGTTCGATCAGTTAAACGAGGTTCGGACCAAGGCTCATATGGAACAGGTAGCTTTTTTAAAGACTGAGCACGAGATGGGCCACGGCCACGCTAACGCAATTGTTGCTTATCTGAAATCCAAATCCTCCAGCTAGCGCGAGAGACCGATTTTCGACTCTGTCCCCATCCAAATAAGCAATAAACGACTCAGCCGAGGACCTTAGGTCCCCGGCTGAGTGAGTTACTCCGGCAATTTCCTAGCCAAGCAAAGCCGCTGGGTCAACTCCTGGTGGGAGGATGACTTCGTCTATTACGTGGGTAACGCCACTAGAAGCCACGATGTCCGTGGCAGTGACGTTAGCGGTGCCATTGATGACGACCCCCTCTGAAGTGTCAACCATGAAGGTTGATCCCTCCACTGTGGTTACGTCACCAGTTGTCACGTCAGCTGCGCCAAGTGCTGCAGCCGGGGTCGTCATGGTGCCGGCTCCAACCGCTACCTCAACGGTGTTTCCTGGGGCTCTTCAGTTGTGGGCTCCTCGGCCTGAGTTTCTTAAGCTTGAGCCTCCTCGATTGTTTCTTCCACTGGTGAGTTGTCCTCTGAAAAACCTCTGCAAAAACACTGCGGGGTTCCTATGAAGACTCTGTGTGGTGGAATTTATTGTTAGGCCCGGCAAGAGAACGAATTCGATGTTGCGACACGGTCCCTAATTCTTCGCAGACCCCCAACACAATTGGTGACTAGGCTTGCCAAGTTACATCAAGCCCGAGCTTGAAGTAGTTACCGGGTGCTTGTTCGACCCAGAAAGAAGAGCAAAACATGACTGTCGTATTCTCATTACTTGCAGGCCTAGTCATTGGTGCCGTGTTCGCGCTTCTTAGGCTGCCAGTTCCAGCCCCGCCAACAATTGGCGGAGTGGTTGGCATCGCAGGTCTGGCACTCGGCGCCTACTTTACAAACCTCTTGATTGAAAGGCTCAGCTAGAAAATCTGGCTGGCTTGCCACCTAAACTGCAGTTATGCCATTTAGTGACGCACCAACCCTGACCCATCAGCTAGTCACACTCGAGCAATTATCCCTTGGGCATGCAGAGGCTCTATCCGAGAGCGTGGGTGACCTGTGGCAGATCTGGTACACACACATCCCTTCGCCGGATGAGATGAGCGCCGAAATAGAGCGCCGGCTTTCACTCCAACAAAAGGGCAGCATGGCCCCATTTGCTGTAATAGACGGCAAGACTAATCTGGCCGTTGGCATGACCACCTACATGAACATTGATGAGCCGAACCGCCGGGTGGAAATTGGCTCAACCTGGATAAGCGAAGGCGTCCAGCGTACTGGCCTAAACCAAGCCATGAAGTTGTTGATGTTGAGCTACGCGTTTGAAGAACTCAACTGCATCGCAGTCGAGTTTCGCACCCACAGCCAAAACCTGCAGTCCCGCACCGCAATTGCAGGGCTCGGCGCCAAGCAAGACGGAATTCTGCGAAGTCACCAAATTGATCGCTTTGGAAACCTCCGAGACACCGTTTGCTTCAGCGTTATCGCCAGCGAGTGGCCGAGCGTGAAGGAAGAACTGACCTCCCGAGTTGGTGGGCCAGCCCGCTCGAATTAGTTCAGATCAACCCGATCTGCATTCATGACCTTTACCCAGGCAGCAACAAAATCAGCAACGAATCTCTCAGTCGAATCGTCCTGTGCGTAAACCTCAGCATAGGCACGAAGCACTGAGTTTGAACCAAAGACTAGGTCAACCCTGGTAGCAGTGAACTTGACCTGTCCGTTGTTGCGGTCACGCATGTTGTATGCGTTGTAGCCGGTTGGCTCCCAAACGTAGGTCATGTCGGTTAGGTTCACGAAGAAGTCAGTGGTTAGCTGGCCTTCACGCTCAGTCAAAACTCCGTGCTTGCTGCCTGCGTGGTTTGCTCCAATTGCTCTCAGGCCACCGACCAGAACAGTGACCTCAGGAGCAGTAAGCCTCATCAGTTGCGCTCTGTCTAGCAACAGCTCTTCTGGGCTGACGGTGTAGTCCTTCTTCACCCAGTTTCTGAAGCCATCGTGAATCGGCTCAAGTGGAGCAAAGGACTCTGCGTCGGTCCACTCCTGGGTTGCGTCACCGCGGCCAGGGGCAAATGGAACCTCAATGTCGTGACCGGCAGCCTTAGCCGCCATCTCGACACCTAAGTTGCCAGCCAAAACAATCACGTCAGCAACACTCACGTTGTTCTCCGCCGCAATTGGCTCAAGAGCCGACAGCACGCGTTCTAGGCGCTCTGGCTCGTTACCCTCCCAAGAGCGTTGTGGCTCGAGCCGGATTCTGGCCCCGTTAGCACCACCGCGCATGTCACTGCCGCGGAAGGTTCGGGCTGAATCCCAAGCAGTTGCAACCATGTCCTGGGCCGAAAGACCCGCAGCAGCAATCTTTGCCTTGAGAGCCAAAACGTCATAGTCCTTGTTTCCAGCTGGAACTGGATCCTGCCAAATAAGGTCCTCGTCAGGAACGTCAGGTCCGAAGTAGCGACCCTTTGGTCCCATGTCGCGGTGAGTTAGCTTGAACCATGCTTTAGCGAAAACTTCGGAGAAGTAGTCCGGGTCTGCGTAAAACTTCTTGGAAATCTCTAGGTAGATCGGGTCCTTGATCATCGCCATGTCAGCATCGGTCATGACCGGGTTGTGACGAAGAGATGGGTCTTCAACATCAACCGGCTTGTCCTCTTCTGAAATATTCACGGGCTCCCACTGCTGGGCTCCAGCCGGGCTCTTGACTAGCTCCCAGTCGTATTTGAACAATAGCTCGAAGTAACCGTTGTCCCATTTCGTGGGGTTCGTTGTCCATGCGCCCTCAAGGCCCGAGGAAACCGTCTGGTTACCAACACCACGAGTGGTGTGGTTGATCCAACCCAGACCCGCTTCATGGAGGCCGGCAGCCTCTGGAGTTGCCTCGAGGTTCTCGGCGCTTCCGTTGCCATGCATCTTGCCAACGGTGTGACCGCCTGCTGTTAGCGCAACGGTCTCTTCGTCGTTCATGGCCATGCGGGCAAAGGTCTCACGCACATGCTGCGCTGTCTTTAGTGGATCGGGGTTTCCATTGACACCCTCTGGGTTGACGTAGATCAAGCCCATCTGCACCGCTGCCAGCGGGTTTTCCATGGTCGAGGCGTCGTCAACATTTTCGTAGCGGGATTCAGAAGGGGCTAGCCATTCTTTCTCGCTTCCCCAGTAGATGTCTGTTTCTGGGTGCCAAATGTCTGCGCGACCAAAACCAAACCCGAAAGTTTTTAGTCCAAAGGACTCATAGGCAATGTTTCCGGCAAGAATCATCAGGTCGGCCCAAGAAACCCTGTTGCCGTATTTCTTCTTGACCGGCCACAGCAGTCTTCTGGCCTTGTCTAGGTTTACGTTGTCTGGCCAAGAGTTCAGAGGAGCAAATCTCTGGTTGCCGGTTCCGCCGCCACCGCGACCGTCTGTTGTGCGGTAGGTGCCGGCCGCATGCCATGCCATGCGGATCATCAACCCGCCGTAGTGACCCCAGTCCGCTGGCCACCAGGACTGGCTGTCAACCATGAGAGCGTGGAGGTCCTTCTTCAGGGCTTCAACATCTAGCTTCTTCAGCTCTTCGTTGTAGTCGAAGCTGGCTCCAAGGGGGTTGGTCTTGGTGTCGTGCTGGTGCAGGATGTCAAGATTTAGGGCATTTGGCCACCAGTCCATCTTGCCTGTTGCTGCAGTCGTTTGAGATCCGTGCACTACTGGGCAGGTGCCTTGGGTTTCCATGTTTTCCCCCTGGGGTTTTACGTGTTGAAGTTTGTTTGGTCTAGTGTCTGAGCCTAGCTGCGACTACTAGTCGGCACGTAGGTATAAAGCCTTAGCGGTAGCTGCTTATTCCGCTGGGTCTAGTTTTCGTTGGAGCCTACGATCAGCTCCTCGATTGGGAGGCGCTCAGCTTTCCAGCTGTTGATCGGGTGGTCGGATGGATAGCCAATCGACATCCCACAAACCAAGGCGTAGTCATCGCTGATGTCAAACTCCTCTTTCACGGTTTCTGGGTAGTTTCCGAGGTAACCCTGAGCGCAGGTGCCCAGACCCTTTGCCTTGGCAGAAAGCATCAGGGCTTCCATGTAAAACCCGAGGTCCATAGTTGCGAAACGATCCAGACCACGGTGAGCAAAGAAAAACAGCGCCGTCGGGGCGCCAAAGAATTCATAGTTTCGTTCCAAAAAGCGGAACCTGGCAGCGCTGTCGCCGCGGTCAATGCCCAGGGTGTCATAGATTCCCTTGCCAACTCGCATGCTGCGCTCGATAAGCCCCTCTGGGTAGGGGATCTCGTGAGTGAAATCAGGGTTCGCACCCATGCCTGGAAGTTCGGCAGAGTTCCCAAGTCTGGTCACCAGCGCCTTGCTCAGCCGGTCCCGCTTTTCGCCCTGGGCAATGCCAATCATGAATGGCCTGGTGTTTGACCAACTTGGCGCAGTAAGCCCGTCGGTGAGCACGTCATGCAACACATCGGCTGGAATTTCGGTTGGAAGGAAGTCTCTGGTTGAGCGTCTGGAGGCGGCAAACTCTTGCCAGGTTTCGTAGGTAAGCATGGCTAAATGCTAAGCCACGTTTGTTGCCCCAAATCACAGCAGCGAAAAGCAGGAATAGACTTCCAGCATGTCCATAGGCCAAAGATTTCTGCTTAGAGCAATCGGCGTCGTGATCGTGGCATCGGTTGGGCTCCTGATCTATTACAACCTCTCCCCGAACTATGTCGATGAAAATGGCCTGCTCGTGGAGGAGTTCTGGGCATTGGGTCTGGCCAGCTTCGGCCTCATGGGAGCAATTCTGAGCTTTTTTGCCCTATTGCTGTGGCTGACAATTGCCAAGCGCACCTCTAGAAACAGGAAGAGCTAACTAAATGGAAGATCTTGCCGCTTTAGTTGCAACCATTTACGTGCTGCTTGGCGGCGTGGCGGTTGTGAACATATTGCTTGCCATTCTTGCCAGACTGCGCAAAATAAAGCCCTGGATTGCAATTGTCTTCAACGCGCTCACCGGTTTCGGCGCAATCTTTGGCATCAGCGTTGCCTGGGCGATTGGCATAGTGCCACTGATTGGTTTGATAGCCGGATCAATCATCATTACGTGGCCATCTAGAAAAACCGACAAGTAGCCCTAGATAAAACCACTCAACCTAGGCTGCTGGCCTTTGTTAGTCTTTCACCATGGAGATCAACGCCGAGTGTGAGCGCAAAGCAGGTGCCTGGCGCGTCAGAGTGCCGGAGCTGGGCAACCTACTTATTTCCACCAAGCGCTTGGATCTCGCCACCGAGCAAATCAAAGATCTTGTGCAAGAAAACAGCACTGTTGAGCGCTGCGACATTGTGGTCAAGGTCACCACCTCAATGCCTTCAGTGATGTGTGACTTGGAAGAAGCCCAGAGGAAAATGAAGGATGCTCAACGCCTCCAAGAAGAGGCATCCAGAGAGATTCGCGCGGTTGTGGCAACCCTTCGGGAACAAGGTTTGAGCATGAGAGACATCGGCGTGCTTTTGAGAATTTCCCCCCAGCGAGTAGCGCAACTCACCGATTAGCGTTTAGCCTGTGTGCCATGTCAACGACGACCAGAGTTACAACCGAAATCAGAGACCACATTTTGATGATTGGCCTGAATAGGCCAGACAAACTAAATGCTGCAGACGAACAGATGCTGCACGAGTTATCACTTGCCTATGGCCAACTGGACAAAGACCCCGATCTTCGAGTCGGTGTAGTTTTCGCTTACGGCGACCACTTCACTGCCGGGCTAGACCTAAATGACGTCGGACCAAAGCTTGCCGCAGGCAAGCTGCAGCTGGTTCCGGAAGGCGGTCTTGACCCCTGGGGCATGAGCACCAAGCAGGTGTCAAAGCCAGTTATCATGGCAACCAAGGGAACCTGCTTCACGCTCGGAGTTGAACTAGCGCTTGCTAGTGACGTTGTGATTGCAGCCAGCGACAGCAGGTTTGCCCAGCTCGAAGTTTCTCGGGGCATCATGCCCTTTGGCGGGGGAACAATTCGTTTTCCTGAAGTGGCCGGCCATGCAAACGCAATGCGCTATTTGCTGACCGGAGACAGCTTTGGTGCCGATGATGCGCTCCGGATGAACATGGTTACCCAGGTTTGTGAGCCGGGTCACGAGATCGAGATTGCGGTGGCGATCGCCAACACCATCGCTGCCCAAGCACCGCTGGCGGTTCAGGCCACCCTTGCTTCTGCGCGAGCCAACGACAAGCTAGAAGAAAAGGCAAAGGTGTTTCAGCGCCTTGGCGCCCTGATGCAGACCAAAGATGTAG
>JAFMHN010000012.1 GCA_017854485.1 Aquiluna sp. | reverse complement strand
CCAGCTCCCATCACCGCAATCTTGGTCATTTGTCTTTCCTGAAGTTTCCAGTTTCCGTTTGGCCGGATGCGGTTGGGTCCCAGAGCGTTTTTGGCGGCTCTTCGTTTCTCATTTGTCCAACCAGTGCGGCTACCTGTTTCATTATTTTGTCGGTAGCCTCGGCAAGCTCCTTGTTGGTGACTCCGTCTTTTCGAAGCTCTTCAAAATGCATTGGCTTGCCAATTCGAACATTGACAACATGGAACGGATTTGGTCGGAACTTTTTAGAGTAATTGCCAAGCACTTTCTCAACACCCCAGTGAGCTGCTGGAACGACCGGCAATCCGAGCTCGATGGCAAGTCGAATCGCCCCACTCTTGCCGCGCATTGGCCACAGATTTGGGTCACGAGTCAAAGTTCCCTCGGGGAATACAACCACTACCTGACCTGCCGCCAAAAACTCCTTGGCTGCTCTGAGTGGCTCATCGTTTGATCGGCCAGTTCGATACACAGGGATCTGCCCAACTTTTGGAAGCAGCTTGCCGATAACAGGAATCCTGAAAATGGATTCTTTTGCCAGGTAGTGCGGAACTCTTTTCATGTGGATGTAGACCGAATAAGCAAAAGCAAAAGGATCTAGATAGCTGACATGGTTTCCAACCAGGATGTAACCGCCCTTGGGTAGGTTTTCCACCCCAGTGGTCTTTATGTTGAACAACAGGCGCAATAGTGGCGCGAGAAAGAATGCCACAAGTCGAAACTGCCAGCTATGTTCCTTGCCAGGAACGATTGGAACTGAGTGTTCGGTCATTATCAGCCCTCAACTGTGAAGTCGGCCCCAAGTGCAGCAAGCTTATCTATGAAGCGCTCATAACCCCTGGAAATCAACTGCACGTTTGAAACTGTCGATCTTCCCTCGGCCGCCAACGCCGCCACAACGTGCGAGAAGCCGCCACGCAAATCCGGAACCCGAATATCGGCGGCGTGCAACTTGGTGGGCCCAGAAATAACCGCTGAGTGGTTGAAGTTGCGCTGACCAAATCGGCAAGGTGTTCCACCTAGACACTCACGGTAAATCTGAATTTGAGCACCCATTTGGTTCAGGGCATCGGTAAAGCCGAAGCGGTTCTCGTAGACAGTCTCGTGCACGATTGAAAGCCCCTCGGCCTGAGTCAGCGCAACCACTAGCGGCTGCTGCCAATCGGTCATGAAACCCGGGTGGACGTCGGTTTCAATCACTACCGGCTGCAGTGGCGAGCCAGGGTGGAAAAAGCGGATTCCATCCGGCTCAATCTCAAATTCCCCGCCCACTTTCCGGTAGGTGTTTAGGAAGGTCATCATCTCGACCTGCTTGGCACCACCGACAAATATGTCGCCCTTGGTTGCCAGCGCCGCAGCAGCCCAGGAGGCAGCTTCGTTTCTGTCAAACAGAGCCTTGTGGGTGTAGCCCTTGAGTGCCTTCACGCCCTCGATCCGAATCACACGGTCAGTATCAACCGAGATGATCGCACCCATTTTCTGCAAGATTGCAATCAGGTCGATAATCTCTGGCTCAATTGCCGCTCCCCGCAGCTCGGTCAAGCCCTTGGCGGTGGTCGCTGATAGCAGCACCTGCTCGGTGGCACCAACCGACGGGTATGGGAGGTCAATCTTGGCCCCAACCAAACCATCGGGAGCACTAAGCCTGGTTCCGGTAGGAAGTTTTTCAATAACCGCCCCGAATTGACGCAGCACGTCGAAGTGAAAATCAACTGGGCGATCGCCAATCTCGCAACCACCCAGGCCCGGGATAAAAGCTTCCCCTAGGCGATGCAGCAGCGGACCACAGAACAAGATTGGAATCCTAGACGAGCCAGCGTGGGTATCAATGTCAGCCATGTGCGCTTGCTCAACCTTTGAGGGGTCAAGGACCATGTCGCCGGTTTTATCATCGTGAGTGATTATCACGCCGTGGAGCTTCAGTAGCCCCTGCACGACCTCAACATCGGAAATGTGCGGAACATCCAACAGGGTTGACGGGGTTTCACCAAGCAACGCAGCCACCATTGCTTTTGTGACCAGGTTCTTTGCTCCCTTGAGGTCGACTCGCCCCTTTAGTGGCTTGCCGCCTTCAATGGTGATCCGGCTCAATCAAACTCCTTTGGCTGGGAGAGTCTTGGGCTTCCAAGACTCTCTTTTCGCCTCGTAAGCCGCAATCGCCGCTTCGTTTTGAAGGGTTATTCCAATGTCGTCTAACCCTTCAGTGAGACGCCACTTAGTGTATTCGTCGATATCGAATGAGACCACCTCAGCGCCAAGCCGAATCTCCTGAGACGGCAGGTCAACCTCAACCTCCACGCCGGGGTTTTCATCAATCAATTTCCACAGCTTTTCGGTGTCGGCCTCAGAGATAACACCTGCAATAAGCCCCTGCTTTCCAGAATTCCCAAGGAAAATGTCGGCGAACTTGGAGCTGAAGACAGCCTTGAAGCCATAGTCCTTCAGCGCCCAGACCGCATGCTCTCTGGAGGATCCGGTGCCAAAGTCTGAACCGGTGATCAAAACTGAGGCGTTCTGATATGGCTCCTGATTTAGAACAAAATCTTCTTTTTGGCGCCAGTTAGCGAACAGGCCGTCTTCAAAGCCAGTCTTGGTGATGCGCTTTAGGAAAACCGCTGGGATGATCTGGTCGGTATCGACATTGCTCAGCTTTAGTGGAGCTGCAATACCGGTGAAATTAGAGATCTTTTCCATTACTGCTCCAAATCTGCAGGGGCCGAAAGCGTGCCCCGGATTGCGGTTGCGGCAGCAACCATGGGAGAAACGAGGTGAGTTCTTGCACCCTTGCCCTGGCGCCCCTCGAAATTCCTATTGGAAGTCGATGCAGCTCGCTCACCAGGAGCCAACTGGTCCGGGTTCATTCCCAAACACATTGAGCAACCGGCAAAACGCCAGTCTGCTCCAAAGTCCTTGAAAATCTTGTCTAGTCCTTCTGCTTCAGCCTGGAGCCGAACCCTGGCAGAACCGGGTACCACCATCATCCGAATGTTGGGGGCCTTGGTTTTGCCCTCAATGATCTCGGCTGCGGCTCGCAGATCCTCGATGCGAGCGTTGGTGCAAGACCCAAGAAAGACGGTGTCAACCTGAATGTCCTTCATTTTGGTGCCGGCCTTCAGGTCCATGTAATCAAGGGCTTTTTGAGCAGCCGCCCTTTGGCTTGGATCGCTAAAGCTCTCTGGGTCAGGAACGCTGTCCATTAGAGACACGCCCTGGCCGGGGTTGGTTCCCCAGGTTACGAAAGGGTCCAGGGTGTCAGCGTCAATGAAAACTTCTTTATCAAATACGGCCCCGTCATCGGTAACTAGGTCACTCCAGTCCGCTAATGCCTGATCCCAATCAGCACCTTCAGGTGCGTGGGGGCGACCCTTGAGGTAATCAAAAGTTGTCTGGTCAGGAGCGATCAATCCCGCTCTGGCACCGGCCTCGATCGACATGTTACAGATGGTCATTCGACCCTCCATGGACAGAGCCCTGATTGCACTACCGCGGTATTCAAGAACATACCCCTGACCACCACCGGTCGAGATCTTGGCAATCACCGCCAAAATGATGTCCTTGGCGCTAACGCCCGGACGAAGCGTTCCCTCGACATTGATCGCCATGGTCTTAAATGGCTGCAGCGGAAGGGTTTGAGTGGCAAGCACGTGTTCGACTTCGCTGGTTCCAATTCCCATGGCCAGGGCGCCGAAAGCGCCGTGAGTTGAGGTGTGGGAGTCGCCACAAACAACGGTGAGGCCCGGCATCGTGAGTCCCAGCTGCGGACCAACAACGTGAACAATTCCCTGGTTCTTATCCCCCAGCGAGTGAATCCTGACTCCGTATTCTGCGGTGTTGTCTCTAAGCGCCTGGACCTGAGCCCTGGAGGTCGCATCAGCAATCGGAAGGTGAATGTCGGCAGTTGGCGTGTTGTGGTCCTCTGTGGCGATTGTCAGGTCTTTGCGCCTGATGCCTCGTCCAGCAAGGCGGAGCCCATCGAAAGCCTGGGGGCTGGTTACCTCGTGAATTAGGTGGAGATCAATGTAGAGAAGATCTGGGGCGCCGTTTTCTCCCTTGACCACAAGGTGGTCTCTCCATAGCTTTTCAGCCAGGGTTAGGGGCTTATTTGACATTTTCTCCACCTCGCGATTGCGTAAACCACTACTTTATCTCAAACCGCTATTCTTTAGCGGTGAGTCAGTTTAGTGAACAGGGTCTAGAAACTCTACAGAGGCGTACCGTCAAGGTTCTGGCCCTAGGTCAAGCCCTTGGTGGTTTCGGGCTTGGGGCAACGCTTTCAGTTGGAGCACTGCTGGCCGTTGAGCTCTCCGGAACAACTGCCTGGTCGGGTGCTGCGGCGACCCTGAGCACCCTTGGATCTGCTGCTGCTGCCATCCCGCTTGCAAACCTGGCATTCCGAAGAGGTAGACGGGTTGCACTGGCTTTTGGCGCCTTCTTGGCCATTCTGGGTGCCTCGCTCATGATTACGGCCACCTACGCCCAGTCTTTTGCTGTTGAGATAGTAGCCCTGATGCTGCTTGGCGCCGGCTCTGCGGTTTCGCTCCAGGCTCGATTTGCCGCGGCGGATATTCCCACCGGGAAACCCAAGGGCAAAGACCTGTCATTTGTGGTCTGGGCCACGACCCTCGGCGCTGTAATCGGACCGAACTTGATTGCCCCTGGCGAAGCGCTTGGCCTCAGCTTTGGCATGCCGCACCTTTCCGGGCCGTTCTTGTTCACCATTGCTGCGCAGCTGAGCTCCACCCTGGTTTTCTGGTTTGGTCTTCGCCCTGATCCACTAATTGTTGCCAGGGACATCGCTGGGCTTTCCCCAAATCGCAAATCCGGCGGACTTAGGGATGCGATTGCCGTAATCAAGGAATTTCCGATTGCTGGCTACGCGGTTTTGACAATTGCCCTAAGCCACATGGTGATGGTGTCGGTCATGTCAATGACCCCAGCGCACCTAAGTGCAGAGGGTCACTCCTTGGCGGAGGTTGGCTTCACCATTTCCCTGCACATCGCTGGAATGTATGCATTTTCTCCTGTATTTGGTTGGCTGACAGACCGATTCAGCGCGGTGCCAATAATTGTGGGAAGTCAGTTGGTATTCATCACCTCGTTGGCGATTTCCGGTTTCTGGCAAGGCGATTTTTACGCTGTGCTTTTGGGGCTATTTCTGTTGGGCCTTGGTTGGTCTGGCTCCACAGTCGCCGCCAGCGCACTTTTGAGTGAAACTCTTGCAACTGGCCAAAGAACCAAGGTCCAGGGCTTCAGCGACTCACTGATGAACCTCTCCGGTGCATTTGGTGGAGCTGTTGCCGGAGGAATCCTGACCCTATTCACCTTCGGTGGACTAAACGCAATGGCGCTGATTCCAGTGGTGTTTATCGTTCTGGCAACTAGTTTTTCCAGAAAGTGGCGATAAAAAAATCGCCCTAGAAGGTTTTTGCCTTCGAGAGCGATATTTGTGACCCCAGCGGGATTCGAACCCGCGCCGCTGCCGTGAGAGGGCAGTGTCCTAGGCCGCTAAACGATGGGGCCGAAAAGCAACTTCAGAAGTCTGCCATAAATCCCGTCCCTTAGCAATCTAAAGACTGAGCAATCTGAGCGCTCCCGGATGGACCTCAGCGGCAAATGGAGCATTCCCCACAAGTTCCCCATCGCAGGTCACTGGAAAGGAATCATTTGAGATCTTTATTGACTTGGCCTTGAAGATTTCAATCTCCGGAAATCTAATGTGGTTTCCCTTATAAACAGTCGGAAAGATCCGAAGCAGCCTGGCCCTGGAGACCTTATGCAGCATAAAAACCTCGAGCTCACCGTCGGTAAAGTCAGAACTCGGAGAAATCTTCATTCCGCCCCCAAAGTTCTTTACGTTTGCCACACCACAAAGCATTGCCTCAACTACTCGCTTCTCACCATCAATGTCTAGGTGATATTCGATGGCCTCAAAAGAGGGCAACTCCAGTAATAGTGCTGCGACATAACTGTTGGGGCCCTTGGGCCACTTGAGCGAATTTGCCCTGGTTGCGCAAAGCGCATCAAACCCAGCAGAAATTGAACCGATTGACCAAAAATCCCTCCCGGAAACGCTGACCTTCATCGCATCAACTCTTTTTGGCGAATCAAGCGAAGCAACGATGTTTTCAACCGCAGCTTTGGGCTCAGTCAGCGAAATGCCAAGCTCTCTGACTTGATCATTGCCGCTTCCGGCTGGGATCAGCCCCAGTGGAAGCTGGTTCGGGACCGCGAGGTTCACACCCAGCTGGCTGGTGCCATCGCCACCAATTGCCACAATTCCAGATAGGTCCTGCGACCTAATCATTTGCTCGGCTTTTTTGACGGCCTCGGTAGCCGTCTCGCCGGAAAGGTTCACCACCGGAATTCCAGCCTCGGCAAAATGCTCAAACGCTGCCTGGCCCACTAGCTTGGCACCGCCACGATTGGCCTGAGGATTAAGAATTACTCCAAGTGGCTTCATTGGCACTACCTTTCACTGAACAAGATAAACATAGACTGCTTTCAGGAGAGACATGAAAATCATCAAGCACAGCCACGCACTTCTGGAACTGGTCTTGGATTCCGGCACGGTTTTAATAGACCCCGGAATGTATCAGGAAAAATTGCCGGATTTTGAAAACGTGATTGCGGTTTGCCTGACTCACGTCCACGACGACCACAGCTTCTTGCCACACATCCAAACGATCCTGAAATCAAACCCGGAAGCTGTGATCTTCGGTCCCCCTGAAGTTGCAACCAAGCTCGCTGGCCTTCCAGTGACTCTCGCTTATCACGGAGACCACTATGAACTTGGGGGCTTTGTTCTTGATTTCTATGGCTACCTGCACCAAGAAATTCATCGCAGCATTGCCCTGGTTGAAAATTTGGGCGTGATGGTCAACAGCAAGCTCTATTACCCGGGTGACAGCTACACCATTCCGGATTCACCAGTTCAGGTGCTGGCCTGCCCAACCAGTGCGCCGTGGCTGAAGATTTCGGATGTTATGGACTTTGTCGCTGCCATAAAGCCGAAGCAAGCCTTCCCAACCCACAACGGTCTGCTAAATCAAAATGGACACGCGCTGCAAAATGCTCGGGTTCGGGAAGTAACTGAGAAATTCGGAGGCGAGTTTGTTTACCTAGAGCCGGGGCAGGTTTTAGAAATCTAGATTGCCACTACCAGCGATGCAGCCAGCATGGCGAGGGTCACTGGACCCCAGAGCCGGCGCTCTTTCATGCTTTTGGTGATGTTGTTCAGAATGGCTGATAAAGCGCAAAAGACGACCATCGCCCAGTTACCAATTTGATTGAACTGCCCATCAAAAAGCGGCTGAAAAACACCGACTTGGGCTAAGCAGTGACCCGCCAGCCCGAGCATCACAATCACCGAAAAAATACTGGTTGCGCGCAGGCGGCGTGAAAGTTTGCCAGCGGCTTGACCACCATAGGAGTACTCACCAAGCGGTGCTCCGAGAACAATCGCGACCTGAAAAAGGGCTGTGGAAATAAAGGCGAAAACTAGAAACCAAGCTGAAAAGGCGTCTAACATCTACGCTCCTGCTGCGTCTTGCTGGGGTACCTGGACTCGAACCAAGAACAAATGAACCAGAATCATCCGTGTTGCCAATTACACCATACCCCAAGGGTCGGGCCTAGACCCGAGGTCCTATCCTAGTGGGATTGAGCAAATGCCTCCAGTCGAGCTAGTGAGCTTTGCTTTCCCAAGATCTCCATGCACTCAAATAGCGGAGGGCTAACCCTTCTACCGCTGATAGCCGTTCTAACCGGCCCAAAGGCGTTACGGGGCTTCTCCCCTAGGCCTTCCACCAGAGCGTCGCTGAGTGCTTGCTGCAGCGCTTCGGTGCTGAAATCAGGCAGGTCCTTGATTGCCAAGATGGCTGCACTAACAATTTCAGCTGCATTTTCAGGTAGCTGCTTCTCGGCATCCTCATCGATTGATAGGTCCTGATCGGCTACGAACATGAACTCGATCATTCCAACTACGTCGCTCAAGACGGTCACGCGCTCCTTGGTCAATGGAGCAAGCTTTGCCAAAACCTCGGCTTGGTGCTCTGTCACCGTTGCGCCAATGACGCCAGCGGACTGCAAATAGGGAAGAACCCGGCTCATAAAGTCTTCGTCCGTGAGAAGGCGAATGTGAGCGGAGTTGATCGCCTCCGCCTTCTTCTGATCAAACCTGGCAGGGTTTGGGTTGACGTCAGTGACCTCAAAATTGGCACACATCTCTGCCATCGAGAAGATGTCGCGATCTGCAGAAATTGACCAACCCAACAGGGCCAGGTAGTTCAGCAGTCCCTCGGGGATGAAGCCGCGGTCGCGATGCAAGAACAGGTTGCTCTCCGGGTTTCGCTTCGAAAGTTTTTTATTGCCCTCGCCCATCACAAACGGCAGGTGACCGAAGTGGGGAATGAACTTGGCAACCCCAGCCTCATAGAGCGCGTTATAAAGCGCTATCTGGCGCGGAGTTGAAGACAGTAGATCCTCACCGCGCAACACGTGAGTGACTCCCATGAGTGCATCGTCGACCGGGTTCACAAGCGTGTAGAGCGGAGCTCCACCTGGTCGAACCACTACGAAGTCGGGGAAGGAACCGGCTGGGAAGGTGATCTCTCCACGAACCAAGTCAGTGAACGTAATGTCTTGATCCGGTACTCGCAGCCGCAGTGCCGGCTGCCTGCCTTCGGCCCGGTACGCAGCACGGGCTTCCTCGGTCAGATCGCGCTCGGAGTTGTCGTAACCAAGCTGAACGGCTCGATCATTGGCGATGTTTCGGGCCTCGATCTCCTCACCAGTTAGAAAACTCTCGTAGAGGTGTCCCGATGCCTTTAGCTTTTCAACTACATCCAGGTAAATGTCGCTTCTTTGCGACTGACGATATGGCTCATTTGGGCCGCCGACATCGATTCCCTCGTCCCAGTCGATACCCAGCCACTGAAGCGCTGAAACAAGCTGTTCGTAGCTCTCCTCAGAGTCACGATTGGCATCGGTGTCTTCGATTCGGAAGATGAATTTGCCGCCGGTTTTTCTGGCATAGGCCCAGTTGAACAGCGCGGTGCGAATCAGTCCAACGTGCGGGGTTCCAGTCGGACTCGGGCAGAATCTAACCCGGACTTCAGCGCCCTGCGCAGTAGTGGTTGGTGCGGTAATTTTTGTCATTCTCTAGCTATCTAACTAAGCAACTGGGTTGTGTAAAACGCCGATGCCACTAATTTCGCACTCGACCTGGTCACCAGCTTCAATCCTTGAGATTCCGGCAGGGGAACCAGTCAGGATTACATCGCCTGGGAAGAGCGTTACGTTCTGGCTCACATAAGAAACAATGTCGAAGACGTTGGTGATCATGTCATTACTGGTTGATTTCTGCCTGGACTGGCCATTGACTCTTGACTCAAGCGAAAGAGCTTCAGGATCCAACTCGGTCTCGATCCATGGACCTAGCGGGCAGAAGGTGTCAAAGCCCTTGCTCCTTGCCCACTGCAGATCAGAGAACTGTAGATCTCTGGCGGTGACGTCATTACCGATTGTGTAACCAAAGATATGGGATGCAGAATCAGCCGTAGAAATGTCCTTGGCTTGCTTGCCAATAACAATTGCAAGCTCGATTTCTAGCTCTACCTGCCCGGACTGCCTTGGGAGCACGATGGTGTCCTCGGGTCCGATTATTGCGCTGACTGGCTTGAAGAAAACCAGCGGTTCATCAGGAACATCTTGGGCAATCTCAGCTGCGTGTGCCGAGTAGTTCATTCCGATGCAAACGATTTTGCTTGGAGTCACCGGAGCCAGCAGCTTCACTTCAGAAAGCGCTGCCGTTTCACTGCCCAGGCTGGCACCAAGAATTGGATCTCCCAGGTAGAAATGAATGATTCCATCGGAGATTTTGCCAAATTTGGCCTCGCCGTTATGTTGAGCTCTAACTATTTGCACGAGCCTAGTCTGCCAGCTTATGCATCCAGTTGTGACGGTCTTTTACAGTTCCGTACTGAATTCCAGTTAGTTCCTCGCGCATTGCAACGGTCACAGCACCCGGTTCGTTGTTGGCGATGGTGATTTCTTCCTCGCGAGACTTCAACAGCCCAACCGGTGTCACCACCGCGGCAGTGCCACAGGCAAACACCTCCGCTATTTCGCCTGACTTGACCTTTTCACGCACCTCATCAAGGCTAATCTTGCGCTCGATCACATCATGGCCAGCGTCTGTTAGGAGGGTGATGATTGAATCCCTGGTGATTCCATGCAGAATCGTTCCATCAAGCGGTGGTGTCACCACTGAGCCGTCCTGGTAGACAAAAAACAGGTTCATGCCGCCAAGCTCCTCAACATAGGTGGAGGTTTCGGCATCCAAATACATGACCTGAGAGCAACCCTGGGCATAGCCCTCTTGCTGAGCCAAAAGGCTGGCAGCATAGTTTCCACCGGTCTTGGCCTCGCCAGTGCCATGCTTTCCAGCTCTGGCACTATCAAGCGCGATCCAAATCGACACCGGCTTGATGCCACCGGTGAAGTAGGGGCCAACTGGGCTTGCAATCAGACGATACTCAGCTCGCTCCGCCGCCCTAACGCCTAGGAAGTTCTCAGCCGCAATTTCAAACGGACGCATGTAGAGGGTCTTTTCGCCGGTTGGTTCCGGAACCCAAGCGCCATCGACGGCTATCAGCTGGCGCAGCGACTCAATGAACAATTCGGTTGGCAGTTCCGGCAACGCCATGCGCTGCGCTGAGCGCTGCAGGCGGCTGGCGTTTTTGTCTGGGCGGAAGGTCCAGATCGAGCCGTCTTGGTGGCGGTAGGCCTTGATGCCCTCGAAGATTTCTTGCCCGTAGTGAAGCACGGCCGAAGACGGATCCATCAGGATCGGGCCGTATGGCAACACCTCTGCAGAGTGCCAGCCTTTAGCTTTCTCCCAAACAATTACCACCTGGTGGTCAGTGAAGTGAGTGCCGAAGGTAGGGTTTGAAATTACCTCCGAGCGGTCCGATGAAGAACTCGGGCTCGGGTTTTTAGTTACCTTGAAATCCATTTTGACCTACCTAAATTTTCGCGATAATCGCGCTAGCAACCTGCTCAGTTGAGCGCTTGGCATCGCCACGCTCGACAAGGTCAGCTGCAACCGCTGATTCGATTCTTTCGGCGGCCTCATCAAATCCGAGAGTCTTAGCCAAAAGCGCCGCAGAAAGGATAGCCGCGGTTGGATCTGCCAGATTTTTTCCAGCAATGTCGGGAGCCGAGCCATGAACGGGTTCGAACATGGAAGGAAACGCCCCAGATGGATTTAGATTAGCCGATGCAGCAAGGCCAATGCCGCCGCAAATTGCAGCAGCAAGATCGGTGATGATGTCACCAAAAAGGTTGTCGGTAACAATCACATCGAAACGCTCTGGCGAATTCACCATGTGAATGGTCGCGGCATCGATGTGCATGTAGTCGTGGGTCACACTTGGGTAGTGCGCAGAAACCTCTTCAACCATGCGAAGCCAGATTGCGCCGGCGTGCACCAAAACATTGGTCTTGTGAACAAGGGTTAACTGCTTGCGATCGCGCTTACTGGCAAGCTCAAAGGCGTACTGAACTGCCCTGCGCACGCCAAAAGCAGTGTTTACCGACACCTCGTTTGCAACCTCTTGCTCGGTGCCCTGGCGAATGCTTCCACCATTTCCGACATAGGGGCCCTCGGTTCCCTCTCGAACGACCACAAAATCAACCTGCTTTGCGTTACTCAACGGAGAGACAACACCGGGGAAAAGATTTGAAGGACGCAAGTTTATGTGGTGGTCAAATGCAAACCGTAGCTTCAACAGCAAGCCGCGCTCTAACACTCCGGATGGGACTCGTGGGTCTCCAATCGCACCCAGCAAAATCGCATCATGACCGGCAAGCGCGTCGAGCTCTTCGCTTGTTAGAGCCTGACCCGTGGCCAAATAGCGGTCGGAACCAAGCGGATAAGAAGTTGTCTGAAGTTTGGTGTCGCCAAGAGCCTTAGTTAGGCACTCCAGGGCAACGGCAGTGACCTCCGGGCCAATGCCATCTCCGGGTATTACGGCAAGGTTTATCTGGTTCAAAAAGCCTCACAAGGTTGGTTTCTACAACCTTATCCGTTGCGTGGCGCTTTTGCTCGGGTGTTAGTCGGTTACGACTGCCAACCCGAGAGCTTTGGAGGCGTTTGCAACGGAGCCGCCGTTTACCAATTCCCCAGTGAAACCAAGATCGCGCATCTGGTCAATTGCCTGACCAGCCCTGTTGCCTGAGCGGCAGTAAACGTAGTAGTCCGCGCTCGGGTCCAATTGGCCCAACTCCTCAGTGAAGTCGGCGTCCGCGATTCCGATGTGCAACGCACCCTCTAGATGACCAGAGTTCCACTCATCATCGGTTCTAACATCGATAACCGCTGCGAACTCACTGGCCGACCTCGCCTCTGATGTTGAGCAACCGGCAAGTGAACCGACTGCAAATACCGCAATGATTGCCGCAACCAAGAACTTGATTAACTTCATTTCTTTTCCTCTGATCAAAACTAATTATGTATACCCCCGGGGGTATGTGCTACAATACAGGAACTTGGACTTTAAAACAAGGAGCGAACATGGACATTCCGAAAACTGATATCGATTCAGTCAGGAAACGCCTTGCCAGGGCGCAGGGGCAGCTTGGCGGCATCATCAAGATGCTGGATGAGGGCAGGCAGTGCACCGATGTCCTGACTCAAATGGCTGCGGCTCAATCCGCGATCAACCGCGCCGCATTTTCACTAATCGCATCAGGCATCGCCAACTGCACCAAAGACGAAGCCGGTGAGCAAGACCGAGCAAAGCTAGAAAAAGCATTCCTAGCCCTGAGCTAGACAAGACAAGAATCGAGAGGAAAAACAATGGCTAATGAAGTGTCAATCAACGAGCTGGAGCAAGCAATCACAGCTGGTGACAAGGTAGTGGACGTTCGAGAGGGCTGGGAGTTTGAAGATGGCCACGTGCCAAGCGCCAAGCACATTGCCCTAAACAGCATCCCAGAGAACCTAGGTGAGTTTTCGAAAGAGAGTAAGACCTGGATTATTTGTCAGTCCGGTGGCAGGTCAATGACTGCCGCAAACTACTTGGAAGCCCAGGGCTACAACGTGGTTTCGGTTGCCGGTGGCACCGGTGCCTGGATCCAAGCAGGCAAGGAAGTTTCCATGGAGGCATCTAACTAATGGGCCTTTTTGACATTTTCAAGAAAAAGTTTGAAACCGTCTCGCCCGAAGCCGCGAAAGCGCTTCAGGAGAACGGAGCAGTTCTTATTGATGTGCGCGAGAGCCACGAATACAAAAACTTTCACGCGCCAGGAGCCAAGCTAATTTCGCTTGGTGTGCTCGAGCGCAGACTCAAGGAAATTCCGAGTGAGCGAGAGATTTTGGTGGTCTGCCAGTCAGGAATGCGAAGCTCTCAGGCTGCTGGCATCCTGAGTAAAAACGGCTATCAGGTCAAGAATGTAGCTGGCGGAATGGCCGCCTGGCAGCGCGCGGGACTCAAGGTGGTTCGCTAATGAAGGTCTTAATTGTTGGAGGCGTAGCCGGAGGAATGTCCGCTGCCACAAGGCTGCGCAGGCTAAAAGAGGACGCTGAGATCATTGTGTTCGAACAGGGCCCGCATGTTTCCTATGCCAACTGTGGTCTGCCGTATCACATTGGCGAAGTTATCGAACAGGAGCAGAGTCTGCTTCTGCAAACACCGGAATCGCTGCACGCAAGATTCAACTTAGATGTTCGCGTGAACAGCCGGGTTACCAAGATTGACCGCGCAACCAAGCAGGTGACTGTTTCCAATCTCCTAGATAACACCGAATACCAGGAGAGCTATGACCAGCTAGTTCTATCCACTGGGGCCAAGCCAAGAATGGTCCCAATTCCGGGGCTGGAAAGAGCACTTGTCCTCCGGGACGTACAAGACGCTGTCGAAATCAAGGCTCTGGTTGACAATAAGCAGATCAAATCTGCAGCGATCATCGGTGCTGGATTCATTGGCGTGGAGCTTGCTGAAAATCTTCAGCATCGAGGAATCAAGACCACCATCGTTGAATTCCGAGGCAACATTCTGCCCCAGTTCGACCCAGAGATGATCGAACCAATGCAAAAGGTGCTAATCAAAAACGGCATTGAGCTTGCTCTTTCGGCAGAGACTGAAGCCGTGAATGAGTCCACACTCACCCTGAAAGACGGCAGAGTGATCGATGCTGACCTGGTAGTGGCTGCCATAGGAGTAGTGGCAGATCATAAGCTGGCCGTTGATGCAGGTTTAGAAATCGGTGATGCCGGGGGCATCGTGGTCGATGATCAAATGCGCACCAGTGACCCCAACGTTTTTGCCGTGGGCGACGCAGCTCAAAAAGTTAGTGCCCTGACCGGACAAGATCAAATGATCTGGCTAGCAAACCTAGCCAATCGTCATGGTCGGCTAGTGGCAGACGTGATTGCGGGAGAAACGGTGGCCGCAAGGCCTTCAATTGGAACCGGCATCATCGGAGCTTTCGGCATGGCGGCAGCGCTCACCGGCCTGACCGAAGCCCTGGCTAAGCGCATGGAAATTTCTCACAAAGTAATCCATCTTCACCCCGGCAGCCACGCCGGCTACTACCCCGGTGCTGAAACTGTCAGCCTAAAGGTTCTATTCGACCCAGAGACAGGCAAGCTTCTCGGAGCTCAGGGAATTGGTCGTGACGGCGTTGACAAGCGCATTGACGTAATTGCCACGGCTATCTATGCCGGCCTCACGATTGATGACCTGATGAACCTTGAACTCAGTTACGCACCAGCTTTTGGCTCCGCCAAGGACGCAATCAATCAGGCTGGATATGTGGGCAACAACAACTTCACTGGCAAAACCGAGAGCGTTCAGTTTGGCGACTTGGCCGACAAGATGGCAGCAGGGGCCCTGTTGGTTGATGTCAGGTCAGAGTCTGAAAATGCGGCTGGACACATTCCCGGCTCAGTTCTTATTCCGGTTGACACTCTGCGTCAGAACCTGGACCAGCTAACGGGCAAAGAGGTGATTGTGCACTGCGCTGTTGGTCAGCGTGGACACACTGCAGTTCAACTTCTAAAGGGGCACGGAATCAACGCCAAGAACCTCGACGGTGGCTACACAACCTGGTCGCAGGGCATGGACGCGAAGAATCGCGCGACTAGCAACTAGTACTGATCAGTAATTGAGATAGCGCGCATTACATCCGCGTCTATCTCTTTTCTGACGCCTTCGAGAACATCTGCGTCCACCGGTGAGTCAACGGTGATCACAGCAAGGGCTTTTCCGCCCTTTTGCTGCCTGGCAATTGTCATGGCTGCGATGTTTATGTTTGCCTCAGCAAAAGCCTTGCCATAGATCGCGACGATTCCAGGGCGGTCTTGGTAGACCATCACAACCAGGTTCTCCGCCATTGACAGCTCGACGTCGTAGCCGTTGATCGAGACGACCTTCTGGTGGTGCTTTGGTCCGATCACGGTTCCCCCAACAGAGACAACACTGCCATCTGACAAAACAGCCTTTACGGTTGTCACGTTTCGATACTCATCGCTGACAGTGTCCTGCACCAGGCGAACTTCAATTCCTCGTGACTCTGCCATCAGTGGCGCATTGACGTAGGAGACCTGCTCGGTCACCATGGTCTGGAACAGTCCCTTTAGGGCGGCCAACTTCAGCACAGTCACATCGTGGGCTGCGATCTCACCGCGAGCCTCAAATTCCACCGAAACAATCGAGCCCTGTGCTAGACCAGCAACAATTTGCCCGAGCTTCTCGGCCAGTGAGATTCCTGGCTTCACCGAGGCATCGATCACTCCCCCGGCAACGTTGACGGCATCTGGAACTAGGTCTCCTGCCAGGGCCAAACGAACAGATCGCGCAACAGAGATACCGGCCTTCTCCTGAGCTTCCTCAGTAGATGCTCCAAGGTGAGGGGTCAGCTGAATGTTTTCCAACCCAATTAACGGCGAACCTGCTGGGGGCTCCGAAACAAAAACGTCTAGGCCAGCGCCAGCAATCTGTCCCGACACCAGCGCCTGATATAGAGCTTCCTCATCAATAATTCCGCCACGGGAACAGTTCACGATGCGCAAGTTTGGCTTGGCCATTGCAAACTGCTCGGTAGAAATCATGCCGGTAGTCTCGGGCAGCTTTGGGATGTGAATGGTGATGAAATCACTTCGCTGCATCAGCGCATCCATGTCAACCAGCTCAACGCCAATTTGCTCAGCTCTGGCCTGTGTTACGTATGGGTCGTAGCCAATGAGCGTTGCCCCAAAGCCAGCCAGGCGCTCGGCAACCAGGGTGCCAATGCGGCCAAGGCCAATGATTCCGATTGTCTTCTCATAAAGCTCGACGCCAGAAAAGGCACTGCGCTGCCATTTTCCAGCCTGCATTGATGCCTGCGCTGCTGGAATGTTCCTGGCAAGCGACATGATGTGGCCAATAGCTAATTCCGCTGCTGAAATTACGTTTGAAGTTGGTGCGTTCACAACCATTACGCCCTGGTTTGTCGCAGCCTTAATATCGACGTTGTCGAGGCCCACTCCAGCTCGCGCGATTACCTTCAGGGAAGGAGCCGCCTTCAGCGCTTCCTCGTCCATCTTGGTGGCAGAGCGAATCAATACCGCATTTGCGTCTCTTAGTGCCGGCAGCAGCGCTGCTCGGTCGGCTCCATCTACCTGGCGGATCTCAAAATCCGGGCCAAGCGCCTCAACCGTGGCAGGAGAAAGCTCTTCAGCAATTAAAACTATTGGCTTAGACAATGGCTAACCTAACGAAAAATCGACAGCGATGGGATAGCCCCCATTCTAGCCTTGAAAAATGGCTAGAGCTATCGCGCGCACTGGCAGCGGTCTGACTCTGCCACTCCTGCCAGTGCCTCTTCGATGTGCTGTCCGCAACCTTCCCAGGTTGGCTTTGAGCAAGAACTGCAGGTAACTTGTGCGCACATTTTTTATCCTTAGGTTTTTCGGCTGGAAAAATTCTACAGTCCGCGGCTTCAATCGAATAAAAGCCACGTCAAAATGCAAAAACCCCCTCGAAAGCATCGAGGGGGTTTGCAATAGAACTATCTTGCGACGTTACCTTCTTGGTAGTCGTCGTCGTTCTTGATCCAGCTGAACAACTTGCGCAGTTCGCGACCGGTTGCCTCGATTGGGTGAGCCTCGCCCTTGGCGCGAAGCGCCTTGAACTCTGGTCCACCGGCATCCTGGTCGTCAATGAAGCGCTTTGCAAAAGCACCGTTCTGGATGTCAGTTAGGACAGCCTTCATGTTGTCCTTGACCGATGGGTCAATAACACGAGGGCCGGAAACGTAGTCACCGTACTCAGCGGTGTCCGAAACACTCCAGCGCTGCTTGGCAATGCCGCCCTCGTACATAAGGTCAACAATCAACTTCAGCTCATGCAGAACCTCGAAGTAGGCGATTTCTGGCTGGTAGCCAGCCTCAACCAAGGTCTCGAAGCCGTACATAACCAACTGAGATGCACCGCCACAAAGAACTGCCTGCTCACCGAACAGGTCGGTCTCGGTCTCCTCGGTGAATGTCGTCTTGATGGTTCCAGCACGGGTACCACCAATGGCGCGTGAGTAAGAAAGCGCAAGGTCCATTGCGTGACCGGTTGAATCCTGCTCAACGGCAACAAGGTTTGGAACACCCTTGCCTGCAACGTACTCGCGGCGAACCAGGTGACCCGGTCCCTTAGGAGCAACTAGGAAAACATCAACGTTTGCTGGTGGCTGAATAAAGCCGTAGCGAATCGCAAATCCGTGACCGAACACTAGGGCGTCGCCGGCCTCTAGGTTTGGTGCAATGTCATTGGTGAACAGGTCGCGCTGCTTTGGATCTGGCGCCAGCACAACGATCACGTTGGCCCACTTCACTGCCTCACCAGGAGTAAGAACCTTCAGGCCCTGGTCCTCGGCCTTTGCACGGGACTTTGAGCCCTCCAATAGTCCAACTACGACGTCAACGCCGGAGTCCTTTAGGTTCAGCGCGTGAGCGTGACCCTGTGATCCAAAGCCCAACACTGCAACCTTGCGACCCTGGATGATGCTTAGGTCTGCATCTTTGTCGTAGAAAATCTCTGCCAATTTACTCGTTCTCCTTGTTTGTTATGGGTAAACCTTAGCGAAGCACTTTTTCGCTCATTGACTTCGAGCCGCGCGATATTGCTATTGCACCAGACTGAACCAACTCTTTTATGCCAAATGGCTCCAGGACCTTAATAAACGCCTGGCACTTAGCTGCATCTCCGGTGACCTCGATAACCACCGAATCACTTACTACGTCAATCACTCTAGCCCTGAATAATGTCACGGCTTCCAGGACCTGAGATCTGGTCGAAGCATCGGTGCGTACCTTAATCAGCATGTGATCTCTTGCAACAGAGGCATCATCTTCCAGCTCAACAATCTTTAGGACATTGATCAGCTTGTTCAGCTGCTTGGTTACCTGCTCCAATGGCTGCCCATCTAGGCCAACCACAACCGTCATTCTGGAAACGCCTTCAACCTCTGTGGTTCCTACAGCCAGCGATTCAATGTTGAAGCCACGGCGGGCAAACAGCGCTGCAACGCGGGTGAGGATACCTGGCTTGTTTTCAACAAGCAGTGACAAAACGTGCTGAGTCATGATTACTCCTCACCATCCCAAATCGGGGCAGCATCTCGGGCATATTGAACCGCATCGTTTGAGACTCCGGCAGGCACCATCGGCCAAACCATCGCGTCCCGACCAACAATGAAGTCGATAACCACTGGGCGGTCATTGGTTTCCATCGCCAGCTTGATTGCGGCATCAACTTCTTCAAGCTTTTCAACCCTGATTCCCAGGCAGCCGTAGGCCTCTGCCAACTTGACGAAGTCTGGAACCATTGCGGTGTCAGTGCCGGTGTTCAGGTCGGTGTTTGAATAGCGGGAGTTGTAGAACAGGGTCTGCCACTGCCTCACCATTCCCAATGAAGAGTTGTTGATAATCGCAACCTTGATTGGAATGTTGTTGATGGTGCAGGTTGCAAGTTCCTGATTTGTCATCTGGAAACAACCATCGCCATCGATTGCCCACACCAAGCGATCTGGCTGTGCAACCTTGGCGCCCATTGCTGCGGGAACCGAGTACCCCATTGTTCCAGCGCCACCAGAATTCAGCCATGAATTTGGACGCTCATACTTAATAAACTGCGCTGACCACATCTGGTGCTGCCCCACACCGGCCGCGAAAACCGCCTCCGGACCAGAGAGCTCACCAATGCGCTCAATAACGTATTGCGGTGCGAGCTTGCCATCATCTAAGTCGTTGTAACCAAGCGGGTAGCGCTCCTTCAATCCATTCAGGAACACCCACCAGTCCGAATAATCTGGCTTGGTTTTCTTCAGCTGAGCTTCAATTTCAGAAATCAGCATTGCAATAACAACCTTGGCATCTCCAACAATCGGAACATCCGCGTGACGGATCTTTCCGATCTCCGCAGGGTCAACATCAACGTGAATAACCTTCGCGCCCTTGGCAAAGCTCTTGACGTCTCCGGTTACGCGGTCATCAAACCTGGCACCCAACGTGATGAGCAAGTCTGATTTTTGCAAGGCTGTTACCGCTGGCACGGTGCCATGCATGCCAGGCATGCCCAGGTGCTGCGGGTGCGAATCTGGGAAAGCACCACGCGCCATGAGGGTGGTTGTTACTGGAGCGTGTAGCAGCTCAGCAAGCTTGAGCAGCTCCTTATTGGCTCCGGCTCGGATAACACCACCACCGACATAAAGAATTGGCTTGTGTGACTTCAAAATCAGTTCAGCAGCGGCCTGCACCTGCTTGCCGTGAGGATCAGTAACAGGCTTGTAGCCGGGAAGGTCAACTTTTGGCGGCCAGGAGAATTCAAACTTGGCATTCTGTGCATCTTTGGCCACGTCAACCAAAACCGGTCCGGGCCTACCTGTTGTTGCGATTTCGTAGGCAGCGGCAATAACGCCGGGAATGTCCTCGGCCTTAGTAACTAGGAAGCTGTGCTTGGTAATAGGCATTGTGATACCCACGATGTCCGCTTCCTGGAAGGCATCGGTTCCGATTGCGAAAGAGTTCACCTGACCGGTGATTGCAAGCATCGGAACAGAGTCCATGTGAGCATCAGCAATTGCTGTGACCAGGTTTGTAGCACCCGGTCCGCTGGTTGCGATGCAAACGCCGAGCTTGCCGCTAGCAGCCGCGTAACCCTCGGCAGCGTGACCAGCACCCTGCTCGTGACGAACCAGGATGTGTCGCACCTTGGTTGAGTCCATAAGTGGGTCATAGGTGGGCAAAATCGCGCCACCTGGCAGACCGAACACGGTGTCCACACCAAGCATCTCAAGCGAACGAATTAGAGCTTGTGCACCGGTAAGTGTCTCTGTTGCCATTAGGTCTTCTTTCAAATCAACAATTAACCGCAGTAGGCACCCTCGGAGGCCGAGTGAACCAACTTTGAATACTTCGCTAGCACACCGCGGGTATAACGCGGCGGCAATGGCTGGAAGTCCTTTAGACGCTCCGCCAGCTCTTCCTCGCTAACCAGTAAGTCAAGCGAACGAGCAGCAATGTCGACTCGAATCAAGTCTCCATCACGAACCAGAGCAATTGGTCCACCATCGGTGGCCTCTGGCGCAATGTGGCCGATACACAGTCCGGTTGTGCCGCCTGAGAATCTGCCGTCTGTCAATAGTAGGACATCTTTGCCCAATCCCGCACCCTTAATTGCGCCGGTGATAGCCAGCATCTCGCGCATTCCAGGACCACCCTTGGGGCCTTCGTAGCGAATAACAACCACGTCGCCAGCCGCAATCTTGCCTTCTGACAGCGCCTCCATAGCAGCTGCCTCACGGTCAAATACCCTTGCTGGGCCCTCGAATTTGTCAAGATCGAAACCGGCAGTCTTCACAACAGCTCCGTCAGGAGCGATGGTTCCGTGAAGAACGCTGATCCCACCATCTTTGTGAATTGGGTTGTTCATAGCGCGGATGATCTTGCCATCTGGGTCTGGAGGATTAATGTCCGCCAGGTTTTCGGCCATGGTCTTACCGGTAACGGTCAGCGCATCGCCATGCAGAAGGCCAGCGTCAAGCAGCGCCCTCATTACAACTGGGACGCCACCGACCCGGTCAACATCGTTCATCACATACTGACCAAAAGGCTTCAGGTCTCCAAGGTGTGGAACCTTGTCAGCAATCCTGTTGAAATCTTCGAGCTTCAGATCAACCTCAGCCTCACGAGCAATTGCTAGCAGGTGAAGCACGGCATTTGTTGAGCCTCCGAAGGCCATTAGGACCGCGATTGCATTCTCGAATGCCTTCTTGGTCATGATGTCCCTGGCAGTGATGCCCTTGTCGATCAAATTCACAACAGCCTCACCGGAACGGTGAGCCCAGCTGTCTCGGCGACGGTCAGCCGATGGTGGCGCGGCAGAACCGGGAAGGCTCATGCCAAGCGCCTCGCCAATCGAAGCCATTGTGTTAGCGGTGTACATTCCGCCACAGGCGCCTTCGCCAGGGCAGATTGCTCGCTCAATCCGACCTAAGTCTTCTTCGCTCATCTTGCCGGCCTTGCAGGCTCCAACAGCCTCGAAGGCATCGATGATCGTCACTTGCTTTTCAGTGCCGTCCGAAAGCTTTACCCAACCCGGTGCAATTGAACCCGCATACAAGAACACAGAAGCCAGGTCCAGCCGCGCAGCAGCCATCAGCATGCCTGGCAGTGACTTGTCACAGCCAGCAAGCAAAACTGAGCCATCCAAGCGCTCAGCCTGCATCACGGTCTCCACCGAGTCGGCGATAACCTCTCGTGACACAAGTGAAAAGTGCATGCCCTCGTGACCCATTGAAATGCCATCCGAGACCGAAATGGTTCCAAATTCAAGCGGGTAACCCTTGGCCTGATGTACGCCAGCTTTTGCGGCGTCAGCTAACCGGTCCAGTGACAGGTTGCACGGAGTTACTTCGTTCCAGGAGGATGCGACTCCGATTTGTGGTTTCTGCCAGTCGTCATCGCCCATGCCAACCGCACGGAGCATTCCCCGGGCGGCAGCGCGTTCAATTCCATCGGTAACAACATGGCTTCTTGGCTTCATATGATTCGGCATTGTTCAATCTTACGATTTATATCGCGATACCCTGAAGTCGTGGAAAATCAAGACACGACAAAAGTGCCAACCGGATTGGCTCTTTACACCCAGGCTGCTCATCGAGCCAGCAAAGAGGTCATCTACAGCTACTCGACTTCATTTGGTCTTGCCACCCGAGTGCTGAACAAGAAACTGCGAGCTCATGTTGAGAATATCTACGCTCTGGTGAGGGTTGCCGATGAGATTGTCGACGGCAGCGCCGAAGAAGCGGCGCAGGAATCGAAACTGGTTAACCCCGAGCACCTTCTAAGCGATTTTGAGCAGGAAACATACCTTGCAATCGAACGGGGATTCAGCACAAACTTGATCATCCACTCCTTCGCAGTGACGGCCAGAGCGGTTGGCATCGGCAAGGACATCATTGAGCCCTTCTTTTATTCGATGCGGCAGGATCTGACCGAAACTATTCACGATCAAGCATCATTTGAAAAATATGTCTACGGAAGCGCCGAGGTCGTTGGGCTGATGTGCCTGGCAGTCTTTGTTGCCGAGGGTGATTACACCAAGGCAGAGAAACAAACTCTCGTGGCTGGCGCCAGAGGACTGGGTTCAGCATTTCAAAAAGTGAATTTCCTGCGAGACTTAGCCGCAGACTTCGAAAGGCTCGGCCGCAGCTATTTTCCAAACGTCAACGTCGAGAACTTCGATGATGAGACCAAGATTCGCCTGACCAAGGACATTGAAAACGACCTTCGAATTTCATCCCGGGCGCTTCCGTTGCTGCCGCCATCGGCCAGAAAAGCGGTCACAACAGCACAGCTTTTGTTTCAAGAGCTGAATAGCAAAATTGCGAGTACCGAAGCTTCGGAACTAATTCACACCCGAATCTCTGTTAACAATCTTCGCAAGTTGTTTTTGCTTGCTAAATCACTACTAGGAGCAAAACCTTGACCCAAAAAACAGCTGTCGTCGTTGGAGGTGGCATTGCCGGACTAGCAACCGCCGCCCTGCTTGCAAAGGCCGGAATGAAGGTTGACCTTTTTGAAGCGCGGGCCGGTATCGGTGGCCGGGCTGATGTTTGGGAACAAGACGGCTTTCGTTTCGACATGGGGCCGAGCTGGTACCTAATGCCTGACGCCTTTGAGCAGTTTTTCAAACTGATGGGCACGTCAGCGGACAAAGAACTGAACCTGCAGCGACTAAACCCCGCCTACCAAACCAGGAACGAGGGTCTTGGCGACTCGATTTTGATGCCCGACAACGTCGAGGGCGTCAAAGAGATGTTTGAGTCAATTGAGAAAGGGGCATCCAAGGGCCTGGAGCGTTACCTAAAATCTGCCGAGGATGCCTACGAGCTCTCAATCAAACATTTCCTGTACACAAACTTCCAAGATGCCAGAAGCTTTGTTCACCCGGAGGTGCTCAAAAAGCTTGGTCGTTTTCTAAAGCTATTGGTGAAACCGCTCTACAGCTTTTCAGGTGAATATGTGAAAGACGAACGACTCAAGAAGATGCTGAACTTCCCAGCCGTTTTCTTGGGAGCTTCTCCCTATGACACCCCGAGCATGTACCACCTGATGACACACGTGGACATGAACCAGGGTGTTTTCTACCCGCAGGGTGGACTTCACACCGTGATCGAGGCAATCGCAAAACTTGCTAAGGAACAGGGTGTTCAGATTCACACCAGCTCTCCAGTGACCAAGATTTTGCACGAGAACGACAAGGCGGTGGGAGTCGAGGTTGCCGGCATAAACCACATCGCAGACGTGGTTATTGCGAGCGCCGACCTGCACCACGTTGAGACCAAGTTGCTCGACCGAAAGCATCAGACCTACCCAAGCTCCTGGTGGGAACAAAAGGTCCCAGGCCCATCAGCCATGCTTCTGTACTTAGGAGTGAAGGGCAAAATTGACCAGCTTGATCACCACACCCTGCTTTATACCAAGGACTGGAGTAAGAACTTCAAGGAGGTCTTCAAAAAGGCCGACGGAAAGTCCGCTATCCCCTCCCCCGCTTCGCTCTACATTTGCAACCCATCTAAAACTGACAGTTCGGTTGCCCCGGAGGGTTACGAGAATCTGTTTGTGCTGGTTCCAATTGCCGCTGACACCGTAATCGGCTCTGGCGGCATCAATGGCTCTGGCGATGCAGCTTTTGAGAAGGAAGCGGATCGGGTCATCGATCAGATTGCCGAATGGTGTGAAATCCCAGACCTGAAGAGCCGAATTGTGCTGCGGCGCACCATGGGACCTGGAAACTTCGAAAATGAATTCAACGCCTGGAGTGGAACAGCACTGGGAATGGCTCACACACTCACCCAGAGTGCTTTCTTTAGACCCAAGAACTACTCAAAGAAACTCAAGAACCTGTTCTACACCGGCCACAACACCATCCCTGGCATTGGCCTTCCGATGTGCCTGATCGGGGCTGAGCTTGTCTACAAGCATCTAACCGCTGACAAGTCATCGGGGCCAATCCAACATGAACTAACCACTGTGGAGAGCTGGAAGGGTCTTAGTTGATTCAACAGCTACTGCCTTTTGCCTACCTTGCGGCCCTGATTTTTTCAATCTTCGGGCTCTACTTGATAGACAGAAGGAACCAGCTCGCAATCACTTCCTCCCCCAGAGCGACACTAATGTCGATCGCCGTGGCGGTGGCCCTGTTTTTGATCTGGGACCTAGCTGGCATTGCCCTGGGCATCTTTTTTAGAGGCGACGCTCCTCATCTTTCGGGGTTGGTGCTCGCTCCAGAGCTGCCCGTCGAAGAGGTGTTTTTTCTGATCCTGCTCAGCTACAACGCGCTGCTTGTTTACTTAGGGTTTGCAAGGCGGTTTCAGAAATGACATATCTGCTACTAACGGCCTCAGTACTTGCCGCAGCCTTCGTTTACCTGCTTCTCATGCGCAGCTACATCGCAAGCAAACCGCTGGTGGCTGCATCGGCCGTGATGCTGCTTATTACCGCTATTTTTGACAACGTGATAATTGCAACCGGGATTGTGGCCTACGACGAGGCGAAGATTTCCGGCATCAAAATTGGTGTTGCGCCAATCGAGGACTTTGCCTACACCGTGGTAGCGCTGCTGGTTGTGCCAACCCTGTTCAACTTCTTTAGGGTGAGGCTGTGAAGCTAGTTTCGAGACTGATTGTCTCATCTCGGCCAATCTCTTGGATAAACACAGCCTTCCCCTTCGCTGCCGCCTACTTCATCACTGCCGGCGAAGTAACTGCGCAGCTCATAATTGGCACCCTGTTCTTCCTGATCCCCTACAACCTGTTGATGTATGGGGTGAACGATGTCTTCGATTATGAAAGTGATCTGGCAAATCCCAGAAAGGGCGGCATCGAGGGCGCGCTCCTAGAGCCCAAGTACCACGCGGCAACACTGTGGATTTCCACTATTAGCTGCGCCCCATTTGTGGTTTATTTGCTGCTTTCTGGAAATGCTGAATCCTCGCTTATTTTGCTGTTGGTGATGTTTGCCGTGGTCGCTTACTCCGCCAAGTGCCTCCGGTTCAAGGAGATTCCGGTGCTGGATTCTTTTACCTCGGCCGTTCACTTTGTAGGGCCAATGCTTTTAGGCCTTTCCCTGGGTCACGGCAGCCTGCTCAATCCAAGTGTCGCCTTGGCGACATTGGCATTTATGCTCTGGGGCATGGCCTCCCATGCATTCGGCGCCATTCAAGATATCCAGGCTGATCGTCAGGCGAAGATCGCCTCTATCGCCACCTATCTGGGGGCGAGACTTACCGTGAGATTGGCCTTCGCCTCATACGCTGTGGCTGCAGTAATTGTGCTGTTTCTGCCTGACCGCTTCGCCTTTGCTGCCCTGGCGGCCCTGCCCTACTTGATTGTGGTTGGCCGAGAATTTCAAATAACGGATGAGACCTGCGAAAGCGCAAACAGAGGCTGGAAACGATTTATCTGGTTGAACTTCTTTGCCGGTGCGATTATCAGTGCGCTGCTAATCGGACCCAGCTAGCTCTCTTGCCAGCTGATTAGGTGGTTCGCAGAAAATCTCGGTGAGCAAAGCTTGCAGCTGAGCGCTCTGGTTGGCTTTCGCATCCGATAGTGCTCATGGGAACCAGGGCATAGGCCAACATACTTCGCAGAGTTTTTGGCAACCTCCTTGCCATCAAGCTTCTCGTGCCGATAGCCAATTTCAGTCGCCTTTTGCTTCCAGATTTTTCCATGGCCGGCCTGTTGGCCAGCAAGAGCGTGCGCTATCTCGTGCAGTAGCACCTGCTGCACTTGTTCGATAGAGGATGTGACCACAAAATGCTTGCTTAGCGTGATCCGTCTGGCCTGATAGTCACACTGGCCCGCTCTACGAACAGCCCGGTCAAAACCAAAAGAATAGCGAATCAACCCATGAGCCTGAAAAAGCTCATGGGCCATTGCTTTGACTCTGGTTTCAGCTCCGAGGTCCAAGCCTCTAGTGCCCTTCGCAAAGCTCGGCGATGCGCCTAATGGCCTCCGTGATGCGCGGCTTCGAGGTGGCAAAATTAAACCGCACAAACCCTGGATAGTCATCATTGATTCCGTGGTCAGAGCCTGCAACAACTGAGACTTTCGCCTCCTTCAGAATCGCCTGTTGCAAGTCTTGAATTTTGTAGGAGCCAAGGTCTAGCCAAGCCAGGTAGGTGGCCTCCATCTCATAAAGTCTTGCTTGCGGAAGCCTGTTGGCAACCTCAGACCTCAGGTGCTCAAGGTTTTCCTGCAACTGCAAAACCGTTTGGTCTAGCCAGTCCACGCCCTGTTCATAAGCGGCCACCATTGCGTGCGCTCCCAGAATGGATGCTCGCCACTGCATGGCTTCGGGTAGTGATTGGAGTTTTGCTCGAACCTGATCAGAGGCCGTAACCAAGAAGCCAGCCTTGAGCCCAGCGGTGTTCCAGGCTTTCGAGCTGGAGGTGATCGTCACACCGGTAGCTGCAGCCTCTTGCCCAAGTGAAAGATATGGAGTGAACGGAACCCAGGAAAGTGGCGCGTGAATCTCATCTGAGATAACAAGCACATCAAATTCCTTTGCCAGCTTCGCGACTTCAGTGAGCTCTTTGGCGCTGTGGATTCGACCCACTGGATTCTGTGGCGAGCACAGCAGATAGAACCTCACGCCACTTTCAAATGCCGCCCTGATTGCAGGTAGGTCAAGCTTCCAAGTGTCACCTTCGAGCACCAGGGGGGCATCCACAGGAGTGCAGTCTGCCTCCTTCAGCCAGGAAAAGAAGGCAGCATAAACAGGGGTATTCACCAAGACTTTTTCGCGTGGCCCGGTCACTGCCTTCAAAATCTCAACAGCCGCCACCCCAACGTCTGTGGCCATTTTGACCTGAGCTGGGTCCAACTGCCAGCCCCAGCGGTTCAGAGCAAAAGATTCGAAGGCCTGACCAGCTTGGGCAAACGGCCCAAGGTATCCAAGGTCAGAATTTGAAACCATCTGCGCCAGCTTCGCCCTGATTGGCTCTGCGACATCAAAATCCATTTCAGCAACATGCATCGGCAGTACATCAGCTGGATATCTGAGCCACTTGGAGCTTGAGCGATTTGCGAAGTTTGAAAAACTATCGGGGTCAGTCATGCTTCGATTATGCCGTATCGGCAACCTTGATCAAGGGATTGCCCGCTAGAGCCCGAATAGCAGGTAGCCCGCGATAGTAAAGATCACAATCGCGATTAAACTCTCCAGAATCCGCCAAAATCGCGGGTTTGTAGCCAGCGGCGCGAGCAACCTTGCAAAGTAGCCAAGCCCAAAAAACCATGCGAAGCTCCCAAGGCTTGCTCCAACCCAAAACAGCCAACGATCTTCCTGGAATTGATTACCAATCGACCCGAGCAAAATAACCGTGTCTATGTAGACGTGAGGATTCAAAAAGGTGAGCCCGGCAGCCGTGGCAAGCGCTCCCCAGATTCCGGCTCGGCCACATCCTGCCTCTTCCAATGAGCCCGGATTAATGGCCCGTCGAACCGCCCCAATACCAAACCAAATCAGATAGGCAGCACCGACGAACCTTAGCGCCACCAAGAGCCACGGAACCGATTCGATTGCCGCGCCAAGGCCGAGAATTCCAGCACCGATTAGCAAGGCATCTGAGACAGCGCAGAACAGCACGACGCCAAACACTTGCTCTTTTCGAAGCCCTTGCCGAAGCACAAAGGCATTTTGGGCTCCGATTGCAACAATCAGCGCAAGGCCGCTGAAAAAGCCAGTACTTGCAGCTATCAAGGCGCCCTCTCTGGAGGCATGACTGCTCTGTTTCTGGAAATAAAACTGAGCTGAAGCCTATTATGACAATTATGACTTTAGAAATCGGAACAGCTGCCCCGCAATTCACGCTCCATGATCAGGATGACCAGCCAGTCTCACTTGCCGACTACGCTGACCAAAACGTGATCGTCTACTTTTATCCAGCAGCAGCAACTCCCGGCTGCACTACCCAAGCCTGCGATTTCAGAGACAACATCAACTCTCTGAAATCAGCAGGATATCAGGTCTTGGGAATCTCTCCCGATAAGCCGAGCAAGCTCAAAAAGTTCCAAGATAAAGAGGGCCTGAACTTCCCGCTGCTAAGCGATCCAGACAACAAGGTCCAAGAGGCCTACGGCGCTTACGGGCTCAAAAAAATGTATGGCAAGGAGTACATGGGAACCATTCGCTCCACTTTCGTCGTGAGTGCTGGCAAAATCAGCCATGCCTTCTTGGCCGTCAAGGCCAAAGGCCACATAGAGCTCCTGCGCAAAGAGTTGGGACTCTAGCTCCCGAAGCGCGTACGCCTCGGACTAACGACACTCACAAGACAACTAGCTATGAATTAATTGCGGCAGCGCTGATCATCGGACTCGGGATTCCCTCGGTCATCAGTGACATCAGATCGCAAAACATTGCAACGGACTGACTTTCGGCTTTAGCGCAGCGGCGCCAAGCGCGGTTTTGGTTGCGTAAATAGAATCACATTTATCTACCAGTCCTTGTTGAACCGTGACCCCCAAAAACCAGTGTCATGGGACCCAGAATCTAACCACGGATTAATCTTGCACGTTGACCCATCTGCGGTCCTATTTCGCTATTGGAAGGAGATGAGGGTCGCCGCGCCTGGCTGCAAATTTGAGTCGTAGGATTTGAAGCATGGATTGTAGAAACTGTGGCTTGCCAGTTGCCAAGAATGACCTTGATTGTCCAAATTGCGGCGTGACGACTGCCAAAGAAAAGGCAGACCTTCAAAGAATCGACCCCGCCATGACCAACGGGCTTGCTTGGGCGCTGATTGCAGTGGGTCTCCTGGGAGTTGCCTTTGTGATTGCAAACAGCCGAACCGACTGGCAATCAAACCTTGACTTTGTCGCTCCGACTGCACTTTTGCTGGTTGGTGGCGCGACTTTGATTAGCACGCGCAGAAAGAAATAGCTCGCCTAATTGTTCGTTGCCGGCAGCCCCGCATGACCATGTCTGCGGCTTGTGAGTTAGGGTTGAGGGGCAGTAGTGAACCATTGTTGAAGGGAAACAAATGAATGAGCATGACATTCAAATCACGTTTAGCTTGGTTACGGTGCTGATGTCAGTCAGCGGGCTTGGCATTATCGGGCTACTGGGTATGTTCATTCATCTCAGCATCACCTCCATCCTCGGAGACAGCTAAGTCACAATAACGTTCGTCTTACAGAACCCAAATCGAAGCGCCCAGCTAGTAGCGACCTTCGGGTTCATAAAAAAATCCTCGATTTCTCGAGGATTACGTTTTTAGTTTGGTGCGCCCCCCGGGACTTGAACCCGGAACCCACTGATTAAGAGTCAGTTGCTCTGCCAATTGAGCTAGAGGCGCATCAGCGCAAAAGCTTAGCACCTCGTGCGGCGGTTTGCTCAAGCAATCTGGCGATGAGATTGAATTATTGATGGTGTGCTTAGATTGGCGGGTGCCAATTGAGCTGATTGCAGCAGTAGCGACCTTCGGGTTCATAACCTCAGTAACCCCTGGGCCTAACAACACCATTTTGTTTGCAACCAGCGTGAACTATGGGCTTCGTAATTCCATGCCGTTCCTTTTTGGAATCATGCTTGGCCTTGCGGTAATTCTCAGCGCAATTGGGTTGGGGCTTGGTGCTGTATTCATAACCTTTCCAGCAGCTTTTCAAGTGCTCAAATACTTAGGCTTTGCATACATTCTTTATTTGTCCTACTCCATCATCCGATCCGGCTACAAGCCAATCGCTAGTGACACAAAACTTTTTGGGCTCTTTGAGGCCAGCTTTTTTCAGTTTGTGAATCCAAAGGTTTGGGTGGTGATGCCAAGCTTCATGGCCTCGTTCATTCCGATCGGTGCGACACCGCTGGTCACAGCGACTCTGATCGTCGTGTTTTTGGTTTTTACCTTTCCTGGAGCGCTGGCATGGGCGCTTTTCGGCGAGGTGCTGAAGACCTTCATGGCAAACCCAAAAAAGCGGAGGATTTTCAATTGGTTTGCTGGGCTGCTGCTGGTCGCCTCGATGGTCCCAGTAGTGTTTTTCTGACACAGACAAAACCTGAACGCTTAGGGCGAAATCGACACCTCGAAACCTTGGCAAAAAGATAACATTATGTCGATGAATGAAAACAGCTTGGGGAATGCAGCGACAAGGCTAGAGCCTGGTCAACCGGCGCCTGTTTTTGAGCTGCTCGATCAAGACGGAGTCGTTGCAATCTCTTCCGACGTGCTTGCGCAGCCAACCATTTTGTTCTTCTTCCCGGCTGCGGGCAGCCCCGGTTGCACCAAAGAGGCAGCCGACTTTCAAGACCATCTGGAAGAATTTGCCCAGAAGGGCTATCAAATTATCGGAATATCGCCAGACAGCCCAAAGCGCCTCAAAGAGTTTTCGCTTTCGCATGACCTCACCTTCAGGCTACTTTCGGACCCAGAGGTGTCAGTCCACCACGCCTATGGCGCACACGGCGAGAAGTCGATCTACGGTCGAATTTATAAGGGTGTTCTTCGCTCCACAGTAATTACTGATGCCAATGGCCATGTGGAGCAGGCTATGTACAACGTGAAGGCCACCGGCCACACAAACATGCTGAAAAAGCGGCTCGGAATTATCTAGCAGTTACTCGTCTCGAAACAGCTCTCGCACATTTTTTGAGAACATGGCAAAGAACACAATCGCGGCTGGCACCGACAACGCAATGCCAATTGCCACCACGCCAAACTCCCCTGAAAAGCTAGCTACGCCGATCGACACAATTAGCAGTTGCAATACAAACGATGGCGTGTAGGCCCAACGCTTGAGCCTAAACATGCCGATTGCAACATTGATCATGAATGCCGAGGCCGCCAACAACATGCCGGTAAGGAAGAGTGCACTGACCAGTGACAGCACTCCCCCGGCCAGGATATAGATCACTGACAAGACCGCAAATCCGGCAAGGATTGTTGCCTGAATTGCTGTGATTAGTACCGCTAAGAGCAGAATTATTGGCTTTTTGGACAATTGGGTATTGATTTCTTCGGTCGGCTATGAAACGATTTTGGTGTTGCAAGAAGGACTCTACCTTCAAATTTATGCAAGTTTCGACCTTAGGAATAACAGAACAATATGGATATGGATTGGCTAAATCAGGCCCGCTGTCTCAACGAAGATCCAGAGCTTTTCTTCCCAGTCGGGAACACAGGCCCTGCTCTTGACCAGATAGAGCGAGCCAAGACAATCTGCCGCCAGTGTGATGTTTCGGCTCAATGCCTCGAATATGCGATCAAAGAAAACCAGGACACCGGCGTTTGGGGTGGCCTATCTGAGGATGAGCGTCGCTCACTGAAACGTCGCTACGCCAGAGCTCGTCGCGCCGGCTAAACCGGTATTTCTAAAACAACTCTAGTTCCACCACGGATTGGTGAAGTCCAGTTAATTTTTCCGCGCAATTCCGACTCAACTAGCGTGCGCACGATTTGAGTGCCCAATCCAGATCCAACCTTCCCTTCGGGAAGACCCACCCCATCATCCTCAACTTCTACTCGCAGTAGCTTTGGGGAACGCTGGGCAGCCACCGAGATAGTGCCAGAGCCGTCCCCCAGTCCGTGCTCTACGCCATTTGAGACCAGCTCGGTAAGAACGAGTGCCAGGGGCGTGCTGCGCTCGGCAGTGAGCTCTCCAAAGCTTCCTTCGAATTGAGTGGTCACGGTAGCGTGGGAAGCAACCGCGGTCTCCGGGACCAGTGCCAGAATCCGATTGAAGATCTGATCAAAACTCACGTCTTGCTCCACGCCCTCTGACAACACATCGTGCACCAGCGCGATGGCACTGACTCGGCGCATCGCCTGACCAAGAGATTCCTTCACCTCATCGGATGAAGCCTGCCTCGATTGCAGGCGAAGCAGACTTGCCACGGTTTGCAGGTTGTTCTTAACTCGGTGATGAATCTCTCTGATGGTCGCATCTTTGGTTATTAGTTCTCGGTCTCTAACCCTGAGTTGAGTAACATCCCTGCACAAGACAATGGCGCCGTTTCGAACCTTGTTCTTCATCAGGGGAACAGAGCGCATCGCGATGGTCAGCCTGTCAAACTCAACGTCGCTTCGCCACGCACCCTTGCCCGTGAGGATCAGCGGAAGGCCTTCATCAACTTGCCCGAGCCCAGTCGGCAAGGCATTTACTGTTTCCGATAGCAGCCGTCCTTCAAGTTCGCCTTCCACTCCGGCGGCATTGAACACCGAGAGCGCACCTGGGCTGGCAAACAAAACCCTCCCGGCAGCATCCAAGTGGATCAGACCGTCATTGGCTCTGGGGGTTCCGCGTTTCGGGGCCGTACCAGATTCCGAGGCCGGGAAGCAACCCTCAGAAATCATCTCAAGCAGCTCTTCGCCAAGATCTATGAAGTTCAGTTGAAGCTTGTTGGGAAGCCTCGATTCGCCAATGTTGGTATGCCGAGTGATTACTGCAATTGGCTCCGAGGAGTCGGTTCGATCTGTCGCAAACACTGGATAAGCGGCGACTCGAGCTGCGCTTCCCTCGTATTTTTCAAGCTCTTCGCCAATCACCGGAGACTTGGACTCCCAAGCAAGACCTATTTGTTTAGCCCAATCACTCCTGGGCGCATTGCCGGTGATGTCTCTGTAAAAAAGAGTGGCTGCGGCTGCGGGCCTGGCGTGAGCAAAGGCTTGAAAGGTGTTGCGGTTTGGAACCCAAAGAACTAAATCAGAAAAGGCAAGGTCGGCAACAAGCTGCCAGTCTGCTAGCACCGCGCCAATCCATGGCGACCGCTCTTCGTCTTTGACTCCCACGCTTAGGGAGTTTAGTCCTTGGTTGGCTCATCCAAGATATCCAACGCCAGTCGCCTTATGGCCTCCCTCATCTTCGAGCCTTTTGCGCACAGGCAAAGCGGTTCAGCTTTCGCTAAAGATAGATCTGCGGCAGCGGAGTCCTCTGGCACGAATGCCTTGATTTCCAACCTTGCGAGCCGGTGCAGAGTGTCTCGAAGTTGCCGAGCTGGATTCTTACCAATCACCGAGCTTCTGACTCGGTTTGCAACCGGCCAGAACTCAAAGCTGGCATCCCGGCAATCCCACAGGAATCGGTTAACCCCAACCGGGTCGGATCCAAAAACACCTACAGCTATGTCTGCCTGCTCCACCAATGCCGTAACGCAAGCATTTCTGGGCACTTCACTGGTTGCAGAAAATAGCCCCTGCTCCAGCTCACTAGACACGTCAAACATCACAACATCAAAATAGTCGACACTAAAATTCACCAATGCTCGCAGTAGTTCGGGGGTTAGCTCCGGCCACCTGCTGGGTGAATTCAGTCCAGTGAGCACCTTGAGCCGATGAGATCCAAATTGAATCTCTTCCGTTAGCCGCTCTAGTTCCTCTTCGGTGAGGCGATTTGCGCGCAGCAACCTTAGGACGGCAGTGATGCCCGGCCCCTGCTCGGTGAACCCAAGTGCAGCCGCAATGGATGGTCGGTGGCTGTCTGCATCAATCAAAAGCACGCGCTGGCCTAGAGTTGCCAACTCGAAGGAGAGATTCAAGGCCAAAGTGGTTTTTCCACTGCCGGAGCTGCCCCAAACAGTCACAACGCGACCAGCACTAGCTGTCTCTGGCTCTGGCGCCTCTGCCTGCAGGTCAGAATCGGCTTTTGGCGCTGGCAACCTCAGCAGTTCAGACAGAGTCATGGCAGCGGTAGAACATAGACCGGAAAGTCGGCGGCAACTGCCTGCAGTAAAAGAGTGGACTGCTCTAAATTCAAAAGGAGTTCAACATTCGGTGCCTCATCAGCAAAAAGACCCTCACCATATTCCAGCGATAACACCTCGGCCACCGAAACAATGCGCTGCGGTTGATACCCGTCCTCGCTTTCAATCACCTGCCACACCGAAACGGCACTTCCTGCCCGGATGGATTCAGCGGGGAGCAATCCTGGGATGAAGCGAACCACAGTCTGATTTGCTAGTAGCCCCTCTCCCAGCAGCCGGATCGGGATTAGCTCGCCTTTGCCAATTGCCCCTGAGGCAATCAGATTGGTCGCCTTGGCATCAGGCGTGGCATATTGTCCAGCGAGGTCGCCAAGATTTAGCTCGACCGTCTCGGTTTCTGCAGCTGATATCGATGTGCCGGTGCCGATGTCGGAACTCGCCACCAAATAGGTTGGCAGTGGCTTTACCAGCGTTGCCAACGCAAGCCCAGCTACCACCAGTGCCGAACCGACCAGAAGTAACACCCAGTTCGCCGGTCTTCGTCTAAGTCGCTTTGGCATTTTTGCCTCCCTGAATCTAAACAGTGGCAAAAACAAGGGCAGGCTGCTAAGGGTTTTCCACAGTCTGAATCCGAAGCAGGCTGAGCGCCGTTACTGGAACCCACACCACACCTTCCTCAGCTGCGATTCTTAGCCAAGGGGCCTGGATGCTGAGCAGCCAGCCAGCCTGGAATCCCTTACCGTCCCGATATTCGACCCTTACAGGGTTTCGTTGCCTTGCTAGCAAGCTGCCCAGCTCTACTGAACTTGGAGCCGGGAGTACTTTGGCGATCACCTTGCAAGCTGCAGCCATGGGAACAAGGGTTAGGCCGCGGGCATCGACCCCGGCAACAAAATCTGCTCCGAGAGCCAAGTTCGTTAGAACAAGATCCTTATTTTGCAGGCGAATCAGGGCTGTCTCTGAGTCATTTCTGGTCAACATGGACGAAAATTCGGCTTCTAATTCCTCGATTATTTTCATGGTTGGACATTCTGTGACATCAACCTTGGCCATTTCTAGTTATCCCCAAATTTGGGATATCTCCCCCAAAGTCCTGAATTGCTACCAGACTTCCATGAAATTGAAATGGGGGGTTTAAATGTCCGCACAACTTCGAGAAAGGGAACAAAAAGACCCATCAGGGTTTTTTGCAGAAATCTCTGCAGCCTA
>JAFMHN010000023.1 GCA_017854485.1 Aquiluna sp. | reverse complement strand
CGTGAGGCGCTGGACAAGCTGAGGCTTTCTGACGCTTCGCTGGTTTATGAGCCAGAAACTTCCGCTGCTTTGGGCTTTGGTTTCAGGTGTGGATTCCTTGGCTTGCTTCACCTGGAAATTATTACTGAGAGGCTCGAGCGAGAGTTCAACCTGTCTTTGATTGCGACCTCGCCGTCGGTGGTCTATGAGGTTACGCGCGAAGATAACACTCAGTTCATTGTTACTAACCCTTCCGAATTTCCCGAAGGAAAAATCAAAGAGGTTAGAGAGCCGATCGTCAAGGCCACAATTTTGACACCTAAGGATTACGTCGGAACCATCATGGAGCTGTGCCAGATCAAGCGTGGAACCATGCTTGACATGCAGTACCTGGGAGAGGACCGCGTCCAGTTGCGCTACCAGCTACCGTTAGCTGAAATTGTCTTTGACTTCTTTGACCAGCTAAAGAGCAAGACCCAAGGTTATGCGTCCCTCGATTACGAGGAGGACGGCTACCTACCTGGAGATCTGGTGAAGGTGGACTTGCTGCTGCAGGGCGAGAAGGTCGATGCCTTTAGCTCGATTGTTCACCGCGACAAGGCCTACGGTCACGGCACCAAGATTGCTGCCAAGCTCCGCGAACTGATTCCTCGCCAGCAATTCGAGGTACCGATTCAAGCTGCTGTTGGCTCAAGGATTATTGCCAGAGAGACCATCAGGGCAATCCGTAAGGATGTTTTGGCGAAGTGTTATGGCGGCGACATCTCCAGAAAACGCAAGCTGTTGGAGAAGCAAAAAGAAGGCAAGAAGCGAATGAAGATGGTGGGCCGAGTTGAGGTTCCGCAAGAGGCCTTTATCGCCGCCCTTTCCTCTGAGGAAACCTCGAAGAGCGAAAAGAAGAAATAGTGGGGTCGGCTTTGCCGCTGGGCATAGCCTGGCCAGAATCAAACCTTATTCCAGCTCTCCTGGGACATGATCAAAGCTTTCACGCCTATGTTCACATTCCATTTTGCGAGGTTAGATGCGGCTATTGCGACTTCAATACCTACACCGCCAAGGAAATCGGGGGAGTCTCGCAATCAGATTTTCACGAATCCATAATTCGTGAGATTCAAGTCAGCGCCAACGTCATGCGGCAATCGGGCTACCCCACAAAAAGCCTGAAAACAATTTTCTTCGGTGGTGGAACGCCATCGCTTTTCAGCTCGAAACAAATTGGCGCAATTCTGAATTCACTTGAATCTGAATTTGGCTTCTCTGATCCGATAGAGATAACCACTGAGGCGAACCCGGAGTCGACTTCGCCAGATTACTTGCGTGAACTTAGTGAGCTCGGGGTCAATAGATTGAGCCTTGGTGCCCAGAGTTTTGATGCCAGCGTTTTGGAGACACTGGACCGAAAGCATGACCCGACTCGAGTGGCTCCCTTGGTTCAGTCAGCCAAGAGCCTTGGCATGGACACCAGCATTGACCTTATCTACGGGGCTCCCGGTGAATCTTTGGAATCTTGGAAGAAAACTGTTGAGCAGGCGATCTCACTTGGGTCGGGGCACATCTCTGCCTATTCGCTAATTGTTGAGCCGGGGACCAAGCTTGCAAGGCAGATTCGTTCCGGTGAGCTGGCGCAAACTGACGAGGATTTGGATGCGGAAAAGTATGTCTTTGCCGACAGGGCATTCACGGATGCCGGACTTGATTGGTATGAGTTCTCAAACTGGGGTAAACCCTCTGCCCACAACCAGGCCTATTGGAGATCTCAGAACTGGTGGGGATATGGACCGGGTGCCCATTCGCACCTCTCCGGTAATAGGTTTTGGAACGTTAAGCATCCGCTGACCTATCAAAATCGCGTAACCGAATCAACCTCAGTGGCCGGACTTGAATACATAGACAAGCGCACCCATCTGGAGGAGCGGTTGATGCTGGAACTTAGAACATCTGCCGGGATACCGATGGAGACTGTTTCCGAGATGGAAATAACCCCGGAGCTATTGCAGTCCTGTCAGGACAACGGGGAGCTGATGGTAATCGATGGGAACCTGGTCGTGACCGACAAGGGCCGGCTATTTGTGGACCGGATAGTGCTCCAACTGCTCACTAATTAGCTGAAGTTGTCTAGACTTGGCACTCTAGGTAGGTGAGTGCCAATGATTCCGAATCGTTCTTTGGAAGTATTGCGGGCAATTGTGGAGGATTACATCTCCTCCAATCAGCCCGTGGGTTCCAAGGCTCTGCTTGACAGGCATCCGCTCGGAGTTTCTGCGGCCACTATCCGCAATGACATGGCGTTTTTAGAAGAGGAAGACCTCATCACCGCGCCCCACACCTCATCTGGCCGAATTCCAACCGAAAAAGGCTATCGACTCTTTGTTGACAAGCTCGGCGAGATCAAACCGCTTTCCAGCTCAGAGCGCAGTGCCATCGAGACATTCTTAGGCGGCGCCACGGACCTCGATGAAATAGTTGAGAAGACAGCGCGTTCACTGTCCTCGCTTACCAACAACTTGGCACTGGTTCAGTACCCATCGTTTGGAAAGTCCAAGGTTCGCCACATCGAATTGATTCAACTCAGTGACCATCGACTACTGGTGATGCTGATTACTGACAGTGGGCGGGTGCAGCAGTCACAGATTGAGTTCCTCGAGCCCATCGACCTGGAGTTGATGCCCGAGGTTAGGGGAAGGCTCAATGGAATGCTTTTCGGCGGGGCGCTAACCGAGGTGAAGTTGACCGTGGAGCGACTGCCAGAGGACTTTTCACCAGAGCGAAGAAGTTTTGTCCAAAAGGTTGTTGAGTGCCTTCAAGATCTGGTTGATGCCAACCGTCAGGAGCGATTGGTCCTGTCCGGAGCAGCCAACCTAGCCAAGCAAGACGATGCCTTTGGGGGAGAGCTTTCCTCTGTGTTGGAGGCTATTGAGGAGCAGGTGGTGATGCTCAAGCTGCTGAATGAGCTGAACACTGACCAGCATGGTGTTGGCCTCAAGATTGGTTCGGAGCTAGGTGTCGCAGGGATTCAGCATGCAACCTTGATGGCTGCGGGCTATCAAAATGGCAGCACTGAGCTTTCCAAGATTGGAGTACTGGGCCCAACCAGAATGAACTACTCCGGGAACATCGCATCCGTTAGAGCGGTTGCTAGATATCTGAGCCAAGTACTGGAGGAAAATTCTTGAGCGACCATTATGAGGTTCTGGGACTCTCGCGAGATGCAACCGAGGATCAGATCAAAAAGGCTTACCGCAAGCTCGCAAGGGAGCTACACCCCGACCTCAACAAGGAGGAAAATGCGGAGGACCGATTCAAGCTGGTCACTCATGCCTATGAGGTCCTTAGCGACCCGCAGGCCAGAGCAAACTATGACCGAGGTGGTCAGGATGGTTTTGGGTTAGGCGACATTTTCGACACCTTTTTTGGGTCCGGTGGCCGCGGTCCGCAGTCTCGTACCCAGCGAGGTCAGGATGCCCTGCTTAGGGTTGATCTGGACCTCAAAGAAGCCGTGTTCGGAGTCAATAAGACACTTACCATCGACACCGCTGTTTTATGCCAGGAGTGCCAGGGCAGCTGCTGCAAGCCTGGAACTTCGGTTCAGACCTGTGATATTTGCAGGGGTTCTGGACAAATACAGCGTCAGGTTCAGTCCTTTATGGGGGCCATGGTCACCACCGCTCCCTGTGGCACCTGCCGCGGTACCGGTCAGGTGATTCCTGATCCTTGCATCTCCTGTAGAGGTCAGGGCAGAGTTCGGGCTTCGCGTGACCTGGACCTAGACATACCAGCTGGAGTGTCGGACGGACTCAGGCTTCACCTGCCTGGGCAGGGCGAAGTTGGCTTTGCCGGGGGACCAAGCGGGGACATCTACCTAGAGGTTTCAGTGCGACCAGATCCAATTTTTGGCCGAGATGGCGATGACTTGGTGGCGGTGCTGGAGGTTCCGGTCGCTGATGCTGCCCTTGGCTTTGAAACCGAGATCGAAACCCTAGACGGTCCAACTTCGGTCACGGTCAAGGCTGGCGCTCAACATGGTGAGGTCGTGACTGTCAAAGGGTTAGGAGCTAACAAACTTCGGGGCCGCGGCAGAGGTGACTTGCTACTGCAGCTGAAGGTGCTTACTCCTAGCCGGCTTGACTCGAAGCAAAAGGACATTTTCAAAAAGTTGAAGGCCCTGCACAAAGATGATGCCCCGCGCCTCGGTTCCAGAAGGGCCAGAGGAAGGTTCTAGTGCATTGGTTCTATGACCCACAAGTAACAGCCACCTCAACTACCGTGGTCGCCAATGAGCTGACCCACTTCAAGTCGCTCAGGCTAAGAGCCGAAGAAGAAATAGCGATCACAAACGGGCAGGGCTCGGTGTTGTTTGCTCGGTGCGTGGACCCGGCCCTGGGCACCATTACGGCGGTCAGCTTTGAGACCAGGCCGAGACCAAAGCTTCCGGTTCATTTGGTCCAATCGCTGGCCAAAGGCGGCAGAGACGAGGCAGCCGTGCAGGCGGCTGTCGAATTGGGTGTCAGCTCCATAACCCCGCTGCAAGCTTCGCGGTCGATCGTGGATTGGGGCCAAAAGGCAGAGCGAAACCAAGAGCGCTGGCAGCAGATTGCTATTTCGGCCATGAAACAGTCGCAGCAGGCATTTCTTCCAATTGTTAACCCCCTGGTCAAGCCCAAGGCGCTAGTTACTGATTCTCAAGTGCTGGTTCTGGAGCCAACAGCCCCAGTGGCCCTCAAGGGCCTGGCTCTGGCAGAGGCAGTGACCATCGTGGTCGGGCCAGAGGGCGGCTTCGAGCAGAGCGAACTATTGGAGTTTGAGCACAAGGGTTTTGTTCAGGCAAGGCTCGGGTCGTCAGTGCTTCGAACATCAACGGCAGGACCGGCGGCATTGGCGGTAATTCTGGCAATGGCTGGTGCTTGGGATTAGTCAGTAAACTGGCAAAGGAGGCGAACTTGGACTGTATTTTTTGCAAGATTATTTTGGGAGAACTCCCATCGGAGATAATCGCGTCAAACCAGGATGCTGTGGCTTTCCGGGACATGTATCCGCAGGCTCCAGTTCACATTTTGGTGGTGCCCAGACAGCACACCAAAAACATTGGTGAGCTGGAAGATGAGGTGGTCCTAAAGGGCTTGTTTTCGCTGATTCGGGAAGTTGCCGAGACCTTCACCGACGGTGAGTTCAAGCTGCAGTTCAACTCCGGAGCCCGCGAGGGTCAATCGGTGTTCCACACCCACGCCCATGTGATTAGTCAGCGGAGCGCTTAGTGGCAACCACTAAGTTCCAACTTCCAGAGATAGCTCTGATAGACCTGCTGGGTCAAGAAGATAAGAACCTGCGTCGTATCGAGACTGACCTTCAAGGTCTGAAGATCCAAAATCGAGGGCATGATTTCACTCTGACCGGCGAGGATCAGGCGGTTCTGGTTGGCCAAGCGGTGCTTATTGAGCTGGTTGAGATGGTCAGGCAGGGCCTAAGCCCCACCGAGCACTCTGTTTCGGAAACAATCAAAATTATTCTTGAGGGCAAAAGCGAACCGGCATCGAAGATTCTTGCGGCAACCACCATTCGCACCCCCGCAAAAACAATTAGAGCGAAAACTAGCGGTCAGAAGACTTACCTCGATTCGATAGATGAAAACACGATCACGTTTGGAATCGGTCCGGCGGGAACCGGGAAGACCTATTTGGCGGTTGCCAAAGCGGTTGAGGCTCTCTACAACAAAGAAGTCAGCAGGATCATCTTGACTCGTCCAGCTGTCGAGGCTGGCGAGAAGCTTGGGTTCTTGCCCGGAACACTGAGTGAGAAGATTGACCCTTATCTGAGACCACTTTTTGATTCGCTGCAGGAAATGCTTGAACCAGAGGTGACGGCAAAGATGATGGACGCCGGGGTCATTGAAGTTGCTCCACTTGCCTACATGCGCGGGAGAACACTAAATGACAGTTTCATTATTTTGGATGAGGCACAAAACACTACCGGCGAGCAAATGAAGATGTTTCTCACCAGATTGGGCTTCAATTCAAAGATGGTGATCACCGGTGACGTGACGCAAATTGATCTGCCCGGTGGGAATTCTGGCCTTCGAATTGCACAAAACGTTTTGGCTGACGTCGAGGGACTGCACATCTCACATCTATCCAGCCGCGACGTTGTCAGGCATGAACTTGTTACACGAATTATCGACGCATATGATTTGGCGGCGACAAAATGAGCATTGAGATTTCAAACGAATCTGAGTTGGCTGTTGACCAAGAGCGAGTCTTGGCTTTGGCAGGGTTTGTTAGGGACGCACTGAAGCTGCATGCTCTGGTGGAGCTGGGCATCACCTTTGTTGACGAAGCACCCATGACAGAGCTTCACATTCGTTGGATGGATGAGCCCGGCCCAACTGATGTGCTTAGTTTTCCGATGGATGAACTGCGGCCCGGCTCTGACTTGCGCGCTCCCACCGAGGGAATCCTGGGTGACATTGTTGTCTGCCCGCAGGTTGCTAAGGCTCAGGCGATCACTGCGGGACACGAGACAATTAACGAAATATTGCTGCTCGTTACACACGGCATGCTGCATTTGGTCGGATTCGATCATGCAGAAGAGGACGAGGAGAAGGAAATGTTTGACCTCCAAAAACGTCTTCTACTCGAGTTTTATGAGAGTGAAACCAAATGATCATTGGCTTGGCAGGAATTATCTTCCTGTTTGTCTTGGTGGCGGTGGCCTCGGTTCAGACCAGGCTGGAGCTAGCAGAGGATCAGCGAGCTGGCGCCCTGTCATTGGCCAGAGCGCTGCTGATCAGCGTGCTTGGAGCAATTTGGGTCATCTTCACGCCTGAAGGTGATCGCCTAAGAATTGTTTTTGGGATAGTGCTGATAGTGATCTGGTTGCTTCAGCAGCTTCTTGGTCGAGTTATCGGAAAGTCGAAACTGGCCGAATCTCTAACCCTTCGTGCGGAGCGGTTGGTGACCTGGTGGAGCAAGTTGGTGACGCCGATCCGACTGGTTACCCCAGAGGCCGCGGAAGAGTATGAACAGGAATTGCTTGACTCGGTTGAAGAGTTTGCTGAGACCGTTGTTCGAGAGGTGATGGTGCCGCGAGTTGACATGGAGGTTGTGGACAGTGACGCCATGCTGCAAGATGCCCTGAGCACATTCATCTCGACCGGCTTTTCTAGGTTGCCGGTGGTTGGCCAGAGCGTTGACGATGTTGTTGGCGTGCTCTATCTCAAGGACTTAGCCAGGGTGGTTCACCAAGACCCGGCACTACTTGACACTAAATCCGCCAGCGAGGCTTCCAGGCCCGCGCTGTTCACGCCGGAGTCTAAGTCGGTAGCCGAGTTGCTGCAGGAGATGCAGCAGGCAAGCACTCAAATCGCGGTCGTTGTTGACGAATATGGTGGCGTCGCCGGGATAGTCACCGTAGAGGACCTGATTGAGGAACTGGTTGGAGAAATCGGCGATGAATATGACCGTGAGGTCGTGGGAATCGAAAAGCTCGATGAAGTCAGCTACCGAGTGCATCCGCGCACCACGCTTGACGAGATTGAAGAGCTCTGCGAAATTGAACTTGAAGATGATGACGTTGACACCATCGGTGGTCTGCTGGTCAAGACCCTAGGCGTGCTGCCAAAGGGCGGCGAGCAGGTAGAAGTTTCGGGTTTGCAGCTAACAGCCGACCGGGTAATTGCCAAAAAGGGTCAGCTATTGAGTGTGCTTGTGCGTAAGGTCGTAGTTGATGAGTGATTTTAGGTCGGGTTTCGTAAGCTTCGTGGGTCGACCGAACGTTGGTAAATCAACGCTCACCAATGCCATTGCCGGCGAAAAGGTAGCAATCACCAGCTCCAAGCCCCAAACCACCAGGCGTGCCATCAGGGCCATCAAGACCAACGAGGCCGGCCAGTTGATCATGGTTGACACCCCCGGTCTTCACCGCCCCAGGACTCTGCTTGGGCAGCGTCTGAATGACTTGGTGAGTTCTACGATGCATGAGGTTGATGTAATCGTGTTCTGCACACCCGCCAATGAGGACATTGGCCCCGGTGACAAAAAGATCGTGGCCGATGCTCTGAAGTTTTCAAAGCCAAAAAAGATTGCTGTTGTAACTAAGTCTGAAACGGTCTCCAAGCAGAAATTGGCTGAACACCTAATGGAGGTCTCGAAATTGCACGACTGGGATGAAATCATCCCAGTTTCGGCCATGACCAATGAGCAAGTTGAGCTACTGGAGGGCATCTTGATTGGCTATTTGCCGGTCGGACCGCTGTTCTATGAGTCTGGCGTGGTTAGCGAGGAACCGCTCGAGGATAGAATTTGTGAGCTGGTGCGCGAGGCTGCACTGAGGTTGGTAAATGACGAGTTGCCGCACTCGGTAGCGGTCACGCTAGACGAGATTGTCTATGAAGAGCAGAAGCCAAAGATTCACGTTTCGCTCTGGGTTGAAAGGGATTCTCAAAAGGGAATCGTGATCGGCAAGGGCGGCTCCATGCTAAAGACCATTGGTCAAAAGGCCAGAAAAGAAATTGAGCTTTTGATGGGCGAACCAGTCCACTTGGCAATCCAGGTTCGCATAGCCAAGAACTGGCAGCGCGACTCAAAACAACTCGGAAAACTGGGCTTCTAGCAGTTTTCGTGGCTTGGTGGTAACCTTTTTAGATGCGTTCAGCTCTTCTGCTTATTGGCCGCGACGAGGCTTAGCCCGGCCCACACTCGTCGCGGAGCTCACCTGCGGTCATCACTGATTTAGGCGGAGAGAAAAAATGAATAGCCAACAAAAACCATCAAATATGCCATTTGGCAGGTATCAACCATTCCACGAGCAAATCAAAGTAGAGCTTGAGGACCGCACCTGGCCAAGCAAGCGAATTACCGCTGCCCCACAGTGGTGTGCTGTTGACCTACGAGACGGCAATCAGGCCCTTATCGACCCGATGAATGCCGAGCGCAAGCTCGAGATGTTCAAGCTGCTTGTGCGCATGGGTTACAAGGAGATTGAAGTCGGTTTCCCATCGGCATCGCAGACAGACTTTGACTTCGTGCGGTTGCTCATCGAGGAAAACCACATTCCTGAAGATGTCACCATCCAGGTGCTAACCCAGTCCCGAGATCATTTGATCGAACGCACCTACGAGTCGATTGCCGGCTCAAAAAGGGCAATTGTTCACTTCTACAACTCGACCTCAGTTTTGCAGCGAAGAGTTGTCTTTGGCCAGGACAAAGCAGGAATCAAGAAAATTGCCACGGATGCGGCAAGAAAGTGCCTAGAACTCGAGGCGACAATTCCAGGCACAGAGGTTCTCTACGAGTACTCACCAGAGTCTTACACCGGCACCGAGCTTGAATATGCTGTTGAGGTCTGCAATGCAGTTGCTGCTGTTATCAAGCCAACGACCAAGCGCAAACTAATTGTTAATCTTCCAGCAACCGTGGAGATGATTACTCCAAATATTTACGCCGATTCGATCGAGTGGATGTCGCGGAACCTTGAACCACGCGAAGCAATCGTGTTGTCGCTACACCCTCATAATGACCGTGGAACTGCGATTGCTGCTGCCGAGCTTGGTTACATGGCTGGCGCCGATCGTATTGAGGGCTGCCTTTTTGGCAATGGAGAGCGAACCGGAAACGTTGACCTTATTACCCTTGGTCTGAACCTGTTCAGCCAGGGAATTGACCCAATGATTGACTTCAGCGACATTGATGAAATCAAACGAACTGTCGAGTATTGCAATCAACTTCCAGTGCATGAGCGCAGCCCGTACGGCGGAGACCTTGTGTACACGGCATTCTCCGGATCTCATCAGGATGCCATCAAGAAGGGCTTCGACCACATGGCCAAGGACGCCTCGGCCGCAGGTGTTGAGGTCGACCAGCAAACCTGGGCGGTCCCATATCTACCAATCGATCCAAAGGATGTTGGAAGAAGCTACGAGGCCGTGATTCGCGTGAATTCGCAATCCGGCAAGGGCGGGGTTGCCTACCTGCTGAAGACGGACCACAGTTTGGATCTTCCTCGGAAGCTTCAGATTGAATTCTCCAGGGTAATCCAGGGTCACACCGATTCCGCCGGTGGTGAAGTGAGCTCAGAGCGAATCTGGGAGATATTCCAGGACGAGTACCTGCCAGCTATCGAAGATCAGACCAAGTGGGGTCGATTTGAGCTTCGCCGCATGCGAACCGAAAGCGACATGGACGGTGAAGTTCAGATTGAAGTGGTCCTTCGCGACGGCGACGGTGAGTTTGAAGCTAAGTCCACGGGAAACGGGCCCATCTCAGCATTCCTGGGGGTGCTAGGCGAGAAGGGGCTCAAGATCCGCCTACTGGATTACGTTGAGCACACCCTAAGTGCCGGTGGAGATGCGCTTGCTGCTGCATACATCGAGCTGGAGGTTGACGGTCAAGTCTTGTGGGGTGTGGGTATTGATGGCGACATCGCTACGGCTTCCCTGAAGGCATTGATCAGTGCGACAAATAGGGCGCTCAGGGCAGCTGTTACCGCCTAAATCGGTAATTGTTGGGATACTTGTTTTATGCCCCACTACCGAGATGAAGCAGTAGTAATACGCACCCACAAGCTCGGTGAAGTAGATCGCATCGTTACCCTGCTGACAAAGAACCATGGTCAGGTTAGAGCCGTGGCAAAAGGGGTTAGAAAGACCTCAAGTCGGATTGGCGCAAGACTCGAACCATTCATGGTTGTCGATGTTCAGCTGTATGAGGGGCGCAACCTGGATACGGTTTCACAGGTTGAACAACTTGCCAACTACGGAGCAGTAATTGTTGATGACTACGCTCGCTACACGGCGGCCAGTGCTGTGGTGGAGGCCGCTGAGCGCCTTACCAGGGAAGACTCATCCTCCAAGCACTACCTGTTGGTGCTGGGGGCGCTTAGGGC
>JAFMHN010000022.1 GCA_017854485.1 Aquiluna sp. | reverse complement strand
TTACTTCGCCACCTTAGCTCAGTCGGTAGAGCAGCTCCCTCGTAAAGAGCAGGTCGCCAGTTCGATTCTGGCAGGTGGCTCCACCCCATGTCTTTTTCCCTAAGCAGGAATCTGGCCACAGCTCGCTGCAAGCTTAGGAGCGAGAGTTTGTAATCAGAACCACGTCGCCGTCGTCTGAAAGCCTCTCGACATGCACTGTAATCCCATCGAAACTCACGGAGTCACCCTCAAACATGATAACGTCCAGTACTCTCCAGTCAGGCCAAATGTGGTCGTCAGACAGATACTGAGTTATGTCTCTTGGGCTCAACAGCCTTAGAGGCCCTTCTTGGTGTCCCAGCGTCGAATCCACTGTGTAGACAATCACTCCGTTTACGTCGTGGTTAGTCCGTAGGTCGAACCGACTATCCCAGCGGGTTGATTCAATAGCCAACAACTTAGTGTCGCTAAGTTTCACCGTGACTAGCTCATTTTCTGCGCCGACAATGTTTGCAGGATTGAGCTTGTAGTAGTCCTTCTGAATATCAGATGCCTCGACACAAGTGACCTGCGAGTCATCTAGCCAACCCTGAACCCACTTAATCCAGCCAGAAATGCTTCGGCTACCGGAGTTCTGGTTGTCCATGAGCTCGTGACCATACATGGGGCTGATTACGTACATCGGTACTTCGCTTTTCCCTTGGGTCCAATCGCGAAGGTCAGGCATACCTAAGGAGTGTCCGAACTCATGCGCATACTGAGACCATCCTGGCTGGCTGTCCCGATGGTTGTAAATCCTCTCACCCAAGGAGAACATATCCACAATGGTGCCCTCTTGAGTCCTTGCATAAACACCTGAACTCCCAAATACGTGTAGTCCATCTACGACAATTTCCGCGGAAGGAGTTCCGAACAATATGACGTCCACCCCTGAAAAATCCACATATCTATCTACTGCAGAAATTATCTTGTCGATAAGCGGCTGGAGATACCGCATTGCCTCCCAGCTTCCACCTTCCATCCCCGCAGGTATGATGTCGTGTGCCCAAGACGAGCCAACAGAAATCCAATCGGGCTCAGATGAAATCTCTAGATTGAGCTTGCCCTCTGACATAACTCGATAAAACTCACCAAACATTTCTGCAGACCAGAGGTTGTAATCGTAATCTTCTTGCGTTCCGCGCAAGTCGTCCCACTCAATGAAAACGACCTTTACATTTAGATCTCCAGTAAAGGGAAGGGACATACCGCTAGCGGCAGGAAAGCTTGAAGCTACAGAATCAGGGAAAGTATTTCTCGGATAGCTGTCTTCTCGAAGCTTACAAACATCATCCTCGACAATCTCACTCGAGAACTCAAATGTAGGAGGCGATTCAGCTTCAGCGGCTTCAGAGTCTGAACCTTCCGAATAATCGCCCTCTGCTTGCGGTCTTTCAGGTTCTACCTCAGCCTGCATTTCTTGGCTATCTTGAAGTGCGGAAGACACCTCACCAAATTCAGGTCCCGATGCGCAGCCAGAAAAAACAAACAACGATGAAACTGCGATAGCTAAAAATCTCTTCATTTCTACCCCCTCGTCTTAACCTAGCGTTAAGCCATTCGTTAAGCACTTTCACCAAATAACCATTCGATATCACTAGAAATAACGGGTCACAATAAGCAATAAGATTTCAGCGAAAACAAGTCGTTTTCAGGGCTACATCATGATGTTCTCAAAAATTGTTGTTGCCTTCAGTCCGCTGCTGCTCACAGTAATAGTTCTGCGGAATCCAGTGGCCGGCATCCTGGCCACAATGACCATGGGTTTGTCTGCATTCCTATTGCTCATGGGCTTGGCGACTCTTCGAAGCAGTCGAAACCGAATTTCCTAGGCAATTTGGGATCCTAATTTTCTTCGTTTAGAATTTTGCTGTCACTGCTCCGGAAAGGCACAAATGGACGCCCTGCACCAAATTAATTCTTCTTACGGCTTTCTGATCGCCTTTGGAATTCTTGCAATTTGGTGGGCAGTCGAAAGGTTTGCCAAAAAGAAATAGCGCTGTCGCTTTTAATTCAGGTGGCTGTAAGCCTGACTAAAGATAGCTAGGTCCTGCCAGGGCATTCCGGTTGATTTATAAAACCTAATTCGTGTTGGATCAACACTTTGCGCCTGGCTGTTGCCAAACAAATCCCGAACCTCGATAAGCGCATCCTCCGTTATGACCTGGTCCTGAATCGCCATAATTACATCGCCTGCCTCGCGCAGGCTGGCGCCCAGTTCCTCAACAAACAATTGAGCTGCGGCAACCACATCGCTGCCCACCTCTCTGGCATCGGCTTCGTGTGATCCAACTGCAGCAATCACCGCCGTCTGCCTGATCTCACTCAAACTAAACAGCGGCTGCCGGGCAGTAGTGGCAGTGACAATCAGGTCTGCTGCCACAAGCATTTCTGGTGATCCGGCCACGGCCTCAATGCCCTGTTCGGAAAGGCCGGCTATCAACTCAGTCCGGCTGTCGTGGTTCCTTGCAAAAATGGCTATTGAACTTGGGGACGTGATCGCCTTGACACTTAGGATGTGCGCAAGTGCCTGGGGTCCAGAGCCAAAAATGGCAAGCTTTGGACTCTCGGCAACCTTCAACTTCTGAAGCATCGCTGCAGTTACCGAGGCTGTGCGCAACAGCGTCAGCGCGGCCCCATCACATTGAGCAAGCGGGGTCAGGGTCTTCGAGTCAAAAAGCGAGTAGATTCCTTGAATTCGATCTAGGTTGTGCTTTGGATTCTCAGGGGCAACGGTCACAAACTTGAGGCCTGCGAAATCACCGATTTCGCTTGGCATAACCAACCCCTGGCCGTGTTCAAAATTCACAAAGGTGCGCTGCTTGTCGCTGGCTGGGTCAAATCCGCTCTCGAGCAGCTGGCCGATGGCCTGAATCGCCCTGGCGTAGCCGAAGCTCGCGAATAATTCTTGGTTTGAAATCCAGCGTATTGCGGTCATCGAAGTGAAAATCCTGTCCCTAGCTCGTCGTGCTCGTTTAGTGTGAACTTCGAGGTCCCGGTGCAGAAGGCATTTCCTGAGATCACAGGAATCACACCGGCAGCCTCTTGCTCAGTTAGCTCTTTAGCAATTCGTCCTGTAAACCGACTTCCAATAATCGAGTCATGAATAAGGGTCATGGCCACGGTTAGCTTGCCGGCATGATTGAGCTGCGCAATTCTTGTGGCGGTGCCAGAACCGCAGGGGGAGCGGTCGACTCTGCCATCTGCATAGATGGTTACATTTCGCTGATGAAGCTGGCTAGCTGATGCAGCCAATTCCTCGTAAATGATTGTTCCGTAGATGCCATTTAGTCGGGGGTCTTCCTGAGAGTTTGACTCCGGAGATTCATTCAGGGTCCACTTGATTTCACGGCCAACTTTGATCAGTTCATCCAGGTGTTTAGGTTCAACAGTTAGACCCAGCTGCTCTACATTCAAGCTTGCGTAGTTTGCTCCGCCGTATCCAACATCCACCGTGACGGTTTTGCCGCTTGCCAATTCCACGGAGACATTTTCAGCAATCGAGTGGGAAAAGATATTTTTGAATGAGATCTGGGTTGTGACTCCGGCTTCCTGCCTCACAATTGCTTGCACTCGGCCAGAGGGAACATCGATTGTGACCGTGGTTTCACCGTCCGTGTTTGCAGTCACTCTTCCGGTGTCAACGGCCCAGGCTCCCAGGGCGATGGTCCCGTGGCCGCAGGCTGTTGAGTAGCCATCTCCGTGCCAAAACAGCACGCCGAAATCGGCCCCGGAATCATTAGCTTCAACTATGAACCCGCCATACATGTCGGCGTGCCCGCGGGGTTCATTCACAAGCAGCAGGCGGACTTTCTCAAGCTCCTGGTTGCCGATGGCTGAGGCCCTCTTGTCGAGAACGCTTTGGCCACTAATTTCAGGAAAACCAGATTCAACAATGCGAAAGGGCTCGCCGGCTGTGTGGTAGTCGATGACTGAAATCTCAAGAGAATGGTTGCTCATCCTTGGAGTCTATCGGCCAGCTAGCATGGCTCAATTTTGAGAATCCAAGTGGAGTAGGGTTCCGGGAATCAACAGATGTAATCAAGGGTTAAGACACCATCATGTCCAATTGCCAGCGATGCGGAGTTCCACTTCACCCGGAGTTGTCCAGGTGCCCGCTTTGTGATGCTCAGACTGCTAAGGAACAGGCCAGGAAGCGCCGAAGCTGGTTTCTGATCAACACCCTAAGCGTTAGTTTCGTGGGACTCGTGGTTATCGTGCGCGCAGTTGTTGTTCCCGGCGTGGAAATCGGAATGAGTTCCCTTGATTGCGAACAAAGCTCAACGCTTGCTAGGCAAACCCAGTACGCAGTTGAGCTGGTGGCAAATGGATCTGACCCTGAGCAAACTGATCTGCTTGAATTGGCTCGTGCCTGGACAGCACTGTCTGAGAAGTATGTGCCCGGAAAATACTCTTGGTCCACCTCTGGCCTCGAGCACAACTGGCTGCAGCGACTGGGCGTTGCCACTAATCAGCTGGCTACCGGTCAGATTGCGGTTCTGGAGGGGACCGAGAGTCCTGAAAAGTATGTTCTGGACCTCACTAAGCTCCGAGGAAGGTTCTGTTCTTAGCCGCTACCGGAAGTTAGGAACAACAAGATCAATCAGCTGTGGTCCTGCGACCAGCACAATTGCCAAAACAAACAACACTAGGCCAATGCGTTTCCACATCTTCTCTAGGTGCTTAGGATCTGTTGGTTCACTCATGAGCTTCAGCCTAGAGGTAATCTTGGGTCAGAGCCAAAGGAGCAGCATTGACCACGCCTTCCAACAATTTGATTGCCCTGGAACCAAAGAAAGTTCCCGCTTACGTTGAGGCAATCATGGAATCAGGCGGACAGATTGCGGACCTTAGCGATGAGGTCAAAGCGTTGATATGGACCGATTATTCCAATCCGCAGCTACTTCAGCAAACCCTTGATCAAAATCCACAGCTGGAATGGGTTCAGCTTCCCTTCGCTGGCGTTGATGCCTTCAGTTTCCTACTGGATCGTCCCATCACTTTTACGAGCGCAAAGCGCTCCTACTCCGAACCAGTCGCAGAGCATGCCCTAGCGCTTTGCTTGGCGATGGCAAGGGTTATTCCGGAGCGAGTGCGGGCAACTAGTTGGGGCAGGCAGTTTGCAGACAGCCTGTTTGACCAGGACGTTTTGATTGTTGGCGGCGGCGGCATTGCTGAGCAATTGGCGAAGCTGCTTGTGCCATTTAGGTCGAATGTCACCGTATGCAGGAAGCGGCCAGCTGAACCCTTTATGTCTGGGTTTAGTGGGCAAGTAGTCGGTTTTGAGAAGTTCGATCAGGAGCTTGCCAAGGCAAAGTTCGTAGTTCTGGCTTGCGCACTCACTGACGAAACCAGGCACCTTATGAATGCGGAAAGATTTGAACTGATGCGCAGCGACAGCTACCTAGTCAATGTTGCTCGCGGCGAAGTAGTGAACCAGGAGGATTTGGTGTCGGCGCTAAAATCGGGAGTCATCGCGGCAGCAGCGACCGATGTCACTTACCCCGAACCACTTCCTGAAGATCATCCGATGTGGCAACAGGAGAATCTAATCATCACTCCGCACACAGCCGATGTGCTGGCCATGGTCACCAGGCTATTTGCGGACAGGCTGCGTGTTAATGTGGCCGCGTGGCTGGATGGGGCACATTTAACCGGCGGTGTCGATTCGAAGCTGGGTTACTAAACAGTCGCTAGCTCTGAAACGGATGTCAGACTTCTGCTGGAAGTGCCGTCTGTGATCTCGATGCTAAATGCGGGTGTTGATCCAGACAAATCAAACCAAAGCTTCAGCTTGGAATCCTTGCCCGTCCACAAAAGCTCCATCGACGACTCAGTCACTTGCTTCCAGCTAAATGTTCCTTCGAAGGCTGTGTGCTTGCGAAGCCTGGCAAGGCCAAGAATTGCCTGGGTAACGGGGCTGGCAATCGCCTCGTCGATTTCGGCAGGCGTGTAGTGGTGGCGATTGACGTCCCTGCCCTGCTCGGTCTTAGCAAAAAGGCCCTGGTCATCCTTGCCGTTGAACAGGCCTACGTAGTAGACCTGGGGCTCGCCTGGCAAGAAAAACTGAACTGCCCTGGCAAGAACATGGGCCGTGTCATCGCCCAAGATACTCGGCAGCGTGGCGTTGACCTGGTGGGGAAGGCTAAACCATTGGGGAATAACGCTGGCAATCTTCGAATGACCGCCGGTGTTTATTTCTGCCTGCTGGAAGATGTTTACCATTTCGGCATCCGAAATCAGTCCCTCTGCGCCACCAATGGGGCCGGCATCGATGATGCCGTAGCCATCGTGAGTGTCAAGAACGTTTAGGCAGTTGGTCGGCCGCAGTTCAAACCACTTTGCGAGCTTGTCAACGGTTCCGGTGAAAATTGAGTGCAGGAGTAGTGGCGCAGTTTGAAAGTCATAGATCAAATCGACCAGTGGCGAAATCGCAAGCTGTTGCTTGTAGTGGGCATGCACTTCAACCAGCACTCGCATCCCCTCGGCTTGAATCAGCGCTGTAATGTCTTTTACGAACTCAAGGGTTTCAGGGGTCATGAATGAGTCTGTGCCAGGGGTTTTCACCGCATAGCCAACGGCATCTAGCCGAACGACGTTTACGCCACCGGATTTCAATGCGGCAAGCACGCGCTTCAAGTAAGCCATTCCCGCTTCGTGCTTTATGTCTATGTCGACTTGGCTGGGCATAAAGGTGGTCCAGACCAGCCTTCTTTGGCCTGCCACCTCGTAGGCGGTGAAGGGAAAGCCAGGCCTTGGGCGATAGAAGCTGGTGATGCCAGCTTCGTCTGCACCATCTGGAAAGACGGTGTCAAGAGTCAGGAACATGCCAGAGAATTCACTGGCTTCGCCCTTTTCTTGCCAATCCAAGAATTCAGGGGAGAGGTTCGAGGCGTGGTTAATGATCAGGTCAGCCGTTAGTTCCCTATTGGTAGACAGGGCTTTGAAATCTTCCCAGGACCCAAGACGGGGGTCGACGATGGTGTGGTCAATCGGATCAAAGCCAGCATCATCCCCGTCGTAAGGGTGAAAAAACGGAAGGACGTGGACGCCCGAGAAATCCTTGAGCGGCCCATCAAGGAGTGCCTGGATATGCTTTAGTGATCCGCCCACGCGCTCGGCGTATACAAGAATGCTGGCTCCAGACATCAATAACCCCTTGCTTGTGTAATCGCTTACAGTTTTTGGCTAGACACAACTCTAATCAGATTTTTGGTGCTTTGTTAGGGCTTTAGTGAAAAGGGCTAACCCCAGATTTCCGGGGTGGGAACGCTGACCTTTCCCGCATCTAGGTAATCGAGGCCGGGGTCAATGTCCGCTGCCAATAACAGTGGTCCGTCGATGTCGACAAAGTCGCAAAACTGACCAATTACATATGCCGGTGCCATTGATAGCGAGGTCCCGGTCATGTTCCCAACCATCAGGCTCTTTCCTGCATCGGTTGCCGTCTTTGCGATCTCAAGAGCCTCGGTCAAGCCGCCGCACTTATCAAGTTTGATGTTCACTACCTGGTAGCGGTCTGCTGCCTGCTGGTATTCACTGAGGTTAAGTGCACTTTCATCTGCCCCTAGAGGGATGGGTGAGGTAAAGCCCGCTAGTTCCTGGTCTTTTCCTCGAATAAGCGGCTGCTCGATCATGTCAATCGAGAGCTTGCTGAGATCCGGCATGAAGGCGTTCAACTCTTCGAAGTTCCAGCCCTGATTCACATCCACAACCAGTTTGGCCTCTGGTCTTGCGCTCCTGATCGCCGCTAACTTTGCTACCGGCTGTTCATTGCTCAGTTTTATCTTCAGGTTTGGAAACTCGCTAAGCTCCAACGCCCGTGCCGCCATTTGCTCCGGTGTTCCAATGCCAATGGTGGCAACAGTGGTCAGTATCTTTGGTTCAATTCCAAGCAGCTCCCAGATGGTGGCGTTGCTTTTCTTGCACTCCAAATCCCACATCGCACAGTCAAGAGCGTTTCTGGCGCCATTGGTCGGAATTAGGGAATTGATCTCTTGCCTAGTCGCGCCTTTTTCAACAGCGGGCTTGATTGCTTCTAGATCCTTGACCATCTGGTCCTGGTCGTCGCCCAGGTAGTAGATGCCGACACCCTCGCCTCTGCCGAAAAAACCTTGGTCTTCCAGTGTCACCCACACCGAATTCAGGTTTGTAAAGGTGTAACCGGTGATGGCGAATGGCGAATGCAGCGGAAAGTTCTTCCGCTCAATCGTCATTTTCATGCTGAGCCCAACAGGGCGTCAATGATTGCGTCAGCTCCGGTTTCGATTGGGTCAATGGCCGGTAGGCCGTATAGCTGGCTCAGGTTTTCCAGGTAGGCGGCGCGCTCGTGAGAGGGAAGCGTGCTGGTATTCACGCTGATGCCAACGCAGGCAATGTCAGGGTTCACCTGCTTACCTAAGTCAATGGTGCGATCGATAACCGCTTGAATGCTTGGGAGTTCAAAATCTGGCCAACCCTTGATGTGGGTCCTGAGGGCTTCGGTGCAGACCACAAATGCATCTGGCTGTGAACCCATGAGCAATCCAGTGCTCACGGAGGAGTAGCCAGGGTGAAATAGGCTCCCCTGACCTTCAATCACGTCCCAGTGGTCAGCTGAATTATTTGGCGAAATCAATTCGGCTGCACCGGATAAAAAGTCCGCAACCACTGCATCAATTGGGATTCCGTTTCCGGCAATCATGATGCCAGTTTGCCCAGATGCCCTGAAGTCAGCGTCAATGCCGCGCTCCTGCATTGCCCTGGCAATTGCCAAAGCGGTGTACTTCTTTCCTAGAGCGCAATCAGTGCCCACGGTAAGGAGTCTCTTGCCGGTTCGCTTGAGTCCAGTGCCGACTGGAATCTCCTTAGGCGGCACCCGAACATCCACCAGGGATGCGCCAGATTCCTTGGCCGCAGCCACCAGCTCCGGCATGTCGTTCAGTTTGGTGTGGACACCGGCAACAATGTCGAGCCCGTTTTTTAGCGCCTGAATAAGGGTCGGCATCCAGGCCGCAGGGATTGCACCTCCAACCGCAGAGGTTCCAATAACTAGTGATTTTGCCCCGGCATTCGCGGCGCTAACAACATCATGCTTCGGCAGTCCCAGGTCAATAGTGCCACCGGGAAGTGAAAGCTGACCCATGCACTTTTCGGGGACCCAGTGGGCAAGACCAGCGGCAGTCTTTGCATAAATCGGCTCAGTTTCAGAGCCAACAAAAAGTAAGTAGGGGGCCTTCAGGGTAATTGTTTGCAATGTTTCCTCAGTTGTTAGCTTCTTGGCATTGAGCACTCGGGGGTGCCACCGGGCAGTCGATGCCGATTGGCAGCGATCTTGTAGTAGACGACTTTGGCTAGGTTTCTAATGAGAGGAAGCTTGATGATCTGGCCAGGAACCGCCCAGATGGTCCGGGACTCAATCAGAACCTGTGCCATGGCAGCTGCAGCCACGTATCTTTTGGAGCCAGATAAGTAGTAGACGGCCTTTGAAGTCAGTTCCTCGCTAAGGTCCATAGAGGCCAGATTCAGTCGCTGATAGGGCTCAATTTCAATTCTGTTTTTGGTCATTTTGCGCAGCAATCTGGCACTGGTGCTGCAGATTGCGCAGTCACCATCAAAGATAAGCAGTTGTCGGTCCTGACCCATGCAACAAGCCTAATGCCGTGTAATGTTTTTCGAGTTGTGTAGGTTTTCTATTTGGAGGCGTAGGCTAATTACGTGAACCAACAAGGTCGCAAGCGATCCATGCACCCAACACAGATCGTGGTATTTGCTTTCGGGGCTGCCTCGATTGTTGGCACCCTGTTGCTTTTGCTCCCTTTCGCTACTGCCCCCGGAAACTCAACCAGTGTTGTGGCAGCATTTTTCACAGCAGTTTCAGCTGTCTGCATTACCGGTTTGACTGTTGTCGACACCGCCACCCACTGGTCTGGCTTTGGTCAATTGGTCATCATGGTGCTAATTCAGCTCGGTGGGCTTGGAATTGTTTCCTTTGCAACCTTGCTGGGTCTTTTGATCTCTGGGCGCATCAGTCTCCGCGATCGGTTGAACACTTTGTCCGAGGCAAAAATAGTCGGAGCAGATAGCCTTCCAAAGCTCCTTAGCCGCATCCTCATTGTCTACTTTGGTTTTGAACTGGTTCTGGCAACTTACCTGAGCCTCCGCCTTCACTTCAGTTACGGCGAAAGCGTATTCCAGTCAATTTGGCACGGAACCTTCCATGCAATTTCGGCCTTCAATAACGGTGGTTTCTCGCTTTACACCGACAGCATGACTGGCTTCAACCAGGACATGTTCTTCATCGCCCCCGTGATGCTCGCGGTTGTGGTCGGTGGCTTAGGTTTCCCGGTTCTGATTGAGCTTCATGAGCGGCTCTGGCGCTTGCGCTTGCAGCCAGGTGGCAAGGCAAAGCGTTTCTCTCTACACACCAGGCTCACGCTCTGGATGACGGTTTCGCTGATTGTGCTCGGAGCGCTGTTTATTGGTGCAATTGAGTGGAACAACCCTGGAACCTTGGGTGGCCTGAACACCTGGGACAAGCTAGTCAACACATTCTTTACGTCAATCATGCCTCGCTCCGGTGGTTTCAACTCGCTAGACATTTCCGCTATGGATCCAGCCAGCTGGCTCGGCATCGACCTGCTGATGTTCATAGGTGGCGGCTCTGCCTCAACAGCCGGTGGCATCAAGGTCACCACAATCGCGGTATTGATCTTCATCATCTACACCGAAATTCGTGGTGAAACTGCGGTAAACGTGGGAAACCGAAGGTTGCCTCGCTCCATTCAGCGCCAGGCGCTGACGTTGGTTGCACTCAGTGCAACGGCAATCTTGCTAACGACACTGTTGTTTGCAGCAACTACCGACTTCAGCCTCGATGAGATTTTGTTTGATGTGATCTCTGCTGCGGCCACGGTTGGGCTGTCCACTGGAATCACTGCCGACCTGCCGGCCTTCCACCAGATGTGGCTGGCATTTTTGATGTTTGTTGGAAGAATCGGGCCGGTTGTCGTGGCCTCAGCACTTGCTCTTCGGGTCACGAAGAGGCACTATGAATTACCAAAGGAAAGGCCCCTAATTGGCTAAAGACAAGGCAAAGCGCCGCGTACTGCACACCAACGTGATCGTGATCGGCATGGGAAGATTTGGTTCATCGCTTGCCCGAGAACTGATGCGCACCGGTCATGAGGTGCTCGGTGTTGACACTGACGAACGCCTAGTGCAGCAAATGTCACATGAGCTAACTCACACGGTAAAGGCGGACACCACCGATGAGGCCGTGCTTAGCGAGTTGGGAATCGGAGAATTCGATGCGGCGGTTGTTGCCATCGGTGCTGATATTGAAGCCAGCATCCTGACCACCTCGCTGCTACTGCAGCTTGGGGTTCCAAATGTTTGGGCCAAAGCAAACTCACAATCACACGGTCGAATCTTGGAGCAGCTCGGTGCTCACCACGTGGTTTTCCCAGAGTACGAAATGGGCAAGCGAGTTGCCCACATGGTCTCCGGTGAATCGCTCGACTACGTGCCAATCGACAACGACTTTGTGATGGTTAAGGCGCTAGTGCCAGAGTCATTCAATGACCAAACCCTGGCCGATTTGAAGATCCGCTCCAACTACGGTGTGACTGTGGTTGCGATCACCAAGGGCGACGGCGAGTACAAGCCAGCCTTTCCTGCCACTGTTCTGCAAGCCGGTGATCAAATTATTGTGGCGGGTCAGGTCGAACCGCTCGATAAGTTCTGCCAGGTGATTTAGGCCTGGGTTTGAGTAAAACATTGCAGCAAAGTCTCTACTGGCTGCTGGTTTCAGCAGTTCTGTTTGGGGTTCAATACCTTTACCACCCGAATCTGAACCTAATGGCTGTTGGTTGGGTTCTTAGTTTGCTGCTTACTGCGCTAACGGCATGGAGTGGCAGCAG
>JAFMHN010000011.1 GCA_017854485.1 Aquiluna sp. | reverse complement strand
AAAACCAGCCTCAACTGTTGTTGAGACTGGTTCATCTACTACTGGCGGAGGCCGTGGGATTCGAACCCACGAGACATTTCTGCCCACTGGTTTTCAAGACCAGCTCCATCGGCCGCTCGGACAGACCTCCGCGACACAGTTTAGTGGTTACTGGAAAAACTCAAGTCCCTCAAGCGATTTAAGTACCTGGGCGACCCCATCTTCTGTCACCGCTGCTGTCACAGCAGAGGCGGCAAGCTTTACTTCCTCGGGTGCCTGTCCCATTGCAAAAGCATGTCCGCCGAGGTTCTGAGCCCACCGGAACATGTCAATGTCGTTTCGCCCATCGCCCATCACCAGCACTCGGTTTGAGGTGTGCTGATAGTGCTCCCTAAGTTGCCCTAGCGCATGACCCTTGTCGATGCCCTTGGGCCCAATGTCCAACCAGGCGGTGTAGCCAATGGCGTAGCTCACGGACTGCAGTCCGACCTCGTCCATCAAGCGCAGAAACTGGTCGACGTCGTGATCCGGGGACAGCACAACTACTCGGCTCACAGGGTGGTGGAGCAATTCTTCTAGCGGGGTCTCGACGTTTTGATCGCCCAGCGCATAGCTGGGAAAGGGTTTGTGGAAGCGGTAGCCGCCATCTAGGTCTTCAACGGCAAAGTGAGCATTCGGAACCGTCTCGATCAGCCTGGAAAGCACATCTGCCGGCTCAAAGGTCTTGACATCGTGAACCGCAAAGCCCTTTGGGTGAGAGGGGTCAAGCCTGATGGTCACAGCACCGTTTGAACAAACTGCATGTCCGGTGTCCAGTCCAAGCTGGTTTATCACCGGATACGCGTTAGCGGCAGCTCTTCCAGTTGCAACAAAAACGTGGTGCCCCAGGTCTTTTACGCGCTTGACCTGCTCAACAACCTGGTCCGAGAGGTAACCGTCATCGTGCACCAGCGTGCCATCGATGTCGATGCCTACTAGCCAGGGGTTCTCTGCACTCATCTAGTTGACGGGGCTTATCTTTTCAGCTCCACCCATATATGGGCGCAGCGCTGCGGGAATCAAAACCGAACCATCGGCCTGCTGGTGGTTTTCCAAAATCGCAACCAGCCATCTGGTGGTGGCCAGAGTCCCGTTTAGGGTGGCAGCAATAGTTGCCTTGCCGTCCTGGTCGCGGTAGCGAGTGTTGAGCCTTCTGGCCTGGAAGGTGGTGCAGTTTGAGGTTGAGGTCAGCTCGCGGTAGTCACCTTGGGTTGGAACCCAGGCCTCAACGTCATACTTTTTGGCCGCGCTAGATCCAAGATCTCCGGCCGCAACATCAATCACCCGATATGGCAGCTCACACTTTTGCAGCATTTGCTCCTGCCAAGCCAGCAGCTTTTCATGCTCAGCCTCGGCATCCTCTGGCTTGCAGTAGGAGAACATCTCAAGTTTGTTGAACTGGTGAACCCTGAGGATTCCCCTGGTGTCCTTGCCGTGGCTTCCGGCTTCTCTTCGGTAACAGGTTGACCAGCCGGCGTACCGCTTCGGGGTTTCCAAGCTGTCCAGAATCTCATCACTGTGATAGCCGGCGAGGGCAACCTCGCTGGTTCCAGTCAAATACAGCTCATCTGCCGGCAGGTAATAAACCTCCGCCGAGTGCTCGCCGAGGAAACCAGTACCCTGCATGATTTCTGGCTTTACCAGGGTCGGGGTTATCAGCGCCGTGAAGCCAGCTTCGCTTGCTTGATCCAGCGCCAATTGCATCATGGCAAGTTCCAACCTTGCTCCCATGCCCTTCAAAAAGTAGAACCTGGAGCCGGCGATCTTGGCACCACGCTCGATGTCGATGACATCAAGCAGCTCACCGAGCGCAACATGGTCCTTTGCCTCAAAATCAAATTCTGGCTTTTTGCCAACTTCTTTGATGACAACGAAATTTTCTTCTCCGCCTGCCGGGACGCCATCGAGAACAACGTTCTCAATTTTGTGCAGGACAACCATTAGCTCCTGATCGGCCTGATTGGCTTCGGCCTCGGCCTTTTTCACGTCTGCCGAAAGCTGCTGGGCCTGGGCAACCAGAGCAGCTTTTTCTTCCTTCGGAGCCTGGGCAACTAATTTGCCGTGGGCATTCTGTTTGGCCCGAAGAGTTTCAAATTGCTGCAGCGCCGTCTTTTTAGTTTCGGCCAAGCTCGCAGCCAAATCAACTAGCGACTCGTCGGCTCCCCTGGCAACCTGAGACGCCTTAATGCTGGCTGGGTTTTCCCGAAGTAAGTTGATGTCAATCACAGTTACAAGCCTACCTGTAGCTTGCGCGTGCGCGGTGTCAGCCTTGCTGGCGCAAGTTATTCAGCCAGTCTTGAGCAGACTGATAATCCCGATCGGCGTTATTTCCAAGGTGAACCGAATCAGAGTGATCGGCCCTTTCGAATGAGCCCAGGTAAATGACCTTGGGGCTGAATCTGTGAAGACCCATGAGCGCTTCACCGATTGCATCGTCTTGAATGTGCCCTTGAGCATCGATGTTGAATCGGTAGCGACCTAGCTGATCGCCAATCGGTCTTGACTCAAGCCTGGAAAGGTTGATGCCACGGGCTGCAAACTGCTCCAGCATTTCAAGTAGTCCACCGGGCCTGTCATCAGGCAGTTCAACCACGACCACGGTTTTGTCGTGGCCGGTCCTTTTTGCAGGGGTTCCACTCTTGCCAATTTCATAAAACCTGGTTTGAGCATCTTTGTTCACGCCAATGTTGCTGGCGATAATTTCAAGGCCATAGATCGCCGCTGCCGAAGTTGCAGCAATCGCTGCATGCGAGTTTGATCCATTGGCTAGAGCCTTTGCTGCAGCAGCTGTCGAAGCTGCCGGAACGTGGCTGTGCTGTTTTAGGTTTTCCGCTAACCACTTCCGAGACTGGGCGTAGGCAACCGGATGCGTTAGCACCTCAGTGATCTCTTCTAGTTTTGTGCCGGGCCTAACCATTAGGTCAAAGCTCACCGGAACCAAGTACTCCCCATAGATCTGAACGCCGGGGATAGTTGCCAGCGCATCAGATGTGGCACTTACGCCGCCCTCAAGAGAGTTTTCAATAGGTGCCACGGCCCTGTGACAGGCACCTGACAAAACCGCATCGAGCGCCTCTGAGACCGAAGCGTGTGGAATGAGTTGGCTGCCGGCAGCACCGGGCACCATTTTTGCTGCCATCTCCGTGAAGGTTCCGGCTGGGCCTAGGTATGCAATCTTGTTGTCGCTTGACATGTCTCAAGATTAGGGCAGGCAGGAAATGAAAGATGGCAATACGATGCTTTTATGAATAAAAGGGGAGACGTCCAAAGGCTTCGAGGTGTGCTCCGATTGGGAGCCCTGGTCTTTGGTGTTAGCTCATTTGTCTTGATTGCAGTCCCACGAATTTTCACGGATCTACTCGGTATTGCCGGTTCTTCCGAAATGGACTGGTCGATGCAGCTCACAGGTGTAACCGTGCTCACTCTTGCAGGGGTGATGTTTGTTGGTGCTCAGTCTGCTAGCGACCGCGGAGTGCTCTGGCTGGCCAGAGTGATGATGCTGGGGGCCTTTGGCCTTGGCGTTGCCACACTCTTGATTCCCTCGGGCGTGAACTGGTTTGTAATTCTTTACGCTCTGATTGGCTTCGCGTTCTCCGGTGCCTACGGCCTATTCCTAACTAGAACAACCCGACAGGAACTAACATGATGCACGACCGTGCTGGACAACTCCCGCTGCCGCACGACCTGGTTGACCTACGGGCCCTTGAAGTTAGCTATTTCGACATCAAGCCCGATGCATCAAACCCGGCCGAAAAGGTCAGCTTCGGAACATCCGGACACCGCGGCAGTTCACTGAACGGATCCTTCAACGAGAACCACGTCCTAGCAATCACCCAAGCAATTGTTGAACATCGAGCTTCCTCTGGAATTAGCGGACCGGTCTACATAGGCCGTGACACCCATGCGCTTTCCGAGCCATGCCAGCAAAGCGTGCTAGAAGTTCTGGCTGGCAACGGAATCGACTGCTTCATTGCCAAGGACAACGGCTTCACTCCGACACCTGCGGTTTCGGTGGCGATCCTGGATCACAACCTGCAGATCCCCAGGGGATCGGACGCGATGGCAGATGGCATCGTTATTACCCCCAGCCACAACCCACCTTCCGATGGTGGAATCAAATACAACCCACCCCATGGCGGTCCCGCCGACTCTGACATCACAAACAGGATCGCAAACCGTGCCAATGAGCTGTTGCTCGGAGCGCTTGTTGGAGTCAAGCGCGCCCAGCCAAAAGCGCAAGAGTTCGACTTCCAAAACAACTACATTTCGCAACTTGACCAGGTTCTTCACCTTGAAACCATCGCGCAGTCCGGAATCAGAATTGGCGCTGATCCTCTAGGTGGGGCATCGGTTGCCTACTGGGACCAAATCGCTCACGACTACAAGCTTGACCTGACGGTTCTAAACCACAGTGTTGACCCACAGTTTGGCTTCATGAGTCTTGACTGGGATGGCAAGATTCGCATGGACTGCTCTTCCGAATATGCAATGGCTTCCCTGATTGAAAACAAGGCAAGCTTTGACATTTCAACAGGCAACGATGCCGATGCCGACCGACACGGCATCGTAACCGCCGACAGTGGACTGATGAACCCAAATCACTTTCTAACAGTTGCTATTCACTACCTCTTTGATTCCAGACCCGGTTGGGACGAACATGCTGGAATTGGCAAGACCATGGTTTCTAGTTCGATGATCAATCGCGTTGCCACACACCTGAACCGAAAGTTGATTGAGGTGCCGGTGGGGTTCAAGTGGTTTGTTTCTGGCCTGCAGGCCGGAACGCTTGGTTTTGGTGGTGAGGAGTCGGCAGGTGCTTCCTTCCTTCGACTCAACGGTCAACCGTTCTCAACCGATAAAGACGGAATCATCATGTGTTTGCTGGCTTCGGAGATTGAGGCCGCTACCAAGACCAGCCCGTCAGAGCAATATGCAGAACTAACCCAATTCCTAGGAGAGCCCAGCTATCGAAGGATTGATGCACCAGCGACCATTGCCCAGAAGCAAGTGCTCACGGCCCTATCAGAATCAGACATCGTGGCCTCTAGCCTTGCCGGCGAGGGAATTGAAAACATCGAAACCAAGGCAGCCAATGGCGGTTCGCTTGGCGGAATTAAGGTCACGACCGAAAACGCTTGGTTCGCGGCTAGACCATCTGGAACAGAGGATGTCTACAAGATCTACGGAGAGTCCTTCAATGGCTCTGACCATCTAGACGAGGTGCTTCAGCAGGCTCAATCAATTGTTGATGCGGTGATTTCTTCCAAGTAGAACTCGGCTGGTGGCAATGACCAGTAGTCCTCAAGGGTATGTATTCCATTTTGAGAATACTCGCGGGCAACCTCTATTCCTACGTAGCGCAAGTGCCAGGGCTCATAGCTGTAACCGGTGGTTGCCTGAGTAGTTTCTTCGTAGCGAACGATGTAACCAAACCGCCAAGAATTTTCCGCTATCCACTTGCCTGCCTTAGTGTCTCCGAAGCAGGTCATGATTGCACAGCCTTGGGCTGGAACCGAGACATCCACCGCGAGCCCGGTTTGATGTTCGGAGTGTCCGGCCTTAGCGCTTCTAACGAGAGCCCCTGCGAGTCCATACTGCCTGGTCTTTGATTCAAAAAGCTCAACCTGGTACTCGTAGGTTCGATATGCAGAGTTCACAAACAGCTGCCCGACTCCCTGGTTGAACATCTCGTCTGCCAAATCAACCAGCGCCTGGGCTGCAAGCGGAGCAAGCACCAACTCCCTTGAGTTATCCAGAGCGGCAGAGGAGGGAACTGTCACCAGGGTTGGGGGTGCGTAGTCAAGCGGGTCTAGCTCCCGCTGCTTATTCACAACAACCAGCTGCTGGAATCCCTGGTCGATAGTGAAGCGCGGGTAGAGGTACTCAGATATTAGTGGCGTGGGTGGGGTCAGTCCAGAGGTTTGAAACTCAACCGTTTGTTCTTCAATCAGTTCAAAGGATTGAGCCTGAAACAGCCCGCCTTGGGCAATCAGTGCGATTCCAAGGCTCGCCAAAACAAACGGAGGACCAAAAATAAATATTGGACTGCGTTTCAAAGGAGTAGTATTACCCACGTCTAAAACCCTAAATCTTGGAGACCAATTGGCCCAGAACACTTCACGGGAAGCCGCAAAAAAGGCAGCCCAATCCGGAACCATGACACCCAGGCAAATCTGGATCGTACTTATCGGTCTTATGTCTGGGATGTTTCTTGCAGCCCTTGACCAGTCTGTGGTCGGAACGGCAATGCGCACAATCGCCGATGACCTCGGTGGTCTATCACTTCAGGCCTGGGCAACAACTGCCTACCTAATCACTTCAACCGTGAGCACGCCTATCTATGGAAAGCTCGGGGACATCTTCGGCCGCAGACCACTATTCATTGCCGCTATCGCCATATTTATTGCAGGCTCTGCAACCGCTGGCCTTGCAAACACAATGGTTGAGCTAGCCGGCTATCGCGCGCTTCAGGGCATCGGTGCTGGTGGTTTGTTCTCGCTTGCTCTAACAATCGTTGCCGACATTGTTCCACCAAAAGAGCGTGCCAAGTATCAGGGCATGTTCCTGGCGGTTTTCGGAACCTCTTCGGTTCTGGGCCCGGTCATTGGTGGAGCGCTTGCTGGATCAGGTGAGCTGCTGTTCATCGAAGGCTGGCGCTGGATCTTCTTGATGAACCTGCCAATTGGTGCGGTTTCGCTGTTCATGGTGATCACCTTCTTGCACGTCCCTCACACCCCTCGACCTCAGAAGATTGACTGGTGGGGAGCTGTGACCATCGTCCTTGCTGTTGTGCCACTATTGCTGGTTGCGGAGCAGGGTCGTGAATGGGGTTGGGGCAGTCCTCTGGCAATCGCGATGTATGCAACTGGCCTATTTGGAATCGTCAGCTTTATTCTGATTGAAAGGCGCATGGGTTCAGCTGCACTTATCCCACTGGCTATCTTCAAAGAACCAACCTTTGCCAGAACCCAGATCATGGGCTTCATTATTGGAATTGGAATGTTCGGTGGAATGATTGTGCTGCCACTGATCATCCAGGTTGTTTACGGAGCCAACCCAACCGAGGCCGGGTTCTTGATGCTGCCGATGGTTGCCGGAATGATGACCGCGACCATCACCTCCGGCCGGATCATGTCCAGCACCGGAAAGTATCGAATCTTCTTCAACACTGGAACCGCAGTGATGTTCTCCGGTTACCTCTACATGCTTTTGATGTTGGATGCATCAACACCAATTTGGGTCATCTCAATTGGAATGATCATGATTGGCTTGGGTCTTGGTCAGCTAATGCAGACAACCATGGTTGCCAGCCAGAACTCGGTTGATGCAAAGGACATTGGCGTTGCCACCAGCTCCGCCACCTTCTTCCGCCAAATGGGTGGAACCTTCGGTGTTGCAGTGTTCATGTCGATTCTGTTTGGCCAGGTGGCCGACAAGATCGGTGGCGCATTCCAGCGAGCAGATGTTCAACAGGGAATTGCTGCTGCAACCAGAGACCCGGCGGTGCTGGCAAACCCCGACAATGAAGCAATTCTTGGTGTGCTGCAGGGTGGTCCTTCGGCAGCCGAACAGATCACTCTGGACTCCTCATTCATGATCGGCGCTGATGACCGGCTCACGTTGCCTTTCAGAATCGGCTTCGTTGAATCTTCATTGACGGTGTTCCTGGTTGCGATTTTCTTTGTTGCAGCCGCGTTCGTCATCAGCTGGTTCATCAAGGAGATTCCGCTTCGCGACAAGAGTGCTTCACAGGAGGCAGCCGAGTCAGCGAAAACTGCTGGAATGAGTCACTAACTTAATCAGTTAGTATTTTGAGTAATCACGGGAGTTCGGTAAACCGGACTGAGAGGAAGACTAGACAAAGTCTTCGACCGTCAAACCTGATCTGGGTAATGCCAGCGTAGGTAGACATCTCTAACCCGTGCCTGATAAACGAAAGGCACGAAATGAAGAAAATAGCCGTATTAGCAATCGCAGCCCTTGCCCTTGCTGGCTGCACAACTCAACAAACCACCCTGGTTCGCTTGGCCGCTCACGACTCGTTTGCGATCAGCGATGACCTGATTCAGTCCTTCCAGGATGAAACCGGGTTTGAACTGGAGATCATCAGGCTGGGTGACACTGGCTCACTTACTAATCAGTTGGTGCTGACCAAGAACGCTCCGGTTGCAGATGCCTTCTTTGGCATCGACAACACCTTCCAGGGTGTGGCGCTGGATAACGACATTGTCGATGGCGATTTCAAAGCCATCGACTACTCCGATGTCTGCTTCAACTTCGACATCGACTGGTTTGCGGAGAATGGAATTACGCCACCTGATAGCTGGCGAGATCTGGGCCAAGAGCAGTACCGCGGACTGACGGTAGTCACGAACCCCAACTTTTCATCGCCTGGACTTGCCTTCCTGGCCACCACCCATGCAGGCTTTGACACCAGCATGGAGGTGTTTGCTTACTGGCGCTCAATTCGTGACAACGACTTGAAGGTCGCCGGCAGTTGGGAAGATGCCTACTTCGTTGACTTCACTCGCTATGGAGGTAACCGCCCAATTGTTCTGAGCTACGCCTCCTCTCCATCAGCGGAGGTAAACGAAGATGGCACACCTGGGTCTGCTTCGCTACTGACCGAGTGCTTCCGTCAAACCGAGTTTGCCGGTGTCCTGAAGGGCAATCAAAACCAAGCTGGTGCCGAGGCGCTAGTGGACTTCCTACAGGGTGATTCCTTTCAAGCCTCAGTTCCTGAGTCGATGTATGTCTACCCAGCCAACAGCGCTGTCGACGTTCCAGAAAGCTGGGCAAAGTTTGCCAAGCCAGCCGAGAGCGTGATTGGTTCTGACCTGGACATCAACTCAAATCGAGAGCAATGGTTGACCGACTGGTCGGACGTGTTTGACAACTAACCTTGAGCTGTTCACAACCACCGCGCTGATCGCTAGTTTCAGTGCGGTGGTTTCAGCGGTTATTGGCTACCCCATCGGAAATTGGATGGCAGGTCTGGGTCATCCCCCTAAACGATTAGTTTCCTCGTTGGTCTTGATTCCATTCCTGCTCCCACCGTTTCTAATTGGACTAACGCTGTTGCCACTGCAGGCAACCGAAATCAATTCCATAACTGGAATACTTTGGATAATCGCCGCGCATGTTTTTATGAACGCCGGCTTCATGGCAAGTGTGGTCGCAGCTAGCCAGGTTCCTAAAGATCAAATCGAAGCTGCCAGCTTGGATGGTGCATCGAGCCTGCGGGCTCGACTAGTAATTGAATTGCCTCAGCAGCTCAGCGGTATTTTGTCAGCTTCGCTGCTGGTTGCTCTCTATAGTGCGACCAGCTATGGATTGGTGCTCACGCTTGGCCAGGGAAAGGTTGAGACTCTCGAGACCGAGATCGCTACGGCAGCGCTTCGCGATCTTGATTTGGGTTTTGCGTTATTACTGGCTGGTTTGCAGACAGCTCTCACGCTTGGGTTCTTCATTCTCGCCCGAACCATTCGCGCAGAACCCAGCGAGCTATTTGGTGAGATTGAACCAACCCACCGCACAAGTCGTCTGGGCCAGATCATGGGACTTGGCTTGTTGGTCGCGATAGTGATTGTGATTGGCGGAGTTTTTCTGCGGTCTTGGAGCCTAGGTCCAGGCCTTGTTGGAAACTTCATGAACCTAGCAGGCCGCGGAACCAGAGATGTGCTGAACGTGTCTGTCTTGGAAGCTACCGGAAACAGCATTAGAAACCTGGTTGTCGCAGCACTTATTGCCCTGCCCATTGCCTGGCTTGCAAGTGGCAGGCGGAGAACCAGCTATTTGGTGCTGTTGCCGATTGGGATTTCGCCGGTTGTGTTTGGGTTGCTGTTTTTGGTCTTGAGTGGATATCTTCCAATTGGCTTTGGCACCAGCTGGGTGCTGGTTCCGATTGTGCAGAGCCTGTTCTTGATTCCACTGAGTTACCAGGTGATGCGGCCTGCTAGGCAGGCGGTCTCGGTTGAGATTCGAGATGCTGCCCGGATTGACGGGGCCGTTGGCTGGCGAATGTTTTCTTTGGTGGAGGGGCCGCTAGTTAGAAAGCCGATAACTGTCGCGGCGGCGTTTGTGGCGCTTGGTTCACTGGGTGAATTTGGCGCCGCTAGTTTCCTTGCCTACGGGTCAGATGCAACTTTGCCCCTGGTTTTGTTCAGACTGATTTCTAGACCGGGCGCTGAGAATCTGGGCATGGCAATGACCGCCGCGAGCCTGTTTATTGTCTTGGTTGGGTTCGTTGTGTTTGTTATTTCTGGTGATAGTCGTAGTTCACGCCGAGGTCGTCAAGCCGCTGCCTGATTACCTTTAGTGATTCCGGGTTCTGATCAATCACTACAAACTCGCGCTTTAGTTCCCAGGCCGCATGAGCGGTTGTTCCAGACCCGGCAAAGAAGTCCAGCACCCGATCACCTTGTCTGGTGCTGGCAGAGATTATTCGCCTCAGGATGCCAAGTGGTTTCTGGGTTGGATAGCCGGTCTTTTCTTTTCCGGTTGGCGAAACAATTGTGTGCCACCAAACATCGGTTGGCAGCTTGCCTTTTTCAACCTTCTCTTTGGTAACTAGCCCGGGAGCCATATATGGCTCTCGGTCTACCTCTTCCGAGTTGAAGTAGTAGTTATCCGGATCCTTCACGTAAACCAGGATGGTGTCGTGTTTCGCGGGCCAGCGACTTTTTGACTTTCCGCCATAGTCATAGGCCCAGATAATTTCGTTTAGGAAGCACTCTCTTCCAAACAGAGCATCAAGCAGTACCTTTGCGTAGTGGGCTTCGCGATAGTCAAGGTGGAGGTAGAGGGTTCCGGTTTGTTTTAACAACCGGTGAGCCTCGATTAACCTCGGTTCTAAAAAGGCCCAGTAGTCGGCAAACTCATCGTCATATGACAACACAGTGTTGACTACCTGCTCATACCTCTTGCCCTGAAAACCCAGGTTTCCTGTTTTACTCTCTGTAGAGGTCCGGTTTGTCCTTACTTGCGTTCGGCCAGTGTTGAATGGTGGGTCGATGTAGATAAGTTGAAAGCTTTTCTCCGGCAAGGATTTCAGTGCGCCAAGGTTCTCCGCATTGATAACCTGATTGGTAGCCATAACAAGAAAGATTAACAGCATGGACACATCGGTAGTGCACGATAGCGACAAGCGCCGCTATGAAATCTTTTTAGGTTCAGATCGAGTGGGTCTGATGGATTACAGCCTGATGCCCGGTGAGATTCATCTGGTTCACACCGAGGTGGACCCGGAGCACCAGGGCAAAAACCTAGCTGCGATTCTGCTGCGTGAATCTCTTCAAGACATTCGGACACGAGGAACCGAAAAGGTTGTTCCGGTTTGTTCCTACACAGTCAAATACATGGAGAAACATCCAGACACCCATGACCTACTCAAGGGTTCAATCGAGGACGCGGTAGCAGCCTGCCGTTGGCCAGGTGCTAGCTAGTCCCAGGTGCTAGGAGCTGGCTCCTTACCTTTTGGTAGTTGCGTGTCTTTTGCCCAGCGCAACACCCATTTCGGAACTGTAGGTTCTTTACCTGGCCAACCGCCAGAGCCTTCCATCACTTCTTGCGGAGTAAGGATTCCCCAGGAACGCTTTAGGAATCTGCCGCGCATGATTGCGCGAGCGTAGATCTCGCCGTTTCTGACAAAGCGCTGCTCAATGTAATAGGCAACGTCGTCCCAGCCGATCACTTTGGTTTCAAGCTGAAACTTTTGCCATGGCTCGAGTGACTTACGGTAACTGATGGTTGAGTTCACAACAATCGGATACCAGCCCTTTTTGTTCCACTGCCTCCAGAAGCCAGTTCGAAGACCCTGGTCATAACGCCCGATGTCCATAAGGGTCAGAAACACACCATTGTTCATGTGGTTATAGATGTCCAGGTCGCTGGGTAAAACCCTCAGGGTAAGGCTGGATACTTCGTCAATTGTGACCTTTGGGCGCTTGCGCCAGGTCAGCATCACATACAGGATTCGGAACCAGAGCTTCACCAGATCACCACGCGCTTTTCCGGCGCCAACCACATTGGGTCAGACTCGCTTGTATTAAAGGTGTCGTGGAAGATGTCCAGATTCTTCACAACCTGATTACACCGGAACTCTGCCGGAGAGTGCGGGTCGGTGGCCAAGCGCTGAATTGCAATCTCCTCGCGGCTCATTGCTCGCCAGCACTGTGCCCAAGAAATCAGGAAGCGCTCAGCTGCAGTCATGCCATCAACCACTGGTGGCTCGCTCCCATCAAGTGAAATCAGGTAGGCCTTCCAGGCAATTCCTAGACCACCCAGGTCGCCAATGTTCTCGCCGATGGTCAGCTCACCGTTGACCTTGTGGCTGTCATCAAGCTGCTCTGGGCTCAAAGCGTTGTACTGGTCGATTAGTGACCTGGTTAGCTTCTCAAAGGCTTCTCGGTCGTCCTTGGTCCACCAGGAAACCAACTTGCCGTCGCCGTCATACTTCGAGCCCTGGTCATCAAAGCCGTGGCCGATCTCGTGACCAATAACTGCACCGATTCCTCCAAAGTTCATGGCGTCATCGGCCTGCTCGGAGAAAAACGGTGGCTGCAGAATTGCAGCCGGGAAAACGATTTCGTTTAGGCCCGGGTTGTAATAGGCATTAACGGTCTGAGGAGTCATGTGCCACTCGTCGCGGTCGATAGGTGCACCTATCTTCTTGACCTCGTACTCAAACTCCCACTCGGAGACATTCTTGATGTTTTCCAACAGGTCGTTGCGGTCAATGACAATTGAGGAGTAGTCCTTCCACTTGTCTGGGTAACCGATCTTCGGAGTGAACTTATTTAGCTTCTGCTGAGCCTTGGCTTTGGTCTCTGCCGTCATCCACTCAAGCTGGTCAATGCTTTGTCGGTAGGCCTCAATCAGGTGCGCGACTAGCTTGTCCATTTGGGTCTTGGAGCTGGCTGGGAAATGCTTCTCAACATAGATCTGACCAACAGCCTCGCCGAGGCTGCCCTCAACCAAACTCACCGCACGCTTCCAGCGTGGTCGGTTTACCGGCTGGCCAGTAAGCGTGGTTCCATAGAACGCGAAGCGTTCTGAGACAAAGTCCTTGGAAAGGTAGGGAGCATGAGCCCGGATGAAGATCCAGCTCAGCCAGGTCTTGAGGCTCTCCAGGTTCTCTTCAACCAGAATCTGGTCCAGGCCCTCGAAGAACGAAGGCATCATCACTACATTCCATTCAAGGAATGAATCAGTCAGGCCAAGGCCTGATAAGTATTCGTTCCAGTGAATACTTGGGTTCAGATTCTTGAGGTCGGCAAAGGTCTTTAGGTTGTAGGTTGCCTCAGCATCGCGAGACTCCACTCTGCTCCAGTGGATGGCGGCAATCTTCGTTTCCAGCTCCAGGATCAGCTGTGCTGATTTCTCTGCGTCGGCTTTACTCCAGCCGGCAAGCTCAAACATGCGCGCCATGTGCAGTGGGTACTCAGTGCGAACATCAAGATACTTCTCGTCGGTGTAGTAGTCCTTGTCAGGAAGACCAAGGCCGCCGTTGTAGAGGTGAACTAGGTAGCGCTCTGGGTTACCAGGATCGTTGTCGATGTAGCTTCCCCACAGACCACTTACTCCGGTTCGCTCAAGGGCCCCGATCAGGTGGAAGAGTTCTTTGAAATCTGAAACCGCTGCGATCTTGGCCAGGTCCTCAGCTAGCGGCTGTGCCCCCAACTGCTCGATCTTGTCTTCGTCTAGGAACGACGCGTAGAGGTCGCCAATTTGCTGACTAACACCAGCAGTCGGGTTATCACTGGCTTCCTCAAGGATTTGTCTTACTGCAAGTTCCGAATCATCGGCCAACAGGTAGAAGCTGCCGTAGACAGCTTTGTCCTCTGGGATCTCGGTGTTGTCCAACCAGCTGCCATTGACGTGGCGAAACAGGTCCTGGGTTGGAGAGATGCTACTGCTTAGTTCGGCTTTATCTAGCCCCGGCTTCATTGACATGCTCCCTAGTCTAAGTCAGCGGTCACTTACTAAACTAAATGGCGATGGCTATCAACAAGATCATTCTTTACTACGGGTTTGCACCGGTTGCAGACCCGAAGGCAGTGATGCTGTGGCAAAAGACCCTGTGTCAGTCACTGAATCTAAAAGGCCGCATTCTGATTTCTAAGCACGGCATTAATGGCACCCTCGGCGGTGACATGGAGGACCTGAAGAAATACGCTCGGGCAACCAAGGAATACCCTGGTTTTGGCAAGATCGACTTCAAATGGTCTGATGGCCTAGGGGACGATTTCCCAAAGCTTTCGGTCAAGGTCAGGAAAGAGTTGGTGGCATTCACCACTCCTGAAGAAGTCAAGGTTGAGAAGTCTGGCGTTGTAAATGGTGGCAAGCACCTAAAGCCGCAGCAGGTCAACGAGCTGGTCGCAGAACGCGGCGATGACGTCGTCTTCTTTGATGGCCGCAATGCCTTTGAGGCAAAGATTGGCAAGTTCAAAAACGCGATTGTCCCTGATGTTCAAACCACTCACGACTTCGTGGCAGAGCTGGAATCTGGCAAGTATGATCACTTGAAAGACAAGCCAATTGTCACCTACTGCACCGGCGGAATCCGCTGCGAGATCCTGAGTGCAGTAATGCTAAACCGTGGCTTCAAAGAGGTTTATCAGATCCAGGGCGGCATTGTTCGCTATGGCGAGAAGTACCGAGACAAGGGATTGTGGGAGGGTTCGCTTTACGTATTTGATAAGCGCATGACCCACAACTTCTCCGATGAGGCGCTGACCATCGGCGAGTGTGAGAACTGCTCCGGTCCAACTTCCAGCTTTAGAAACTGTCAGGGAGCCGGTTGCAAGGACCTGGTGTTGCTTTGCGACAGCTGCTTCACCGACCCAGCAAACCTAAAGTGCTCTGATGCCCACACCAGGGGCCGGCAGAAACTTCAAGAAATAGGTTAAAGAAGAAAACCCCCGAGTCTGCATTTCGGGGGCTCTCCTATTAGGAGGGTGTGCGATGTAAATCGCGATACGTCTAACTTACGAAGCGAGGTCGCTTTCCTTTTGAAAAATCAGGGTTTCAGCACCAATTTTTCAGGAAGCTCTCAGGATTCGATTTCTTAGGCTTCGTCCTGGACATCATCAAAGTCCTCGTGGTCGTGGTCTGGACCGTGACCCATTCGTTTGCCCTTGCCACCAGGTCCTCGGCCTTGTTGGCCTCGTTCAGCCATGCGTTCCTGGTTGGTCGCAGAGACCGCCGCATCATAGCTCAGTGAAAGCTCGGCTGATGAAACAACGCTGGTTTGGCCGGCGTCATCAGTGGTGACAGTTACCAAGATTGGGTCAGAGCCGTTTGATGGGTAGAGGCCAAGCTTGACTACTCCGGCCTCTCGTGGCGCTGGAAATGTCAGCTCAGCCGCAATCTGACCGTCGATAATTTCAGGGACTACAGGCTCGCCATCAACCATTGCGGGTCGAATTGCCAAGGTCCTGGATCGATCGGTTGGCTTTACCGCTGGAACTTCGGTGGCATCGTCTGCCAATTTGAAAACTTCATAGGTGGCACCCATTGCAGCCTGACGAACGTCAGTGAGGTCGGCTGGGATGTCAGTAATTGTTGCCGAGATGCTGGCAAGGTTTGGTGCCTGACGCTCTGCCTGACCTTGCTCCATGCCAAAGCCTCGGTCGGGACCCTGCTTAGTACCGTGATCCGCAAGAGACGGCAGTGCGAATGCCAGGGCACCGGCAGTAAGTGTTGCGGTTGCCGCCAAAGCGATTTTTGATTTCTTCTTCATAGTTGTTCCTTGTCTGTGTTTGGACAAGGAACAAGTTAGGGAGTCAGTCTTGGAAAAGAGCCCAAAGTCAGCAAGCCCAAAGGCTCTTGCCAGTTGATTGCCAGAATTGGGAGTTGTCTGGGAGTTAGCTGAATTAGAGGTAGCGCCAGCGGAACAATTCCCACTTGAATTTGACTGACAACAGCCTTACCACAACCATCAACACGGCCGCTATCAAGACGTCTACATACTCAGGGGTTTGCAGGTAACCAAGCAGCACCACAACCCAACCACCGGCAAATGCGATGGCGGCGTAGGGCTGATGATCATGGAAGGCTCTGGGAACCTCATTGACCAAAACATCCCGCAGCACACCACCTGCGACCGCAGTGATCACACCCATTAGTACCGAAATCATCGGGCTCATGCCCGACACCAGTGCCAGGTGAGTGCCGCCGGCGGCAAAGATTCCAAGCCCGAAGGCATCTGGAACCAACATCGCCTTTTCGGTCAGTGCTATGTGGTTGGCTCGGAAGAAAAATGGCAGCAACAAACCCACGCCTATTAGGGCCCAGACCCAAAACTCTTGCTCAACCCAGAAAAATGGACGTCGATCAAGAAGCACGTCTCGAAGTGTTCCACCGCCAAAGGCCGCAATCGCTCCAACCATGACGACTCCAACCAGGTCAAACTGCTTTCTGGCTGCCTCGATGATGCCCGAGAGCGCAAATGCCAGCACGCCAAGCGCTTCCAAGGTTATGAGAAAAGTTTCAAGCAATTTATTTTCCTGATTCGGTCCGACTGCCAACACTAATTCGCAACACCACCAAACGCCAGATTCAGCGCTAGTCAAAATTTGTTCCAGCCCACTTTTAGCAAGGTGGCGGTAGACTTGGGGAACCCAAAGACCGCGGATGAAGGCAGGCATTGTGGGCTTTCTTGATAAGGCAGAAGCGCGCATCGAGGGCGGAGTCTCGTCTCTGTTCGCGAAGATATCTAAAAGGCAGCTGCAGCCAATCGAAATCTCTCAGGCAGTCAAGAACGCCATGGATGTTGCCGCCACCGCGGCTGGCGAAGACCGAGTGCTGGTTCCGCACCGGTACCTAATTAAGATCTCTGATCACGACAGCCAAGAAGTGACTGAACAACTACTGAAGGCCATTCGCGCTGAGGTTGTAGCCCACGCCTCCCAGAAGGGCTATCGCCTAACCGGCGAGATTGAGCTTAAGCTGGCAGCAGATGCGAAGCTTGCCAGAGGCAGAGTTCAGGTTGGTTCTGCAGCTGTGAAGTCCCTGGTTAGTTGGCAGCCGGTTATTACCTTCAACGGTGAGCGCCAAGAGCTGAAATCCGGAACCGTTACTTTCGGCAGAGACATCAGTGCCGATTTTGCAATCGACGATCGAGGACTTAGCCGAATTCACTTTGAAATCGCCTTCAATGGCGATGTTGCGGCCATTCGTGACCTCGGCTCCACCAACGGAACATTTGTTGATGGAGCTCGAATCAGTGAGGTTGTTTTGAGATCTGGCAGCAAAATAAGTGCCGGTAGGACAGAATTTGACTTTGACCTATTGCCACTGACGGGAGAGCCAAGTGAGTGAACTGGCGCTATTTCTAGTGCGCATCGGCTTTGTTGCTGTGCTCTGGGTATTTATCCTGAGCCTGCTGTCAGTTATTCGAGCTGACCTATATGGCCGAAGAGTGATCAGCCGGATTGCCAGGCAGAACGCTCCACAGCTAACTGCCGGTTCTGCTGCAAGCCTTGGCATTGATGACTCGGGCGTTTTTGAGCCCACTCAGATCGCGGTTCTGACCGGCAGGACCGCCGGCACCAACATTTCGCTTGAAGGCAAGAAAGAAGTTTTGATCGGAAGAGCGCCAAGTTCCGACATGGTGATCAGCGATGAGTTTGCTTCATCCATGCATGCCAAATTGGTTCTGGTTGGCCAGGACTGGGTGCTGCAGGACCTGAATTCAACAAACGGCACCCACCTCGATGGCAAGAAGATCACCACCCCGGTGACCATTAAGGCCGGAATGACCATCAGGATTGGCACCACAACCTTTGAGCTGAGGTCTTAGACCCTTGGCTATCAAGACCATCAGCTATGCAGCTAGCGACATCGGAAAGCATCGCAGTTCTAATCAGGACTCTGGCTATTCCGGTTACCAGCTGTTTTTTGTGGCTGATGGCATGGGTGGTCACGCCGGTGGCGACATTGCATCCGCCATCACCTCGCAGCGCGTTGCCCTGACCGACAGCAAATACGACACGGTTGAAGAGGCAATTGAAAGCCTTAAGGCCGGTGTCATCGAGGCCAACTCGATGCTAACTGGAACAGTTGTCGAGCACCCGGAGCTTCAGGGCATGGGAACCACCTTCTCTGGCCTGTTGGTTCACGGCAGCCAAATCATCACCGCTCACATCGGAGACTCACGCATCTACAGAATGCGCTCGGGACAGGTTGAGCAGATCACCAAAGACCACACCTTTGTTCAAAAGCTTGTTGACCTGGGCAGAATCACCGAGGAAGAGGCGCTGGTCCACCCGCGCCGTAGCGTTTTGATGCGCGTGCTCGGTGATGTTCAGGGTGACCCTGAGCTTGATATTGCGCTCTACGATGCGCTACCCGGTGACCGCTGGATGGTCTGCAGTGATGGCCTGAGTGGCGTTGTTCCGGATGACGTGATGGCAAACATTCTTGCCTCCAGTGTCCCAACCGAGGAGGCTGCTGAGCTGCTAGTTGGCGAGGCCCTCGAATACGGTGCGCCTGACAACGTGACGGTGGTAATCACCGACATCGTTCGCCCGACCGTCCAGGCAGATTTCGAACCAGGTGCCCACTTCGTTGGCTCGGCGGATCACGAGGTAATTATTGAAGAGCGCAAGGGTGGCAAAATCCTGCGTTTGTTCAACCCAATGTCGCTACTTGAGCTGCTGCAAAGCCCAGAGGACCCAGCCAAATATGCTCCGGAGTCAGAGGAGCTGCTGGAGAAGATCCTTGCCGAAACCCAGCGCAAGCTGCGCTGGCGCGGGGTGCGAATGATTCTTGGCTGGTTGTTGTTTGCCGGGATTCTGGTTGGGCTTAGCTTCGGTGCCTATCAGTACACCCAAACCCGCTACTACGTTGATGTCCTCGATGGTCAGGTCACCATTTACCAGGGAATCAGGGAGCAGCTGGGGCCATGGAAGTTCTCCAGCCCCTACTTTGTCTCTGAGATCAACCTTGAAGACCTTTCACAGTTCCAACAAACACTTATTGAGCGTTCGATCTCGGCCGAGTCACTGGAAGAAGCTCAAAGGATTCTGGATCAGCTAAGGCAGACAATCAATGAGTAACGTCTCGCTGACCTCTGCAATCCCACTGCTACTAAAGGCTGTTCCCCGTTCCAGAAACTTCGAAGCTGTGCTGCTGTTCTGGGTTGCCGGAATTCATGCATTTGCCCTTTCCCAAATTCAGTTGGCAGTGAACCAGGTGATGAGCTGGGACATGCTGCTTTATTGGGCGCCGCCAACTGTGAGTGCCTGGATCCTGCACTATGTGCTGCGCAAATATGCTTTGAACGCCGATGGCTTACTGTTGCCGTTGGCATTTTTGCTAAACGGTCTGGGGATAGCCATGATTTACCGGCTTGACTTGGCCGAGATCACTCGCGGCGGCACCGACCTTTTCGCTGAGCGACAGGTTTGGTTGAGCTGCTTCGCGATGTTGATCGCAGCGGTTGTGGTCAGGCTTATTCCAAACCCACTAACGCTTAGGCGCTTCCCCTACTTGGCAGGGGCCGGAGCGGTTATTTTGTTGATGTTGCCGGCAGCACCGGTAATCGGCAGGACGGTCAATGGCGCAACTCTCTGGGTTGGGATTGGCGAACTAAGTTTCCAGCCGGGAGAAATTGCCAAGATTCTCTTGGCAATCTTCTTTGCTGGCTACCTGGTTTCCAGAAAGGGCCCGCTTTCTGAGATTGGCTCGAGGGTTCTAGGGATGAAGATTCCTGGAGCTAAAGACCTGGGGCCAGTGTTGCTGTTTTGGGTGGCATCAATTGGGGTTTTGGTTATCCAGCGCGACCTGGGAACCTCTATTTTGTATTTTGGTCTATTCCTGGTGATGATCTACACCGCAACCGGCCGCGCTTTTTATGTCGGCATCGGCATGGTGATGATGATCACCGGTGCGCTGGTGGCATCTCGGCTCTTTGAATACGTTGGTTCTCGCTTTGAAAGCTGGCTGAACCCGCTGTCTCAGGAAAACTACACCGCTGCCGGTGGCAGCTACCAGCTGGTGCAGGGGCTTTTTGGAATGGCTCACGGTGACGTGATTGGGTCCGGGCTGGGCTCGGGTTTCCCACAGCTGATTCCGCTTGCTGAAAGCGACTTCATTTTTGCTGCCCTTGGCGAAGAGCTCGGGCTTGCTGGAGTGTTTGCAATCCTTGCCGTCTACCTTTTGATTGTTTATCGAGGACTGCGTGTTGCCAACACTCACCAGGATGAGTTCTCGAAACTCCTCGCGCTGGGTTTGGCCTTCGTGATTGGGCTGCAGGTGTTCATAGTCTGTGGTGGGGTGATGGGGCTGTTGCCACTTACCGGCCTGACCACACCTTTCCTAGCCGCCGGTGGCAGTTCGCTGCTAGCCAACTGGTCAATCATTGGGTTGCTTCTGATTATGTCTGACTCCTCACTGAAGCGGGTGAGCGCATGAACCGGCAGGTGAGGCGAGTTGGGTTGGCACTGACGGTGATGTTTATTGCCCTGTTTGCAATTGCCTCCTCGATTCAGGTGGTCAGAACACAGTCTCTATATCAAGATGCAAGAAACGTTCGCGCCGCATATGAAACCTACAAAACGCAGCGCGGTTCGATTCTGGTCGGTCAAGAAGAAATTGTTGTTAGCGGCGCTGTGAACGACCAGTACCGATTCCTGCGCGAATACGATTCGGTTCTCTATTCGCCAGTGGTTGGTTTCTTCAGCGTCTTCACCGGCTCGGCGGGAATCGAAAGATCGATGAACTCACTGCTGGCTGGACAGAGCTCAGCGCAGTTCTTTGAACAGATCAACGCGCTTCTGGATGGAAACCCGGTGACTGGAGCTGCGGTTGAATTGAGCTTGGATCCAGAACTGCAGCGGGCCGCCTGGGATGCGCTCGGCAACAGAAAGGGTGCAGTTGTTGCGCTGGAACCCGCTACTGGCCGCATCCTGGCCATGGTTTCTAAGCCAACCTTCGACGCCAACCTCCTTGCTGGCCACGAGTATGAGCCGGTTAATGCTGCCTACCGCGCCTACCTTGAGGACGAGGACCAGCCGCTAATCAACCGAACGATTGCTGGAGACCTCTACCACCCGGGATCTGTCTTCAAGCTGGTTGTCGCGGCAGCAGCACTAGAGTCTGGCCGCTACAGCACCACCACCACCTTCGAGAATTTGGCTGACTACCGCCTGCCTGGAACAACCACCACGATTCAGAACTCCTCTGGGAAGGCTTGTGGTGAGGGCACTCTGGTCACGCTGGAGCAGGCACTGATCCGGTCTTGCAACATTCCGTTCGCGATGTTGGCAGTTGACCTCGGTCAGGACCGAATCCGGGCCCAAGCAGAGCTGATGGGGTTCTCTGATGACTTAGCAATCCCGCTTTCAGTAACCCCGAGCACCTACCCGCAAGAGATGGAACTTAGTCAGGTTGCCCTGACCGGTTTTGGTCAGTTTGATGTTCGGGTCTCGCCCTTGCAAATGGCGATGGTGACAGCTGCGATTGCGAATCAAGGCGTCTTGATGAAGCCGCAATTGGTGGATCAGGTAGTTGCCAGCAATCTAAATGTGCTGAGCCAACTAAGCCCACAAGTTTTGTCATCCCCGATGTCTAGAGAGACCGCGGCACTAATCACCAGAATGATGGTTGATTCAGTTCAGTTTGGTGCAGCGACCAACGCGGGCATTTCGCAGGTGGCAGTTGCCGGCAAGACCGGAACCGCTCAGAACGGCGTTGAAGATCCGTACACCCTCTGGTTCACTGGGTTTGCTCCAGCCGAGTCGCCTGAGATTGTGGTGACTGTTGTGGTCGAAGACGGTGGTGGCATAGGTCAAAACGGTACTGGTAATCAGATTGCCGCTCCGATCGCCAAAGCTGTGATGCGGGTGGTGATGGATCGATGAAACCTGCTGTAGGGCAGCTCTACGGTGACCGCTATCGCCTCCAGCTACGCATCGCCATTGGCGGCATGGGTGAGGTTTGGCAGGCAGAGGACGAACTAATTCTGCGCACGGTCGCAATCAAGATTTTGAAAGAAGAGTACCTTTCCGACCCTGATTTCCTAGAGCGCTTCCGGACTGAGGCACGCTCCGCTGCTCTTGTTGAGCACGAGGGCATTGCCAATGTTTATGACTATGGCGAGGACACCGGTTCCGCCTTTTTGGTGATGGAGCTGGTTCCGGGTGAATCGCTTTCCAGGCTGCTGGAGCGAGAGCGAAAACTTCCAGAAGAGCAGGTGCTGGACATCATCGCCCAAACCTCCAGGGCGCTGGCCGCAGCCCACGCCAGGGGTCTGGTGCATCGAGACATTAAGCCTGGGAACCTGCTGATCACCCCTGAGGGCAAGGTAAAGATCACCGACTTTGGCATTGCCAGAGTTGGAGACCAGGTCCCGCTAACCAAGACCGGTCAGGTGATGGGTACAGTTCAATACTTGGCGCCAGAGCAGGCAACCGGAAAGTCCTCAACATCCGCAACCGACCTCTATTCACTTGGTGTGGTTGCCTATGAGGCGCTGGCAGGAAAGCGTCCGTTCAGGGGTGAGAACCAAATGGCAATTGCCATGGCTCACATCAACGAAATGCCCCCGGCGCTATCAGACTCAATTGACCCGAGGGTTCAGAATCTAGTTCTCAGCTGTCTGGCCAAGAAGCCAAACCAACGACCAGAGTCCGGCACCTCGCTGGCAATCCGAGCAGAAGCGCTTCTCAGAGAAAAGCGCAAGGGGGTTCCAGCCAAGCCGGTGGAGCCAGAAAACGACCCGGTTACCGAGGTCCTTTCCACCGACACCGCCCCGTTGCCTAGGGCTCCGATTGTTTGGCCCTGGCTTGCAACTCTTGGGCTGCTGGGCCTGACCGCAATCGTTGTGATTGTGGCGATCTTGTCGGAGCCAAGTGCCGAAGAGCCGACGCCCGGCCCAAGCCAAACCACGAGCCCGAGTCCAAGTCCAAGTCCTGATGAGGCTGAACCTGAGCCAACCGAGCCAGAATCATCAATCGTCTTGGTCTCCGATGTTGTTGGCAAAAACTTGAGCGAGGTAACAGCGCTATTGACCGAGCGAGGGTTTGTTGTCAACGCCATTCCAGGGGAACTGATTCCCGGCAGCTCACCAGAGGTTCGGGTTGTCTACGCGGTTTCCCCAACCGGAAATATCGTCCGTGGTGCCGTCATCAACGTCACCTACTACGTTGGCGACTTTGAAGACATCCCAATCGAGATTCCAGCTTCAGACCCAGCAGTTGAGCCAACCCCGGTCGAAACAGACCCAGCCACCGGGCAGCCAATCGCGACCGATTCTCCGGTTGCTGATGTCCCAGCCGAGGTTCCAGGAGATCCGGCGGCCACCCCAACGCCAACTCCAACGGCATCACCAAGTCCTACCCCGACAAATTAGGGGACAACAGAGTAATGAGACTGTAACCGAAACACGAGCGAAATTTGCAAAAGAAAAACTAGACTTCAATAGGCGGGAAAGAGCGACTTTGAGTGAGAACGAAAGACTGATTGCAGGCCGATACAGGCTTGGTCAGCTTGTTGGCCGCGGCGGAATGGCCGAGGTCTTCGAGGGCTTTGACACAAGACTCGGTCGCACCGTAGCCATCAAGCTTTTGAAATCAGACCTTGCCAATGATGCGAACTTTGAATCCCGCTTCCGACAGGAGGCGCAGGCAAGTGCCCGCATGGCCCACCCAACCATCGTTCGGGTTTATGACGCCGGTGAAGAAGAGTCCACCGATGCAAACGGTCAAGTGGTCAAAACTCCATTCATCGTCATGGAGTTGGTTCGCGGCAAGCTGCTTCGAGAGATCATTGCCGAAAAGAGCCTGAACATTGAAAAGGCAGTCAAGTATGTCTCTGGGATCTTGACCGCGCTTGAGGTTTCCCACCGAGCCGGTGTTGTTCACCGCGACATCAAGCCCGCCAACGTGATTGTTGGCGAAGGCGAATCAATCAAGGTCATGGACTTCGGCATTGCCAGGGCCGTGAGTGACAACTCTGCGACTCAGGCCGCTACCGCCGGCATCGTTGGCACCGCTCAGTATTTCTCTCCCGAGCAGGCTCGTGGCGATGCGGTTGATGGTCGAACCGACCTCTACTCAACCGGTGTGATTCTGTATGAATTGCTTGCCGGTAGGCCACCTTTCACTGGTGAGAGCGCAGTGTCTGTTGCCTACCAGCATGTTTCCGAGGCAGCCCCAGCTCCATCCGAATTCAATTCCGCGGTTTCTCCAGAACTGGATGCGGTTGTGTTGCGAGCAATGAGCAAAGACCGCGACGAGCGCTTCCAGACCGCAGAAGACTTCCGCGAGCATTTGCTTGCAGCTCAGGCCGGCGCCCCGATGGCCTCGACACCAAAGACCAAGAAGATGGCCCCGATTGACTTTGACGAGACTGAGCTAATCAGCGCGGCTGCATCAAATGAGCTTCCAACGTCATTGATTGATGGCTTTGAGACTGCTCCAAGCAGCCAAATCACCACCGTCTCAAACAAGCTAGGCGCCAGCGTGCTCTGGGGTTTGGGAACCGGTGTGGTTGTGATTTTGGTTGGACTGCTTTTCTGGGTCATGAACTTAGGTGACTCAGGCCCAACCGTTGCACCAACCAGCGGCGTTCAGGTTGCTAGCGTTCAGGGCTCTTTGTATGAGGATGCCTACAACACCCTCACCTCCCAGGATCTAGTTGTGCTCCGGGTCTACGAAAAGAGCGAGAGTGTTCCCGAAGGAGTCGTGATCCGTCAGGTTCCAGAGGCTGGTACTCAGGTTCTTTCAAACACCGCCGTCACTCTGTATGTGTCCAGCGGTGCAACTGAGGTAACTGTTCCAAACCTGGTTGGCAAATCTGAAGCAGATGCGGTGGCTCTGATTGAGGGCCAGGGGCTCACGGTTGGAAGCATTACCGTGGTCGGCTCACCGATTGTGCCGAAGGGCATAGTGATTGCCTCAGACCCGGTCACCAACTCCAAGCTTCCGCTTGGAACGGTTGTGAATGTGATTCTGTCTGATGGCACGGTTCAGGTTCCGGATGTTAGAAACCTTGAGGTTCTAGAGGCTAGAAGTATTTTGACTAACCCGTCGATTGGTTACACGGTCTCGGTTGAGGTGCTAGACGCCCTGACCTGCACCGGAACACCGGGATCAGTTGTATTGGAGCAGTCAGTGCTTCCTGGTGAGGCCGCACAGCTGCAGAATATTGTTTTGTATGTTGAGTGCATCGGCGGAGTGGTGGAACCTACTCCAACTCCAACGCCAACTGAAACAGTTGTTGGTTAGTTAGTTTCTATTCTCGGGCTTAGGTGCTTGGCCTTTTCCTTCGCGCCTTCAAGACCAAGAGTCTCCAGCCAGTTAGCCAACATCGCGTAACCCCCCTCGGTCATGACCGACTCTGGGTGGAACTGAACCCCGTAGATTGGTTTGGTTTTGTGCTGCAGGCTCATGATCACGCCGGACTCAGTTTGTCCAGTTACTAACAGTTCCTCAGGAACTGTTTCTGGAACAACTGCCAGTGAGTGATACCTGGTTGCCATGAAGCCTTGCGGCAGACCATCCAAAATCGTGCTGCCTGAGTGATTCACCTTAGAGGTTTTGCCATGCATTAGCTCTGGGGCGCTTTCGACCCGACCACCAAGTGCCTCGGCGATCGCCTGGTGACCCAGGCAAACCCCAAACACCGGGTAGTTGGTTTCAAGGGCAAACTTCACGCTTGGAATAGACAATCCAGCGCTTGCTGGATTTCCGGGTCCCGGTGAAATCAGCACCGCATCAAACTTTTCTAGAAGTGCAGGTAGTTCGCTTTCCTCGATTGCGTCATTGCGCATGACAGTTGTCGTGGCTCCGAGCTGCTGCAGATAGCCGTTCAGGGTGTAGACAAAGCTGTCGTAATTATCTAAAACGAGGATGTTTACCATGGTGTGAATAGCCTAATCGGATAGCGACAATCCGGTTCGGGCATTAAGCTACTTGGCATGGCAGATTCGAAATCACGCAAGAACAATGACTCCAAGCCGCTAAAACCACAGGTGGTTGGCGAAGAGGCAGAGAACCCAACCTGGTACAAGGCCGTCATGTTCGGCTTTATGCTCTTTGGCCTGGCCTGGATCCTGTTGTTCTACATCTCTTCAGCGCGCTACCCACTGGGCAGCGCAACACCAATCGATCTTTCCAACTGGAACATCTTGATTGGTTTCGGCATCGCCATGATTGGCTTTGCAATGACTACGAAGTGGAAATAACTAAAACCAGCTAGAGATCTTCAGCATGGTTAGTCCGTAGAGGACTCCCCAAACTAGAAATACCCCAAAGATTTGCTGCACCCGCTGGCTCGCCTGTCTGGTTTGAGAATAGATTCCGGCAATTGCCAACCCGGTAATCAGGCCACCCAAATGGCCCTCCCAGGAGATTCCCGAAACAAAGAAGCCCAGCCCGAAGTTGATGGCGATCAGGGTGAAGATTTGAGTGGCATTGCCGCCACCGACCCGAATCACCACAAAGTAGGCGCCCATCAGGCCAAACAGCGCACCAGAAGCACCAACCACTGGAATCGAGGGGTCCGACAGCCACATCACCGCAACCGAGCCTCCAATGATAGAGGTCAAATACAGCGCTAAAAAGCGAACTGGGCCCAGCATCGGCTCCAGCACCCTTCCAAAAATCCAGATCGCGTAGGAATTAAACAAAATGTGTACCGGGCCAGACCAGTCATGCACAAAACCCGAGGTCAGCATTCGCCAAGGCTCAAATGGAGCAAAGAGCGGAGCAAAGAACAGCTGGTTGGTGAACAGATAGCCAAGCGGGCTGATTTGGCCAAGCCAAATAAGAAGGTTCAGTGCAAGCAGCCCCGAAGTTACGGGAGCTGCTTTTGCACTTTTCAGGCTAAGAGCCAACTAGACCTTTTCGATTGTGATGCTCTCGATGATCACGTCATCGGCTGGCTTGTCGCGGCCATCGGTTGCAACAACACCAATCTGGTCCACAACCTTGCGACTAACCTCATCGGTCACGTCACCGAAGATGGTGTGACGGCCCTGCAACCAAGTCGTTGGTGCCAGGGTGATGAAGAACTGTGAGCCGTTGGTGCCAGGACCTGCGTTAGCCATAGCCAACATGTAAGGCTCGTTGAAGGTAAGTTCTGGGTGAATCTCGTCACCGAACTGGTAGCCGGGGCCACCCATGCCGGTTCCGGTTGGGTCACCACCCTGAATCATGAAGCCCTCGATTACGCGGTGAAAGATCACGCCGTTGTAGAGCGGGGTGTCAGTCTTGGTCGCGTTGGTCTTCGGGTCGCGCCACTCGATTGAACCGGTGGCTAGTCCCTCGAAGTTCTCGACGGTCTTAGGCGCGTGCAAACCGAACAGGTTTACCTTGATTGCGCCGTGGTTGGTGTGCAGAGTTGCGATAGCTGTTGGAGAAGTCATCCCTACATTCTGCCAGTTCTTTTCAAACTTGTGTTTGACTGGAAGCCTGTTTAGTTATGGAGAGCAATGAATGCAGTAATAAGTTTCACCGGTCTGGTGAAAACCTACGGCGGTCAAAACGCAGTTGATGACCTGAGTGCCTCGGTAAACCAGGGTCGAATCACCGGATTTTTGGGTCCAAATGGTGCCGGCAAGTCCACGGCCCTGCGCTGCCTGGTTGGCTTAGCGGCGCCTAGTAGTGGCTCGGCGCAGATTCTCGGTGTTCCCTACCGCGAGCTTGAGAATCCGCTTAGCAGGGTTGGAACGGTTCTAGATAGCCGCGGCTTTCACCCTGCGCTGACTGGCCGACAGAACCTGCGCGTTGTCGCAGCTGCCGCCAGCATTCCAGATGCTCGTGTTGATGAGGTGCTTGAGATGGTGGAACTATCAGAGGCCGCCAACAAGAAAATGAAAAAGTACTCGCTGGGCATGAAGCAGCGCTTGGCTCTAGCTGGAGCGATTTTGGGCGATCCAGAAATTCTGATTCTGGACGAGCCAGCCAACGGCCTAGATCCGGCTGGAATTGCCTGGCTCAGAAGGTTTCTTAGGGTGCTCGCCGAGGGAGGCAGAACCATCCTGGTGTCCTCGCATCAATTGGCAGAAATGCAGCACACGGTTGATGACGTTCTGATTATCAACAAGGGCAAGCTGATTGCAGCCGGCACAAAGGAGCAGGTGATGGGGCCAGACAGCCTCGAAGACGCCTTCCTGAAACTAACCGGAGGGAGCCTGTCATGAGCCTGCTGAAATCTGAGTGGCGAAAGCTCGTTTACGTTCGCGCGCACTGGGGCCTGCTGGTCGGGGCTGTCGTGTTGGCTGGGTTTGGAACGGCAGTAACGCCAATCATTCTTGATAGCAATTCGGCGACCTTTGGCTTGGCACTAGACCAGCAGACTGCCGTTGATTCTGTCTACGCAAATGCCATATCGTCCTACATCTTCGCAATCATCATCGGCATCATGCTGATGTCCGGTGAGTTTCGACACGGCACCGCCGTTGCCACGTTCTTGACCGCCCCGAAGCGCGGAACCGTGCTTGCAAACAAGCTCGGGATCGCTGCCATCGGCGGGGCTCTGGTTATGGTGCTTTCCACCGGCGCCGGCATTGCAGCTGGTTGGGTGACCCTGTCATTTTTTGAAAACGTTGCCGAGCCATCCTCCGGTGTTTTTCTGAACACAATGATTGCGGCGGTTGTTTCCGGTTCTATCCTGGGCATCGTAGGTGTTGCAATAGGGACCCTAATCCGGAATCAGATGCTGGCGATAACCGGTTCCCTGATTTACCTGTTTGTGGTTGACCCAATCTTGCTGACCCTCGTTCCCGAGGCTGGAAAGTGGCTGCCGTCAGGGCTGATTACCGCCATGCTGGCATTGGACATTCAGGCCCCGGAGTTTGGCATTGACACCGCCAACTACCTACCTCCGCTGACAGCAACCTTGGTGCTGCTTGGATACGGAGTGGTGTTTGGTGTGGTTGCGATTGCAACCAGCCTCAGACGAGACATCGACTAAGAAGCATAAATAAACCGGGTCGCCCAAAAAGCGGTGGCCCAGTTTATTGCTACCTTAAAGGCCCTTTGGCTTGAGGTATTTCTGAGCCAGCGCGCTCATGAAGTCAAACAACAGCGCCAAGATTGCTACTAACACCGCGCCAATTAGAATCGCCGGTGCACGGTCCAGCTTTAGGCCGGAGTTGATCGTCTCACCAAGCCCGCCGCCGCCAACCAAAAAGGCAAGCGCTGACATGCCAACGTTGATGACGATCGCGGTTCTGATGCCCGCAATGATTACCTCAACAGACAGTGGCAGCTCGATCTTCATGAGGATTTGGCGGGTTGTGTAACCCATGCCGCGACCTGCGTCAATGACCGACTTGTCCACCTGCTCCAAACCAACGATGGTGTTTCTCAGCACCGGCAGTAGCGAAAAGGTTGCTAGGGCCAGGATCACCGTGGTGATTCCGGCGCCCATGAAAGAAAAGAAGATCACAATCAGGCCATAGGCCGGAAGTGCCTGAGCCAGTCCCAGGGTGTCAACCAGGAAGTTTTTTAGCCTTGGGAATCCCTTGCGGGTAACGAGGATTCCCAGTGGAACTGCAATTGCAATCACAAGCAGTGAAGAAGCAAGGCCCAGCGTGATGGTCTCAACCAACTGCCGCTGCAGCTTCTCAGGAGCCAAGATCGAAATGGTCGTGTCATCGAGGTCCGAGTAAAGCCACACCACGCCACCAATGATCGCCAGAGCAATTGCAAAGATCGGCGACACAATTAGGTCCAGGCGCTCACTCAGTGGAGTCCTGTTTTTTAGAGATGGTGCTATCTGAGACAAGTTATGAACCTACCCGTCGCTCATGATCAGCTTGGCAAGCGACTCAATGGTGCAGCAGCCTAGATACTTGCCCTTGCGGTCAGTCACCACCGCCATACCAACCGATGATTGCAACATCACAGTCAGCGCATCCTGGAGGGTGTCCTCGGGCTGCAGGTCGACTGTCACCGGACGACCTGATTTCTCAATCGGCTGTGAGGTGCGGTTTAGAGCTCGCTCATCAATCCACCTGGTTGGCTTGTCATTAGCGTCCAAGAACAGCGCCACCTGATCGTCTGATGCTCGCAGTGTTTCCAGAGCCTGTTCCCGCATCACCGGCGATGACAGGGTTGGAACCTGATGCAACTCGATGTCGCGGACCTTCTTTAGGGTCAAGCCCTTCAGAATGGCACCAGAGCCCAAGAAGCTCTCAACAAACTCATCAGCCGGGTGGGCAAGGATTGCCTCCGGAGTGTCCAGCTGAGCAATTTCAGAGCCTTCGCGAAGGATCGCTATGCGGTTTCCCATCTTGATGGCCTCATCGATGTCGTGGGTCACGAACACGATGGTCTTCTTCAGCTCCTGCTGCAGTCTCAAAAACTCGTTCTGCAATCGGTCCCTGGTAATCGGGTCGATCGCACCGAAAGGCTCGTCCATCAGCAGCACATCTGGGTCCGCTGCCAGCGCCCTGGCAACACCAATACGTTGTGCCTGGCCACCTGAAAGCTCCTTGGGGTAGCGATCACGATATGTTTCTGGGTCCATGGAAACAAGTTCCAACATCTCATCGATGCGAGCTTCGATCTTGGCCTTGTCCCAGCCAAGCAGCTTAGGAACGGTTGCGATGTTCTCGGCAATGGTGCGGTGCGGGAACAGTCCAACCTGCTGAATTACATAACCAATCTTGCGACGAAGCTCCGATGGATCACCATCGGTTACGTCTTCGCCATCCAAGTAGATGCGGCCAGAGGTTGGCTCAATCAGGCGGTTGATTAGACGCAGCGTGGTGCTCTTTCCACAGCCAGACGGGCCGACCAGAACCAGCACCTCGCCCTTTTGAACCTCAAGGGTTAGGTTCCGAACAGCTGGTTCGGCTCCCGACCCATAGGTCTTACTTACATTTTCAAGTCTGATTAGCGTTTCGCTCATCGGATGCCCTTCGAGATAGTGGCCACTCTTAGGGCCTGCAAAATTAGATCAATAACCAGTGCCAGCACTAGGCACAACAGCGTTCCGAGCCAAATCGACTCGAGGGAGTTCGGTAGTGGCAATCTAGCCAAACCGCTCTTAATAAAGTCTCCAAGACCGCCGCCAGCAACAAGGGTTGCAATTGCAGCGATACCAACTACCAGCATCGAGGAAACTCTGATGCCGGCAAGAATGATGGGCCAGGCAAGCGGTAGCTCAACCTTTAGCAGCACCTGAACCGGTGAAAAGCCCATTCCTTTCGCGCTTTCCAAGACACCTGGATCAATGCCATCTAGGCCAGTGATTGTGTTTCTGAGAATTGGTAGCAGCGAATACAAAAACAGTGCGATGAAGGACGGGGCGAAGCCCAGTCCCACCAGTGGTATGAAAACCACAAACAGCGCAAGCGACGGAATGGTTAGAAAAACCGAAGCGATCGAGAGCGCTAGCTCTTTGGCAAGTTGACTGCGTCGGGTCACGACGCCGGTGAGGATGGCAAATAAGCCAGCACTCACCAGCACCGTAACCACGTACCCAGTGTGTTGGGCCAGCCCTTCTAGGACCTGCACTTGTCTGGCAAGCGCGAAGTCAATCAGGCTGAATAAGAAATCCATAGGTTTCTTAGTCGGTCAGACCTTCAGCAACAAGGTATGCACGTGCCACATCGGCTGGGTCTTGACCTTCAGCTGAAACAAATCCGTTCAACTCAGCCATGCGCTCATTGCTAAGCGGAGCCAGGATTGCATCGATGATTCCATCGAATGCCTCTGGTGCCTCGTTGTACTTGTCCTGTCCCATGGTTCCGGAAACGTTGTAAAGAATGTTTACACCTGGATCCTGGACCAAAGTTAGGCCAAGAGCTGGGATACGTCCGTCAGTTGTATACACCTCACCGAAGTCACAGTTGTTCGCTGCGGTCTCGGTGTAGATGATTCCGGTGTCCAAGATGCGCTGCTGGCTGTCTGGAAGCTCGATACCAGTATAGGTCTCGGTCAAGATCAGTCCGTCAGGACGGCTTGGGAACTCTGACTCCATGCAGACGATGGTGTCTGGGTTTGCAGCCACGTATTCCATCATGGTGGTCAGGTCAAAGCCGCCGCCATTAGCCTCGGTGGTCTCTGGGCTAGAAACAAAGCCGTAGGTGTTATTGAACGGTGAACGTCCAAGCCAAACGATTCCATTCTCAGCTAGATCGCGCTCACGCACGCCTGAGGTTAGAGTCTCAGCGTCAAAGCTTGGGTCTTCTAGTCCTAGGTGGACAGCCCAACCGGTTCCGTTGTACTCCATGTAAATGTCGATTTCGCCAGACTCAAGAGCTGCTCGCGCCACGTTGGTTCCACCAAGGTTTACCTTGTTGTCAACGGTTGCGCCAGTTGCCTCAAATGCGGCCACTAGCATTTCGCCAAGAATTAGCTGCTCGTCGAAGTCCTTTGATCCCACGGAAACTGTGATTCCCGATAGGTCGTATTCTGAAAGTGATCCGCCTGAGGCTGTTTCGGTGTCATCCGCGGCACATCCTGCAAGCGTCAGTGCTGAAATTGCACCAATCGCCAACATTGAGAATTTTGTTGCATGCTTCATATAGGTTCTCTCCTTTGGTATCTACCCAGACTAAGGAAAATAGAGCCCAAACCCTAATGTGGTTGTCCATATGTCAACTAATTGGTAGGTTAGAGAGCATGCGCACTCACACCGCAGGACTTGCCAGAGACCTTGAAGTTATTGAGGCCCTGGCCTCTGCCGAGGCCTTCACGCTCGGGGGAATCGGCGTGGCGAGAGTTGCCGAACTCACCAAGCGCGACAAGGGCCAAATCTCAAGAGTCCTGAAGACCCTTGAAGCCACCGGGCTAGTCGATCGAGACAAAGCCACAAGAAAATATTCACTCGGACACAGGTTTTACTCCATGTCGATGCGCACCCGCGAAGCACACCTCGCCCTGCAGGCAGAGTCCAGGCTCGCAGAGCTGGTTGCGCAGGTTCAAGAGACCGCCCACCTAAACGTGCTTCGAGGCGGTCGAGTGCTGACCATCAAGACAGTGGTGGCCGCAGACGCGGTTCGCCGCTCCGGATGGGACGGAGTGTTATCAAACGCCGGAATCACCGCATCCGGAAGAGCGATCCTGGCTGGTCTCACCGACAGTGAGATTGAACTGTGGTGGGCTGAGCATGCCCTGGATGACCCATTGCCACTGCTGTCAATTGATATGCCGGAGCCAGCAGAACCGATTAATCCCAAGACCAGACGAGCTAGAAGACCTGCTCGAAGTTTGAAGCAGTTTGAGAAGATGCTTCAAGAGGTCAGGGACAAGGGCTACGCAATTAGCGACGAGTTCCAAGAGGGCATTGTCGATGCAGCAGCTCCGGTAAGGGATTCCTCCAACATTGTGGTTGCGGCAATCAGCGTTGGGGCCTCAATCGAGCGACTTGGTGATCAAACCGATCAACTTGGCCAATTGGTTTCTGCCGCCGCCTTGCGTTTATCCACCGATTTAGGTGCCCCGATTATTGGGCCCGCTTAGTAGAGTTTTTCTCTATGAGCAACGTTGCCATCATCACCGGAGCAGGTTCCGGATTTGGGCTTGGCCTAACCAAGAAATTACTCCACCTGGGCTGGGTGGTTTATGGAGCCGATATCTCGCGAGATGGCCTGCATGAAGCCGCGAGCGCCGGCGCCATTGCCCTAAAGATGGATGTGACCAGCGACAAGCAGGTTGCGGCAGGTATTGCGAAGGTAATAAAGGAGCAGGGCCAGATCGACCTGATGGTTGCAAATGCCGGCTACGGCAGCTTCACCTCAATTGAGGAAACCAGCTCAGAAGATGTTCGAAAGATCTTTGACGTCAATGTCTTTGGCGTTGAACGCTGCATCAAGGCCGTGTTACCGCAGATGCGGAAACAGGGATCCGGCAGGATCATTGCCACAACTTCCGTTGTTGCCCATGTCTCGTTGGTTGGTCTTGGTTGGTATTCCGCCACCAAGCACGCGGTCAGAGCAATGGCTAATGCGCTCCGCCAAGAAGTGCGTGGTTTAGGAATCTTCGTTTCAACGGTAGAGCCGGGAACATCAAAGACTGGCTTTGGTTCGGTGGCCTTTGGAAAACTTGAGTCATCCAGGGAGTTTGCAGAATACGACGGCGTCATGCGCGGCCTGGACAAGTGGCTTGGTGGGCTCTATCGGGTCTCCCCGGGTCCGGACAAAGTGATCAAGAAGATGCTCAGAGCTGCAACAGCTAAACACCCGCGAGCCCACTACCCCGGCAGTTGGGACGTGGTGGCACTAAAGCTTGTTTTTTACCTGCTGCCCAGGCGGGTAATGGATGCCTTTGTGCTCTGGCTTGCCAGGCGCTAGTAGCCAGCAGGTTATTCGAATCTAGCCATAAACTAAGGAGCATGAAACTCCCTGACCCGATTATCATTGACTCGCAGTCCGTTCCAGCTCTGAACTGGGGCATTATCGGGCCTGGTGGAATTGCTGAAACCTTCGTGGGCGCAACCCAAAAGCACACCTCTCAGCGCTTCGCAGCGGTTGCTTCTAGGACAGCCGGCAGAGGTGAAGAATTTGCAAGTAAGTTCAACATCCCTAAGGTCCACGCGAACCTCGCAGAACTAGTCGCCGATGATGAGTTGGATGCGATCTACATTGCCAGCCATCAGGGTGATCACTTCGAGCACGCAATGCTTGCAATAGAGGCAGGCAAGAGCATTCTGGTTGAAAAACCAATCACCTATCTTCCGGAGCAGGCCGAACAGATCTTTGCCGCTGCAGCCCGACACAAAGTGCTTGCCATGGAGGCAATGTGGACAAGGTATTTGCCCCAGTCAACTATTCTTCGACAGTTGCTGGCATCTGGCGAGCTTGGCACCCCTGAGCTTATGACCGCCAGCTTCTGCGCCGATAATCGCGCGATCGAGCGGCTTTGGAAGCCAGGTGGCGGTGGGATTGTCTATGACATGGGCATCTACCCCATCGCCATGGCTCAACAAATCCTTGGAACAGCAAAGTCAATCACCGCAACTGGTCTTGTTAGGCCAGATGGCATGGACGAAGAAAGCTACACGATCCTCACATATGAGTCCGGTGCGAGGGCATCGCTGACAATGTCGGGAATCGCATCACTGCCGATCTCAGCCAGCTGTTCGTTCGAGAATGCGATCGTCACCTTCGGTGAGCCGTTCTTTGTGCCATCGAGCATCTCAGTGAAGACCAAGGACTTCTACCCGGAGCAAAGCACCTGGGTCGATGAGTCAGGCATCGCAGGACATGAGGGCCTCAGCTACCAGGCAACCTGGTTCGCGAAATACCTGTCAGAGGGTCGAATTGAGTCTGAGGTTCACACCCATGCTGAAACAGTTCAGGGCATTGCCATCGCTCACGAAATCACTACCCAAATCGGCGCGAAGCCTTTTTAGTAGCCGCAGCACCTGGTTCTTGGGTCTATAGCCAGGACCCTAGTCCCTGACCCCGATAATCATCGGATCATGAAAGCTGCCGCCAAACGCCTGCTTGGAAGCGCCGCTTCTATCCAGGTAAGGGGTGATCCCGCCTAGGTGGAAGGGCCACGCCGCACCCATGATCATGCTGAGGTCAATGTCCTGGGCTGTTGCCACGACACCCTCTTGAAGCATCAGGTGAACCTCTTTGGCAAGGCCAACATTCACCGCATCAAAGATTTCGGCTGCTGACCTGCCCTTGCCGGCAGAATTGCCAACAATTTCGATCGCCTTCTTGTCATAGCCCTTGATGTTGCCCTTGGCATCGCGCTCAGTGAGCTTGCCGTATTCGGCCAACTTGTGAAGGTTTTCACTGGCGTAAAAGCGGTCGCTGTTGAATGCGTGCATGGAATCAAGCACATGTGCTCCAACCTTTAGGCCAACCAGCTCCAGCAGGTCAAACGGATTCATGGGAAGCCCAAGCGGAGCAATAGCATCAGCCACCTGCTCAAAGCTTGCGCCCTCATCAACGGCTCGCATTGCCTCCCCAAGTAGGTAGCCGAGCAGGCGATTGACAACAAAACCTGCGGCATCAGCGGTGATCACCGCTGTTTTCTTTAGGTTCTTGGCAACATTCATCGCCGTTGCAACCGCCTCGTCCGAAGACTTTGGCGCCCTGACCACCTCAACCAGCGGCATTACCGCCACCGGGTTGAAGAAGTGGAAACCAACAACGCGTTCTGGCTTTTGGAGCTTTGCTGCGATTTGCTCAACCGACAGCGAAGAGGTGTTGGTTGCCAGGATGCAGGTTTCGCTCACGTGCTTTTCGAGCTCCGCGAAAACTTCCTGCTTGATCTTCAGTTGTTCAAATACAGCTTCAATCACCCAGTCGCAATCGCTGAAGGCGGCGTAGTCAAGGGATCCCGAGATGTTTCCGGCATAGCGATTGCGGTCGTCGGTGGAGAGCCTGCCCTTTTCAACCAGCTTGTCTAGTTCGTTGATTATGTAGAAAATGCCCTTGTCGATTCGCTCCTGCGAGACATCGGTAATCACAACTGGAACTTCAAGCCTCCGCAAAAATAGCAATGCGAACTGAGAGGCCATGAGGCCAGCTCCTAAAACCCCGACTTTAGTCACTGGCACTGCCAGCTTCTTGTCCGGCGCTCCGGATGGGTTCTTGGCGTGCTTCTGCACCAAGTTGAATGCATAAATCGATGCCCGGAACTGATCCGAGGCAATTAGGTCCTCAATTGCCTGGTCCTCGCGCTTGAATGCTTCAGCTTTCGAACCAGATTTTGCAGCATCAATCAAGTCAAGTGCTGCATAGGGTGACAGCGGCACCGAGCCAAGCTTCTGCTGGACAGTCTTTCTTGCAATCGCAACAGCAGGAGACCAAACGGTTGCTTTTTCAACTTTGCCGGGCTCGTTCTTGCGCCTTATCTTCTTGCCATTTAGCACCTGATCTGCCCAGGCAAGAGATTCCTCAAGGAATCTAGGTGAATCGAACATCGCATCGGCAATACCAAGATCTAGAACCTCTTGCGGCTTCAGCATTCTGTTTTGCTTCAGTGGGTTTTCAATAATGACCTTGAGGGCATTTCGAATTCCGATTAGGTTCGGGAGCAAGTAGGCGCCGCCCCAACCAGGAATCAAACCAAGGAAAACCTCCGGCAATGCAATTGCCGGTGCTGCTGAATTCACGGTTCGGTAATTTGCGTTGAGGGCAACCTCTAGACCGCCGCCCAGGGCTAAGCCGTTTATAAACACAAAGCTTGGAACTCCTAGGTTGTCAAGTTTCTCAAGCGCATAGTGGCCAAGTTCGGCAATTAGCCTGCCAACCTGACGGTCCTTGATCTGCTGCACCTTTGAAAGGTCCGCTCCAGCTGCCAGGTAGTAGGGCTTTCCGGTAACGGCCACCGCATGGATTTCCTTGTTGGCAGCTCGCTGCTTTAGTTCCTCCAGGGTTGCAGCAAACTGCAACAGGGTTTGAGGTCCAAGTGTGTTTGGACGGGTGTGGTCCTTGCCGTTGTCGAGAGTTATCAACGCGAGGGTCTTGCCGGAGCCGAGGGTGACGTCCGAGACGTAGGAGTTGGTAATTACCTCGGTGTCGTCGGTTAGTAGTGGCTGAAAGCGCTCCATTAGTTGCCCTTCCAGTTCATGTTTTCCCAAATAACAGTTCCGCCCATGCCTAGACCAATACACATGGTCGTGATTCCATAGCGGACCGAGTTGTCTTCCTCGAACTGCTTGGCCAATTGAGTCATGAGCCTTACCCCGCTTGAAGCAAGTGGGTGGCCAAAGGCAATTGCTCCGCCGTATTTATTGACCCTGGCATCGTCATCGGCGATGCCAAAGTGATCTAGGAATGACAACACCTGAACTGCAAAAGCCTCGTTGATTTCAAAAAGGCCAATGTCATCAATTGTTAGCCCTGCCTTTTCAAGGGCCTTTTCGGTGGCCGGAATTGGGCCAATGCCCATGATCTCCGGTTCAACACCAGCAAAGGCAAATGAAACCAGTTTCATCTTTGGCTTCAGGCCGTGCTTCTTCAGGGCTCTTTCACCGGCAAGCAGTGATACGGTTGCGCCATCGGTTAGCGGTGACGCGTTTCCCGCAGTTACCTTGCCGTGAGGTCGAAACGGGGTCTTCAGATCTTTCATCCCCTCGAGGGTTGATTCCGGGCGCATTAGCTCGTCCTTGGTTACAAGGCTCCAACCCGATTCGCTTCCTGCGGAAACTGGAACCAGGTCCGGCTGAATCTTGTTGTCTTGGTAGGCCTTGGCCGCCTTCTGCTGCGAACCAACCGCGAATGCATCGGCACGCTCCTTGGTTAGTTGCGGATAGCGGTCGTGAATCTTTTCCGCGGTGTTGCCCATGTTCAAGGCCTCTGGGCTCACCAGCTTCTCTGACAGAAACCTTGGGTTTGGATCTGCATCAAAGCCCATCGGGTGGCGGCCCATGTGTTCAACGCCACCTGCCAAAGCGATGTCGTAGGCACCAATGCCAATAGCAGATGCGGTGGTGGTCACGGCCGTCATTGCACCGGCACACATCCGGTCGATGGCATAACCGGGAACACTTTGTGGCAGTCCAGCCAAAATCGCGGAGGTGCGACCGATTGTCAGGCCCTGATCACCAGTCTGAGTGGTTGCAGCCACTGCAACATCGTCGATCGCGGCACGGTCTAAATCTGGGTGGCGATCAAGCAAACCAATCATCGCCTTGACCACCAGGTCATCGGCTCGTGTGTTCCAGTAGACGCCCTTCTCTCCGGCCTTACCAAATGGAGTTCTAACTCCATCTACGAAATAAACGTTTTGCTGTTCCATCATTTCCTAACTAACTCTGTTCGGCTTTCCTGACGGGCTTTCTCGTCTTGGGCAAGGGTTGAGCGGACTAGGCCCGGGGTGAGCAAGAAGGCATCGACCAGGCTTTCTGCATGAGGCCTGAGCCTTGGTAGCAAGCGGGTGTCGATATATTCGGTGATGGCCTCAGCCCTGGAGCTTGAGAGCCTGCCGTTAATGAGGTACCAGGCCAAATTTTCCTCAAGCACCGAGAAGCCATAGAGGTCCCTGAGCCAGGTTAGGATCTGTCTCGAATCATCGTCCTTGATTGTTTTCAGAGCAGAGGTGAAGGCCTCCCAAAGAATTAATTCACCGTGAGCCTTGGCTGCCAAAATCAGGTCATTTTGGTAGCGATTGAAAAGCTCCGCTTCCTTGACTGGGTCTTTAGGTCCCGAGTGCTTCAGGTTGTTGGCCAGCTTGGCAATCATGGTGTGAACGCGATCGGTCAACAGCTGGTGCTGGTGTTCTTCTTCTTTCACAAAGCCAACCGAGCGGGCTGTTGAACCAAAGTCCACCATCTTCTGAGCAAGCCCTCGAAGGCCGCCCCGGTTGATGGTTGCTTCTCCAACCTGGCCAGCGACATAGTTTGCAAGAGTTCCAAAGTCCGGAGACTTGAATGCCTTGGCGTAGTCGGTCAGCAGTCGCTTTGCCACCAGCTGCAGCATCACGTTGTTGTCGCCCTCGAAGGTGACATAGACATCCAGGTCTGCTCGAAGGCCGGTTAGCCGATGCTGTGCCATAAAGCCCTGACCACCGCAGGCCTCGCGGCACTCTTGAATGGTGTCGAGGGCATACCAGGTGCTGAGAGCCTTTGAAGCTGCTGCAACTGTTTCCAGGTCTTGCCGTGCCTCATCGGTGTCGTTTTCACCAGTGAAAACCAGGTGGAACTGCTCTAGTAGTTCCTGGTGAGTGAAGATCTGGGCATAGGTCCTGGCCAACAGCGGCAGCAACCTGCGCTGGTGCCGACCGTAGTCAAGCAAAGTCTGTTCCTTGCCATCGGCACCTGCGAATTGCTTGCGCTCTAGGCCATAGCGAACAGCGATGTCCAGGGCCAACTTCTGAGCGTTAACCACTGCGCCGGTTAGCGACACTCGCCCTTGGACTAGCGCACCAAGCTGGGTGAAGAACCTTCGACCTGGGCTATCAATCACTGAGGTATAGGTTCCCTCCGGGGTCACATCCGCATATCGGTTCAACAGGTTGGTTCTTGGAATGCGGACCTGATTGAAGAACAGCCGGCCATTATCGATTCCGTTTAGGCCACCCTTTAGGCCATCGTCTTCGCTGCCAACACCGGGCAGCAATTTGCCCCTCTTGCGAATCGGAACATAGAAGGCGTGCACGCCGTGCTTTTCACCTCCGGTGTAAAGCTGGGCAAATACCACCGCTGCGTGACCGTGCAGCGCAGCATTTCCAAGGTAATCCTTGTAGCTGTGGCGATCGGGAGTGTGAATGATGAATTCTTCTGTCGCTGGATCGTAAGTGGCGGTTGTGCCAATCGATGCGACGTCAGAGCCATGACCGGTTTCGGTCATTGCAAATGCTCCTGGGACCTCGAAGTTCACGGCGCCGGGCAAAAAGGTTTTGAAGTGGTGTTCGGTTCCCAGATACAAAATCGCTGAGCTGAACAGCCCGTATTGAACGCCCTGTTTGATTTGCAGAGATGGGTCGGCGAATACCAGCTCCTCAAAGCTCGACAGTGCCCCGCCGGGGGTCATCTGGCCACCAAGCTCAGTCTGGAAGCCGTACTTGGTTGCGCCACTGTCAACCAGAGTCTTTAGTTGCTTGAGTACCAGCTCTCGGTGCTTCTCCATTGAGAGGCCCTCTTGCTTGAACAGCTGCTTTTCTTCAATCACCCTTCGGGTGCTGCGACGGATATCGGCCCACCTGCCGAGAATTCTTTCCCCGGTTGCCTCGACGTCTAATTGAATGTCTTCATTGATATTCATTTCTCACCTCGTGCCCTAGTATTCGCCAGATATTTTGGCATTCCAAGGGGTGTGGACAAAGTTCGTGGGCGCGCACAAACAGCCCTTTACGACACTGGGTGTATTTAGAGGTTACCTACAAAAACCCGACGCCCAATTCAGAGGTAATGGACAAGTGCTAATTACCCTCAAATTTGGCTGGCTGCTTGGTGACGAAGGCTTCCATGCCCCGGGCTACATCTTTGGTCTGCATCAGGGCGCCAAGGCGCTGAAACACCTTTGCCTTTTC
>JAFMHN010000010.1 GCA_017854485.1 Aquiluna sp. | reverse complement strand
TTGGTTGGGTTCTTAGTTTGCTGCTTACTGCGCTAACGGCATGGAGTGGCAGCAGGATTTCAAAGCCAGCCGTTCCAGTCAAGTTGCTACTGGTGTCTCTAATCGCTTCCCTGATGAACTCTCAGGCTCTGGATGTTGCCTATTCGATTACCAGTGCGCCGCTTGGCAATCGGTTTGACTTTGTGGTTGAAGTTTTAGGCTTCGCCTGTCTATTTTTGGTTCTCAGCCTTATCGGGAGACGATTTTCTGGGCCTAAGCACTAGAAACATTGCAAGCGCTGCAATTGGCAGTGACGCCCACAGCAGCCAGTAAAGATACTGCGGGCTTTCGGCTGGAATTGACGTGGTTTCCGGATCATACGGATTGGCACAATCGGCAAAAATGTAGTTCGGGTCTGCCACGTAACCGGAGTCGTTAGTCACTTCAAAGCTGAAGCTTCCAGATATTGGGTGTCCGTCTCCGGAGACAACCCGCCAGCCAACCTGATAGCTGCCAGCTTGATCGATGTCCGCTTTGGCGATTGCCCTGCGGCCATCAATAACGGCGCAGCCGTTATTGACTGGGTTGCCGGATGCATCCAGAATGACGATTTCGGAACCAGCCGCATCTTCAAGTTCTATCAGGTCGTCGCTGAAATCAAGCAGGATTTCAACAACCCCGGCTTCAAGCTGTTGACCTGGGGTTGGCTGCTGATCCACGAGCTGCTCGTGAGCAATTGCGGGAGTGCCAAAAACTAGCCCACATAGCACCGATGCCGCGAACAATCTAAACTTCATGGGTAAAGCATAGGCAGGTGTCATGAAACAAGTGCTAATCGGAGTCGGCTCCGGTCTGGTTGCAGGCTCCCTTGCGCTTACCCTGCTGTTTTTAGGTCCCCTAAGCGGTTCTAACGGCGCAGAAGCAGAAACTGCAGCAACTGCCTCGCCACTGCCAGATGCAACCGTCTCAGCCGCTCCAGAGCCCAGCGCTGTTGAAACCGCCTTGGAGCCCGAAGTCATCGAGTGCTCCGTTGCTGAGCTTGAGGCAGCTGAAGGGATTTTGTCGCTTCAGGCTCAGGTGATTGACGCCGAAACTGAGCAGGTGCTCTTTGATCGTTCTAGCGATATTCCGGCTAGGGCGGCTTCTGTCATGAAGCTGTTCACTGCCGCTGCTGCGCTTGAAACACTGGGGCCTGGTTACCAGGTGACAACCAGGGTCTATCAGGATGCAGCTGACCCATCAAAAATCTATTTGGTTGGGGCAGGCGACGTGACGCTTTCAAGGACCGCGATAAACAAGGAATCGGTTTATAAAAGGGCACCAAAGTTGGCAGACCTTGCCAAGCAGGCGACCGCTTTCCTAGCGGATGTTCCAGTCTCTGAGATTGTGTTGGACAGTTCGCTCTATGGGACCGCTAAGGGTGAGTATCAAAGCGTTTGGGATTTGCGAGGTCTCTCCAATGGCTATATGTCTCCAGTTTCGGCACTGCAGGTAGACGGGGACCGGGAAAACCCGGCAGCAAAGGATTCACCGCGTTCCACCGACCCGGTGCAGCAGGCGGGAACCTGGTTCCAGGAATCCCTTGGAGACACGGCTCTAGATGCGGTTATTAGCAAGGGAATCACCCCTCCGGATGCCAGTCAAATCGCGAGCGTGAAGTCACGGCCAATCAGCGAGTGGATTGACTACATGCTGGTGGTGAGCGATAACACCCTGGCAGAAGCATTGGCAAGGCTAGTTTCTTTGGACACCGGGCTAGATGGTTCGTTTAATTCGCTAACCAAGGCCTACACAACTGCCCTGAAAAACACCGGTCTAGATCTCACTGGTCTAAAAGTTGAGGATGGCTCTGGCCTATCCAAATACAACCAGGTTGCTCCAAGCCAGGTAAATGAGCTGTTGGCGCTAATAGATGAGGGCTACGGAGACTTTGAGGTGATTCTAGAAGGCATGCCAGTCTCCGGAACCCCCGGTTCTCTCAGTTATCGCTTCGAGGATGCCGTCGGCAGCATTACCGCAAAGACCGGTTGGATCAGAACCGGTTACACCCTTGCTGGTTTCTTGGTTTCGCCGGATCAGACCAGGCTGCGGTTCACCGTTTATAACCTGGGGGATGTCACGGTAGACAACCGCGAAGCAATGGACGATCTTGTCATGGGTTTTTATGCCTGTGGTGCTGACTTGGTGAATAGGTAGGTGACAGCATGGCCAAGGCTCTCTTGGTAATCGATGTTCAGAACGACTTCTGTGAGGGTGGAGCGCTGGCATGCACAGGCGGTGCTGCCGCGGCAGCCAGGATCACCACGCATCTAAAGCAAAACAAGTCAAACTACGATTTTGTGATTGCATCCAGGGACTGGCACACACCAGACAGCGAAAACGGTGGCCATTTTCCTCCCGCTGGGAATCAGCCAGATTTTGTGAATACCTGGCCGCTGCACTGCCTCGCGGACACCGCGGGTAGCCAGTATCACCCAAACCTAGATACCAGCCTTGTTGATATCCACATCAAGAAGGGACAGGGTCAACACGGCTACTCAATCTTTGAGGGAGTAGATGAGGCCGGAATAGATTTCCAGGCACTTTTACAAAAGCTTGAAATAACTGAAGTAGACGTGGTGGGTATTGCGACCGACTACTGTGTGCGAGCTTCTGCCTTGGACGCCAACCGGCTCGGATTTTCAGTGCGGGTAATTACCGGGCTGACTGCCGGAGTAGCTCAGGAGTCCACCGAGCAAGCCATTGACGAAATGGTTGATCAGGGCATCGAAGTCTCACCAGTTGCCTAGCTCTCGCGCCTAGCTCCGGCGCTCGCTGAAACTGCGAAAACTCTTGGCTGACCAAAACCAGCTGCTTCAAAAGCCGCTAGCACCGCTTGCTCGAGGTTCGCAAGCCTATCTTTGGCAATCAGTGCGATCGCAGCACCACCAAAACCACCACCGGTCATTCTTGAGGCAATCGCCCCATTTTCCATAGCTGTCTCTACCGCAAGATCAAGTTCTGGCACCGAGATCTCGAAGTCATCGCGCATCGATGCGTGTGATTCAGAAAAAAGTGGCCCAAGTTTCTCTAGCTCACCGGCCTTCAAGGCGGCCACGGTGTCGAGAACTCTTTGGTTTTCAGTGATGATGTGACGAACTCTTCGATAGGTGACATCATCAAGTTTTTCCTTGGCGCTAGGCAGGTCAGCCTCCGCCAGCTCTCTGAGGGATTCAACTCCCATGGTCTTAGCTCCAAGCTCACAGGCATCACGCCTGGAGCGATAGCCGCCATCTGAATGGCGGTGAGACACCTGTGTGTCGATAACGGCAACAACCAGGTCTCGCTTGCCCAGTCCGAGTTCGATTACTTCGGTGTCCAAGGATTTGCAGTCAATCAGAACCGCCGCGTCAGTTTCTGCAAGCATTGAGGCGGTCTGGTCCATGATTCCGGTTGGTGCGCCAGCAACTTCGTTCTCTGCTTTCTGGCAGATCAAGGCCAGCTCCTTTTTCGAGTTGCCCTGCTCCCAAATTTCATCAATCGCAATTGCCACTGCGCACTCAACTGCCGCTGAAGACGACAGCCCCGCACCAACCGGCACATCGGAATCCAGATACAGGTCAAAGCCCCCAGTCATCTTCTGACGCATTACCCAAGCAACTCCGAGCGGATAGAGGGCCCAGTCCAGACCTTCCGGCTTCTGATTGGACAGCTCAATCTCCACCAGCGCTCCACCAAGTGATGTTCCCACTCGACATCGGTTGTCGTCTCTTGGAGCCATGGCCGCATAGGTTCGGCGGTCAATTCCAAATGGAAATACAAAACCGTTGTTGTAGTCGGTGTGCTCGCCAATTAGGTTCGCTCGGCCAGGGGCTGACCAAACACCTGCCGGCTTATAGCCAAAGAGCTCCTCGAACCCTTGATTTGTTGATTCTAGAAGGCTCATTGAATTACCTCTTTGAGTCTTGCAGCAGTTACCTCGGGAGCCACGTCACCGACAAAGGCGCCCATCGCGCTCTCTGAGCCAGCAAGGTGCTTGAGCTTGTCAACAGCCCGCAGCGGGGAAGTTATTTGAAGCATCAGACGCAATCGTTCGCGGTTTTCAATCATTGGTGCCTGGTGCCAGGCAGAGATATAGGGAGTGGTTCGGTCGTAGAAGTTGTCCAATCCCTGGAGCAATCGCTTGTAGGCATCTGCCAGTTCGCTCACCTCGTGGTCAGCCAATTCACTCAGATCTGACACGGCTCGCTTTGGTGTTAGGTGCAGTTCGATTGGCCACCTGGCAGCAAAGGGAACGTAGGCCACAAAGTTTTCAGTTTCCATGACCTTGCGGGTTGAACCAGATTCAAAGGCGATTAGTTCACCGAAGAAATCGCCACCGTGAGCATCAACGCTTCGAACTAGTTTTTGAGTTCTCGGGGTAACAAATGGGTAAGCGTAGATCTGACCATGCGGGTGGTGCAGCGTGACACCGATGTCCTGGCCGCGATTTTCGAATGGGAAGACCTGCATCACGCCGCTAGTTGATTGAAGATCAGCAGTACGGTTTTGCCAGGCACTAATAACGGTTTCTATTCTGGTCGTTGGCATTGAGCCCAGGCTGCCCTGATGCTCCGGGCTGAACACCACCACCTCACACCTGCCGTGGGCAGTTGTTTGGAATCCAAACGGACTAGAAGCACTCGGGTGTTCAATCTTTCCCAGCGCAGGACCAAAAGCAGGCCCCTTGTTTTCGAAGACCGCAACGTCAAAGACGTCAGGCAATTCACTTGGGTTTGATTCGGAAGTGGGGCACAGCGGACAAGCGTGCTTGGGTGGCAAAAAGGCTCGCTCTTGCCTGTGAGAGGCAACAGTTATCCATTCCGACACCAGCGGGTCATACCTAAGTTCAGCAGTGGTGGGCCTGGAATCTTTGGGTCGCTGATCAGCAAGCCTTTGCCTGGGCAGCTGAGAATTTACATCATCAAAATAGAAGATGTCTCGGCCATCAAAGAGCTTGGCATCAATTCTGGGTTTATTCACTCAGATTCCTCTTACTCACTATCTGTAACATAAACGGGTGCGCGAAAACGACCATGGTGAGCAACTGAGTATCTCCCGCCGAAGCGGAAGTGGATTAAGTATTGCAGGAATTGGCCCTGTTGGGGGTCAAATTCAGCATCTTTCATTAAATGGAATGGTCTTGATTCCACATTTTTCTGGCGCCAATCAGCTCGCAAAAGTCTTTGGCTACACCATGGCTCCCTGGCCAAATCGTCTAGCAGACGGCAAGTACACCTTTCGTGAATCCGATTTTCAGGCGCTAAATCTGGATGCTGATGGCAATGCCAACCACGGACTGCTGCTAGACCAGGAACTGGAAATTGAGAGCCAGCATGAGGACAAGCTGGCCCTTAGCTACAGTTTTGGATTGGATTCGCAGTACCCGTTCGCAGTGGATTTGCAGCTCGAGTTCGAACTTCACGAGAACTCGCTGCTGGTTCGCGCCACCGCCACCAACCACTCCGGCCAAGCAGCGCCTTTTGCAATCGGCTTTCATCCGTATTTCTTGCTCGGTGACAGCTTTGAAGTGTCGGCCCCATTCACAAATCGGGTCCTAACAGATTCCAGAATGTTGCCGGTTTCAGATGAAGCGATATCAGGGCTAGCTCTAAACCAAGACAGCGCTGAGGTAACCGGCTTGGACACCTGCTTTTGTGGGGCGGATGCGATCACGGTGCTAAGGTCTGATTGCAGCTTTGAAATCAGAGCATTGCAGGGGTTTGATTACTTCATGCTCTATCGCCCCGACGAGCAAATCTTTGAGGAAGGTTCCGCGTTAGCCATCGAGCCAATGTCTCACAGGGCCAATGTCTTTGCGGAAGATATCGATTCAACCGAGATTGCTGCAGGTGACAGCAGGGTCTTTAGCTACGAGATCAGAATTCTGTAGCCGGCAAATCCTTTTCGTCAGCCTCAATTGCGGCCAACAACCTCTCAACAACATGCGATGAGGTCATTCCAGCTGGGAAATTGGGAGCCTGACCAGCAATTGCCCTACCTGCTAGGCCGGTTTCGGTGTGTCCAGGCCTTGCAGAGATAACCCTGATGCCTTCCCTGCGCCATTCCTTGCCAAGCGCGGTCAAGAACCCGTGGATTGCAGTCTTGGAGCCCGAGTAGGCTGCCATTCCCGGCATTGGAGTTTCGGCAACCACTCCAGTTAGGTTCATGACGAAAGGTTCATTGCCAGCTGAGGCAGACTCCTTCAGTTTTCCAAAAAGCTTTGAGATCAATTGCATTGGGCCTGATGAGTTCACAGCGGTCAGCCTTGCAATAGTTTCAACCTCGAGTTCACCAGCAGGCCCGAAGGCAACTAGCCCAGAGGCGTTGATGATTCCATCAAGCGGACTTGCCGCAACCAGGTAATCGGTCAATGTCTGAATTGATTCTGGCTCGGTGAAGTCAAGCAGCAGCCTCACCTCGGCCTTTGCTGGAATCTTTCCCGCTGATTCATTAGCGGTGGCAGTGCCCAGAACCTTGGCGCCTTTTAGCGCCAAAGCCGTCGATAGCTCCGAGCCAAGTGCTCCGGAGGCGCCAGTAACCAAAATCGTCTTACCTGTAAGTTCCATGGTGCTATCTAACAGGGGACAGGCTTGCGGTATTTCGAAAAGGGGAAAATTGCCTCCCAACCATAGAATTAGCCGTTGTCGAGGAGTAAACATGCGAAAATTTCTGCCACTTGTGGCACTGGGAACCCTGATTTTGTCTGGATGCACCAGCGTCAACGAGGTGGCCTTTGACCAGGACGGCGGCTGCTCAGGCGTAGTGGTTGCGGTGAACTATAGCGGCTTTGGAAATGATGTGCTCAGCTGCGTTTCCATGCCTGGGCAAACCGCACTAGCCAAAGATCTATTTGCCGCAGTTGGCGTCAGCACCGAAGGCACCAAGGCATATGGGGACCAAGTGGTTTGTCGTGTAAACGATATTCCAGGCAAGAACCAGACCATCTCAATTGCCGGAGAGCCGGACTACGTTGAGGACTGCAATGAGATGCCTTCCGCTCTTGCCTACTGGGGATTTTTCTCTAAGAGCCAAGGGCAAGAATCTTGGGCGTTTGCCACTGACAGCATTGCCAACTTTGAGGTCGAAGCCGGCGATTCAATCGGCCTTGCGTTTTCGGTTGCAGGAAACAGTGCTCGCCCTACAGACTAGAACCCAAACTAGGCAGGGGATTACGTGCAGCTAATTGGTATCTGGGCGGTAGTTGCAGCAACACTCGGCCCAATTCAAAATGTTCTGGGCTGGACAATTTCCGCTGCACTCTGGCCGGGCTACGACCCGATTGCGAAAACCATCAGCGATCTGGCGGCCGACGACTCACCAGTGCAATGGATTCAATCCAGCTTCTTCATCTTCGGCTCATTGCTGACACTCATCGGTGCCTGGCACGCCAAGGCGTTCTCGATCCCCGGCAGAGTAGCTCTTGCGGCAGCTGGTGTAGCTGGGTTTGGCTATACATTTTTCACCACCCCGTCTCAAGACAGCTTCTCGGACTGGCACCGAATTTTTGCGACCGTGGCTTTTGTGCTGTTTTCAGCCTGGCCGCTGTTTGCAATGCGCTTTGATAAGCGCTACCACTGGAGCATCAGGCCGGTCGGGGCGATTACTGCGTCCCTGGTGATGGGGCTCACCACGCTGTGGTTCTTGCTGACCTGGTTAGAACCGGGCCAGCCAATCGTAGGCTTGTCCGAGCGAATCATTGCTGTGATGCAGGTGCTCTGGCTGTCAGCTGCTATCTGGATGCAGTGGCTGCATCAGCAGCGACAAACAAGAGTCTCTGTCTAGACCGCGTCCGTTTCATACATCTCCATGACCACAACATCGGTCTCGAGCTTGCCGGCGATGCCAGCCTGAATTCTTGCAACTGGATCTTGGGTGCCGTGAAAGACCCAGTCCTCTCTAGTTGTCCAGGTTTCAACAAAGACCAATTGCCCATCAACGCTCTCGTGAAGCTGATACAACTCACAACCAGGCTCTTTGTGGACCTCAGGCGTGATTACCGTTAGAAGATCCTTGACCTCACTAAAGAACTCAGGTTTTGGGGTGAAGATCGCGATAACGCGGCACTTGTTTGTAGTCATGCGGGAAGTTTAGACCTAGAGATAAATCGCAATCCTTGAATCCACTAATTTTTCAAATGAGCGTACGCTCCCGTTGGCAGCAGCCAGCTCCTGATAATCAAGGAACATAGACATGGACCCGTCCTCATGCTCGAGCAGCACACAGGGCTCTCGACCCTTAGATGCCGCCAGTTCTGATTCACTTCTCTCATTCATGTGAACCAGGCTCACCTCAAGCTGGTGATTCTCCAGAAGGCGTGCTTGGAACTGTTTGAACTCGGCCTTTTTCTTGAACGGGGAGTGAGTGACATCGCAAAGGCTGCAGTTTCGAACTCCAACTAAATGACCCAGAAAGTAGCTGACTTCGCCGACCAGTCCACCATCAGCTTTATAGATGCCGATGAGGCGTCTTTGATTGGTCTTCATTCACAAGCAAACCACTGCAACGAGAAAAAGCTTCCAGATTGGTTGATGACCACAGAAAGTGAAAGGACCCCACCGTGGAGGATGGGGTCCTAGTAGGCCCCGTGGGATTCGAACCCACGACCCACGGATTAAAAGTCCGTTGCTCTAACCAACTGAGCTAGAGGCCCGTGCAGCTTGCAAGTGTAACAGCCGATTAGCTCAAGATGTCTTTAGTGGTGAACCTTGAGTAGGCAAGAGCGCCAAAAACGGCGATGTATCCAAGCTGGAGCAGTGCATTGCTAAACATGGAACCAAGCTCAATGGGCTGTCTTAGTAGGTCCGCGAAATCCAGCCAGTAGTGAGTAAAGAGCCATTCGTGCAACCAGGAAAGCTGTGGCAGGTTGTCCAGGATCTGACTTACCCCAGCAAGCACCACTGTTGCCGCCATTGCTCCAACAGGGACAGTTGTGAGTGTTGAAATAAACAAACCAAGTGCCAGCATGCCGGTCATCGAAATGGTTGTGTAAAGAGCAACCAGTGCCATGCGTCCAAAGGATTCCATGAGGCTGATCTGATCGCCAGAGAGCAGAGTAACTGGTCCCACTGGGAACAAGATTGCCCCAATGATGCCACCGAATACCATCAGGGTGAAAGTACCGGCAAGTGCGAACACGACTGTACCCAGGTACTTCACAACCAACAGTCTCAGTCTTCCAACCGGGGCAATCAACAGGTACCTAAGCGTGCCCAGGCTAGCTTCACCGGCGATTGTGTCTCCGGCAACGACGGCTATGGTCAAAGGTAAGAACAGTGGGAGTGCAAGCAGGGTTGCGGTGAAGCCAGTGAACAGGCCGTTTTGGGTAACTCGATCAAGAAATGGCGGACCCTCACCTGGAGCAAGTTGCTCGCTGGAAAGGGCAACTGCGATGGCAAGCAAAATCGGAATCAGGGCGATCGCTGCCAGCATGGCCCAGGTGCGGCGACGGGTGAACATCACGCGTAGTTCAGATGCCATTAGTGACAGGCTGAGAGATTTAGCGAACAACTTCAAACCCCTCTCCGGTTAGGTTGACAAAGTACTCTTCGAGGCTTGGCTGCTCGAGCCGGATCTCGCTAATCATGAACTTCTTTTTGACTAGTAGCTGGTTCAAACTCGCCACATCAAAATCTCCCGGAACCGGTGCCACGATTCGGTCTGGTTTTAGGGAAAGCTTGCTAAGTCCCTGCTGCTTTAGCAGGTCAACTACTTCGTCAATTCGATCGCTTTTCAGAATCAACCTGGTTTGCGATTCTTTTCTAAGCTCCTCGATGCTTCCCTGGGCCACAATTTTTCCAGCGGTCATAACCGCCAGATGGCTGCAGAGCTGCTCAATCTCACTCAGTAGGTGACTGGAAACAAAAATCGTGATTCCCTCATTTGCAAGCGAGCGAATCAGGTTTCGAACCTCTCTCGTTCCCTGTGGGTCAAGGCCGTTTGTCGGCTCATCCAGAATCAGGATTTCGCGGGGCTTTAGCAGAGCGTTTGCTAGCCCAAGGCGCTGCTTCATGCCAAGTGAGTACGCGTGAACTTTTTTCTTGGCGGCGTTCGTGAGACCGACTCGCTCCAGTGCTGCATCCACCCGCTCTGCTCTGGTTTTGCTGTTTGCAAACCTATCTGCGGAGTCGATTCTGATCAGGTTGTTCCGGCCCGACATGTAGGGATAGAAGGCAGGTCCCTCAACCAATGCTCCGACCTTTGGTAGCGCCAGCTCTAGTTCTTTAGGAATTGGGTGGCCAAGTAGCTCGATCTGCCCCTGGCTAGCTTCGGCCAAACCCAGAATCATTCTGATGGACGTGGTTTTGCCCGAGCCATTGGGTCCAAGAAAGCCAAACACTGAGCCCTTTGGGACACTCAGGTCAATGTTATTGACGGCTTTTTGTGAACCAAACTGCTTTGTGAGCGAGCTGGTTTTGATCGCCAGCTCTATGGCGTTGTCCATCGAGGGCTAGTTAGCGAGGCTTAGAAGGTAATCGATTGTGACTGCGCCCATGTAGACCTCACCAGAATCAGTCAGCAAAACATTCACCAGCGGCGTTGAGAAAACCTTGCCGCCTGGAACCTCGGTCAACATGTCAGCAAACAATTCGGTTGCCATCAAGTCTTGAGGAATGTCTGTAGGCAATGCAGCTAGGTGCACGACGCTGTCCCAATCAGAGCCCAAAACCTCTGGCTCGGCTGGCACTTCGTAGTCACTGACGTAGCCTTCAGGCTTCTCGTAGCCATCCAGTGTCGCCATTAGCTCGTCTGCATCAAATGTTTCAACGCTGGTTCCTGCTGGAGGAGTAAAGCTAAATAGACCCTGGTCGACGCTGTCAAAGCTGATGCTCTCAAAGCCAACAGTCATTGCCGCTTCTGCCTGGGTGGTTGAGAAGATCTCAACTCTCAGAGGCATTCCAGTCTCGGAGTCAACCGAGACCGCAGCACTGGCAACCAGCGAGTTTTGAGAATCTGGGCTAATTATTAGCTGGTAGGCACTTCGACCAGCGACACTGTGGTCCTTGCCTACCTCAATCTGTGAAGTTTCGTCGACCATCGACACCAGGTAGTCGGCAATTGCTTCTGGGCTTGAAAGGTCAAGCGCGATTGAGTCGGCGTAGTCCAGAACCTTTTGCTCGGCCTCTGCCTGCTTTGCAGGGTCAGCCTCGATGTCAATTGTTCCGGTCAGGGCAGTTGCCATTTTGGCGTCGTAAACCCAGAACTCATTGCCGTTCACAATCAGGTCGCGCTGCGACATTGGGTCAAGAATCTGTGCACGCAGTTTGTCCTGGCCGGAAACATAAACGCGAATGGTGTGAGAGCCTGAAATCAATTCAATTGCCTGGGTCAAGGTGTTCGACTCAATGACTGCAGGAACAAAGTCCGCCATCTCGGCCGGCATCTTCTCTTCCATCTGCGCAATGCTGTCCTCAGACATCATTGAGCTAAATTCCAGAGTCGGCAAACCTAGGTTGCTTGATTTCACAATTGTTCCAGAGAACTCAGTGACATCGGCACCCTGCATCAAAACCATGACCTGCTGCGGACTTAGGTCCGGTAGGTCAATGGCATTAGCCTGCAGCGGAACCGCAATGGCTCCAACAGCGATCACTGCTGGAACTGCAATGGAAGGAACCCAACGCTTTGAAATTCGCACTCTATAACTCCCTGTTAGTTCTAAGTGTCTCTACTCTAAGTAATACAACTCGGAGAAGCCTGAGAGTGTTCCCAGACTATTTACTGCACTCAGTCTAATAAAGCAGGTTGTTTTAGTTGTTTATTCCCAGTTGGCGTCAATAACGCTTGTGTTCTCAGGGTTTCTTCCCTGAGCGCCCCAGGCCTGGCCGTACTCGCCAGCCATTAGGTCTAAGAACACCTTTGCGTCAAACTCTTCTGGCCCACGAACACCGGTTGCATCCCACTGACCGGTTGCTAGCAGCTCTAGCGCGATTACCGGAACCAGCGCAGTCTGCCAAACAACAGCCTGTGCATCGTAGTTCTCGGCAGTCCACTGAGTGTCTGCAACATGGTAGAGGTAGGTTGCCTTGGGTTCGCCGTCCTTGCCCTTGCCGGTAACCAGTGTTCCAGCGCAGGTCTTGCCTGTCATGACATCAACCAGTGATGCTGGGTCTGGTAGCACAGCGGCAACTAGGTCACGAGGTGCCACCTGAGATTTACCAGACTTCGATCTGACCCAAACCGGGTTGATCTTGTCTAGCCCAAGCGCATGAAGAGTCTTTAGAACGCTGATGAATTCGGTTCCAAGGCCGTACTTGAACGCAACCTTCTTGGCATCCATGGTTCGAGGAAGCATGTTCACTTCTTCGTGCTCCACGTTCACGCACTCGATTGGTCCGATGCCGCCAGGGAACTCAAATAGAGCAGGCTCGCTGAAAGGCTTGGTTGTATACCAACCGCGCTCTTTTTCCCAGATCAAAGGTGGGTTCAAGCACTCTTCGATTACGGTCCAAATTGAGAATGAAGGCGCGAAGATCTCTTCTCCGTCTTCGTTCTTCACAACCAAGTTGCCACCATCGAGGATTGTTATCTCGTCAACTTCGCTGAAGAGGTGGTCGGCTGCATAGCGAGCAAAGATGTTCGAGATTCCTGGCTCTGCACCGGTTCCAATAAGAGCCAATAGACCCTTTTCCTCAAAGTCTTTGTGGTGGTCATACTGCCAGTCACCAAGCTTCTCAGCAGGAGTGTTGAATGGATCTGTTTCATGCACGTGACTCAGGCTCATCGCCATGTCCATGTAGTTTGCGCCAGCTGCTAGAGCACCTTGGAAGATGCTCTGCACGAACTTTGGCTCAACTGCGTTCATGATGTGGGTGGCGCCCACCTTTTTAGCGAGCGCCGCAATGTTGTCAGGGTCGCTGGCATCAATCTGAGCTGCCTCAAACCTTGAGGATGCTTCAGGAGCGTGTTCGCTGACCCAAGCAACGCTCTTTTCAGCGCGGACTAGGTCATAGTCAGCGACTACTAGTTTTTCGAAGAAATTACGATCGGCAGAGATTTTGACGATTGCATCGCCAACACCACCTGCCCCAATGAGCAAGATACGCATGGATTTTCACAACCAAACATGACCGATTTATTTGAACGGGCCCAGTCCTTGCCCTCATCCACCAGTATGCGCAAAGCCTCGTTGGCGTTACTTTGGTAACCGCGCCTTCACTAGTGAACTACGCTCCCATTATGGTCCGCTAGCTATCTTTTGGCTACTAGCCAAGCTGGCGAATTGGAATTACTAGGGGTGTTTTACCGACCGGATCATCAATTACCCGCGCCAGGATGTTGAAGGCTTCAGCGAGGTTGTTGGGGGTGATCACCTCGTGAGGATTACCCTTGGCAACAATGGAACCTTGCTTCAAAACAACTATCTGGTCGGCAAATCTGGCCGCCAGGTTGAGGTCGTGAATCACGGCAATGATGGTCATCCCGCGCTCTTTTTTTAGGGAGGACAGCAGGTTCATCACCTGCAGCTGGTGACTGTAGTCAAGGGATGAAGTTGGCTCATCGAGCAACAGCACTTCTGGGTTTTTCACCAGAGCGGCTGCAATCACAGCGCACTGCTTGTAACCAGAGGAGAGTTCACCAATTCTTTTGTCCTTGACGGCCGTCAGCGAGGTTCTCTCAAGCAGGGTGTCAATTTCCTCCCGCAGCCGAGGAGAAACACGAGAAATTTGGTTGGCAGCCATGGCTGATCTAGAAACCAGTTCGAAGACGGTTTCCAGGTTCTTGGCTGCCGGAATTGCGGCTAGAAAACCAAAGGTTTTTGACAGCTCAGTTTTACTCAAGGAAGCAATAGAAACCCCATCGAGCAATACCGTGCCCTTGGCGGCAGGAATTTTGCGAGCCAGCGCCTTGAGTAGCGATGTCTTTCCGGCACCATTTGCTCCAATGATTGCTGTGACCGACCCGCGCTCGATTTCGAGGTCTAGATTGCGGATGACTTCATCGGCAGCGTAGCCGGCGCTAAGTGCCTGGGCGGCAAGCTTCGATTCCGGCTGATACATGTACTTAGCTTAGTTTTTGTGGAACCATTCCGTTGCTCCAAGCGCCTGTTGCCATCTCGCGTACACCTTCGATCGATCCGATTTTTGGCTGAAAGTCTGCTCCGTTGGGTTCAATGCATCCAGGTCGGAGAGGGAAGTCCAAACGCCCGAACCCAGTCCAGCTAGGAGCGCCGCCCCGAGCCCGGTTGATTCTAGGTTTGTGGCGCGCTCAACATCCTTAGAAATAAGGTCAGCTTGGATTTGCATCAATAGGTTGTTTGCAGCAGCCCCACCATCAACGCGAAGAGCAGGGATGCTGGTCTGCATGTCCAGCTCCATTGCATCCAAGACAGCCTTCACCTGGATGGCAATCGCCTCCAGGGTTGCGTAAGCGATGTGAGCATCGGTGGTGCCACGGGTAATGCCGAAAATGGAACCGCGGATATCTGGCTGCCAGTATGGGGCACCCAGGCCGGTTAGAGCTGGCATGAAAACCACCCCGTCCGAGTCCGCAACGCTTGCAGCAAGTGCCTCAACATCTGAGGCCTTATCAATAATTTTTAGACCGTCCCGCAACCATTGGACCGATGCACCGGCGACAAAGACCGACCCTTCAAGGGCGTAGCTGATTTCACCTTCAGGGCTTTTCCACGCCACTGTTCCAAGCAGGCCATGCTGCGAGCTCACAATCCTTGACCCGGTGTTGGTAAGGATGAAAGCTCCGGTTCCATACGTTGCCTTTGATTCGCCTTCCTTGAAGGCGAGTTGACCAAATAGTGCTGCCTGCTGATCTCCTGCAACACCTGTGATTGGCGCGGTCACGCCCAGAAAATGCTCCGGGTCAGTGGTTGCTATCTCGCCCCAGCTTGAGGTGATTTTGGGAAGGGCGGTTCCTGGGATCTCGAATGCATCCAGCAGGCTCTGGTCCCATTCGCCACTTTCTAGGTCCATTAGTTGGGTCCTGGATGCATTGCTGGCATCGGTAAGGTGCGCAGCCCCGCCGGTTAGCCTGGCAATCAGGTAGCTATCGATGGTGCCGAGGGCGTATGTGCCATCAACCACACCCTGCCAAATCTCTGTTTCATTTCTTGCCCACCACAGGAACTTGCTCGCGGTGAAGTAGGGGTCAATGTTGAGGCCAGTTTTAGTCCTGATCCAGTCGTCAGTGTTTTTCTGATCGAGCTCGTCTTTGTAGATGCTGGTTCTTCGGTCCTGCCAAACAATTGCCCTGGTGGGGGAGCTAAGTTCGGTCCGGTCCCAGATGACTGCAGTTTCACGCTGGTTAGTTATTCCGATGCAGCTGATTTCGGAGTCGGCCTCTCCAATTGCTAATTTGCATGCCACCAAAGCTGCCTGCCAGATCTCCTCAGGTTCGTGCTCAACCCAGCCGGGGTGCGGAAAATACTGCGGGAACTCTTGGTATCCGCGGGCAATAATTTCACCCTGGTCGCTCACGATCAGTGCTGTGACACCGGTGGTGCCAGCATCAATGGCCAAAATAGACATTAATTTCCTCCTTGGAGGCTAATTAGCTTCCATCTGAGACTCTATGCTTCTATGCTTTCAGTGTGGCCAAACAAAATCAAACGAATTCGAACAAAAACGTTCATTTTGACGTTGTCGTGATCGGTGCTGGAATCAACGGTGCTGTCGCAGCCTCCGCTGCTTCCGCAGCCGGGCTGAGGGTCCTGCTGGTTGATAAGGGCGATATTGCCAACTTCACATCCCAGGAATCTAGCAACCTAGTTTGGGGTGGGATCAAGTACCTTCAGGGTTACGAATTTGGTTTGGTGTTTAAGCTTTGCCTGGCCAGAAACCACCTGATGCGAAATTACCCGAACCAGATTCGGCAGATTGGCTTTTTGGCCTCCCTTGGCCCAACCGCGCCTTTCGGAAGATTGCTGGGAACTTTTGGAACGCTCTTTTATTGGGGAATTGGGCTCCTTGGAACCAAGCCACCGGCAAGCTATTCGGCAAAGACAGCCAAAAAACTTGAACCCAACCTCATCACCGGACGAGCCGCGATTAAGTACTACGACGCTGAGCTACCAGACAACGATTCACGCTTTGTTTTTGACTTTGTTCGCCATGCCATGAAGCAGGGTGCTGATGTTAGAAACTACACGGAGCTCACTGCTGCTAAGCACGGGACCGATGGCTGGGAGCTCGAGCTCAGCGGCAAAGAAAAAACCACAGTGACCGCCACCAGCGTGATTAATACCGCGGGACCTTTTGCAAAAAACGTTTCAGAGCTACTGCAGGCACCGACAAATGCCGGTTTGGTGTTTTCAAAGGGCATCCACTTGGTGCTGAATCGTAAGATCACAGAACTGAATCAAGTGCTAGCACTTTGGGATGAGCAAGAGCGATTGTTCTACGTGCTTCCAATGGGCGACCGTTCGATGGTGGGAACCACTGACACTCGAGTGGATGATCCTCACACCAAGGTCACTCAGGAAGACCGTGACTTTGTTATCAAGCAGGTAAATGCGCAGCTTGAGCTCGAGGTTCCAATCACGCCAGGCGACATTGTTGCAGAGCGATCAGGAGTGCGTCCGCTTGTTGTTGACGGTGGTCAGTCTGGTGATGTCGCGGATTGGCACCAGCTGAGCCGTAAGCACATAGTGGAGGCCAATAAGGCGCTGTCGGTTGTCACCGTTTTGGGCGGCAAGCTCACTGACTGCCTAAATGTTGGAAAAGAAATTGTGCAGGAGCTAACCCGGCTTGGTCACATCACCAAACGGCCGGTGAACTGGTTTGGTGAGGGCTCTCAACTTCGGCAAGAAGATTTCTCTGCCCTGGTTGCAGCAAGGTCAGACAGGGATGCTGCACCAAGAATCGCTGAGGCAATTTGGCGCCGACATGGGGAGGCGGCCTTCGAGATTATTGGGGACGGCCCACTTGAAGAAATAGTCCCCGGGCTTGGTATTACCGAGCAGGAGATTCGACACATTGCCGAGCACGAGCTCGTCCACACCAGAGAGGACCTCCTGCGCAGGAGATTGCCGGTAAAGATGGCGCGATCAGACAAGGAGCTTGCCGACAACAAGAAGCTTCAGGAGTTACTCGTGGATTTGGGGCTCTAGCGGAACCTCGGGTTCGGCTTTGGTGGGCCACTCAACAATTAGCATGGCCGTGAGCATGGTTGAGCCACCCACAATCATTGCAACAGTCAAAGGCTCTTGACCCAGTCCAACTGCCAGAATGGCGGTGAAGATGACCTCGCTGGTGATCAGCAGCGCAACACGGGCCGGGTCAATCAGTGTTTGCGCCCAGGTCTGCACCCAGAACGCGATCACAGTGGACAGTAGTGCCGTAAACAGAATTGCAAACCAAACTTCCCAGTTTGGCGGCGCTTGATAGCCATCCAAAAGCGCAAAGCCCCAACAAACAACAGCCGCAAAGGCAATCTGAATCATTGCCATCCGGTAGGGGGTTCTGCCCATGCCATATTTTCCAAGAAGCAGGATGTGAATGGCGTAAAGAACGGCACAAACGACCAGCCAAATTTGGCCTATTTGGAATTCAATGTTGGCTGCAGCTCCGGAAAAAATTGCAAGTCCGACCATTGCCAAAACCACGCCAACAATCACCCTGGTTGCGAAGCGCCTTCTCGTGAAAAGCCAAGCAATTAGGGGAGTGAAAACAACGTAGAGACCAGTCAAGAAGCCACTGGTGGCGGCCGTGGTTAGCTCAAGTCCTATTGTCTGGGTTATGTAGCCAAAGGCGAGCACGACTCCGATGAGGGCTCCAAATTTCAAGTCTCCCGGCTTCAGTGCCAGGGCAACTCTTGGTCGAAGGATCACCATCGCCAGCGCTGCTATCGAGAATCTGGTTGCAAGGAAATCCATGTATGGCTGTTGTTCGATGGCGTCCTTCATCAGAACAAAGGCTGCACCCCAAACAAAACCAACGCCCAACAGGGCGATCACTGCCAGGCGAGTTTTCTGCACCGGTGAAGCCTAGCTGGTCGGGTGCTTCTTGCAGCCCTTACCGGCCAGCTTCTTTGCCATCGAAGGGAAAACGATTCCATGCATAAACGAAACCAGCCACCAGTAGCCGTGCCCGGAGAGGCCGTGAGGGTGAAAGTAGGCTTTTTGAACCAAAAGTGAGTGACTCTCATCAAACTGAGTGACCCGGAATTCGAGCCAGGCAAGCCCCGGCAGCTTCATCTCCGCACGCAGCCGCAAAAGGTGAGGACGGTCAATCTTTTCAACCCGCCAGAAATCCAGTGCCTCACCCTCCATGAGGGTGTTTGGGTCTCTTCTGCCGCGCCTTAGGCCAACCCCGCCAACAACTAGATCCATCAGCCCTCTAAGCTCCCATGCCCAGGTGGCTGTGGAATAACCGTTCTTTCCGCCGATGGCCTCCACTCTGGACCAAATCTCGCTCACGCTGTCAGTGGACAGGTATTCACGATGGTCCACATAAAGTGAACCTCCGGCCCAGCTGGGGTCAGTCGGCAGCGGTTCTGAAGGAGTGCCCGGAACCGAAGCGTTACTCCACCTGGTTTCAACTTCCAGGTCCTTGACTCGGCTCAGTGCCAGGCCAACCGCGCTTCTAAAGTCTGTCATCCCACCCTTTGCATCCGGTATGAAACCCCGAATGTCGCTATCTCTGGCAACAACGTCGTGCTTCAGGGATGCAACAAGTCGCTTTGCAAGGGTTACCGGGACTGGGGTAACCAGTCCGATCCAGCCAGAGGCCAGCCGCGGGGTCAACACCGGCAGCGGGATGATGATCCTTCTTCTAAGGCCAGCAACTTCCGCATAGAGCTGCATCATCTCTAGGTAGGTGAATACCTCTGGGCCAGCAATGTCGAAATCCCGATTCACTTTTTTGTCGATTGTGGCAGAGCCGACCAAGTAGCGCAGCACGTCCCTAATTGCAATCGGCTGAATCTTGTTTAGCAACCACTTCGGCGTGACCATGAATGGCAGTCGTTCAGTGAGGTGCCGCAGCATCTCAAATGATGCTGAACCAGAGCCAATCACGACACCTGCGCGCAGCTCAATTGTTGGGACGCCGCTGTTACGCAAAATCTCCCCGGTCTCTGCCCTTGCGGACATGTGAGGAGAAAGCTGGTCATCGTTTGAGATCATGCCCCCCAAGTAGACGATTCTCGAAACCTTTTGTTTCTTGGCGACCGAACCAAATACTTCCGCCAGTTCCCTCTCTTTGGATTCAAAATCTTTGGAAACCATCAGAGCGTGAAGTAGGTAATACGCCAGATCAACGCCTTTGAGTGCCTTTTTCAAGGCTTCTGGGTTTGTCGCGTCCCCCACAATAACCTCAACGTTTTGGACCCAAGGGTAGTCGTTTAGCCGGGCTGCATCTCGCACCAGCACTCGGACTTTGTAGTCATGGCTCAGCAGCTCACGAATCAGGCGGCCGCCAATATATCCAGTCGCGCCGGTAACCAGAACCGTGGCCGGCTGCCCATTCGAGTTTCGTAGGGTCGGTAAATCTGAGGTGACAGTTTTAATCATGGAAACATCAACCTGCTAGCAGGCGATATTGTTTCTAGCCGAAGCGACCAGAAACGTAGTCTTCGGTTTGCTGCTGTCCGGGGTTCGAGAAAATCTTCTCAGTTTTGTCGTACTCGATGAGCTTTCCTGGCATGCCGGTTCCGGCAATGTTGAAAAATGCGGTCATGTCCGAGATTCTGGATGCTTGCTGCATGTTGTGAGTAACAATCACGACTGTGAACTTTTCCTTGAGCTCGACAGCCAAGTCTTCAATCGCGGCCGTCGAAATTGGATCCAGAGCGCTGGTTGGCTCATCCATCAGAATCACATCTGGCTCAACCGCAATTGCTCGGGCAATACACAGACGTTGCTGCTGACCGCCAGATAATCCAGAACCTGGCTTGTCGAGCCGGTCCTTGACTTCATTCCAAAGGTTTGCGCCAACAAGTGCCTTCTCGGTTAGCTCTTCGGCCTCGGTCTTGGACATCTTGGAGTTGTTCAGTTTGTAGCCGGAAAGAACGTTGTCCTTGATGGACATTGTTGGGAATGGGTTCGGGCGCTGGAAAACCATTCCGACCTGGCGCCGGACTCGAACCGGATCAACATCCGGCCCATAGACATCCTCGCCATCCATCAACAGCTGGCCTTCGACCCTGGCCCCTGGAATAACCTCGTGCATCCTGTTCAGGGTTCGAATAAGGGTGGACTTTCCACAGCCAGAAGGGCCGATGAAGGCAGTGATGGCCTTTGGTTCGATCACCATGTTCACATCCTGAACCGCCAGGAAGCTGCTGTAGTAGACATCCAGTGATTTCAGTTCTATGCGCTTTGACATGGGTTATCCCTTCGGAGAAAAGTACTTACTAATAAGACGAGCAACAAGGTTTAGGACCATCACGATGATCATCAAAGTCAGAGCGCCCGCCCAGGCGCGGTCAACATAGGCCTGCATGTCAACACCTTGGTTGGCATAGGAGGTATAGACGAAGACCGGCAGGGTCATCATGCGCTCATCAAATGGGTTGTAGTTCATCGAGGCCGTGAATCCTGCTATCAGAAGCAGCGGAGCAGTCTCACCGATCACTCGAGCAATCGCAATCATGACACCGGTAGCAATTCCGGCAAGGGCAGTTGGCAGAACCACCTTCAAGACCGTAAGCCACTTCGGAACTCCGAGAGCATAGGCAGCTTCCCGAAGTTCATTCGGGACAATCTTGAGCATTTCCTCGGTGGCACGAATAACAACCGGAATCATCAGCACGCTAAGTGCGATTGCGCCGCCAAGTCCCATGCGCACACCAGGACCAAAGAAAATAACGAATAGCGCATAGGCAAACAAACCAGCGACGATTGACGGCACGCCAGTCATCACATCAACAAAGAAGGTAACTAGCCGGGCGATTGTTCCGCGGCCGTATTCAATTAGGTAAATGGCGGCCAGGATTCCAACGGGAACAGAAATCAAAGTTGCAATTCCAGTGATTTCAAGGGTCCCGACGATCGCGTGGAGTGCTCCACCGCCCTCGCCCACCACGTTTCGCATCGAGAAGGTGAAGAACTCCATGTCGAACCGTGCAACACCATTGGTGACAACTGTGTAGGCAAGTGAAATAAGTGGAATCAGGGCCAGCGCGAAGGCGGTGGAAACCAGCGTTGTAACAAGTCGGTCAGTTGCCTTCCTGACTCCCTCAACGATCCGTGACAGCACATAAAGCGTGACGGCGTAGCCGAGTAAACCAAAGACCGCAACCGGCACCAGGTTGATCTCAACTGAATCCGCACCCGATGCAAGAGCGCTCTGCAGGAAGAACGAGGTCAAGAAAAAACCAACCAGCATCAGTGGCGACACCCAGCGCGGGAGGTCTCTGGTTCCCTGGAAAGTTGACTGCAGCTGTGAGGTGGCCATTAGTTTGCCCCCGAGAATTCTGCCCTGCGGCTAATTACCCAGCGGGCAATCATGTTTACGACCATTGTGATGCCGAACAGCACGAGCCCAGTTGCAATCAAGAGGTTGGTGTAGTTTCCGCCGGCCTCCGGGAACTGCAATGCGATGTTCGCAGCAATGGTGTTCGAGTTGGTGGAGGTAAGCATGTCAAATGAAATCACCGCGGCGGGGGAGAGCACCATGGCAACCGCCATCGTTTCACCGAGCGCACGGCCCAGTCCCAGCATTGCCGCGGAGATGATGCCCGGGCGACCAAATGGCAGCACTGCCATTTTGATCATTTCCCACCTAGTTGCACCAAGAGCCAAGGCAGCTTCCTCGTGGAGTCTCGGTGTTTGCAGGAAAACTTCACGAATCAGTGCAGCCATAATCGGAAGCACCATGATCGCAAGCACGATACCCACAGTCAGCATTGTTCGGCCGGTGGCAGAAACCTGGCCTCCAAAGACTGGAACCCAACCGAGGTTCTCGTTCAGCCACCGATAAGACGGTGTCAAGAATGGAGCTAGCACCAGAATGCCCCAGAGGCCGTAAACAACCGACGGGATTGCTGCTAGCAGGTCAACTGCATAACCCAGGATTTGGGAGAAACGGCGGTTTGCAAAGTGCGAGATGTAAAGGGCGATTCCAATCGCCAGTGGGGTTGCGATTGCCAGTGCAATCACCGAGGCATAAACAGTTCCGAAGATGAACGGGAAAACGTAAGCCCAGAAGCCATTCTCAGCAGCCTCAATCGGCTCTCCAGTGAAGGCTGGAACCGACTGGGCAAAAAGGAAAGCGGCAACAGTTGCCAGTGTTAGCAGGATGCTGATACCCGCCAGGAAGGTCAGGTTGGCGAACACGATATCACCGAGGCGTCTGACTGCCTTTGGCTTCACATCGGTCATTTTTTTCCTGACTTATTTACTTGGTTACCAAGTTAGTAAAAACACCCGGCCCAGGGGACCCGGGCCGGGTGTTATTCACCTAATGTTCAGTTACTTGATTGCATCAATGATGGCCTGTGCCTTTGCACGAAGACCAGCAGAGATTGGAGCATTTCCTGCAGAGGCAGCAGCAGCCTGCTGGCCCTCTTCTGATACTAGGAACGATGCCCATGCGCGAACTAGCTCAGCCTGAGCGTCATCTGCGTAGTCGTTGCAGCCCATTAGGTAGCTAACCAAAACGATTGGGTAGGCACCAGATGCGGTGGTGTTGCGGTCGATCTTGGTCGCCAAGTCGTATGACTCGCGTCCTTCAACTAGTGGCGATGCGTCAACAACAGCTGCTGCAGCCTCTGCCGAGTAAGCAACGTAGTCAGAGCCGACCTTTACGGCAACGGTTCCTAGGTCACCGGCACGAGAAGCGTCAGCGTAACCGATGGTTCCGTTTCCGCCTGAAACTGCTGACACAACACCAGAGGTACCCTGCGCACCCTCGCCGCCGTACTCTGCAGGCCAAGCTTCGATTGCGCCTACAGTCCATACATCAGGAGCCACAGCACCTAGGTAGTCGGTGAAGTTCTTTGAGGTGCCTGACTCGTCAGAGCGGTGAACAGCGGTGATTGTAAGGTCAGGCAGTGAAACGCCTGGGTTTGCGGCCGCAATTGCTGCATCGTTCCACTTGGTGATCTCACCAGCGAAAATGCCGGCAACAGTTGCGCCGTCCATGTTCAAGCTTGAAACACCATCGAGGTTGAAGATCACTGCGATTGGGGAAATCCAGATTGGGAACTCCCATGGCAAGGTGCCAGCTGCGCAGCTTGGGAACTCTCCGCCTAGCTCTTCTTCTTTCCAGTAAGAGTCAGAGCCTGTGAATGAGGTTGCGCCCTCCATGAACTGCTTGCGACCGGTTCCAGAACCCGTTGGGTCGTAGTTCACGGTTACACCAGGGTTGGCGGTCTGGAAAGCAGCGATCCAAGCTTCTTGGCCGGCAGCCATCGATGAAGCGCCAGATCCGTTTAGGGTGCCTGTTAGTTCCACAACTGTTTCGGTTGTGTCGGTTGTAGCACTGGTTGTTTCTTCTACTGCTGCTTCGTTAGCAGCACAACCAGCTAGAACCAGAGTGCTGGCAGCAGCCAGGGCACCAAGCTTGAGAATGTTGTTCATGAATTACCTTTCCTTATGGTTTATTAGGCGAGAGTCAAGTTAGGAAGGCAAGACAAACTTCGTTTGTAAACCAAGTAAACAGCTGATGAATTACGGGCGAAGTTTTGACTCTAAGTAGATGCGTTCGTAGGCAATAACTTTTGGCTTCTGGGCCATTGAGACTCGCAGCACAAGAAATTCACCCGGTGCAAGCGTGTGCTCTTGAGCAAGGCTGGCGGAAACCTGTTTGGTGGCATGCTTTGCAAAGGTCTCGATGATTGTTGGCAGAGCTGGGCGATGCGAGCAAATCAGTGCGTTCTTATTCTGACCAAAAGTGTCTTCGATTACGTTCTTGGTTTTTCTGGGACCGCGCTGGTTTGAAAGCTCTGTCAGTTGCGATCTTTCAATAAGTGTCCGCTGAGTCTTTTTTGAGTATGGAGCAACAGTCTGCTGACACCTAGTCCAGGGGCTGGTAACCAAGCGCTTTGGCCCATAGGCATCAAGCAGCGTCACTAGCCGCTTTGCTTGCTTCTTGCCCTCTGGCAGTAGCGGTCGCTTGGCCTCTTCGCCCACCCACTCAGTTCTTGGGGTGGCGGTTGTGTGGCGCAAGATCACCAGGCCACGGGTTTCCAGCTCGGAATTTTCTGACCACTGAATTGTCTGCTTGAGCAGGTCTTTATCGTGGTCGTAGGTCAGCACTTTTAGGGCCTTGCTGGCCTCAACCCACTCAACCTTGGCGATTTCCTTATTGGGCTTGAACTTGGATTTTGCAATCGCACTGTCCTTTACCTTGGAGACCCAGTAGTGAACCTCCTTGGTGTTTCCGGCACCAATTTTGTAACTCAGAACAGCAAGTTTTCGACCGAGTCTGACCCGAATGCCAGCTTCCTCTTCAACTTCCCGGACTGCTGTTTCCGGGAGAAGTTCTCCGGGGTCTACCTTTCCTTTCGGAAAGGTCCAGTCATCGTATTTTTCTCTATAGACAACCGCCACCTCAAAACTGGTTTTGGTCGGTCGCCAACAAACAACTCCGGCTGCATAGACAATCACTACCTGCTCCGCTTCTTGACAAGTGTTCTGGACATGATTTCATCCTGCATGTCAAGCAGCGGTTGACCGTCCGCGTCTTTGGCGTCTCTGCGCCAATTTCCTGAAGACTCGAGCTCCCAAACTGAAACCTGGTTGCTCATAGCTAGAACAAATAGGTCATCTAGTTCCTTGATTTGGTCGCTCTGGGTGATCTTCACCAGGGTCTCCACTCTTCGGTCCAAGTTTCGATGCATCATGTCAGCTGAACCGATGAAGACATCCGGGTCGCCGGCATTTTCAAAGAAGAAGATCCGGCTGTGTTCCAAATAGCGACCGAGAACCGAGTGCACGGTGATGTTCTCACTGAGCCCTGGGATACCGGGCTTCAGCGCACACATTCCGCGCACAACGATTTCCACGGGCACTCCAGCCATCGAGGCAAAGTAGAGCTGGTCAATGATCTGCTCGTCAACCAGTGAATTGATCTTGAACCTAACCTTTGCTGGTCTTCCAGCCTGGTGGTTGTCTATCTCGCGCTGAATCCGCTCAACTAGGCCCTCTCTGACTCCAACGGGTGAAGTCAGGATTGAAGAGTAGGAGGGCTCGGTCGAGAATCCAGAGAGCTGGTTGAACAGCTGAGTCAGGTCTTCTCCAACAGCCGGCCGAGCAGTCAGCAGGCCAAAGTCTTCGTAGTAGCGAGCCGTCTTTGGGTTGTAGTTACCGGTTCCAATGTGGCAGTAGCGGCGAAGCTGATTGCCTTCCTGACGAATCACAAGAGAGAGTTTGCAGTGAGTTTTTAGCCCAACGATCCCGTAGACAACGTGAACTCCGGCTGCCTCAAGTTTTCTGGCCCAGGCGATGTTGTTCTTCTCGTCAAACCGAGCCTTGATTTCAACCAGTGCCAGGACCTGTTTGCCGGCTTCAGCAGCGTCAATCAAGGCATCAACAATTGGTGAATCTCCGGAGGTTCGATAAAGGGTCTGCTTGATTGCCAGGACCTGTGGGTCATCGGCGGCTTGCTCCAAGAACGCTTGAACGCTGGTGGCAAAGCTTTCGTAGGGGTGATGAACCAGGACTTCGCGCTCTCGAAGCGAAGCGAAAATGTCGGCAGCTTCGTCCTCATCGGCCTCTAGGTAGCGGTTGGTGGTGATGGCATGCGGTTCAAACTGCAGTTCTGGCCTAGGAAGAAAAGCCAGAGTCTTAAGGCTCGAAAGATCAAGTGGCTCTGGCAGGTTGTAGACATCCGTGTGGTCGATGTCCAGCTCGCGCTGCAGCAGGCTCAGGACCTGCGGGTCAACGTCCTCGGCAACCTCGAGGCGTACCGGTGGCCCGAATCGCCTCCTGAGCAGCTCTTTTTCGAGTTGAATCAGCAGGTTTTCGCCCTCATCCTCGTCCACCTCGAGGTCCTCATTCCTGGTGACCCGGAAGATGTGGTGTTGCAAAACCTCCATGCCAGGAAATAGTTCGCCCAGGAATTCACCCATGACATCTTCGAGCGGAACATACCTCGACTCAGCTCCTGGAACCAAAACAAATCTTGGCAACAGTGGCGGCACCTTAACTCTGGCAAAGTGCTCGGTTTGATCCTTCGGGTTTTTCAGCACCACCGCAAGGTTTAGCGAAAGCCCAGAGATGTAGGGGAAGGGGTGAGCCGGGTCAACAGCCAAAGGCGTCAGTACAGGAAACACCTGAGACGAGAAGTACTCGTGAAGCGCGGTTTTTTCTTCGTCGGACAGCGTGGACCAATGAACTACGTCAATCCCGTTTGCCTTCAGCTCCGGTGCCACGACGCGAGCAAAGAGTTCAGCGTGCCTGGTTTGCAGCTCCCTAGTTCGATCCGAGATTCGCTGCAGGACATCTTGCGGGCTCAAGCCAGATGCTGACTGGACGGCGATACCGGTGGCGATTCTTCGTTTTAGCGACGCAACCCGAACCATGAAAAACTCGTCAAGGTTAGAGGCAAAAATACTCAGGTAGTGAACCCTCTCAAGAAGCGGCAGGTTCTGATCTTCGGCTAGCTCGAGCACTCGCTGGTTGAATTCGAGCCAGCTCAGCTCACGATCCAAGAAGCGCTCAGCAGGCAGATCAGGCTGCGATTCAGGCTGAAATATTATTTGCGTCTCTTCTGACATAGGACCAATCTTGGCATCTGCAAGTTAGCAGTGGGTTAACTATTTTCTTCCGGTTGACCATCTGGATTCAGGCGGTAGCCAACGTTGCGAACCGTGCCAATTAGCGACTCGTGCTCACCGAGCTTTGCGCGCAGGCGACGGATGTGGACATCGACCGTTCTGGTTCCGCCAAAGTAGTCGTAGCCCCAGACTTCGCTCAGTAGCTGTTCCCTTGAGAACACCCGGCCTGGGTTCTCGTTTAGGTGGCGAAGCAATTCAAATTCCTTGAATGTCAAATCCAGTGCCTTGCCGGCAATTTTGGCTGTGTAGCTAGCAAGGTCAATGGTTAGTCCGGTTGAGTTTTTGACCTCACTTTGTTGCGTGGGCTTGGCATCCAACAGGATCCGAACCCTGGCATCTACCTCGGCCAGTGAGGCGCCCTCCAAAACAAAATCCTTGAGGCCCCATTCCGCGCTAACTGCAGCCAGCACACTCTCGTTTGCAACCAGCATCAGGGGCCGACTCCAGCCGGCAGCATTGAGAATTCGTGCCACAGCCTTTGCGCCCATTAAGTTGTGTCGGCAATCAAGCAGCACCACATCGTGCCTCGGGGCATCGGCAAGCTGCTGCGGATCAAAAGTTACTTGAATGAGTTGGTGGCCTAGGGCCTCCAGCGCGCTCAGCGGAGTCTGCCCACCGGGGGATATGCACAATACAACTGCCACCAGCCCGCCCTCCGTTTAGCAAAATGATAGCCCGATGCCGAGCCCTGTTGGGTAGAGTTTAAGCCGTGAGCAGGCAGTGGTTGCAGATTTCTTTGATATGGACAGCGGTCCTAATCGCTGGCCTATGGGCGCTGGCCAGCTCCTCCGATGACCGTCTCTACAATGCTTTCGCTGCAATCGCGGGTGCGGCGATTGCCGTTGTGAGCCTCGGACACCTGTTGTCCAAGGAGGCGAAAGACACCGTGAGGCAGCAGGTTTATGTCTCAGCCGGGACGGTTGCAATCCTTGGAGTTATGACAGTTATTGCTTTGGGCAGTTAGACTTAGACCATGTTGTTGGCACTAGAAATCCTGTTTACCGGCTTGCTTATCTTGGCTACCGTTGCAATCGCCGGAGTATCCGCGCTGGTTGTCTACAAGCTATTTAAGGGCCAGAGCTAATTTGTTCGTAATTCCGGACGACCTCCCGATTGAGCTAACCCCGTTCACATTTTTGCTCGGGCACTGGAGCGGGTCGGGTGTGGTCAGTTATCCAGTGCAGGGCAAAGACCCACTAGAGGTCGAATTCTTTCAAGAAATGCAATTTTTGCCGCTGCCAAATGGCAAGCTGGAATACCAAGCAATCTCTAGGCAAGCCGACGGGTCGGTTATTAGCCAAGAGCACGGATTCTGGATGCTTGCGAAAAACACTCTCGACCACGAACCAGGACCCGGACTATTGCCGGGCAAGGCTGAGTCAACTATCCAGTCTCGCGAGCAGCTGGAAGAGTTTCGTAATGCCACCGGTGGCTTTGACATTGAGGCGATCATCACAAACTCTGACGCGGTTTCAGAGCTTTATTTCGGTCAGATCAAAGCGGCAAGAGTGGACATTGCAACAGATGCGGTGCTGCGCTCTCCACACTCCAAAGAATATTCAGCAGGGCAAAGAATGTATGGCCTAGTGGAAGGAGCACTGCTCTGGGCCTGGGACATGGCGGCGCTAGGAAAACCACTTAGCTCACACGCTTCTGCTCGCTTGGAAAAGAAAAATGACTGACCACTTTGGAAATCCGCTGCTGGAGCAGCGGAAGCTACTTGCCGGCGGGGCATTCGTCCAAAGAAGCGACCAGGGCGTCATCGAGATTGTCGGACCAGACACAAAGTCCTGGCTTCACTCACTGCTTTCACAAAACATTTTGAATCTTGAATCCGGCATGTCAACTGAGGCGTTACTGCTGACTCCGCAGGGACACGTTGAGCAGCAGCTCAAGATAATCGCCACCGAGCAGGGCGTCCTGGTGATTGTCGCCGCTTCAAAACTCGAAGCCATGCTTGCTTGGCTCACAAAAATGATCTTTCGGTCAAGGGTTGAGGTTTCTAAAAGGGAAGACCTCGTTTGCATTGGTGGCTTTTTTGATTTTGACGCGCCCTGCTGGGTTGACGGATTTTCGCTGGAGTCAAAATTCTCGGTTCGCTATGCCGAATCCAGGGAAGAGTTTGCCTATCGCGAGTATTTGACTGATTCGGTGCCAAAGGACCTGGCTCCGGCTGGACTGCTTGCCTATCAGGCGCTCCGAATTGCAGTTGGTAGGCCTGAAATTGACGACATTGACATCAGGTCACTGCCTCATGAATTTGACTGGTTGTCATCTGCGGTGCACATGAGCAAGGGCTGCTATCGAGGTCAGGAAGCTGTTGCCAAAGTTCACAACCTAGGACACCCACCCAGGCGACTCATCATTCTGCACCTGGAACAGGGCGACTCGCTGGCCGCAAAGGACGACAAGGTCTTTTATCAGGACAAGGAAGTCGGAACCGTCCGAGCTGGTGCACTGCATTACGAGGAAGGGTCAATTGCGCTTGCGCTGGTGAATCGAAACACCCCTTATCTCGACCTTTCAATTGAAATTGGAAGTCAACGAATTTCGGCAACGCAGCAGGTGCTGGTGCCGCATGATGCCGGCAAGGCCGCAAACCTTCCGAGGCCTGCAGCTTTCAAGCTCACCGGAAAGAAATGAACCGCTTTGTAATCCGGTTCTCGGTTTCCAGGGTCAGAGACTCACTCTGGACAATCAGTCAGATTGTTTTGGCAGCAATGACTGCCTACTGGATTGCACACTTTGGTTTGGGTCACGCGGTTCCGCTGCTTGCGGTCACTGTCGCAATCTCTTCCTTGGGTTTTAGTCGCGACACAAAACCGAAGCAGGTTCTCTCAACAGCAATTGCCATGTTCTCCGGCGTTGTTTTGAGCGAAACCCTGCTGCAAGTCTTTGGCAAGGGAGTTATTCAGCTCGGCTTTGCAATTTTGCTCGCGCTGTTGCTCGCAAGGCTTTTCACCTCGAACCCGGCCTTCACGATCACCGTTGCCATTCAGGCGGTTTTGGTTCAACTGTTACAAACCCCCGTGACCGGCATCTACTCGCGCGCAATCGATGGCCTCATCGGCGGACTTGTCGCACTTATTTTTGTCTCACTACTGCCGCGTAATCCGATTCGCCTTGTCAGGCAGGATTCAAAGGCTCTGTTTGCCGTTTTTCGAGCAACCTTGAGTTCGGTGGCAGCGGTGCTTCGGGCACCAAATGTTGAGCTGGCCGATCAGGCCCTGGATGAAATTAGAAGAACCCAGCCGCTACTGGACAACTGGACCAGCTCACTGGAAAGCGCATCGGCAATTGCTAAAGTTTCCCCTTTTTATCGCTGGGCACAAAAGGAAATATCGGAGCAGCTCCAAGTTGCAGCCGGCATGGACTATGCCACCAGGAACTTACGGGTGCTCACCAGGCGGGTTGACTACTTGGTCCGGGACTCGAAACCGAGGCCGCAGCTGGCCGCAGTTATTGGCAAAATAATCATCGCTACAGAGTTGCTCGAGCAAACCTCCGATGACTTTTCGGTGACGCAAAAAGCCAGAAAATACCTCCGAAAAATCCCTGCCTCCCTGGATCCAAAAACTTTTGATCCACCGCTGACGACTTCAGAGTCGGCGGTACTGATGCAGGTCAGGCCACTTTTTATTGACCTTGCTATTGCCGCGGGGATTCAGCCAAGTCAGGCAAGGGCACTGCTGCCCTATGTTGACTAAGCTTTAGGCCATGACTTACGACCTAATTCTGTTGCGACACGGACACTCCGTCTGGAATGAAAAGAATCTATTCACGGGCTGGGTGGATGTTGACCTAACCGAGCAGGGCAAGCTTGAAGCTGCCAGAGCCGGAGAGCTAATTGCAGCATCCGGACTTGCTCCACACATCCTGTACACATCGATGCTCAAGCGTGCAATAAACACCGCCCACATCGCGCTTGATCAGATGGACCGAAACTGGATTGAAACCAAGCGGTCCTGGAGGCTCAACGAGCGTCACTACGGCGCGCTGCAGGGGCTCGACAAATCTGAGACCCAACAGAAGTACGGTGACGAACAGTTCCAGATTTGGCGTCGTAGCTACGACACACCACCACCTGCAATTGAAGACTCTTCAGAGTTCTCACAGGTCAACGATGAGCGCTATAGCGATCTGGGAGACCAGCTTCCAAAGACCGAGTGCCTGAAGGATGTTCTTGTTCGCATGCTTCCCTATTGGGAGTCGGACATCGTTCCATCGCTCAAGGAAAACAAGATTGTTCTGGTGACCGCGCACGGCAACTCTTTGCGCGCACTTGTGAAGCACCTGGATGGAATCAGTGACGAGGACATTGCTGCTTTGAACATTCCAACCGGAGTGCCTCTTCATTACAAGCTAGATGAAAACCTGAAGCCGGTAGTCAAGGGTGGAGAGTATCTGGACCCGGAAGCGGCGGCAGCTGGAGCTGCGGCAGTTGCATCGCAGGGCAAGCACTAACTAAGTTCTTGCCAGTCTCCGGTTTGTAGGAAGCTGACCTTGGCAGAGATGTCAACAACGTGGTCAGCAAATCTTTCGAAGTAGCGAGAAGCTAGCGTCACGTCAACGGTGAACATCGCATTTTCGGACCATTCTGGTCCAAGCACGGTGTCGAAAACTTTACGGTGCAAGAGGTCAACCTTTTCGTCCTCTGCCTGAATTTCACGAGCCAAGTCAACATCTGTGTCCTGTAGCAGATTGATTGCCTTGTCGGCAAGCTTTAGGTCCAGCCTTGCCATCTCTTCGAAGGTTCCGCGCAGGGAGTCTGGAATTGCAGATCCTGGGTAGCGGTAGCGAGCAATCGCGGCTATGTGCGAGGCAAGCGACCCCATGCGTTCAATCGAGGCGCTCATTCGCAGTGCTGAAACCAGGATTCTCAAGTCTCTGGCGACAGGGGACTGAGTGGCAAGAACCTTGATGACCAACTCGTCCAGGTCTAATGCGCGCTCTTCGTTGGCGTCGGTCAGTGCCAGGGCCTCATCGGCCAAAGACACGTCAGAGGTCAAGAAGGCAGTGGAAGCCTTGTCCATGATAACTCTGGCCTCCTGGGCCAGGCTTACAAGCCGTGATTGAACTTCACTTAGTTCTTGCTGGAATACTGCGCGCATCATTTTCCCTAACGATTGCCTTGCAACTCTTGGTGTGCAGTTTTCCAGCGAGTATCAAATTTCAGGTTAACTTCGAACAAACCAGCGGAAAACTAGCTCTACTTTCAACAAATTTACACCTAGTCTTGTTTTCGTGAGCTGTTTACTTGGTAAACACACCGATTGGAACGGGTTTTGGGCATCGTAGGTAACCGAAGAAGCGGCAATGCCGCATCAAGGCAGGTTGATGCCTTCGAAATCGTGGCGGCTCAGGTTGTCGATGTTCTGGCAACCGCGGGCGTGGTGTTAGACGAGCGAAACCTGGTGCTCCGAGCCTCTCCCGGCGCCATTCAGTTCGGTCTGGTTCAAAATCGACACCTGATTCATGCCTCGCTGCTGCAGTTGGTTGAAGAGGCCAGAACAATCTCAGGAGCGGCTGAACAGGAGCTGCAGATTGAAACCGGACTGCAGCGAGAGCAGTTGTGGGTGCATGCCAAGGCCGCAAAGTTTGGTGACCGATACGTCATGTTGTTGGTTGATGACCGCACCGAGGCAAAACGCCTCGAGGTAACTAGGCGCGATTTTGTTGCCAACGTTTCCCATGAGCTGAAGACTCCGATTGGAGCGATCAGCCTTCTGACCGAGGCTATTGCAGGTGCCCAGGATGACCCGGAAAACATAAAGAAGTTCGCAGCTTCGCTCCAAAAGGAGAGCCAACGACTGGGCAACCTGGTGCAGGAGTTGATGCAGCTGTCACGAGTCCAGGGTGCGAAGCTGTCCGACACCGCGGTGGAGCTAGACCTGGCATCCGTCATCGCAGATGCCGTGGACCGGAATCAAGTCCTCGCGGATAAGCGCAATGTGAAGTTGGTGACAAGCGCCGAGCCTGGTGCCACGCTGCAGGGTGACTATGAAATGTTGACCACTGCGGTAAGAAATCTGGTCGAAAACGCCATTGCCTACTCGGATCCTGGGTCCCAGGTCGGCATCGGACTAAAGACTCTCGACGGAATCGCTGAGATTTCTGTTACAGACTCCGGGATTGGTATTTCCGAGGACGAGCAGGAGCGAATCTTTGAGCGCTTTTACCGGGCTGATCCTTCTAGATCCAGGGAAACCGGTGGCACTGGCCTGGGGCTCTCGATCGTGAAGCACGCTGCCTCCAACCACAAGGGTGACGTCCGGTTGTTTTCCAAAGAGGGTGTCGGCAGCACTTTCACCCTGAGGTTGCCAATTGATTCCAAGGAGACAAAGTGACAAGAGTGTTGGTAGTTGAAGACGAAATCAACCTAAGAGAACCACTTGTCTACCTCTTGCAAAAAGAAGGCTATGACGTGATCGAGGCAGGCGACGGCAAAAGCGCAATCGACAGCTTCTTCACTCTTGGCGCTGATCTGGTGCTGCTGGACTTGATGCTCCCTGGGATCAGCGGCAATGAGGTGTGTAGAGCTATTCGAGCCGAGAGCCAGGTTCCGATCATTATGGTCACGGCAAAAGAAGCCGAGATTGACAAAGTTGTTGGGTTGGAAATTGGCGCCGACGACTACGTCACCAAGCCCTACTCCTCCAGGGAACTGCTGGCGCGCATGAAGGCCGTCCTTAGGCGAGGCACCGAAGTCGCCATCGTAAGCACCAACCTAATTAAGGCCGGGCCGGTTGAAATGGATTTGGAACGGCACACCGTCAGCGTCAACGGCGAGCGCATTCAGATGCCCCTGAAAGAATTTGAATTGTTGGAACTGCTCATGGAAAACGTGAATCGGGTTCTAACCCGAGGGCAAATCATTGACCGGGTCTGGGGCTCGAACTACTTTGGCGATACTAAGACCCTGGATGTTCACGTAAAGAGAATTCGATCAAAAATCGAAGAAGACCCAGCTAGGCCGGTGCACTTGACCACCGTGCGCGGCCTGGGTTACAAGTTCGAGGCTTAGTTCAAAAGTTCAGCAATTGCGCTGTACTCGGCTAGAGAGCCATCGAGCACTGGCACGAGCAGCTGGCGCGGGTTCATCCCGTCGCTGATGTAAAGCGAGTGCATTGACCCTGGAATCTCAGGCACTTCCAGCAGCAACGGAGCGTTTTCGCCATATCCCAGGTCCAGCTTGCTCAGCGGAGCAACTGTGAAGTCGTAGGTGGTGCGGTTATTGTCAGCATCTAGCAGCTGAATGCTTCCGGAGACCTCGGTCTGAGAGCTGTTTACGAACGAGCCAATCAACAGACCCTGGTCACCCTCACCCTTGATGATCAGGAGGTTTCTGACCTTTAGGTCGCCGATGTCACTAACAACGCCATCGCTCGGGGCATATGGCTCAAGGGATGCAACGTCCCTAGACAGTGAGCAGCCGCTGAGTGCAACAACGGTCAGGATTGAAGCCAAAACAGCAGCAATTTTCTTGGTTTTCAAGGGTCCTCCGGGATAACTAACTCTCCAAGTCTAGCCTAGGTAATTGGCTCAAACTGTGGTAAAATTGCCCTTTTGAAGCCGAAAGAAGTCTATGAAGTTCGAAGTTGGCGAAACAGTCGTTTATCCGCACCATGGTGCAGCTGAAATCATCAAGGTTTCCAAGAAGACTGTTCGCGGGGAATCCCAGTCTTACCTGAAACTCAAGGTAGCCCAGGGTGACCTCATCATTGAGGTGCCAGCGGCAAACGTTGAGATGGTCGGCGTTCGCGACGTCATCGACAAAAAGGGCGTCAAGCAGGTCTTTGACGTACTTCGCGCAGAATTCGTAGAAGAGCCAACCAACTGGTCCAGGCGCTACAAGGCAAACCTAGAAAAGCTTGCATCAGGCGATGTTGTGAAGGTTTCTGAGGTTGTTCGTGACCTGTGGCGCCGTGACCAGGATCGTGGATTGAGCGCTGGTGAAAAGCGCATGCTGGCCAAGGCGAGGCAGATTCTGATCTCAGAGCTAGCCCTTGCCCGCAAGGTGGACGAGGAAAAGGCATCCGCTGAGCTCGACAAGGTATTGGCTAGCTAACTAATGACCGTTTCGGTGGTGCTGGTCTCTGCCGGTAAGGGCACAAGACTCGGGGCATCTGTTCCAAAGGCAGTGGTGTCAGTTGCTGGAAAAACCCTGCTTGAGCTTTCCCTAATGCACATCTCAGAATTCAAGCCCGATCAACTGATTGTTGTCGCTCCCGATGGGCTTGTTCCCGAGTTTGAGCGTTTAACTGCCAAATTTTTCTCTGATTTCAAGGTGGTGGTCGGCGGCGACACTAGACAGCAGTCTGTTGCGGCCGGAATGGCTGAGGTTACCTCCGACTTTGTCTTGGTTCATGATGCCGCTAGGGCATTCACCCCCAAAGAGGTATTCGACCGCGTGAACCTGGCTCTGGAATGGGCCGACTGCGTGGTTCCAGCTATGAAGCCGGCGGACACTGTCAAGCAAGTAACAGACCACTGGGTCGACAAGACTGTCGATAGGAACTCGCTGCGCTTGGTCCAAACACCGCAGGGGTTCAGGGTTTCGACACTGCGCGACGGGCTGGCGGCTGCAACTGAGGACTTCACTGATGAAGCCGGACTGCTCGAATCGATCGGCGTCCCAACTGCCACAGTCGAGGGCCACGAGCATGCCTTCAAAATCACTACACCCTCGGATCTCGAACGAGCACGGGCAATTTTTGCGGACGTCAGAAGTGGCATCGGTGTTGATGCCCACCAGTTCGGTGACTCTGGAAAGCTAATGCTGGGTTGCTTGGAGTGGGCGGAATACCCAAGCCTTTCCGGCCACAGCGACGGCGATGCGGTAGCTCACGCGGTAGTCGATGCGCTGCTAGCTGCGGCAAGCCTTGGTGACATCGGATCTATTTTTGGCGTGGACCGCGAGGAATATCAAGGCGCCAGCGGAGAGCTATTCCTCACTGAAACCGTGAAGCTTCTAAATGCTGCCGGATTTGAGCCGGCCAACGTGGCAGTTCAAGTTGTGGCTGATAAGCCAAAAATTGGACCCCGTCGGGCCGAGCTGGAAGCTCGGTTGAGCCAGATTGTCGGGGCTCCGGTTTCGGTGCTCGCTACCACTACCGATGGCCTAGGTTTCCTGGCTGACGCCCGAGGCGTGGCCGCTGTGGCTACCTCTCTGGTAAGAATGCGTGGCTAGGCTTTTGAATATGAAGCTCTTTGATACTAAAGATGGCGAGCTGCGGGATTTCAAGCCGCTGGTTCCCGGCCGTGTTTCTATCTATGTGTGCGGACCGACCGTGCAATCAAGCCCGCACATCGGCCACCTTCGTGCAGCGCTGGCCTATGACTTGATGGCCAGGTGGTTTGAAAGTCAGGGTCTCAAGGTTCAGATGATTCGCAATGTCACCGACATCGATGACAAAGTTCTGGAAAATGCCAGCGAGACCGGGACTGAGTGGTGGGCGCTTGCCTATAAGTATGAGCAAGAATTCGCAGCAGATTACAGGCGACTAGACCTGGCTCCACCTGCAGCTGAACCTCGTGCGACCGGGCACATTCCGCAGATGATTGAGCTGATCCAGCAGCTGATGAACTCAGGTCATGCCTATCAGGGACTGGATGGATCCAGCAATGTTTATTTCGACACCGCTAAGTGGGCAGACTATGGCGCACTAACTCATCAAAAACTTGAAGACATGGAAAGCGAATCGGTCGACAAGTCAAAGCGCAACCCACAGGACTTCGCACTCTGGAAACAGGCCAAAGACAGCGAACCCGAGAGTGCGAGCTGGGATGCTCCGTTTGGTAGAGGTCGTCCTGGTTGGCACATTGAGTGCTCAGCGATGGCCGCCCACTTTCTGGGCCAGCAGTTTGACATTCACGGCGGTGGCTTGGATCTTCGGTTCCCTCACCACGAAAACGAGCTAGCTCAGTCCAATGCCGCTGGTCATGCCTTTGCAAACTACTGGGTCCACAATGGCCTGGTGAGCATCCAGGGTCAAAAGATGTCAAAGTCACTGGGCAATTCGGTTTCCTCGGAGCAGCTATTTGCTGGTGTCAGCGATAAAGCGGTCCGCTATTACCTGGCCAGCGCTCACTATCGATCAGTTTTGGATTATCAGCCAGAAGGACCAATTGAGTCAGCTGCAGCGCTGGCACGGCTTCACGGTTTTGTCGAACGCTGTGAGCGCGAGCTGGCGGAGACCAGGTTCAGCGAAGTTGCGCAGTCGCAATTGCCAGCTGAGTTTCAAGAGCACATGAATGATGACCTGAATGTGCCGGGGGCGCTGGCAGTCATTCACGAAACTGCCAGATCTGGCAACACCGATCTGGATGAACAGCGTCTTGCTCAAGCGCACCAAAGCTGGGGCGAAGTAGTTGCGATGCTTGATGTCCTAGGCTTAGCACCGGAGAGCTCAAAGGATTCGAATCTTCAACACCAAGCCTTAGACAAGGTAATTGGAGCTCTAATCTCGGAGCGGAACAAAGCAAGAGAAGAAAAGAACTATCAGCGAGCAGATCAGATTAGAGATCAGCTGCTAGAAATCGGCATTGAACTTGCCGACTCATCATCTGGAACACATTGGAGTTTGAACTAATGGCAAAACTTGGAAGACCGGGCGCAAGCAAGGCCAAAAAGGGTCCAACTAAGGGCACCGGCGGCCACGGCCGCAAGGCACTAGAGGGCAAGGGGCCCACACCAAAGGCTGAAGACCGCCCGTATCACAACAGCTATCGAACTCAAAAGGCCAAGGCCGAGGCCAGGCAGGCCCCGAAAAAGGGACAGTTCGTTGCGTCAAAGACTGGAAAGAGCTCAAAGGCCAATGCCACTGAGGTTCTATCCGGCAGGAATTCAGTTGTTGAGGCGCTCAGGGCAAAGATTCCAGCCACCGCTCTCTACATTGCTCAGCGAATTGATTATGACGACCGGGTGCGTGACGCAATCAGCATTGCTAACAACCGCGGAATCTCCGTCAATGAGGTAACTCGAGTTGAGATTGACCGGATGACCGGTGGCGACAGTGTCCACCAGGGCATCGCGCTCCAGGTCCCTCCCTACAACTACAAGGATCCAAACGAGCTGCTAGATAGGGCACTATCGGCATCAACGCTGCCGCTGATCGTCGCACTCGATGGCATCACCGACCCGAGAAACTTGGGCGCAATCATTCGTTCGGTTGCTGCATTTGGTGGAAACGGCGTGATCTTGCCGCAGCGCAGGTCAGTTGGCGTTACCGCAGCAGCCTGGAAAACATCGGCGGGAGCCGCCGCCAGAATGCCGGTTGCTCTTGCTGCGAACCTGAACCAAACCATCAAGGAATACAAGCGACGCGGTGTCTTTGTAGTCGGCCTCGATGGTGACGGCGATGTGTCACTGCCTAAGTTTGATCTGCATGACAAGCCACTGCTGGTTATCGTTGGTTCCGAGGGCAAGGGTCTTTCAAGGCTGGTTCAAGAAAACTGCGATCAGATTATTTCGATTCCAATTTCTCAGGCTACCGAGTCTCTGAATGCGGGAATTGCGGCCAGCGTCGCGCTTTACCAAATCTCCACGCTGAGAAGCTAGACCTTATCGCGCCAGTCGCCGCCGTCATCATCGTCGGCCACGACAATCAGGCCGGTTGGGACTGAGTCCGCGAGCTCAATTGATTCGGTTGCAAGGTTGCCATTGAGTACCGCTGACTCGTCGCGTCTGTGTGCAAGCACGTTTGAAATGTAGCTTCTGACGGCCTCAACCATCGACACGTCTTCACCTTGAGTTTCCGACATGTACCAACGGTGCTCCATCACCTCGTGGAATAGCTCAGCCGGCTCCAACTTAACCATCAACTCTTCAGGTATTGCGCCAACCACCGGTTCGAATACTTCGCTTAGCCATTGGTGGGCCAATACTTCTTCGTCGATTCCGAGGTGGGCGTGGGCCAATGCATATTGGTCAATGTCATTCAGAAGCCTGCGGGCTTGGTTTTCCTCAACATCTAATCCAGTAAGCAGCAATAGCCGCCTTGCGTGGTGGCCGGCATCCACCACCTTCGGTTGAATCCGGACGGTGTCCTGATTGTGGTCTTTGACCATGGCAAGTTCTTGAATGTCGAAACCGAGCTCATTTAGGCGCTGAACTCTTCTGGAGATCTTCCAGCGCTCATTGGAGTCAAAAGTTTCAACCTGAGTGAGCTCCTTCCAGAGCTCATGGTACTTATCTACGATTCGCTGGCTAACAATGGCTGGATCGATGTCTGTGGCCTTGCCGGAGGCGATTAGGTCCATCAGCTCACCAGCGATGTTCACGCGGCCGATTTCCAAGTCATTCTCGCGCTGTCCATTGGATAGCCGAGTTTCATAGAGGTGCCCGGTCTCAGCATCCACCAGGTAGGCAGCAAATTGTCCGGCATCTCTTCGAAACAGCGTGTTTGAGAGTGACACATCGCCCCAGAAAAATCCGGTTAGGTGAAGCCTCACCAGCAATAGCGCAAGTGCGTCAACCAGTCGGTTGGCGGTTTGTTCACGCAGGCCCTGTGACCACATCGCTCGATATGGCAATGAGAACTTCAGGTGCCGGGTAATCAGAACCGCTGGCAGTGGATTACCGTCGGCGTCCTCGCGGTTGTTGATGATCGCGAATGCTTCAACACAGGGAATGTCTAGCTTTTCCAGCTTTCGAAGCATGTCATATTCACGCTTTGCCAACTCAAACAAGGTTTCCTTGATGGCAATGACGTGGTCGTTCAAGTGGGCAAATCGAACCGTGTGCCGGGACAGGCCCTTAGGCAGCGCAGCAATGCTTTCCTTCGGCCAGATCTCCAACGGCAAATGCCACGGCAGATCCAGCAGTGCTGGCTCTGCCGCGGCAGCCGTAATGTTTAGCGAAGCGGGCATTGAGGCCTAGTTAAGGCGCTCGCCGGTCTCTCCGTCGAAGACGTGTACCGCCTCAGGGTCAGCCTGCAGGTGGATCTTGTCTCCAGCCTTAGGGTGATCAATCGGGTCAACGCGAACCACAACGTTTTGCTCGTTGCCATCGAGTTGAACGCGACCGTAGAGGTAACCATCGCTACCAAGCTCTTCAACTACGTCCACGTCGACTTCTAGCCCGTGAGCGGCAACGCTCATCTTTTCTGGACGAACACCGACTGTAACTCGGGAGCCAGTTGCTTTAGCAAGAACTTCCTTGGAAATCGGTAGCACTGCGTCACCGAACTGAACTCCGCCGTCGATGATGGGTAGCTGAACCAGGTTCATGGCTGGTGAGCCAATGAAGCCAGCCACAAATACGTTCTGCGGCCTGTCGTAAAGGTTTCTTGGGGTGTCAACCTGCTGTAGCAAGCCGTCCTTCAATACCGCAACGCGATCACCCATGGTCATGGCTTCAACCTGGTCGTGAGTCACGTAAACGGTGGTCACACCAAGTCGTCGCTGCAATGAAGCGATTTGGGTTCTGGTCTGAACACGAAGCTTGGCATCCAGGTTCGATAGCGGCTCATCCATTAGGAACACCTGAGGCTTACGAACAATGGCACGACCCATGGCAACGCGCTGACGCTGTCCACCCGATAGTGCCTTTGGCTTGCGGTTTAGGTATGGCTCAAGGTCCAAAAGCTTTGCAGCCTCCAGCACTCGCTCAGCGCGCTCTTCCTTGCTGACACCGGCAATTTTAAGAGCAAAGCCCATGTTTTCCGCCACGGTCATGTGTGGGTAGAGGGCGTAGTTCTGGAACACCATTGCGATGTCGCGGTCCTTTGGTGGAACGTCGGTGACTTCTCTGTCACCGATGTAGATTCCACCCTCATTTACTTCTTCAAGTCCTGCAAGCATGCGCAGGGAGGTTGACTTACCACAACCTGATGGTCCAACTAGAACCAGGAACTCGCCGTCCTTGACTTCTAGGTTTAGTTTGTCCACAGCTGGCTTGGTTCCGCCAGGGTAGAGCCTTGTTGCGTCTTTGAATGACACTGATGCCATGATCTTCTCCTTCACCGGCAGGTACGTGCCGGACGATCCGTAGTGATGGGTGTTTGCCGAAGCGAACCCCATAAGTATCGCACTGTAATTAGAATTAGAGGGCTGCAAACCAAAGTGATACCAAAAGGACATAAATGACTTCCAACGAAAAGCCAACTCGCTCTGAGCAACGCGAAGCCGCAAGACAAAAGGCGCGTGAACTAAGAGCTGAGAGCGCCAAGAAAGAAAAGCGCAATCGTCTGTTGATTCAGGTGGCTGTTGTGCTGGTGGCTCTAGGCATCGTTGGTGGAGTCGCAGCTGTCGTGGTGATTGATGCCGCTAACCGTGCGGATGCACCGATTGTTGGCGAAGTACCAAACAACCTGACCGAGCTTGGTGGACTGAAGGTTGGAGTTGGTCTCCAGGCGTTTACCGAGACAAACACACCAACCCCGGACGCCGTCGGCGATACTCCTGAAATTGTTGTCTACGTTGACTACCAGTGTCCAATCTGTCAGGCCTTCGATGTTCCAAACTCCGCTCAGATTCGATCATGGGCCGACATTGGAGCTGCCACCGTCGAGATTCGACCTATTTCATTCCTGGACCGGGCTTCTCTAAACGCCTACTCATCAAGGGCAAATAACGCTGCACTCTGTGTTGCAAACTTCGAGCCAGACGCCTTCTTTGACCTGCACGAGCTACTAATGCTGAACCAGCCTGCCGAGGGAACTGAAGGGCTCAGCGACGATGAACTGTTTGCATATGCTGAAGAGGCTCGCGCTGGCACCGAGGAAGTCAAGGGTTGCATCCAAGCTAAGAGCTTCGGAGATTACATTGAACAGCACACCCAGACCGTGTTGTCATCGCCTCAGGATGGCGTCAGTGTTTCGGGAACTCCAACGATCCTGGTAAATGGCATCCAGTACACCTGGACCACAGGAGATGACCTGGTTTCTGCAGAACGCTTCGCCCAGTTCGTTCAGCTGGCAACAGCTGAATAGAAAGCTATTTAGAAATCACGGTTCGGTTCGGAAGTTCGATCTCAATCGAATTTCCGAGCAGATCCGTAAGGGTCACCGACCAATTGCAATCGGTTCCGCTGAATCCAGCTGGAACGCGACCAGTCCCCTGGAAAGTCAGATCCTGACTGGTTCCCACCCAGGCGCCCTGCCAACTTGGCGACCCTGGCAGCACTCCAAAGCTGACGAGGTTGGCTTCGGCTGAAGTGAAGCCCAAATAAAGCTGCAGAGTCGCTTGCTGAGCCTGCTTGCAAAGGAAATGAGCCTCAGTTATCCCTCGAGAATCGGTAAGGGTCCCGGAGTAGCTAAGGACGAGACCGTCTTCTGTCAGAACTGAATTTGTCGGAGATGTCTCGAAGCTGGAAATTTCAGGGGGAGTCTCGTCACTACTAAACACCAGCCAGCCGACTGTGACCGCAAGTAGCGGCACCAGATAGAAATAGGTGGTCTTACTTTTGAGAATTCTCTTGAGTAGCACCGGGTAAGTTTA
>JAFMHN010000021.1 GCA_017854485.1 Aquiluna sp. | reverse complement strand
GTGCTGGCGTCAATGACGAAGCGGTAGCGAATGTCGCTGCCAACGACTCGAGCGTAGGCGTCGTCTATTGCCTTAGGGTCTGAAGCATCAACCATCTCGATTGTTGAAACAATGTTGTGCTCGCCACAGAAATCAAGCATCTCCTGGGTGCCGGAGATGCTGCCGGTGTTAGCACCGGCAATGGATTTCAAGCCCGTGATCAGGCTGAACGGGTGGAAGGACTGCTTGTTTCCGGAGACACCAACATAAATCAGGGTTCCACCAACCTTCAGCATGTCAAGCAGCGAATCTAGTTCGATGTCAGCGCTGACGGTGTTCAGAATCACGTCAAAGGTGTCTTTGTGAGATTCGAAGCTCTCTGAAGTAATTAGGTACTCGGTCGCACCCATTTCTTTTGCGTCTTGAGCCTTATTTGGGCTGTGACCTAGAACGTAGGTTTCTGCTCCCATGGCTGCAGCAAACTTGACTGCCATGTGGCCAAGGCCACCAAGTCCCATGATCGCAACCTTCATGCCAGGACCGACGTTCCAGTGCTTCAGCGGAGACCAGACGGTGACTCCAGCGCAAAGAAGTGGAGCGGCGGCGGCGTAGTCAAGATTTTCTGGGACCTTCAGAACAAAGTGCTCTTTGACCACAACATCCTTGGCGTAACCGCCATAGCTTTCTTCGCCGTCGTAGTGGCGGCCGTTGTAGGTCTGAACATTGCCGGTGCGGCAGTAGTTTTCCATGCCGCGCTTGCAAGGGTCGCAGCTACCACAGGAGTCAACAAAGGTTCCGACTCCAACACGGTCGCCAACCTTGAACTTGGTAACGGCATCACCGACGGCAGTAACCTCGCCGACGATTTCGTGGCCGGGAACCATTGGGAAGATGCCCTCAAACCACTCGTCTCGAACCTGGTGGATGTCCGAGTGGCAGATGCCCGAGTACTTGATGTTGATTGCAACAGAATCTGCAGTTAGCTCTCTCAGTGGCATTTCTGCTTTTTCGAAGGCTGCGCCTGGCGCACTAACAATCAGGGCTTGGGTCTTTGACAATTGGTCTCCTTGGGCTTTTATTAGATGCTAACCCAAATTGGGAGCAGCGAATGACGCGCGCAGCCTGGAACCAATTTGCCAACAATGTGGTTTGGTTGAAACATGAAAACAAGGACAAAAGTAATCCTCGGTGTAATTGCGCTGGTGGTGCTGGTTGGGCCATTTGCGGTGCCGGTGAATACGTCCGGAACGCTCACCAACAAAGAGGCTGCCGCACTTAGCTGGAATGGCGAGTCTGAGTTTGTCGAGCTAGCAGGTCACGAGGTTCACCTTGTTACTGCAGGCAGTGAGCAAAGCGACCAATTGATTGTTTTGCTGCACGGGTTTGGTGCGAGCAGTTTGACCTGGAAAGAGGTCTTGGAGCCGCTTAGTTCCATTGGCTTTGTAGTTGCATACGACAGAGCTGCCTTTGGCTTTACTGAAAGACCGACCACTTTTGGTGAAGTAAATCCCTACTCGTCACCTGGTCAACTGCAGGTAATAGACGAACTGGTTAGCAAGTACGGCCAGGGCAAGGAAGTTGTAATTCTTGGGCACAGCGCCGGAGGCGCTCTAGCGCTCGGTTACGCGCTTGACCATCCTGAAAAGGTTCAAAAGCTGATCTTGGAGGCTCCGGCTGTTTATGGCAGAGGTGGTGCTCCAAGTTGGTTGAACTGGGTTTTTGACATTCCACAGCTTGATCACTTGGGTCCACTGGCTGTTTCGTCAATCGCTTCAAGTGGTCTGCAGATTCTCGATCAGAGCTACTACAACAAGGGTTTGATCACCGAGCAGGTTGTTGCCAACTACACCGCTCCGCTGGATGTAATTGGCTGGGAGCGAGCCTTCTGGGAGTTCAACAAGGCTCCGCGAGCACTCGACCTGGTGGAGCGACTTGACCAGCTAAGTGTTGACACCCTGATCATCACCGGTGACACCGATGAGATTGTTGCAACCGCTGATTCGGTCAGGCTCAACGGAGAGCTACCGGGTTCAGCTCTCGAGATTATCGCCGAATCTGGGCACCTTCCCAACGAAGAGAAACCGCTGGAGTTTGTTGAGGCAGTAAGCCGGTTCCTGGACAATTAGCGATAAGTTTTTCTCATGTTATACAAAGGCGTATTTGGAACCCTTCGGACCCTACTTGGGCTTTCTCTGTTGGGAAGCGTTATCTGGCAGGTTGCCGACAGGGTTCGCGTTGACCTGTTTCGACCAACCGAATACTTTGCATACTTCTCGATCACCTCGGCGATCTTTTCTGGCCTGGTTGTTTTGGGCAGCGGGCTTGTTTTGCTGCAGGGCAAGAGTGAATCTGAACGATTGAACCTATTTCGACTTGTTGCAGCCGTATCAATGATCATCGTTGGCGTTGTCTACCATGCGCTTTTGGGTGATTCGGCCGTTGACCCCAGAGACATCGGTTATGACTGGCCCAGAATTCCAAACCTTGTTATTCACACCTACGCACCGATTCTGGTCGTGGCAGATTACCTACTTTCAATCAAGGGCCCAAGACCCAAGTGGCGCAAAGCGCTCTGGGTCGTGGTTTATCCACTTGCCTGGCTCGGATTCTCGCTCGTTCGAGGTCTTGCCGATGGCTGGTGGCCCTACTGGTTTATCAACCCGGGCAGTGAGGGTGGTGTGATCGGCATGCTCACCTACATCCTGGTGATAGCGGGTGCCTTCATTGCACTTGGCTTTATTGTGCTTGGGCTCAGGTTGGCGGTCACGAAGGTGCTGGGGAACTCTAGCGAATAGTTGCACCGACCATAAAGTGCCACCCGATCCACCACCAGGCCATGAAGGTTCCGATTCTGGTGATGCGGTGCTGCATAATCGATTCAACCAACTCGCCAAAGGGCGCTAGCTTGTCTGGGCGCAGTCTTCCGACTGCTGCCAGCGCAATACCCGCCACGATAAACAGCAGGTAGCTTCCAACGATTGCCAGCGGCCAGTTCATCTTCTTCTCACCCCAAACAGGTAAACGCCGCTGGCCAGCCAAAAAATAACAAAGCTGGCCCTGCCGATTGGGGTGTCTATGACCGGGTCCATCAGTGATGAGATGGTTGGAAATGTCTCTAGGTCGTCGTAGATCTTGCTGCCCAGGTAAGCAACCATCTCGGTCAGCCCAAAACCAAGTGCCCAGATAGCCCAAACCCACCTAGACCGCAGCACCTGGAACTTTGGAACCTCCTGGGTTGGGGCATCCCGGTAAAAGATCAGCGCAATGCCAATTGGAATGAACATCAGCATTACAAACCAGTTCCAGGGACCGTGGCGCTCGGCAAAGAACATAACCAGGCCGCTAATGAGCACCACCGACCAAATTGGGATTACCCCGAATTTCGGTTGCTGCTTGAATCCAACTGTCGTTAGACCAAACACCTGAGTCAAAATCACAATTGCAGCGGTGCCGAAGATCAGGATGTCCTCGAGCGATCCACGCCAGATGTGGAACAGTGCCATGCCAACAAAAATCAGCACCCAGGGATTAAACCCCCTCAATACCTGGAGCTTCAAGCAGAGACCGCCTCGGAAATTGCGCGGCAGACGCTGGTTGCCCCAAACTCACCCCTTGCAGCCGCAATTTCAGCGGCTTCCGAGTGAAGTTGGTTTGCAATTATGGCAATCTCCGCAAATCGACCCTGAGTTAGTTCATAGCCCAGCGAAACCGCCTTTGCCCCAAGCGCCCCGATCATGCCGGCCAAAACATCCCCGGTTCCGGCAGTTGCCAAGTGGGTGCTGCCTGGACCGGATTCAACCGGCTCAAAGCCGGGCATCGCGACCCTAGAAATGTTGTTTTTTAGCATCACCACAGCTCCGGTGACCTCGGCGAGCTTTATTGCCACCGCATTCGGGTCTAGCTCCAGTTCGTCCACGGTTATCGGTTCGACGAGCCGCGAATAAAGCTTGGCTGCCTCAATTGCATGCGGAGTCAGCACGGCACTTGACTGAACGTCCTTGAAATCAACCAGCGACAGCGAACCGGCATCAACAACCATGGGCACCCTTAGTTCCAGAGCTGTCTGAATGTTCTGAATCTGCTCGCCAGCCTCGGATTCAGCGATCCCAGAACCGACCACCAGGACGCTGGCGCGATCCAAGCCCAAGACAACTTCTGGTCGATTGCTGAGCACCAGGTCTGAAACAACTTTTGGTCCTAAATAGCGAACCATCCCAATGCCAAATTCGAATGCTGCTTCGATTCCGAGCAGTGCAGCTCCCGGATATTTCTGACTGCCGGTGACAAAGCCAACGGTGCCGCGAGTGTATTTATTGTCCGCTGTAGATGCCGGCATCAGCAGTTGTGATGCGAAATCCGGATCAACACTCGGGTGCATAGATTTCACTCTAGTGAAATTAGTTTGGTTGGTGTGGTGTTGTAACTTTCTATGCTTACAAATCAAACACTGACAATGCTCGATGGTTCCACAAAAGACCTCGAGGACTTCCAAGGCAAACTGCTGATGGTGGTGAACGTTGCCTCTAGGTGTGGCCTAACACCTCAGTACGAAGCGCTCGAAGAGCTTCAGAAGAAATACCAGGACCGTGGCTTCACCGTTATTGGGGTTCCCTCTGGTTCTTTCAAGCAGGAACTCAAAGACGATGACCAAATCGCCGAGTACTGCTCAACCACCTGGGGCATTAGCTTTCCAATGCTGCAGAAGGCAGATGTGAATGGCCGCAAGCGTCACCCGCTCTACAAGGAGCTAGTGAAGGCAAAGGACTCCAAGGGTCTCGCGGGACCTGTGATGTGGAACTTTGAAAAGTTCCTGGTCACACCAACCGGCCAAATCCTTCGCTTCCGTCCAACCACCAAGCCAGATGCAGAAGAGATCATCAGCGCCATTGAGGCAAACCTTCCAAGCTAACCTTGGCTTATGGCCATTGAGGTAGTTGCAGCAATCATCCAAGACCCCGCTGGCGCTTTCTTGTGCGCCAAGCGTGGCTCTTGGAAAGATGCTGCTGGCAAATGGGAGTTTCCAGGCGGGAAACTAAACCCCGGTGAGAGCGCAGAAACGGCGCTAGTTCGCGAAATCAAAGAAGAGCTTGGTGTTGAAATCAAGGTGCTGCGGCTCTTTGATAGAAGCGTCACGGTTTTAGGCGACAGCGAGATTGACCTTGCCTGCTATAGCTGCGAGCTGATTGGTGAAAAACCAACCACCTCCACCGACCACAGCGAGCTTTCCTGGGTCAGCGAATCGGAGCTGTCAAACCTCGATTGGGCAGAACCAGATCTGCCAGCGGTAAAGAAGCTGCTGATTCCTTTTTGTTAGGCCAGACGGTAGCCGTCTTTGTCCTCGAGTTTCTTGATGGCAATCAGGATGATGTCCACCAGGTACCAAATTCCAAGACCCCCGAAGGTGATCAGCTTCAGGATGCCAGTTCCAACTTTTCCTAGATAAAACCTGTCAACACCTATGGTTCCAACCACGATTGAGAGAACCAGTGCGATCACCCACTCCTTGGTTGAAAACACCCCTGGAACCTGCTTAGCCTTCCAGTGCTCGCCGTTTTGATCAACAACTGTTGATTCGCCGTTGAGCTTGCCGGCCTCTGCCCACATTCTCAGCTCTTCGGTAGTTAGGTTGTGATCGCCACCAGGTAGTTTCAGGATCCACTGACTCATTTTTTTATCTCTCTTACTTTCATGACCTGCCTTTATTAGGCGCAGGCCTGATACAAACCTATGACACCGACCGTATTTATTGCAGGTAACTAGCTCAAGGATTGAATTGGGAACCTAAGGTATTCGGCTTTCCAGCCTAAGTTTGGTGAACGCCAGGCTAAATCATCAGCCAGTTCAGCCATCGTGGCCCAGTAAAAAATTGTTAGGAGGTCCACACTAAGGTAACTAATGGTGTCCCCCGGGAAAGCCTTGGCCAGGCAGCGCTTGATGACAGCAGGCATGTCTCCAAGCCCATGCTCGTAGAGTTGCGCCCTGACATCTGCCTCCAGTTCCCTGGCTCTTCTTGGGTTCCAAGGAGTCATCGGGTTTGGGTAGTGGAGCATGTCGCTTAGCTGCAAGGCCTCTCGATAGCGAACATCTTCTAGCCGATCAAAGATCGGCACGAATCGTTCCATCTCGTAGCCGGCCTTTCGCATGTCCAAGATGTCTGGGTATGAAAGGAACCTATAGAAAGGAACGTGGGGACGAACAGCCTGATAGGGCTTGGAGGTGAAGCTTGCAAGAAGTGGATCAACACCGACAGCCGCAGCACCCCAGGTGTTAAAGGCTTCATCCGGGTAAGGGATCTTTGCCAATTCCTCTGGGGTCGGTTCACTCATCTGAATATTCTCGTTGAATTGGCCGCAGTTTGCCTGGCTTATTGACCAACTTTGTCCTTGGGGTCGGCTCAAAGGGAAATTTCGGGAACTGCCCTTATCCTCCCTCATCACACTTCTATAAACATTTGAGACCTTGTCCGAAAAATGGAATAGGATTCTGAAGCTGCGCCAAAGCGCCTGCTGGGGGGAACCTCATGTTAGTAATACTCGAAGTAAGGAGTCTAATTTTGGACATCAAATCAACTGCCACCAAGAGGTCTCTCGCCTCTGTCGTGGCGCTTGGAACAAGTGCTGTTCTGCTTGCCGGCTGCGCCGGCGCATCAGACACAGCCGAGTCATCAAGCTCGTCAAATGCTGCTAGCACAACATCTAGCGAACCGATTTCGATCACCGTTGGAACTACCGACAAGGTGACGACTATTGACCCTGCCGGTTCCTACGACAACGGCTCTTTCGCCGTCATGAACCAGGTTTACCCATTCCTGTTGAACTCAACGCCAGGTAACGCCGAAATGGTCCCTGACATTGCGATTTCTGCAAGCTTCACCTCGCCAACCCAGTACACGGTTGAGCTAAAACCAGGACTTAAGTTCGCAAATGGCCATGATCTGACTTCGTCAGATGTGAAGTTCTCGTTCGACCGTCAGGTGACCATCGCCGATGAAGCGGGGCCATCTTGGTTGCTCTACAACCTAGACAACATTGAGACTCCAAGTGATACGACAGTTGTGTTTAACCTTCTAAGCGAGAACGATCAGGTCTTTGAGGCAATCCTTTCGAGCCCAGTTGCTCCGATTGTTGACGAAGAGGTTTTCTCTGCTGACTCACTAACCACCGACGATGACATCGTTGCAGGCATGGCTTTTGCTGGTCAATATGTGATTTCCGCCTACAAGTTCAATGAGTTGGTCCAATTCACGAAGTACGACGGCTACAACGGAGTTCTAGGCGCGGCCAAGAATGACACAGTGAACCTAAAGTTCTACGCTGACTCTTCAAACCTGAAGCTGGACATCCAGGAGGGCAACATTGATCTTGCCACTCGTTCACTTTCAGCTACCGACGTTGCTGACCTAGCTACCAACGACAAGGTGAAGGTAATCACCGGTCCTGGTGGAGAGATCCGATACATCGTGTTCAACTTTGATATCCAGCCATATGGTGCCAAGACCGCTGAGGCAGATGCAGCCAAGGCGCTTGCTGTTCGTCAGGCTGCCGCGTACCTAATCGACCGCGAGGCCCTTTCGACTCAGGTATACAAGGGGACCTACCTGCCACTTTGGTCCTATGTCCCACCTGGACTTCCTGGTGCAAATGAGTCCCTGAAGGAGCGCTACGGTGCTTCTCCTGATGCTGCTGCGGCTGCCAAGGTCCTTGCCGAAGCTGGAGTTACAACCCCAGTCAGTCTTAACTTGCAGTGGAACCCAGACCACTACGGACCTTCGTCTGGTGATGAGTACGCACTTATCAAGAGCCAGTTGGAGACCAGCGGCCTGTTCAATGTGACTCTGCAGTCAACCGAATGGGTTACCTATGCGCAAGAGCGCAAAGACGACGTCTACCCAGCTCACCAGCTGGGCTGGTTCCCTGACTACTCTGACTCCGAGAACTACCTGAACCCATTCTTCCTAGATGGTGGGTTCCTAATGAACCACTACAGCAACAAGGCTGTTGACGAGCTGCTGCTTGAGCAGATCGTCACTGTTGACAAGGCTGCCCGCGTTGCAATGATTGAGGAAATCCAGAACATGGTTGCCGAAGATCTTTCAACAATCCCATTGCTATTCGGTGCTCAGGTTGCCGTAGCTGAGGCGAGCGTAGAGGGTGTAACCCTTGATGCGTCATTCAAGCTTCGCTACGGAACAATCACCAAGTAGAGCTAGCTAGATAAATTCGGGCTGGTCACCTACGTGGCCAGCCCGAATTACTAGACTCAGGTTTAGCATCGCAACAAAGGAGCAAGATGGCAAAGCAGCCAGGCGCGGGTAATAGCCTGCTGAAGTATCTTGCAGTCCGATTCACGCTGATTTTTCCAACAGTCCTGATCCTTATCACAATGGTGTTCATCGTCATGCGGAGCATCGGGGACCCTATCACTGCCGCACTGGGCGGAAAACTCTCCAACGAGGAGCTGGAGATACGAATTGAGGCGGCCGGCTATAACCGACCGATCCTTGTTCAATATTTTGAATATTTGGGCCAGATATTTCGGGGTGACTTCGGCTCGACTTTGACGACGAATAAGCCCATTACGGACCTGCTGGGGACCTATGGAATGGCGACCCTAGAGCTGGCTGTTTATGCAATTTTGGTGGCTCTAGTTGTCGGAATCCCACTTGGCATGCTCGCTGCGAAAAGGCGCGACACTGCAACCGATGCGGGGCTGCGACTGTTTGCGATTTTGGCCTACGCGACTCCAGTGTTTTTTGTCGGATTGCTTCTGAAGCTAATTTTCGCCGTGACCTTCCCCATCTTGCCCGTGAACGGTCGGGCTTCAGTCAATACTGAGCTAGCGATAACTCTGATGGATAATCCGACGGGCATCTACCTGATTGATGCAATCAGGCTCGGAGAGGCGGAATTTATATTTGATGTCATCTCCCACGCCATTCTTCCGGGGCTGGCACTTGGACTATTGACAGCCGGTATTTTCTTGCGACTGGTTCGTACAAACATGATCGGCACCTTAAACACCGAATTTATTGAAGCCGGTCGCTCACGCGGTGTCAGAGAGTCAAGACTTGTAACATCGCATGCCTTTCGGCCCGCCTTGATACCGATCATCACCGTGATTGGTATGCAGATTGCAGTTCTGCTCTCGGGGGCGGTGTTGACCGAAACCACCTTTGAGTGGAAGGGGCTTGGTTTCCAGCTGGCTCAATACCTGAATGCAAGGGACTACGTTGCGGTGCAGGGAATCGTTGCTTTGCTCGCAGTCATTGTTGCGCTCACCAACTTCCTGGTTGATGTACTGGTAGCTCTGGTGGATCCAAGGGTGAAATTCTGATGAGAAACTTCCTTTGGCGCATCCCGCCCTTCAAACAGCTCAAGATGAGCTTTGGCGTTCAGCGGCTGATGCTGGCTGTCGGACTGGTGATTGTGAGCATCTTTGTACTTATGGCAGCTCTAGCTCCGCTTATCGCCCCCTACGGTTTTGCTCAGCTCCAGTACGAAAACGGTGAGTACTTTGGGGCCCAGGAGCCTCCTAATCCAAACCACCTGCTAGGAACAACGGTTGGTGGTTTCGATGTGCTCTCTCGAGTGATCTGGGGAACCCAAACTGCGCTGATGGTGATCATTGTTGCGGTGATTATGTCGATTTTTATTGGCGTGATTCTCGGTCTGATTTCCGGTTACCTGGGTGGCTGGGTCGACAGAGTTCTGGTGCTGGTTGCTGATGCTGTCTATGCCTTCCCCTCGCTACTTTTGGCCATCGCGCTGTCGATAGTCATCTCCGGGGGAAGGAGCGGGCTGTTCACTGGAATTTTGGCGGCTGCGCTCTCCATAACTGTCATTTTCATACCTCAATACTTTCGCGCAGTCAGAGCTGAAACCCTCAGAATCAAGCAGGAGGCCTATGTTGAATCGGCCCGTGTGCTCGGCGCTGGAAATCTCCGGATTATGTTCCGACACATCTTCCGAAACGCGACCCGAACGCTACCCCTGATCTTCACCCTGAATGCTTCTGAGGCCATCTTGACCCTGGCCGGCCTTGGCTTCTTGGGTTTTGGAATCGACCCAACGATGGGCGCTGAGTGGGGCTACGATCTCAATCGCTCGGTCAGTGATGTGTCGGCCGGCATCTGGTGGACATCAATTTTCCCAGGACTGGCCATTGTGTTGGTGGTTCTCGGAAATACGCTCGTGGGCGAGAGCCTTAATGATCTAGCCGACCCTAGGCTTAGAGCAAGACAGTCTGTGGAGGTCGCTGGGGATGAGTGACCTACTTTCAATAACGGACCTTAGGGTTACCTTTGCAACTGACTCCGGGCCAGTCGATGCAGTTTCTGGTGTTTCACTCGGATTGAAAAAGGGTGAGATTCTGGCAATCGTCGGTGAGTCCGGTTCCGGAAAGTCTGTGACCTCAAAGTCAGTCCTTCGGATGCTGCCTGAGACCTCTACGGTTACCGGGACTGTGATGCTCAATGGCCAGAATGTGGTCGACCTAACTAGGGAGCAGCTACGCCAGGTTCGAGGCAGCGACGCCGCTATGGTTTTCCAGGAGCCTTCGACAGCGCTAAACCCGGTCTTCCCAATTGGCTGGCAGATCTCCGAAGGGCTAAGAGCCCACAAGGTTGACGGGAAAAGGATTTCGAAAAAGGCCGCCCGCCAAAAGGCGATTGCCATGCTGGAAAACGTTGGAATTCCCGATGCCTCGCAGCGGATCGACTATTTCCCTCATCAATTCTCTGGAGGTCAAAAGCAGCGAATTGTTATTGCTGCGGCGCTGGCGCTGGCCCCAAAGCTAATAATCGCCGATGAGCCGACTACCGCCTTGGACGTCACTGTTCAGGCTGAGATTCTGCAGTTATTGCGGGACTGTCGGGATAACCTTGGTGCTTCAATCCTGCTGATCACTCACAATATGGGGGTTGTGGCAGATTTGGCGGACAAAGTCGCCGTAATGCTAAACGGCAAGCTTGTAGAGGTCGGCGACGTCAACCAGATCTTCGCTAACCCCCAACACGAGTACACCAAGAAGCTTTTGAACGCTGTTCCCAAAATAGGTGGGACGAGACGACTTGACTATAAGCCGCAAGCGAGTTCGCCTTTGGTGGTGGCCCAGAACCTGGTAATCGAATACCCGGGCAGGCTCAACACCCCGGCTTTCAAGGCCGTGAACGACGTTAGTTTTGAGATACAAGCCGGCGAGGTTCTAGGGCTTGTTGGGGAGTCTGGCTCAGGTAAAACCACCATTGGTCGAGCAATTGCCGGTCTGACCCGTTCCACTGGCGGTTCGCTCAGGGTTGTGGGTCAAGAAATGGTCGGATTCCGAGAGCGTAAATTCAAGAAATACCGCAAGGAGATTGGGTTTGTCTTTCAAGACCCGGCCTCTAGTTTCAACCCTCTTCTCACAATTGAGCAGTGCATTGCCGAACCACTGCTGATCCACTCCCGCGAGCTGGGGGAGGCCAAGATTAAAGAAAGAGTGGCCTTCCTTCTTGACGCTGTTCAATTGCCTAATGCCGCGGCCGAGAGGTTCCCGCATGAACTATCAGGTGGCCAACGACAGCGAGCTTCATTGGCAAGAGCGCTGGCACTAAAGCCGTCCCTGGTAATCGCGGACGAGCCAACATCAGCGCTGGATGTGTCCGTGCAAGCCAAAGTTTTGGATTTGTTTGCCGAGATTCAAAAAGAGTTCAACTTCGCTTCCCTGTTTATCACGCACGACCTGGCTGTCGTCGATCAAGTGGCAGACCGGCTGCTGGTTCTATACAAGGGTCAGCTAGTCGAAGAGGGGAAAACCAAGACTGTTCTGAGTAATCCGCAGCACCCTTACACTCAGCGGTTGCTCGCTTCTCACCCAATTCCGGACCCCCAGAAACAGGCGATTCATCGGCAGAAGCTTATTCGGCTAATTTCCGAGTCTTAGCGGGTACTAGCCAAGCATGTCGTGGCGAACCAGAGTCGCGTTGCGATCTGGCCCAACACCGATGGCGCTGATTCTGGTGCCGCTCATCTTCTCAAGTGCCAAGACGTAGTCCTTGGCATTTTTCGGAAGGTCTTCGAAGCTGGTGACCTTTGAAATATCCTCTTCCCAGCCCGGGAACATTTCGTAAATTGGCTTTGCGTGGTGAAAGTCAGTCTGTGAAACAGGCACTTCTTCGACTCGTTGGCCGTCAACATCGTAGGCAACACACACCGGGATTTCCTTGATACCGGTCAGGACATCAAGCTTGGTAAGGAAAATGTCGGTCAAACCGTTGACCCTGGTGGCGTAGCGAGCAATAGGAGCGTCAAACCAACCACAGCGGCGATCGCGACCGGTTGTGACACCGACCTCACCACCTTGAGTTCGAAGGTATTCGCCCATGTCGTCAAACAGCTCAGTTGGGAATGGTCCAGCACCAACCCGGGTTGTGTAGGCCTTCAAGATGCCAATCACGCCTGAGATCTTGGTTGGGCCAATTCCGCTACCGGTGGTGGCCCCTCCGGCTGTTGGGTTTGAAGAGGTAACAAACGGGTAGGTTCCGTGGTCAACATCAAGCAGGGTTCCCTGGCCGCCCTCAAGCAGCACGGTCTTCCCCTGGTCAATTGCCTGGTTCAAGATCAGTGAGGTGTCGGCAACCATTGGTCGAACTCGCTCTGCAAATGACAGAAGGTGCTCAACAACTTCCTCTGCGTTCACTGCTGCGCGGTTAAAGACTTTCACCAATAGTTCGTTCTTCTGGTTTAGTGCCGCTTCAACCTTTTGTAGCAGGATGCTTGGGTCAAACAAGTCTTGAATTCTGATGCCGAGGCGACCCATCTTGTCACCGTAGGTCGGGCCAATGCCGCGACCGGTGGTGCCGATGGCGCGCTTTCCTAGAAAGCGCTCCGAAACCTTGTCCACGGTCACGTGGTAGGGGGTGATGATGTGAGCGTTTGCTGAAATCAAAAGTTTTGAGGTGTCGACGCCCTTTTCGTTTAGGCCATCGATTTCCTTGAAGAGCACCTCGAGGTCAACCACAACACCGTTGCCAATTACCGGCGTGCACTCGGGGGTCAGGATTCCTGAGGGAAGCAGGTGCAGTGCGAACTTCTTGTCGCCGATGACCACTGTGTGGCCGGCATTGTTTCCGCCCTGGTAGCGAACCACATAATCAACGCGGTCTCCGAGCAGGTCGGTGGCTTTGCCTTTTCCTTCGTCGCCCCACTGGGCTCCGACGAGGACAACTGCGGGCATGACAAGCCCCTTTCTAAAAAGCTAAGGGATTTCTTGGGAACTTACCCCAGTCTACCCAAAAACGTGCTGCATCACCCAGGTGTGCATTGTTATTGCAGCTGCAGCGGAGGCATTGATTGATCTGGTTGATCCAAACTGGGTAATTTCCAAAACCATATCGGCGGCATCTAGGGCTGCCTGGCTAAGCCCTGGACCCTCTTGTCCAAAGAGGAAAATGCACTCTTTTGGAAG
>JAFMHN010000034.1 GCA_017854485.1 Aquiluna sp. | reverse complement strand
TGCCTTCGGTCTGCAGTTTGGTCACGGTCTAGGTCTAGGGCTTCACGAGCGTCCGATCATCTCGAGACTAAACAGCTTGACTAATCCGGTTGAAATCAAGGCTGGCATGGTTTTCGCACTTGAAACCTACTGCCCAGCATCAGACGGAATCTCAGCAGCCAGAATTGAAGAAGAGGTTGTGATCACCAACAACGGTGCGCAGGTTCTAACTAAGTTCCCAGCTCAAGAGCTGTTTGTCGCGAACCCCTACTAAGACCTAGAAACTAAAACAGGGCCCCGAGTGATCTCGGGGCCCTGTTTTAGATATCTTGAACCTATGCCTTCCAAACAGTCTTTAGGTTGCAGAACTCCTTGATGCCGGCGTCTGATAGCTCACGCCCGAAACCAGAATCCTTGATGCCACCAAAAGCTAGCTCAGGGTATGAAATGGTCATGCCGTTGACGAAGACAGCACCTGCCTGCAGGTGCTCAATGAAGTAGTCCTGCTCAGCCTTGTCCTCGCTCCAAATTGCAGAGCTCAGGCCAAAGGTGGTCTGGTTGGCAACCTTGATTGCCTCTTCGCGGTCCTTCACGCGGTAGATGGTGGCAACTGGGCCGAAGGCCTCCTCCATCACCAGTCGCATGTCGTCGGTTAGCTGGTCAATCACTGTTGCTGGGTAGTAGTAGCCAGGTCCCTCAGGTGTTTCACCACCGCAGAGAACACGGGCACCCTTGGCCTTGGCATCCTCAACCAATTCAACGATGTCGCGCTTGCCGCCGGCAGTGGCCAGTGGTCCAACCTGGACGCTCTCGTCCATTGGGTCACCCATCTTCAGGGCGGCCATCTTCGATACAAAGCTTTCAACGAACTGGTCGTAAACCTCATCGAACACCAAGAAGCGCTTGCCCGCGATGCAGGACTGGCCGTTGTTGTTGATTCTTGCTGTTACCGCAACCGTTGCCGCCTGCTCAATGTCTGCGTTTGGTGTGACAACGAAAGCGTCTGATCCACCAAGCTCCATAACCGAAGGCTTGATCTGACTGCCGGCCTGAGCTGCAACGGCTCGTCCTGCTGGCTCGGAGCCGGTCAGGGTCACAGCCCTAACGCGCCAGTCATCAATAACCGGCGCAACCTGTGAAGCAGAGATCATCAAAGTCGAGAACGAACCCTCTGGGAAGCCAGCCCTAGTGAAAAGGTCATCCAGGTAAAGAGCTGACTGCGGAACATTTGAAGCGTGCTTCAGCACGCCTGAGTTTCCAGCCATCAGCGCAGGCGCGGCAAACCTGATTACCTGCCACAGCGGGTAGTTCCAGGGCATGACCGCTAGCACCACACCAAGTGGCTGCCAGATTGCCATTGCCTGGCTGGCGCCAACCAAGGAAGGATCTGCTAGCACCTGTGGGGCTAGGAATTCTTCTGACTTTTCTGCGTAGAAACGCATGTTCTTTGCGCACTTCAAAACCTCACCGCGAGACTGGGCGATTGGCTTACCCATCTCTTTGGTCAGCATGACCGCGGTCTTTTCAACCTCTGACTCAATTAGGTCTGCGGCAACCAGCATTAGCTTGGCGCGCTCGGCGTAGGTCATGGTGCGAAGCTTTTCGTGTGCTTCCTGCGCCTTCGCAAGTCTTGCCTCAACTTCTGCAGGGGTGTGAAGCTCAGCTTCAAACTCTGTTTCGCCGGTAGCTGGGTTAATTGTTGCCATTGCCATTTAGGGCCTCGTTCTCAGCACGATGCTGGTTGGTTGAACTTTCTCTTGCTATTACGCTTTTCCAATGAGATTGAATTGTATACATCCAGCTGATTAGGTGGTTGAGAACCTAAACTGCTGTGCATGAAATCAATCAGCTGCCGTGAACTTGGTGGAGCCTGCGACATGGTGTTCAGGGGCCAGAGCTTCGAAGAGGTTGCGCAACTAAGCCAGGTCCACGGCCAGGAAATGATAGCCATCGCCGACGGACCACACCTAGATGCGATTGCCGAAATGACCAGAATCTTGGAAGCCGGAGAAGTTGAATCATGGCTGCAGGCCAAGATGGACCTGTTCGAGCTGCTACCAGAGGACTAGGGTCCAAATAGCGGCAGCAACTGGCTTGGATTAACCGAACAACTCCGGCAGAGTGTTGACCCAACCTGATCTAATGTCATCCAGCTTCAGGTCTGCAACGTCCTTGATCTCAACCATGCTTGAGGTGGCATCGGTAACACCGATTCGCAAACAGGGAACCCCGCGAGCCTCACACAGCGCCTGGAATTTCACATCGTCTTCGCGGCCAACGGTAACGATCACCCGTGACTGAGATTCAGAGAAAAGCGCCGCTGTCATGTCGATTGCATCGCGCTCCAGCATTTCGCCAAGCCAGATTCTTGCTCCGACATTGAAGCGAAGTGCTGCCTCCAGCACCGCAATTCCCAGGCCGCCCTCAGAGATGTCATGAGCTGACTCGATCAGGCCTTGAATGCTTGCTCCGTGAAGTAGCTCCGCGAGCTCGATCTCCTTGGCGAGGTCAACCTTTGGAGGCTGGCCACCCAGGTGATCGTGGAGGTCCTTGGCCCAAGCAGAGCCATCGAGCTCGTCGAAGGTATTGCCTAGTAGGTAGATGTTGTTGCCATCATCTTGCCAACCGGATGGAATCCTTCTGGCAACATCATCAATCACACCCAGCACGCCAACAACCGGGGTTGGGTAGATGGCAATGTCGCCTGACTGGTTGTAGAAGCTAACGTTTCCGCCGGTTACTGGAATGCCCAGTTCCAGACAGGCGTCGGCTAGTCCCGCGGTTGCTTCCTTGAATTGCCACATCACCTCTGGGTTTTCAGGAGAACCGAAGTTTAGACAGTTGGTGACAGCCCGTGGAACTGCCCCAGTTACTGCCACGTTTCGATAGGCCTCTGCAAGGGCTAGCCTTGCTCCCTCGTAGGGGTTTAGGTAGGCGTATTTGCCGTTAGCGTCGGTTGCCAATGCAACACCCAGGCCGGTTTCCTCAGAAATTCTGACCATGCCGGAGTCATCCGGCATTGAAAGTGCGGTGTTTCCCATCACGTACTTGTCATACTGTGCGGTGATCCAGCTCTTGTCGGCCTGGTTTGGGGTTGCAATCAACTGCATCAATTGAGCTGCCAGCTCGGTGGCGTTCTCTGCTCTTTTTAGAGAGCTGCTGGAGTCATCGTTGAGAGCCTTTTGGTATTGAGGAAGTGCAACCGGACGGTCGTAAACCGGGCCATCATGGGCAACGGTTCGAGGTGGAACGTTCACGATTTCCTCGTGGCCCCAGTTGATGTAGAGGCGGTCCTCGTCGATTACCTCGCCAAGTACTGAGTACTCGACTTCCCACTTTTCAACAATCTTCTCGAAGGCCTTGAGTTGCTTCTTTGGAACAACCGCACACATCCGCTCCTGCGACTCTGACATCAGGATCTCTTCTGGTGTCAGCGACTGATCACGAAGCAAAACATTCTGGAGCTGCACTTTCATGCCCTTGCCACCGTTTGAGGCCAGCTC
>JAFMHN010000033.1 GCA_017854485.1 Aquiluna sp. | reverse complement strand
GAAACTGGAAACTTCAGGAAAGACAAATGACCAAGATTGCGGTGATGGGAGCTGGCAGCTGGGGAACAACGGTTGCCAAAGTGATTGCAGATGGTGGACACGAAGTCCTGCTGTGGGCAAGACGCCAAGACCTTGCTGCTGAAATAAACAGCACCGGGCGCAACGGGGACTATCTGCCTGGCATTGATCTTTCTAAGAACCTTTTGGCTACCGCCGATGCGAAGGCCGCACTTCAAGACGCAGACCAGATTTACATCGCTATCCCTTCTCAGTCCCTTCGGGAAAGCCTTTCCAGCTGGAAAGAGCTAATCCCAGTCGGTGCGACGCTGGTGAGCCTGATGAAAGGTCTTGAGCAGTCTTCGGGAAAGCGCATGAGTGAGGTCATCGTCGAGGTGCTTGGTTGCCCTTCCGACCAGGTAGCAGTTGTTTCCGGGCCAAACCTGGCCCTTGAGATTGCTAGACGCGATCCGGCTGCGGCGGTTTGTGCATGTGAGGATCAGGCGCGTGCAACGGAAGTTGCCGAAGTTTGTTCGAATGATTACTTCACGGTCTTTACCAACCAGGATTTGGTTGGTACCGAACTCGGGGGAGTGCTCAAGAACCTAATTGCAGTTGCCGTCGGCATTGTGAACGGGCTGGGATATGGGCAAAACACCAAGGCTTCGATCATGACGCGTGGCCTGACCGAGATCACCAACTTTGCCATCGAGCACGGCGCTCGCAGAAGAACCATGTTTGGGCTAGCCGGACTCGGGGACCTAATTGCAACCAGCGAGTCGAGTCTGTCCAGAAACTTTAGTGCCGGTGAAATGCTTGGCAAGGGATACAGCAAAGCAGAGGTTTTGCGAAGGATGCAACAGACCGCTGAGGGGCTTAGTTCGGTGGAACCAGTCCTAGAAATCGCGGACCGATTGGGAATCGAAATGCCAATCGTTCGTCAGGTAAGCGATGTCCTGAACGGCAAAATGAAACCAACTGAGTTTGGCAAGCAGCTCAACCTGCAGGATGCAATCGAGATGGAGTTCTAATGCAACGGCTCGCTCTGATTTACGGTGGTGAATCCAGCGAACACTCGGTGTCATGCGTGACCGCGGTGGGGGTGATCGGCGCGATTGACACCTCGAAATATGAAGTGATTCCGGTTGGCATAACAAAAACCGGCAAGTTTGTGCTGGAGCCGACAGACCCAGAATGGAAATTGGAAAATTTTCCGGAGGTGTCGGAGGAAGCCCCAGAGTTGCTAATGCCAGTGGGTGGCGGGGAACTGCGAATGGCCTCAGGAATTTCGCTTGGAAAGATCGACATCGCCTTCCCGGTCCTGCACGGCCCAAATGGTGAAGACGGATCGATTCAAGGTCTATTGCAGCTGTGCAAGATTCCGTATGTTGGAAACGGAGTAATGGCCTCGGCTATTGCGATGGACAAAGTCAGCGCCAAGGCTATTTTCCGAGATGCTGGCCTTGCGGTTTCCCAGGATGAGGTCATCAGCTCTAGCCAGTGGCGCGATTCCAGGGCTAGCTGCCTCGAGCGTGCAGCAAAGCTTATGAAGCCAGAGGTCTTTGTGAAGCCGGCCCGGTCCGGCTCATCGGTGGGAGTGAGCCTAGTTTCCAGCCCGGATGCGCTAGCCGAGGCAATTGAGCTTGCGCTAACCCACGACGACATCGCAATGGTTGAAAAAAGGGTGGTGGGCAGAGAGGTGGAGTGCTCGGTACTTGAGACCGCATCCGGCCAGCTCAAGGTTTCGGTGGCAGGTGAAATTGTTGTTACCGGCCGGCCTTTTTACGATTACGAGGCCAAATACCTGGGTGCTGGTGCTGATCTAGTCATCCCCGCGCCGCTTACCGACAAAGAATCCAAGCAGCTTCAGCAGGCCGCCGAGGTTGCCTTTGGGGCACTGAATTGTCGCGGCCTTGCCAGAACCGACTTCTTCATCACTGCCAAAGGCGTGGTGATAACTGAAGTGAACACGATGCCGGGCTTCACCCCAATTTCGATGTATCCGGCGCTGTTTGAGGCAAGCGGCATCCCTTATAACGAACTTATCGAAGAGCTGATTCAGAATGGAATAGCAGTCGGCAGAAGGCAGTCTTAGTTACTGAGAGTTGTGCAAACCTTGTTTCTTGGCAACACCGCGACGGCCTGAGACAGGCCTTCCAAAACGGTGATGCCGCTAGCGGCTTCAGAATTTACAATCACCTCAACCGCTGGAGTGGTTGCGTAGGAAATGAAGCGGTAGTTCGGAGCATCAGTTTCATCCACCAACCAGTCATTGGCACCGGCACTGACGCAGGGAAGCGCTGACAGCTCAACTGGCTCCAGTCCACAGCGGAACAGCACTGCTGCTGGATCACCCCAGGCAGCGGTTGCCTGGGAATTTGTGTAGCGAATTTCCTGGTCACCAAGAGCCTGTGGCAACCTCACCAAAACCTCTGCGCAGCCGGGGTCATTTGAAAATTCGGCAGCGTCGAGGTTCACGGTTCTGGCGCAACCAGATAGCAGGACCAGAGAAATAAGAAAGATAGAGATAAATCGCATTGAAATAAGGCTAGCGTTGGTTTGTGATTTATGAAGGCCCCAAGATTATTGAATTAGGTGAGAGCGAAGCTCTAGCGCGCGCTTTAGGCGTGTTTAAGTCGGTCAAGAGCACTCTGGTGCCCTCCGGTGACGACGCCGCCGTGGTGGGGCTGCTAGACCCGAGGGTGGTCATCACTACCGACACCATGGTTCAAAACCATGACTTTGATCTTGGTTGGTCGTCGGCATTTGATCTTGGCTACAAGGCGGTTACCACGAACCTGGCGGATTTAGTTGCAATGGGCGCGACGCCCAGGGGGCTGACCGTGGCATTGGTGGTCACCAGGGACACCCGCCAATCCTGGTTGGAAGAGTTTGCAACAGGACTGCAGGCAGGCTGTGATAACCACGCCAGCCAGTGTGAAATTGTTGGTGGTGACCTTGCCTCAGGAGACCAGTTGGTTATTGCAGTAACCGCTATTGGTGATCTAGATCGGCCAAATCCAGTGCTTCGCTCAACTGCCAAGGTTGGAGATTTGGTGGTGGTTGCCGGCACCCTGGGCAAGGCAGCCTGCGGACTAGACCTACTTAGGTCTGAAGACAAAACACTTGCCGACAGCTACCCAGAATATGTCGGGATTCAAAAGCGGCCAGTTCCAGATTTAGCTCTGGGGCTGGAGTTGGCGACAATTGCAACTTCGATGATGGATATCTCCGATGGATTGTCACTTGATTCGGCCAGGCTCGCTAGAAAATCCAATGTGACTCTGAGGCTCGAGCGCAGACTGCTGGAGGGTTATGCAGCGGTGTTAGAGCAGGCTGCCCAGTCGATCAATTCGCGGGTCGAGGGCTCTGCCAATCAGTGGGATTGGGTGCTGCACGGTGGTGAAGACCACTCATTCCTGGCTACGGTGCCACAAGACGCCAAACTGCCAAGGGGAGCGAAGGTGATTGGCCGAGTTGACCACAGGACTGAAAACGGTGTTTATCTAGATGATCAACCGCTAGCCGCGGCCGGCTGGGATTCAGTAACCGGTTAGGCGTGTAGTTCGGAGTTCAGTTCGATGCCAACGCCATCTCTGGCAATTG